>NZ_JAHLOS010000005.1 GCF_018917525.1 Enterococcus raffinosus | reverse complement strand
TTGATTCTTTTTGTCAGAGCATAAAAAGGGATATCGCCCCGATAAAAAACGCGATATCCCATAGTATAAGCTCTGGATTCGTCGAAGGTAATAACAACAAATTTAAGCTTATAAAACGAATTGTATATGGTCGTTCTGGATTAGTCAATCTATCCCAAAAATGTCTGTTGGCTTTTTCGGCAACCCAAGAAGATTTCTCCTTGAGCGATCTTCTTTGAAGGGCCTGTATAACCAAACTTGAGAAAGAACCAGACTTTTGTCATAGCTCCTTCTTTCGTATGCATATTTTAATTATGTTCGGCATCACGAACGAGCTTTTCTATGCAAGATATTCCTTCAAAACAAAGGCAACGCCGGAATCTTGATTCGACTTTGTCAACTTATCCGCGATTTCTTTTACAGCAGGAGCCGCGTTTTCCATCGCAATGCTATTTCCGCTGATTTTCAGCATCTCTAGATCATTTTCCTGATCGCCAAAAGCTATCACCTCTGAAAGCTCTAAAGATAAATAACTAGTTAAAAATTTCAAGGCCGCGCCTTTGTTGACCCCATCTGCCATCACTTCTAACCAATACTTATCAGAGTAAGAGCTATTAATCTGTTTCTTTTCTAATTGTGAGCGTAATTTGACTAATTTACTCGTATCACTATCTGTGAAGGCCAATTTAAAATAGCTGATTGTTTCTTTATCGATCTGTTCCCATAAATCTTCCGCTTTCGATTCCTTCAAGTTAAATTGAGCATAATACGGGCTGTTGACTTCATTCTTGTCCTGTGCAAAGGAAATGCGATCATCTTGTGTTGCACGGCTGGCAACGACGGTCACACCCGTTTTCATAGCAAGAGAGAGGGCCGTTTTAACCGTTTCTGGAATAATTGTATAGCTTTTCAACACCTCTTTGATTTCACCATTTTCGATCCGTGCGACATAAGCGCCATTGGAGGCTAGAGTATAGCCGCTTAGATTCAATTGTGCGAATACCTCTTTAGCGGACTGAATCGATCGACCGGTTGCCAAGGCGACTGTTCCTCCTTGCTGATCAAATTCCTTTAGTGCCCAAGCATTTTCTTCAGGGACTTGTCCTTCTTTATTAAGTAAGGTGCCATCAAGATCTACTGCTACCAATTTCATCTAATATCCATCCTTTTTTTGAATAATTTAATTTAAGAGTAGACTAATTTTCAGAAAATGAACAATTAAACGCTCACGATTTCTTAATCGGTTTATAAAAACAATAACCAAAATAAAAAATTTAGAAAAAATTAATAATTGACAAAAATAAGCAAAATGCTTGGGTTTTCCAACGATTTTTTGAATAAATGAGAGGGGTATCAAAGCATAAATTTTGCTTAATCGTTTCAAGGGGGCTAAGCTAGATTTTGTAAACAACGTTATTAATTAGGACAAAATATTGGATAGGAGTGAAGAATTTATGTTCTCGAAAATCGAGGAAATTCCCGTGGTCACAGCTGCTGATGAAAATTATGCTCCTTATCTGAGTGTAATGATTTCAACTTTACTTGAAAATACTTCAAGAAAAACACCCATTCGTTTCTTTGTTATTGATGATGATTTATCTGTTTCTAGCAAAGAAAAATTGATTCAAACAGTGCACAAGTTTTCTGATATAGCTGTTATTCAATTTGTAAAAGTAGATGAAGAAGTCTACGAAGATTTTCTGGTAAGCGACCATATTACGACGACCGCTTATTTCAGAATTTCAATGCCGAAGATTCTGGCAGAAAAAAAATATCGGAAAATTGTATATATTGATTCAGACACCTTCGTACTTGATGATATACAAAAGCTTTATGAACAAAGTTTAGAAGGAAAGACAATCGGGGCGATCATTGATCCCGGACAAACGAAAGCCTTGGAACGTTTAGGTATCGACTCAGAGGATTATTATTTCAATTCAGGCGTGATGATGATTGATGTTGATCAATGGAATCAACAGCATATTACTGAAAAGACCATTGATTATTTGAAAAATCATGGTGATAAAATCATTTACCATGACCAAGATGCTTTGAATGCTGTTCTGTATGAGAATTGGCAGCCATTCCATCCTCGTTGGAATATGCAGACTTCATTGATTTTTGATAAGCATCCCGCACCGACGCAGGAATACAAGAAGGCCTATGAAGCAGGACGAAAAAATCCAGCGGTGGTTCATTTCACGGGGCATGATAAGCCTTGGAACACCTTGGAGGATCATCCTTATCAAGACATGTACATGGATTATTTGAACAAAAGTATTTTTATGAAGACGGTGAATGTAAAATGAAAAATAATAAAATAACAATCGTATCAAGCTGCAACGATGCCTTTGCGGAACACGTATCTGCACTCTTCGTTTCGGTTTTAGAAAATACCGATCGTTCAACTAAGATCTTTGATTTTTATGTGATTGACGATGAAATCAGTATTGCTAATAAACGCTTGATGCGCGAGACGCTTAAAGAATATGATGCAATGTTGCACTTTTTAACAATAGACAAGAAATATTTTTCAGATGCGGTAGAAAGTGATCGAATTCCAGAAACCGCGTATTATCGGATTGCGATTCCCGAATTATTCAACGATCAAGACCTTGAAAGAATTCTCTATTTAGATTGCGATATGATCGCATTAGGAGACATTTCTGAACTTTGGGAGATTGATTTATCTGATTATACATTAGCTGCAGTAGAAGACGCAGGGTTTCATCAACGTTTAGAAAAAATGGAGATCGCCTGTGACTCGACCAAATACTTTAATTCTGGTTTCATGCTGATCAATATGAAAAAATGGCTTGCGGAGAATGTGACTAAGCGAGTGTTGCGCTTCATTCATGACAATCCTGAGAAACTGAAATTTCACGACCAAGATGCCTTGAATGCGATTCTACATGATCAATGGCTGCAACTTCACCCAAAATGGAATGCACAGAGCTATATCATGAAGCGTGAGGTAGAACATCCAGATCCTGAAGGTGAAAAAGAATATTTCGAGACGCGCAGAGATCCTATGATCATTCATTATTCAGGACATGTAAAGCCTTGGAGCCCAGAATTCACCTCATCATTGAAAAAATACTATGAAGAATACGAAGAGCTGACTGCTTTCACTGACGAAGAAGAAGCTTCTTCAGCAAAAATCTCCTCAACTCGAAAGCTTGGCTAATGTGGTGAACGCAATAGATGAAATTATAAGGAGGAAAAATTTCGATGGTAAACGTATTTAAAAATACTTGGGATCGTCCCAAAAATCATTCCCGATATCACAAATCAAATAAAAAGAACGCACCAAAAAAAGAGAGCGCAGTTCGTTCATTGCTCTTCAAAATTTTATCGGTGTTCGTTATCGGTTTTCTAACCAAGAAAATTAAGGAACGAAAAAAATAATCCATGCATATAAACTAGAAGCCTTAAGAGAGTCTTACTTCTCTTAAGGCTTTTTTATGGTCGTCCCCAGCGATTTCGCGGTTTATGCTTGACCTGCGGTTCGATTTCATTGATCAGCTTCGACATGATATGGTCAAACTGTTCCTTTTCCTCTGTTGTCAACACGTCCAAAACGACAGGTTGGAAATCATCGCTTTGTTGAGCAGCGATTTTTCCACGGGTCGTTAGGTGAATATTCATTACACGCTTGTCTTCCTCAGATTTTTCTCGAGTGATATATTCTTTTTTTTCTAGCTTCCGGATCATTTCAGAGGCCGATTGCGGACGCATATCTAGGCGGCTAACCAAATCCTTTTGAGAAATCGTCCCGTGCTGGCGAATGATACTTAAAATTTGTCCCTGCCCACGATTTCTATTTTCAAATTTGAAAGGTCCACGGGAGTTCTCACGGAAAAATTGCATAAATAAACTATTTAGCTCCATGTATTTTTGTGTGAGTACCACATTTAATTCTTTTTCTTCCATAGTTAAAAGCTCCTATTCGTTTGAATGGAATAACAGTCGTTCACTTCATCGATTATTTTATCAGGTTACCGAAATAAATAAAAGTTTTATCGTAGCGATAGGATCATTAGCAGGCTTGTTTTTTCTGACTAACTACAGATGTCTGTGGTTAAATGATAAAATTAATGGAGTAGAAGAGATGCAGGGGGAGGAAACCATTGGAGATAAAAAAGATAGTAGTTGAGAAAGTCGATCAAGGACGGTTACAGGGTTTCTATTTAAAAGACGGCGATGCTGATTCATTAGGTGCCGCAATCGTTTTTGGCGGGTCAGAGGGCGGCTGCAATTATCAAAAGGCTGAAGAGCTGGCAAAAGCAGGGTTTGAAGTACTGGCGCTATTCTTTTTTGGCAAGCCCAATTTGCCAAGTGAGTTGAAACAGGTACCGATCGAACTATTTGAAGATGCACTGGATTATGTAAAGGAACATTTTGAAAACTCAGCGAAACTAATTGTTTTAGGAGAGTCAAAGGGCGCAGAGCTGTCGCTGTTGTTGGGCAGTGAATATAATCAAAGCATTGATAAACTTATTGGAATCGTTCCTAGCAGTCATGTTTTTTATGGGTTAGGCTCAATGGCTGTCGAAACCTCCTCGTGGACAAAAAATGGTCAAGAAGTTCCTTATCTTTCTTTAGTAACGGTAAGAAAAAAGATACGTTTGGCGACTATTCGCCCACTTATGCATTATTTGGCCCGAACCTTCCGAAAAAAACCAGTTTCTTTTCGCAATATTTATGAGCTATGCATTGCATTGAATGAAAATCGTGAAGCCGCTCGAATCAAAATAGAAAAATTTCAAGGGGAGTTATTGTTGATTGCAGGTGACGACGATCAGCTTTGGCCCTCGAATCAAATGGTTGAAGAATTGCAAAGGCAGCGCTCCGGCTTAACCACTGAAGTCCTGGTTTTTCCGGGAGTTGGGCATTCGATTGGAGGGGCAGTTCAAACAAGTACACTAATTTTAGGTGGAGAAGAGACCTTGAATCAAGATGCCTATAAAAAGATGATGGAGAAAATCATCGCCTTTTGTAAAAAATAAACACCATTGTTAAGCAGATGAACCTGATTTGGGCTCGTCTGTTTTTTGAGTTTGTGAGTAATCTTTTTTTCATCCAAATTAAGCAGTACGAGGTTTGGTTGGATGGTATAGATTTGAAAAGCTAGATCGGCGGAGCCGGTGAAATTATCCACTTTTTTAAGCCTTTGGGCGGATGGCGGTTGCCGTAATTTCATGTATAGTGAGAAGTAGGAACAAACTATTTATGAAAGGAAGAATGACCATGATGCTTGTATGGGGATTTATTATTGTTTTAGTGCTAGTCATTATCTATCTGATTATCCCAGGTGGTCCGGCTTGGAAGAAATATGTAGCGGATGTCGCGTCTTCTTTTCAACAAGAGGAGAATAATTCTTCGCAGTCAGGGCTCATTACAGAAGAGGCGATTGCAGATTTGCCGCAACCGTTAAAGAAATATTTAAAGAAGAACGGCTATGTCAATCAACCCATGATGCGTAACATGTATATTCGATTTGAGAATACAAAGTTTCGGATGGAGGCGGGAAAAAATCCGATTCCGATTGATTTTTGTCAGGTGAACTTTGTCGGGCGACCCGATCGCTATGCCTTTTTGAAGGTGCGCATGTTTGGCTTGCCGGTTCAAGTGAGAGATAGTGTTCAAGATGGCAAGGGGTCAATGATCGGTGTGCTAGCGAAACATTTTCAATTGTTTCATTCCACGGGGCCCGAGATGGATCAAAGCCAGCTGATTACAGCGCTGGCGGATGCGGTTTTTATGCCGAGTTTATTTTTGCAAGAGTACATAACATGGAAAACGATTGATCAGCGAAGGGTTGAAGGGACGATCAGCTGGAAGGGTGTCAGTGTCAAAGGGCGATTTACCTTTGATGATTCGGGAGATATTGTCCGGTTTGACACAGATGAACGCTATATGGATGAAAATGGCAAGGGAACCTCCCTAGTTCCTTGGTTTGTCCTGTACGAAAATTATCAAAGCGATGAAAAGTATCGCAGACCGGGCTGTGTCAGTGTAAACTGGCAGCTGCTTCAAGGGGTTGATAATTATTTTGTTAGTGATCGTATCAAGGTACAGTATTCGATTGAGCCATCAGAGCTTCATAAAGAAGGGGACTCCAAGGTTTCACCAATCCGCGCTTCTTGATTTTTAAGAGGAGGACACCAGATTCATTAAGAATCTGGTGTCCTCCTCTTTTTTAATCATATAAATCAGCGATTTCTTTGATTTTGCGTTTCATTTCTGCGCGGACTTGCGGCGGCTCAAGGCATTCGCAGTTCTTCCCAAAACTGAAAAGGATATTATAGTAGTAATCATTTTCGATAAAAGGAAAGTCAACGATGTAATGACTATCGCCATCAGGTGAAAAATTTTCAAATGTACAATAATCCAGCACCATATCCATAACCGAGCGATGAATGCGAAGTTTGATAGTGGTTTGCATGGCATCCAAATATTCTGTAAAATCCAACTGCGGTTTTTGATGCTCTCGCGGGACAAAATGTTCCTCTTTCATTTGCAATTTGGTCATGCGATTAACCTTGAACAGACGAAAATCTTCTTTAGTCAGGCAATACCCCTGCAAATACCACTGACTATTTTTCAAAATAAGCTGGTAAGGCTCGATTATCCGCCGAGAGCTTCTGCCATGCTGATCTGAATAGCTAAAGACGAGTAACAGGTTTTCCTGCAAGGCAGATTTAATCGTTTCGATGTAGTGCTGTAGATTCCGATTCCCTATCCATGGACTTAAGTCAACGTTGAATTGATTGATCTTTGTTTCAATATCCTTTGCTCGATCCGCGGGAATAAAGCTTTTGACCTTTGCCAGAGCGCTGGCTAGTTCTTTTCCCTGCATCATGTTGGAGAAACCAGAAAGACTTGTCAAAATGGTGGAGAGATCGGCAGAGGAGAAGACTTTTTTATCCATCTTATAGTTTTCCATAATCTCAAAGCCGCCGCCAACTCCTGATGTTGACCGGATAGGAATCCCTGCCAAGTTAAGGATGTCGATGTCGCGGTAAATCGTTCGCGGGGATACTTCGAATTTTTCTGCCAGCTCTTTAGCGCCAATCCGTTTCTTATCTAGCAGCAGCATCGTAATGCTCAGCAATCTATCCATCTTCATGGATTTTTCCTCTTTTCAAAATTTTCTTACTATCAGTTTAGATTGTTGCCATACTGTTGTCAACGATTGCCAGGTATACTAGGTTTATAGAAAGTTATTGGAGGCGGAAATTTATGAGTACAATTTATGTTTATGTGATGGATACGTTAGCTGACTGGGAATTAGGACACGTGACAGCAGAGCTGAACTCGTGTCGGTTTTTTAATGAAGGAGCACCAGATATCGCGGTAAAAACAGTCAGTTATTCTAAAGAACCCATCACGACAATGGGTGGGATGACGGTCGTACCTGATTGTGTGATTGCTGACATCGAGGTAGCAGAAGCAAATGTCTTGTTACTACCTGGTTCGAATACATGGAACGATCAAAAACATTACCCAATCCTCGAAAAAGCCAGCGAGTTTCTTTCAATCGGTGCTATGGTGGGGGCAATCTGTGGGGCAACGGCTGCACTTGCAAATTTTGGATTATTAGATGAGCGGCCTCATACGAGTAATGGCCCAGGCTTTCTTGAAATGGTGGCGCCTAGTTATAAAGGACAGGACTACTATCGAGATGAGCCCTCTGTGGTAGGTGATAATCTGATTACTGCTAGTTCAACTGGCGGTTTGCTGTGGGCAAAACAAATCATCGAGCAGTTAGGGGTCTTTGAAGCAGCTACACTGGATGCTTGGTATAACTATTTCAGTACTGGCGATGCGGAACATTTCTTTGCTTTGATGCAATCATTGCCAGCAAATCAATAAATCGAATACGCAGAAACAGCCCAAATCTAGCTAGATTTGGGCTGTTTCTTGTTAATGACCTTTGTGCTTTTCGCGTTTTTTGGCTTGCTTCTGTTGAAATCGTTTGTCGGCATACTCGGCTTTTTTTCGTCGCTTTTGCGATTTATTTTCCGCCTTTGCCTGCTCACGAATCTCATTCATCGCAATCTGAGCTTTGGTTGAAACGACTGGCTGCCGTTTTTCACGATTGATCAGCCGCTGCATCCGTTTGGGGCTGAGTTTCTTTTCCGCTGCTTTTTTCTGACTGGCGACAGTGCCTGTCTGCTCCAACAGCTGTGGCAAACGTTTGGTGACAAATTCCCAGACATCCGCATCCTTTGGCTCGGGGCCAAAAACATACCGGATTGCTTGGTAATGATCCTCGTGCTCAACCTCTATCAAGCCACACCAAAAACTGCCATCGAAGTAAATTGTCAACTTCATGATGACACCTCCCTCTTGAAATGATTTCAAGCAATGGACAACCCGGGAGGGCAGGTTACTGACATTTTCATGCGGCGGACTACCAACCGCCATGTGTTTTTATGCTTATAGTTAGTGTACTAGGTTTGGAGAGAAAAGCAATAAGCGAGATCAAATCAGCTCAATATTCCGTAAAAAAATAAACATCTGACTTTTTTATACAAAAGTATAGACATTTAAAAATATAGTATATATAATATAAATGAATTGGAGGAGTTGAGATGCTGGTGGTGATTGAATCAGGCGGAACAAAAAGTTAGTAGAAATGCTGATGAATAGAATGTAACCGAAATCAATGGTGAAAATGGTAGCTGTCCGTTAAATCTATCGAGCATTTCATTGTTTCTAGTAAACTGAATAATCGCGCAGGTATTATTGGCGGATTGGTATTAGCAAAGAAAATTTCAGGAGGAGAATAAACGATGCAAATTAAATTTCCAAGTAATTTTTGGTGGGGTGCCGCAACTTCAGGGCCTCAATCAGAAGGACGGTTCAATAAAGAGCACGCCAACATGTTTGATTATTGGTACGATATTGAGCCAGAAGCCTTTTACGATCAAATAGGACCAAATGTGGCGTCAAATTTCTACAACGATTTCAAGAAAGACATCCGTTTAATGAAGGAGATCGGATTGAACTCGGTACGTACATCGATTCAATGGACGCGGCTGATTGACGATTTTGAAACCGCTACGTTGAATGAAGATAATGTTCGCTTCTATAATGACGTCATTGATGAATTCATCAAAAATGGCATTAAACCAGTCATTAATTTGCATCACTTTGATTTGCCGGTGGCGCTTTATCACAAATATGGCGGGTGGGAATCTAAGCATGTCGTAGAGTTGTTCGTTAAGTTCGCCGAACAGTGCTTCAAGCTGTTTGGAGATCGTGTCACGGATTGGTTTACGTTTAACGAGCCGATGGTGGTGGTTGAAGGAGAATACCTGCATCAATTCCATTATCCGAACCTTGTGGATGGGAAGAAGGCGGTGCAGGTGGCTTATAACATTCAATTAGCTTCAGCCAAGGCGATTGCTTGCTTTAAAAAAGTCAATCCAAATCCAGCAGGTCGAATCGGAATCATTTTAAATTTAACCCCTGCTTATCCTGCCAGTCAGAAGGAATCAGATTTGGCAGCGGCCGAATTTGCTGATTTATGGTTGAATCAATTGTATATGAATGCTTCAACCTTAGGCGAATTTCCAGCAGGCTTGACCGAAAGATTAGCGGAGGATGGTGTCCTTTGGGAGACTAGCGACGAGGAACTCCAACTGATTAAGGACAACACGATCGACTATTTAGGTGTGAATTTTTATCATCCACATCGTGTAAAAGCACCCGAGGTTTCACCAGATAGTTTGGCGGTAGATTGGCTGCCTGAAAAATATTTTGAAGAGTATCAAATGCCGGGCAGACGGATGAATGTAGACAAAGGATGGGAAATTTATCCGAAAGCGGTCTATGATATTGCCATTAATATTCGTGACAATTACAATAATATCGAATGGTTTGTGTCAGAAAATGGGATGGGCGTTTCACGGGAGGAACGTTACTTGAACGAACAAGGAATGATCGAGGATGATTACCGCATTCAGTTCATTCAAGAACACCTGTATTGGCTGCATAAGGGAATGGAAGAAGGCTCTAATTGCTTTGGCTATCATCTATGGACACCGATTGATTGCTGGTCTTGGAAAAATGCGTATCGTAATCGCTATGGGTTTATCTCTACGGATATTCGCACACAAAAGAAAACTATCAAAAAATCGGGCTATTGGATAAAAGAAGTTGCCGCCGCAAATAAAGTAGAAATAGCAGATCGATTAATTGCTAAATTAAATAAATAGGAGGATCAAGACAGATGAAAACAATTATGCTAGTTTGTTCAGCAGGAATGAGTACGAGTTTGTTAGTGACGAAGATGGAGGCCGCTGCGAAAGAGGAGAATTTTGATGCGGATATCTTCGCGGTTTCGTCGACAGAGGCCAATAATACTTTGGCAGAGAAAAATGTAGACGTTTTATTATTAGGCCCACAAGTTCGTTTCATGCAAAAGCAATATGAGGATAAGCTTGCTGATAAAGGTATTCCGGTAGCAGTCATTAATATGGCTGATTATGGGATGATGAATGGTCAAAAGGTCTTGCAGGAAGCCAAAAGATTGATGAATCAATAGGGAGGCTATACAATGGAACAACAAAATTTAGAAGCGATTATGGGATTGATCATTCATTCTGGTAATGCGAAAAGCGATGCGGTTGAAGCGATTCAAGCGGCTAAGCGAGCGGATTTCGTTGAGTCTGAAGCGAAAATTTCGGCGGCGGAAAATGCTTTGGTAGAAGCTCATCACGCACAAACAGGATTGCTAACGCAGGAAGCGCAAGGGAACAATATGGAAATTTCACTCTTAGCTGTTCACAGTCAAGATCATTTGATGACCTCGATTGCATTTACTGATTTAGCTAAGGAAATCGTTGATCTCTACAAACGAATGGATTAAAACAGGAAGAGGTACGAATCACTAAGATTTGTACCTTTTTTTCGTGTAAAAGTATGAATCTATATAAATTAAGTTTCATACTATTCTTTCTAATTAGTATAGACCAAGTTGGAGGTGCTGGGCTATAATAGTAGAGAAATCAAGAGGAGGTCATTAAATGAAAAAGTATATCCATATTTCAAATGATCTAAAAAATAAAATCATCGATGGAACATTTAAGGCGAATGAGAAGCTGCCTTCAGAAAAAGAGCTAGGGGTTGAATACGATGCCAGTAAGATGACCGTAAAACAAGCACTAGATATTCTTGTAGCAGAGGGCTTGATTATTAAAAGGCGCGGATCTGGAACGTTTATTAAGGATTTATCCAATACGGAGTTAAAACGGATCTCGATTACTAATCAGTTCCGCGGAAAAACGGCAGAGTATCCGCAAAATGAAGTAACAAGTAAGGTCCTAAACTTTTCAGTCGTTCAACCAGATGAAAAGATTCAAGAAAAGCTAAATATCTCAGAGGATGATTTCGTTTATTTCATTCATCGGGTACGCTATGTGGATAAGGTTCCTTATGCTATTGAAGTCACCTATATGCCGATTAATCTGATCATGAATTTGAAGCTCACACATGTAAAGCATTCGATCTATGATTATATAGAAAATGAGCTAGGGCTCGTCATTCAAAGCGCTCACCGGATTATCAAAGTCAGAGGGGCAACAGAAGACGAGGCTGAGGAATTGCACATGCAGGTTAACGAACCTGTAGGTGTGGCTGAACAAGTCGGATATTTGTCAAATGGTGCTGCTTTTGAGTATTCTACCACCATTCATCACCATGATCATTTTAAAGCGGAAATGGTTTTAACAAAGTAGTCGTCAAAATAAAAAGCGTTATGAACAGGTTAATTTGCTTGTTTGTAGCGTTTTTTTGTGCTGAAGTTTCGTTTTTTGAAGCTGCTTTGGCAGAACAAGTTTTCCAATAATATGGATTCCACAACTTACATAAGTAGTACTGATTATTCCTAATATTAATCTATACTTTTTAATATAAATATGTAGACTTATAACGAAGATGATGGTATTATAGGAATGTAATCGATTACTAAAAAATAAGAGGTGACGAAGAATGAATGGTTTTATGGATAAACTAAGTGAAAAAATCATGCCTTTAGCAAACTGGTTAGGCGACAATCGGTACTTAATGGTTTTGCGCGACTCTTTTATGTTGGCGTTTCCATTGACGATGTTTGGTTCCATTATTGTAGTTATTAACAATTTACCGTTTTTCAGTGATGATACAAAAGGAGTGCTGTCTAATTTATTTGGAAATGGACAGAACGCGACAATGAGCATCATGACGGTTTTTGTTACATTCGGTATCGGCTATTATTTATCTAAATCCTATGATGTGGAAGGTATTTTTGGCGGAGCGGTGGCTTTTTCAAGCTTCTTGATCTTGACTCCTTTCTTTATGAGTACTGAATCTGGAGAAACTGTTAGCGGTGTACTGAGTCTCGATAGACTTGGGGCAAAAGGGATGTTTTTAGGAATGATTGCGGCTTTCGTAGCGGCTGAGATTTATTGCCGAGTCACAAAACGTGGTTGGCAGATCAGAATGCCAGATGGCGTTCCCCCTGCAGTAACTAAATCCTTTGCGGCTATGATTCCCGCAATTCTGACATTAACGGTCTTTTTAGTGATTAATGCCGTCATGGTAGGCGTATTTAATGCCAATCTGCATGATGTCATTTATGATGTGATTCAAAAGCCGTTGACTGGATTGGGTAGTAGCTTGCCAGCAACACTTGTATCCATTTTCTTCATTCAATTTTTATGGTTCTTTGGTTTACATGGACAGATTATTGTCAATTCAGTAATGGACCCGATTTGGAATACCTTAATGCTTGATAACCTAGAAGCATACAAGGCCGGCGATACGTTACCGCATATTGTTACGAAACCATTTATGGAAACGTTCACTGTTGGTTTAGGCGGATCAGGAATGACGTTGGCAGTAGTCATCATCTTGGCGTTTCTGATGAAGAAGAAACAGTATAAGGACATCGGTCGTTTGGCATTAGGACCTGGAATCTTCAACGTAAATGAGCCGGTCATCTTTGGTCTGCCGATCGTGTTAAATGCGACGATCCTCATTCCATGGGTTATCGCACCAATCGTTGTGACTACGTTAAATTATTTAGTGATGGCAGCCGGAATCGTTCCTGCGCCAACCGGGGTATCCGTGCCATGGACTGTTCCGATTATTGCCAGCGGTGTACTAGCAACCAACTCTTGGCTAGGCGGCTTGCTGCAGGTGATTGACTTCCTGATTGTTGGAATGATTTGGTTACCGTTCCTGCGAGCATTGGATAAACAACCGGATATGATTTAATCAATTTTTGAAAAGTATGAGCAGTGAGCTCATACTTTTTTTAAAAGGAGCAGATGAGAATGAATCTTTTTGTTATTGATATTGGTGGCTCGACAATCAAGTATGCCACCTGGGATGGCGAGCAGTTAGACGCGAAAAAAAGTTTGCCTACACCGAATTCTTGGGAAGCGATGAAGCAGCAGTTCATTGCGGAGTTGAAAAGCTCGACACTTGAATTTTCAGGAGTCGCGATCAGTTCTCCTGGTTCAGTTGATACACAAGCGGGAATCATTTATGGATTGAGTGCGATTGAGTATATTCATCGTTTTGAAATCAAAAAAGAGCTGAAGCAGCTTTTCGGCTTGCCCGTCTCGATTCAAAATGATGCTAATTGTGCGGCACTGGCCGAAGTGTGGAAGGGCAATGCGGCCGAGGTAGCCAACAGTGCTTTTCTTATCATTGGTTCAGGCGTAGGTGGAGCTATTGTTTTAGATAGAAAACTATATGCAGGACCGCATTTATTTGGCGGTGAATTTGGTTATATGATCTTAAATGAAAAACACCAAACATTCAGTGAGTTAGTCAGCCCTGTTAATTTGGCAAAAAAATATTCGATCGAAAAAGCAGATGGAAAGAGCTACGATGCGGTCCATGTATTTGATGCAGTTCAAGAGGGATTAGCTAAAAAATATGTCGATCAGTTTTATGCGAACCTAGCGATCGGAGCTTATAATGTACTGGTCAGTTTGGATGTCGATCGGTTATTGATCGGCGGAGGAATTTCAAGAAGACCAGGTGTTGTGGAACGTCTTCGAAATGAAATTGGTGCATTGCTGGAAACTAAAAGAGCGCAGGATCAGACTGCAGAAATAATGAGCTGCAAATATTTAGCGGATGCTAATCTCATCGGTGCGGTGTATCAATTTATGACGGAATTTAGCTGAAGGTTGAGAAAGTAAAGGAAAAAAATTGATTGGATGAGTGGTTCGGCTTTCACGGATCTCTCTCATTGCGATGTACTTTGCAAGACAGAGTAATTTGTAAACAATAGTCAACGATTTGAATACTCGTACGAAAAAGTCTTAGCATCCAAAAAGTGATGCTGAGACTTTTTTTGTCTTTAATCAAAAAAAATCAGCGATTAATCTACTTGTATATGTATATAGTGTTTACAAATCTAGTCTAATCTATTAGGATATAAGTATATACAAATTATGGGAGGCGATAGACATGCCTAAGTATAAAGAAATCGCGATTGCTTTAAAAAAAAAATCGTAGAAGGCGAGTTCAAGGAAGGAGAACTGTTACCGGATCAAGAAACTCTAGCAAGAACCTACAATACGAGTCGAGTAACAGTGAGAAAAGCTATTCAATTGTTAATTGATGAAGGCTTGTTGTATACAAGACGTGGGTCTGGTACTTATGTTAGAACCAATATCAAAAAGAACAACAAGGATGTCACACAAATGAATAGTGTATTCGGTACATCTATTCAAGAAGGGGTAGAGGTAACAAGTAAAATCCTCCGTTTCGAAGTGCGATTCCCGACTGATTACGAGTTTGAGACCTTGAAAATTAAGCGCACTGATCCGGTCTATGATATTAAGCGTGTCAGATATGTAAAGGAAGAAGCAAGAAGTATTGAAACATCGATCATGCCTTTGAAATATATAAAAGATTTGGATGAGAACATTTTAATGGGCTCTATCTATAACTATATACGAGAAGAGTTAGGATATGTAATCAGTGCTGCGCAACGAGTGATTATTGCTTCTAAGGCGAATGAACTGGATAGTGAAGAGTTCGGCATTGAAGTAGGCGATCCTATTTTAGAGACGAATCAAGTAGTATTTTTTGATGATGGTACGCCGTTTGATTTATCCAAGACAAGGTATCCGTACACATCTGGAAAAATCGTTGCTGATATTAATTAAGTATTAAAGCTTTTTCTTGAATCTTCAAGTAAAAGCTTTTTTTATCGATGGAAAATTAGTGTATACAAATATAAATAAGTGTTTACAAAAGCGCTTTTAAATGGTAGTATATTTTTAAAGCTAACGCGTGGCTGTAAAAAATTGGAGGCACAAATAATGAATGAGGATAAAAAGCAAAAAAGAGAAGCTTTGATGGGGAAATTTGTTCTGACAGCTCAGAAAATCGGAGATCAGATTTATTTGAGAACATTGCGTGATTCATTTGCAACGATCATGCCGCTATTCATTTTAGCGGGAATTGCTATTCTAATTAATTCAGTTGTGTTGGATTCTACAGGCTGGTTCAAAAGCTTTATTAGCGCAGAGACAATGGCAACTTGGCAAAATTGGGGAAATATTATTACTAACTCAACATTAAATATTACGGGTATCATTCTTGTCATCGCAATTGGTTATTTCTTGGCTAAAAATAGAGAATACGATAATCCAATCGGTGTAGTCATCGCGGTAGTCCCAGCGTTTCTGACGTTGCTTCCGATGATTATTGAAACGACACCAATTGATGCAGAGCAGGCTGTAAGAATCAACGGCGTAATCAGCTATGGAAATATTGGTTCAAAGGGTGTATTTGCGGCAATCATTACCGGCCTTCTCGCAACAGAGCTGTATATTCGATTAACGCGATCAAAAAGGTTGAAAATTAATTTGGGAGATAGTGTTCCACCAGCAGTAGGAAAATCATTTAATACAATGATACCTTTAGTTATTGTTGTTTCATTATTTGGTTTTGCCTCATTTCTGATTCAATTAACTGGAAATGATTTTATGGCGATCATTGAGCGGTTCATTCAAGAGCCATTGCGTGGTGTAGGAACCTCCCTATTTGGTTATTTACTTTTAGTTTGTCTTGGAAACTTGCTCTTTTCTTTTGGAATTCATCAATCGGTAGTTACCGGACCGATCTTAGATCCACTATTGATGGTAAATATGAACGAAAATATGGACGCTGTAGCAGCAGGACAGCATGCTCCTCACATTATTAATTCAGCCTTTCATCAGGTTTATGGTGCCCTAATGGGTGGAACTGGTTCAACCATTGCTTTGGTGATTGCGATCCTACTTTTTAGTCGCTATCGTGCATATAGGGATTTGTCCAAATTGGCTTTGGGACCAAATATCTTTAACATTAATGAACCTGTGATCTTTGGCCTACCGATTGTGTTCAATCTGCCAATGATCATTCCATTTGTTTTATCTCCAATTGTTGGTACAGTCATTGGTTACTTAGCGACATCTATGGGGTTGGTCAATCCGTGTGTTGTAACGATTCCATGGACTACTCCACCATTTCTCAGTGGTTTCTTGGCCACTGCAGGTGACTGGCGAGCAATCATTGTTCAGGCAATTATCATTGTTGCCTTAGTCTTTTTCTACTTGCCATTCTTGAAAATCAGTGAACGAGTTGCCCGAGCAAGTGCTGAGTCACTAGCAGGTTAATCATTGCGATTTGGAAAAGGAACAAGGAAGAACAAGAAAAAATGATTGGAATGAGAGAATGGGAAAGAAAAAATTTTTTTGGGGCGATTCTTCATCAAGCATGCAAACAGAAGGTGCGTGGAATGAAGGCGGAAAAGGACCTTCTGTTTACGATGTTCGTGAAGCGACTGAACATACTTCAGACTGGAAACATGGAATTGATCGCTATCATAGATATGAAGAGGATCTTGATTTGTTGCAAGAGATGGGAATGAATTTTTATCGTTTTCAAACCTCTTGGTCGAGAATCAATCCGATGGGAGATGGTACGTTCAATGAAGATGGCTTACAGTTTTATGATTGCTACATTGATGCAATGCTGGCACGAAATATAGAGCCTATGCTGTGTTTATATCATTTTGATATGCCGCTAAATTTAGCTGAAAATTATGAAGGATTCATGAGTAAACATGTAGTCGACGCTTTCGTGGAGTACGGGAAGAGGGTAGTAGACAGGTATAAGGATAAAGTAAAGTACTGGGTCACGTTTAATGAGCAAAACTTGTATTCGACACCGTTAGCACTACTTTATGGCGGAACGCTCAAAACAGCAGACACAGCAGAAAATATTCATCAAATTGCACATAATATCATGGTAGCTCATGCGAAGATCGCTAATTATATTCATACCACGACGGATGGCGAAATTGGCGGAATGTTGGCCTATTCTGACATGTATCCTGCAACAAATGATCCCAAAGATATCCAAGTAGCAAGAGAATGGGATGAGTTCATTAATCAAAATCTATTGAATGCATTTTGCGGACGCGGTTATTCTAAACAAGTTCGACGCTTTCAAGAGAACCGGCTAAATCTAGTGATAACAGAAGAAGAGCTTTTGGAGATCGAAAAAGTTACGAGTGATTATCTGGCATTTAGCTATTATTGCACCGGATCGATCAGTCATAAAAATATTCCATCAGATAGTGCACCAAATTACTACTTAACATTCGGTGAGGTTGACAATCCATTTGTTTCAAAAAATCAATGGGGACTTGGAATTGATCCTCTGGGATTTAGAGATATTATCAATAAGATGTATCAAAAGTACAATATCCCGATTTTCCCAGTCGAAAATGGGATTGGTACAAAAGAAGAGTGGGATGGAAAAAATCAGATCGAGGATGATTATCGGATTTTTTACCATGAGCAACATATTAAAGCCATGAAAGATGCCATGACCATTGATGGATGTGAAGTATTAGGATATCTTGGCTGGGGGTTGATTGATTTACCAAGTTCGAAGGGCGATATGGAGAAACGGTACGGTATGGTGTATGTAAATCGTGGAAATCATGAGCTTCGCGATATGAAGCGCGTTCCTAAGAAGAGTTTTTACTGGTTTAAAGACTTTTTGGAAAAAGAAAATAGTAGAATAAGTAATTAAAGAGGGATAAAAATATTGAAAGCCTCTGGGTAGACTAGACTACCTAGAGGCTTTTTATGTTTAACCAGGTTTGTTATTAGCGTGTTACTAGTTTCAATCGTTGAATTTCATTCAGATGGGATGGTTGGCTAACTTTTGTGATTATCGAAATCACTGATTGTCAAAAAATGAACGATTTTTGATGGGTCATTGTTTAGGGCTTTTGATAAAATCGAACAAAAGCAGTTTGGAGTGGTCGGCATGATCGATTTACATTGTCATATTCTTCCAGGAGTAGATGATGGGCCAGAAAATCTTGAGGAGAGCATCGCTATGGCACATGCTGCTGTTAACCAGGGAATCACGCACATTTTATGTACGCCTCATCATAACAATGGTCATTATACCAATCCTGCTTCTAAGGTAATTTCAGCTGTTAAGAGTTTACAGAGAGAAATAAATCAGAGAGGGATTGATTTGACACTTTTTGAAGGACAAGAGATTCGTTTGACTGGTGATTTGTTAAAGGAGATTCAACAACGAAGGCTACTATTTACAGATTTAGATGATCAATATTTATTAATTGAGTTTCCTACTATTGAAGTTCCTGCGTATACAGATGCCCTTTTTTTTCAGCTAATTGATCGAGGGCACACACCTGTAATCGTACATCCTGAGCGTAATGCTGTTTTTTCAAAAGAACCGAACCGATTATTGCCCTATCTAGAAATGGGGGCTTTGACCCAAGTGACCGCGCCAAGTATTGTCGGTTTCTTTGGTCCAAAGGTTCAAAAAGCAGCCAAGACAATGTTGACAAATCGGTTAGCTTTTATGGTCGCCTCGGATGCTCATAGTATGCAGCAGCGTGGGTTCTATTTAAAGGAAGCTTATCAAGAAATTGAGAAAAATTTTGGAATAGATCGGGTAAAAGAGATGGAACAAATGACTAAGGATTTACTAAATGGAGATCCTGTCACGCGCCCAGATTATCAAAAAGTAAAGCATTTTTCTTTTTTTAAATAGTTTAAAAGGCTTGTATCATCAAAAAGATACAAGCCTTTTTTGCTGATTTTTGACCGTGAATAGTTCATTTAATTTTGTGTCCAATGTATAAAAATCAAGTTTTGTTGGTTTTCTTGGAATGACAATATTCGGAAGAGAGGGCTGATCTACTAAAATGGTTTTTCTTGTTGAAAGTAATAGATCAAGGGAATTTTTTTTGCGTAGACAATCATGGTGGGTATAAATCTCCATTTTAAATCTTCCAAGATATTCACTTTTGATCATCTTTATCAGATGCTGTTCTTCTAAATTTGTTAAATCTGTTGCTAAGAAAATTTGTAAAGGCTCCTCTACCTTTTGAATAGGAGTGATCGTTTCAAATAATAATGGATAAATAGACAATAAATAGTCCGTTTCTCTAAACAGTGGAAAATTTGTCTTTTTTTGTAATAAACCAATCAACTCACGTGCTCGTTCCTTTAGATTAGGAGAAACGGTTTCGTTATTGTACAAACAGGAATCCTGCGAATCGCATTCAGAGGATTGTTTATTTTGAAATAATTGACAATACAAATGTGTGCTATAGAGACTTTTTTCAACCGTTTTGAGATCATCTTTGGAAATAAAAAATTTTTGTTGGTCGAACCAGAGGCTTTTGAATGCTTCAACAGACTGAAATAATTGCGTATTTCGCTCATAGTGGAATTCGATAAATTCTTTTCTTATATATGTATTGTTAAATACTTCATCAATTGTAAAAACGTATAAAAATAAAAATCCTATTTCATCCTGTCGGTGGAGTTCCTTAGGCAAGACATCTCTCATTTCATCGAAAAAACGATCAAACAGTTCATTTTTTTCGATGTTTTCCCATAATTCCTTTGTTAAGTGAACATGCTTATCTTTTTTGGCCCGCTCAATACACACCGCAATCATACAGAAAAGCTTCTTATATTCAAAATCCGATAAACATAAGTGAAAAAAGTTAATTACGTAATCGATAATTTTTTCGGTAACTAACTTAGTTGTGCTTCCATAGTGCCAGCCGCCTCTGCTGTATGAAGATAGCAGTAAGGAAAAACTTAGATTACGAATATGAATTTCATTTCCAATCAGTTCTAAAGAACGACGTTCAATGGAAATTCCTTTTGGGACCAAATTTTTCCGGAATTTATTGATCATACGCCATAAGGACGACTCACTTACATAATACTGATGTGAAAACTGAATGATAGATGGCGTTTTTGAAAAAAAAATTTTCATGATCAGCTGATAATTGATTGTCTGTTCAATCATTCGAAAAATTAAATCCTCTAAGGCCGGTTCAAAATCATAGTATAAAAAATAGCCTTTTTTATTATGAATTTTCAATACGATTTCTTTATTGGAAGTAAAGGAGTCAATGTCCTCTTCAATAAATGTAAGGTATTTCAATATGGTACGTTGATTGATCTCTAATTGTGAGGACAATTCATCGATGGATAGCCATGTTTTACTTTCCTTCAATAAGCAAATTATTTCTATCTTTATGAACGTTTCCTTGTCAAAAAGATCAGCGATTTGATGGATTAGAAACATCTTTATATAGACACCTTCTTCTAACAATTTATAAAAAATAGTTAAACAATCAAAAAGAAATATCGTGATTGATAAACAAATAGACTTTTGTAATGTTAATATTTCGTTTTATTAATTTGCAATTATTATTTTATACCCTCGGACAAAAGTCTACCAATCAAATTTTGACTTAAAATTAACAAAAAAAGACGTTTAGATAAATATAGTCTAGATTAATATTAATTATATTTAATTTTTATGCTAAATCATTATTTTAAATTCTGACAAAGGAGTGATTTATTGAGTGATCGCATGAAGATTCATTTTTTTTTATTACTAATCATGATTTTTCCTTTAGTGGATATTTTCAACGGTGTCTTCATATCCTATGGAAATACGATCCCACTAGGAACCGTCTATCGAATTTTTTTTATAGCATATATTTTCTACGGCGTGTTAACCAAAGGAATAAAGCAAACAGACGATTATGTGCTGCTTTTGATAACTCTTTTTTCTCTAACCATTATATGTATCATCCAGGCCTTTTTCTTCAATACAGGCTTCAATTTATTGGTAGAGGAATTGTCATACGTCATTCGGTTTTATTTATGTTTGCTGATTCCTTTTTTCGCGAAGCAGTTCGGAAAGTTTTTATCTATTGAGAAGTTAGCTAGATTAACGATTATTTTAGATGTTTTTCTAATCGGGGGACTAATCATTCCCTATGTACTTGGACTAGGAAATAATACGTACGATGATGCAGCAGGCTTTAAAGGCTTCTACTTTGCTACAAATGATATTGCTTATGCTTTTTTAATCATGCTTTTTTTTGTTGGTTGGTTTCTTATTCAACAGAAACGGCGAATCATTCCGGCAGGATTTTTAGTTGGGCTGTATTTCTTAAATATGTATTGTCTTTTAATTCTCGGAACAAAATCTGGATTGATGACAGGAGTTCTCTATTCGATTTTTTTGGTTGGATATTTTTTGTTTCGATATCGCAGTCAAACATTGTATGAGCAATTCTTTATTTTTGAATTTTTGATTGGTTTGCTCTTTTTTCTTGTGATGAAGGGAAGAGAATTTCTATTAAATTCTTTATCTAGTGTAATAGCACGCTTTACTTATTTCCGCACGCTTTATCAAGATGATTGGCCGCGGCTGCTGTTGAGCTCTAGGAATGTCTATCTGAAGGATGCTGTCGCGAATTTTTCACAGCTACCCAAGAATCAATATGTGTTTTGGTTTGGTTCGGGCTTCGAGAACCGATGGGATTGGTATGGCCGAAAGGGCGGATTAATCGAAATGGATTTTTTCGATATGTTTTTTTCTTATGGAATTATCGGAACGATCGTCTTGATAGCTGTGATGACTCATTTTCTAAGGGTAGCGGCTTATCAAGGATTTAATAAATTTTGTATTTTCTTACTTATTTTTACGATCGTATACAGTTTTTTGGTTGGACACGTTCTTTTTTCAGCGTTATCAGCGACAGTGTTTGGTTTTACCTGCATGTTCATCCAAGTAATCAAAGAGGAGCAACTATGAAAAGAATAATTATGGTGGGACCGAAAAGTACTGGAAAAGGTGGGATTTCAACTGTAATCAAGAATTTTATTGATTATTATCCCAATAATCAGAAAAGCCAGATTCGTTATTTTTTTTCGTGGAATGAAAAGGGAAAGCTGTTCTACGCTTTTCGTGCCTTTTGCCAACTCTTTAAGGCTACACATATTCGTGAAATAGCGATTGTTCATTTCCATGTGTCTCAAGATGTTAGCTTTTATCGAAAAGCTTTATTAATAAAAGCAATAAAAAAAGAAACAAAAATCATTTTTCATATGCATGCACCAAATTTTGAAACGTTCTATAAAGAGGCAAATAAATTTGAGCAACGTTACATTCGTAAGGTACTAGACCGTGTCGATCTTGTAGTTGCCTTAGGTGATGACTGGAAGGAATACTATCAGACGCTGACGAAAACGAAAGTAATCGTCGTAAATAACGCTGTTTTTGTTCCTCCGGAAAACAGCTATCAAGCCAGCTCCACAAATGTACTCACCTTTGGACGTATCTGTGAACGAAAAGGGAGTCAGGACATTTTGTTGCTTGCCAAGCGAGTTCAGAGAAAAATGCCGGAGCTCCGATTTCATCTGTACGGAGATACGGATGAAACGACTTCGAAGATTATCGATCGAATGAAGCGGCTGAACTGTGAAAATGTCGAATTACACGGTTGGACCACGAATCAGGAGGAGCTATTGAAGGATTGCGGCTTACATCTTTTGCCGTCTTATCATGAAGGCATTCCGATGGCAATTTTAGAAACGATGGGGTGCGGCATTCCCAATCTGGCCACAAATGTTGGAGGGATCGGACAGGTGATAAACCATCAAGAGAACGGTTTTCTTGTCACACCTGGGGACATCGATCAAATGGAACAAGCAATTATCAGCTTTTTCTCTAATTTGGAAAAGCGTAAACGATTTTCTATTAATGCTAAACAGACGATTCATCAACACTATTCCTTGGAAGCCTATTTTGAGACTTGGAAATGTGTGTATGACTCATTAGCTGATTAAGGGAAGGAGCTATTCATGTATTCATTCAACGATTTCATGCATGTCCTCTGGCTACGAAAAAGAATGATCGTGATTCTGACACTTTGTTTCATGGGAATAGGCTGTGCAGGCTTCGTATTTATGAAGGGATTTCAGTACACGAATCAAGTGTCCTTTCTGTTACCTGTGACAGAGACCACTAAAGAAGATGAAGGTGAGGATAAGCTGGAGGTCGAAAATCAAGTAATTTCCAGCAATATCAAGCTGATTGAGACATACAAAGAAATGATAAAAAGTGATTCTCTTTTACAAGCGATTCAGGAGGACTATCCACAGCAAAGTAAACAACAATTATTAGATAGCTTAACGGTTTCTAACAGCATTAATTCGCAAATCTTTACGGTCGCTATTACCACAAAAAGCCCGGAGCAAAGTAAAAAAATTGCCATGAGCCTAAGTGAAAAATTTCCACAAATAGTAAAAAAGAGCCAATTGCCACGGGACGTGTTTTTGCTTTCGGCGGAAACGACCGAGACCGTGAGGACACCGAGATTTTCTAAGCTATTACTGGGAGCTTGGTTTGCGAGTTTTATGATCAGTACATCGTGTAGTTTTTCTTGGACTTATTTATATGAAAGAAAATACCTGAGATCTCCGGAAGCGGCTCAGCTTCTTATTGAGACAGAGAACATTGGCATAGTTGATTTCTATGAATTATAAAACTTGAAAGTAGAGGAATATGAGTGAAAGCAACACTAGTTAGTTTTATTGACAGCTCGAATATCGGTGATCGTTTGATCGCAGAAACCTTATCAGAACAGCTGTTAACTGGAATTGAAACAAAGAAGTATAGTTACAAATTAATTGAAGAATCGCAGGTCAGGATAAATAAAAATCTTGTTCGGCGATCTAAACCTCACGATATTTATTTTAAATATTTTCGTCAGCTTCCTTTAATAAAAAACGTAGTCAGTAAAGGAAAGTGGATACGATCCCGACGAAGAATGTACGACCTAGAAGATATCAAACGCTTTGAAGCAGCGTTACAGCAATCGGACTTCTTAATGATTGGAGGAGGCAATGCGATTTTTGATCTGTCTCCGGCAAC
The DNA here is from genome assembly GCF_018917525.1 of Enterococcus raffinosus. GTDB lineage: Bacteria > Bacillota > Bacilli > Lactobacillales > Enterococcaceae > Enterococcus_A > Enterococcus_A raffinosus_A. The sequence continues at coordinate 143,008 of NZ_JAHLOS010000005.1, read as the reverse complement.
GTTATCTGCTCAACGCTTTGATCAAGTAGTTTCCTTGGCTAATCAGCATCAGCTGCCCATTTTTGTCTGTTCCATTGGGATCGGCCCATTTTGTACAAAGAAACAACAAGATGCAGCGATTGCTACATTAAAAAAATGTGATTTTGTCAGCTTTCGTGATAAACGCTCCTTGGAATACTTGAAAAATACAGGGCATCCGGCAGCCTATGCATCGGTCGATCCGGTCTTTCTTTTACCGGAAATACAGCCTTTCGAGCAATTAAAAGCACAAAAAAAAGTCCAGCAACGAATCGGTGTTTGTGTGATCGATTATCGAATTACTGGCTGTTCGCGAAAAGCCTATCTCAATTATTTAAAAGAAATGAAGCATCTGATCCATGATTTGGCTGCTGCTAATAAGGAGATCATTCTCTTTTCTTCCGAGGTGCAGGATTATGAAACGATTGAAATGCTCTATGACGATTTTCTTAAAGATCCTCAGGTAAATGTGGTCTTTGTAAAAGAGAAGGAGGACTTATTAACGCTTTACCAGTCATTGAACTTGGTCATTGGAACTAGAATGCATTCGATGATCGTGGCGGTCTCTCAATTTGTACCTATCATCGGTTTGTCTTGGCAGCAAAAGGTTGTTGAAATGTTCAAAAATCTCGGGATTGAAGAAGATGTGCTGGCGATTAATGACTTGAGTAAGAAAAGAGAGCTGCTATTGAAGAAAATCAATGAAAAACTAGCGAATAATGATCAGGAGCTTATCAAAATGAGACAACGTAAAGAAGAAATGCGGCGTGCGTTTGCAATTAATTACGAGATTATCGACACTCTTCAGCAACATTTGGTAAATGTATGAATCAGTATAAAAAATTATTCAATGATTCCATTGTTTTCGCTATTGGTAGTTTTGGCAGCAAGCTCATTACCTTTTTTTTGGTGGGATTTTATACCTATTATTTGAGCAAAAGTGAGTATGGAACAGCCGACTTACTGATCAACTCAGTCAATCTTTTGCTTCCGGTTGTTAGTTTGAGTGTTTCCGAAGGCGTTTTGCGTTTTGTTTTAGATAGTAAAGATACTTCGGAAAAGGTCAGCTGGTTGCGTACAGCTATCAGAATTAATTTTTTGGGACTGATAGGAACTGGTGTCTTTGCGTTTCTTTTCTATTTTTTCGGTCCACGGTTGGAAGTTTCTTCCTCGATTGGTGTGTTTAGTTTTCTTTTACTAACGATTCAGTCCATTCAACTTATTTTTATGCAGTACATAAAAGCGATCGGGAAGTTAAAGATTTATGCATCAAACGGTATTTTACTTTCGCTATTAACGTTGATTTTAGGCATCGTTTTCTTTCGCCGTTTACCTAATAAGCTGGATGCCTACTTTTGGTCACTTGTACTGGCTAACGCGATTTCTTTAGTGTTTTTGTTTCTCAATATTTCTTGGAAAGATTTATTTAAAAGCAGGGAAGGTTGGAATATTCAACGAGGAAAGCAGCTGATTATCTATAGCTTGCCGTTGATTCCTAATTCGGCAATGTGGTGGATTCTGACAACCTCTAGTCGTTTTATTATGACCTTCTTTTTAGGGGTGGCAAGTAACGGAATGTATGCAGCTGCAAGTAAGATCCCCAGTCTTTTATCGGTGATTGGTTCAATATTTCTGCAGGCTTGGCAGCTATCAGCCGTTGAACACTATCAAAAAAAAGATGCAAGAATTTTTTATCAAAAAGTCTTCAATCATTATTGCACGCTGCTTTTAGTTTTTTCCGGTTTGATCTTATTATTTTTAGATCCGTTGGCCTCCTTGCTGTTATCAAAGGAATTTTATTTTGCTAAAGCCTATATTCCTTTATTGCTAATAAGTAATTTTTTCTCCTGTATTTCTGGTTTTCTAGGCACGACCTATATTGTAGTGAAGAAAACAAAAGGCGTCTTAACGACCTCTTTAGCAGGAGCGGCAGTCAGTCTTTTCGGAAGTATTCTTCTTATACCGCTGATAGGAATCAATGGCGCTTCGATCGCTTCTGGAATGGGTTTTTTTATCATTTTCTATTTACGAAAAAAGGAAACGGATCGGCTGATGGCAAGTACTTTAGCAACGAGACAAATGCTGCTTCAGTTTGGGTTGTTAGTTTTACAAATGATCCTTAATGAGGGGCTATTTTTATCAAAAGCCCTATGCTTTATCAGTCAAATGTTAATGATTGCAGGCATCATTTTCATTGATTTAATTCAAAATAATCTAGTGAGGAAGAAGAGGGGAGCGCAATGAATAAAATTGAACTGTTTGATCTGTTGATTGATGAGGGAAACTTGAAGGAGACGGTGGATGAAATGATCGCACGCATTCAGCGCGATGAAGTAATCGAGCATGTTGGCGTCAATTCCAACAAGGTGGTATTGAGTCATCGAAATGCCCAAATAAAAAAGATCATTCAACAGGCTGATATGGTAAGTGCAGACGGCTACTCGGTTGTCCGAGCCTGTCGGTGGTTAAAAAAGAAAAACATTGAACGTGTTACTGGGATTGACACAATGCTGGAGCTTCTCAAGCAAGCGGAAGAAATGGGGCTGACTGTTTTTTTCCTAGGCACGAAGGAAGTGATCCTTAACCGCTTACTAGAGGTATTAAAACAGCAATATCCGAAATTACAAATTGTTGGTGCACAGCATGGCTATTTTAAAGATGAGCAGTCAGTCGTTGATAAGATTGCTGCTTGTCAACCGCAACTCTTATTCATCGGAATGACCTCTCCTTATAAGGAAGAGTTCGTCAGTAAATACAAAAATGAATTGAATGCCAATCTAATTATGGGGGTTGGCGGAAGCTTTGATGTGTTAGCTGGTGAGATATCCCGGGCACCGGTTTGGATGCAACGTAATGGACTGGAATGGCTGCATCGGTTTATGAAGGAACCGCAGCGACTTTACAAGCGTTATATTTTTGAGAATATCTATTTTATTTACTTATTAGTACAGGAGAAATTTAAATGAGGAAGCCTCGTGTCTTGTTATTGACTTATGGAAAATTGCCGATACCTGCAGTAAAGGGCGGGGCAATCGAAACGCTTTTAGATTCTTTGATTGAAGAAAATGAACAGCAACAACAATTAGAACTGGTTGTGCTGTCTGAGGCTGATCCCGCTATTTTCACTTTCAATCAAACACATAAGTATACACAAGTAATTTCTGTCAAAACGAATGAACGTCCTTTTTGGTGGCTGCTTCAAAAATGCCAGAACAAGCTGAAGCAACTTCTAACGGGAAAAAGAAAAAATCTCATTCCTTATCCAGAATTAATAAAAGCAGCCAATCAGTATTTACAGGAGAATACGGTAGATTGTTTGATAGATCTGAATTGTCCTGAACGAATTCCTGCTATCCGTTCCTTTTATTTAGGCAAGCTTGCCGTTTATTTACACAATGATTACTTAAATCCCCAAACGTTTAAAGGAGCAGAAATTCTTCAAGAGCTGGATGGTGTCTTATCGGTCTGCCATTTCCTTAATAATCAGGTTCGCCAAATCGACTATACGAAGGACTGGCCGTTACTCTACCGTGTAAACAATGGAATTGCCCTGAAGAAGTATCAACCAGCAACAGAAGAAGAAAAACAACACATTCGCCTACAGCTAAACTACAGCCAAACAGATTGTGTCATTGTTTTTTCAGGCCGAATAACGGAAACCAAAGGTATTCATCTTTTGTTTGAAGCGCTTAGTCGGCTTGATTCATTGGAAAACGTAAAGGTTTTGGTATTAGGAGGAACTACATACAGTTCTGCTGAAAAGGACAGCTATTTCAAAAAAGTGATGGCACAAGCAAAACATCTGCCAATTGAAGTGAAATTTACAGGATACATTGAAAAACAGCAGATTCCTCGATATTTGAAGGCAGCAGACATTTGTGCTGTTCCATCTATCTTTCATGAGACTTGTTGTCTTTCGGCAGTTGAAGCCCAGGCAATGGGAATCCCTGTGATTGCGACTAGAATCGGTGGGATTCCAGAATATATCAGCGAAGCGGGTTCGTTTCTGATCGATTATGACGCACAATTTGTAGAAAATTTTGCGGCTGGACTAGATCGATTAATCCATGATGAGGCCCTTCGACAGCAAATGAGGGAAGAAGCACTAAAGGAAAGGACGAGGCATTCACAGGAACGCTATTATGATGAATTTGTTAAATGTATCAACCATTTCGTTGAAAATGAACGGAGAAAAGGAGACTGAAAATGAAACTATTAATTTTAACAAAAAATATTTTGGCTGAAACAAGCTTTCAAAGCAAGCTGCAACAAATGAATAATGAAGTCTTTTGTAGTACATGCTTATTAGATGCCTGTCATTCAATGGATCAAGAGATGAGTCATCTGCTGTCTTGCTTTGACGCAGTTATATTAAGCGAAACGATTTCCTATCAGGAGATTGTCGATTTAATCTCCAATATTCGTGATTATGTCCCTGCTATCGTTAGAAAATATGAAAGTGAATTTACCAAAGGCTTTGAAGAAGAGCAGACTGAATATGTTATCGATCAGCGTATAAAAAGTGATGCATCTCTAGAAGAAATTCGGGAGCTTTGTCAGGCGATTCGCCCAAAAAGTTCAGAAATATGGAAAGAAAGCAGCTTTGTCTATAGCAAAAAGAAAACACCGGAAATTAATTATCATTTTTATAATTTCGGTTTTTCTAAACGCGAAAGCCGGATGCTGATGTGCTTATACGAAAATAGAGGTCGGTATCTTTCACGTCAAGAAATGTGCCAAAAAATTTGGAATGAAGAAAGTGCTTCGGATTCGAAAATGTCCGCATTATCTAGCTGTGTTCGTAATATCAAGGAAAAAGTCGGAAAGAGCGGAGTGGATTTCAACCCGATCGACACAGCTTGGGGAAGAGGGTATCAAATGTCAGATGAGTTTTATCAATTGATACAAACAGAAGCTAAGCTGAAAAAAAGTGATGCTCATCAAATTCTAAACGTACCTGAGAATATTTTTCTTTAAAAGTAGCAAAAAAAGTCAGTAAATAGACAAAAACAGAAGGGAATAAATCGTATTTCATCTTTTTTATTAAAAATAATATGATTTTAAGGCGAAAAACTAAAAAAACCGTCACATCTTTGATGGTTCAAGTTGTCTCTTCTGTTCTATTATTAATTTGTTAGTTGTAATTATTCTAAAAAAACAGATGAAGTAATGAAGAAAAATACATCGGATTTTTTCGATTTTTTGGAAGTGAAATGATGAATAATGTCTATGGAAATAACTCGTCCGTTAATATTGTCGAATTAACAGAACAGAATAATTTAACAACCTCCAGTTTTTTTGCAGGGAGGACAAAACGAGTAGTCGATATAGTCGTGAGTGCTGTAGGGTTACTTGTGCTCGCGATTCCCTTTGCTTTTGTCGCATTGCTTATAAAATTAGAAGATCCTAAAGGTCCAGTTTTTTTTAGTCAGACACGCGTCGGTTTAAACGGAGACTATTTTCTGTTGTATAAGTTTCGAACGATGCATGTAGGAGCTGAAAACGAACTAGCAGAATTGATAGAGAAAAATGAGATCAAAGGTGCGATGTTCAAAATGAAATGCGATCCACGTGTGACAAAAGTGGGTCAATTTTTGCGGAAATTTAGTATTGATGAATTTCCACAGCTCGTCAATGTCTTAAAAGGAGAAATGTCCATTGTAGGACCAAGACCCGCATTGCCGCGAGAGGTGGAGCAATACTCAGATTATCATCGTCTTAGATTACGGGTGAAGCCTGGATGTACAGGCCTTTGGCAGGTGAGTGGGCGCAACAGACTCCATTTTGAAGAAATGATTCAGTTAGATCTGAGCTATTTGACAAAAGGCAGTTTTCTTTTAGACGTACAAATTATGTTAAAAACTTTGCTGGTAATCATTACCCGTGACGGGGCTTATTAGCTTAACACATTAACTATCGGAGGCAACAAACCACTATGGATGAGAATTTAAATTTTTCTTTTTTTGCACGAACGATAAAAGAAAAGCTACCAACTATTATTCTTTTTAGTCTCGTCGGATTGCTACTGGGCGGGTATATTTCTTTTTTTTGGATCACACCGCAATATAGTTCGCAAACGCAAATGATTGCTGCGACGAAAACAAGTGAAGAGAACCTTTCGAATGAAATTACGGCCAATCTACAATTGGTGAAAACCTACAAGGAATTGGTATTAAGTGATTTAGTCTTAGGTCAGGTACAGGAAAAGCTAAGGTCTGAAGAGAATCAGCAGATGACAATGAGTGAATTAAGGGAGGCCATTACACTAGAACAACAGCAGGAGTCGCTTTTTTTTTCGATCCGAGCTGTAAGTGACCGGCCAAGATTGTCGGCTCATTTGGCAAACACTACTTCGCAGATTTTTCAAGAGGCCTTAGCAGAAAGCCAAATTCCTGGAGAAATCTCAATTACTTCAGAGGCGACAGCTAGCCGTTCTCCGATATCGCCTAATCATAAATTGAATTTAGTTCTTAGCGTATTTATCGGCGGACTCGTTGGCTTTCTATTCGTTCTGCTGCGAGCAAGTGTGGATCAGACGATTAAATCGGAGCAAGCCGTTTATGAGATTTTTGAAACCAATGCATTAGGAATCATTCCTTATACAACGAGTGTGGATATGAAAATGTCCGCCAAGGATAAGGATCTTTTGAAGAGAAACTTGTCGGAGGAATCTTTACATGTATCCAGAAGACAAAGAAAAAGAGTCTAATTTTAGGAGCGTTACTACATGAAGGAAAGAGAAACACGCTTAATTTCGATTGAGAATCGATTTTCACCTATCACTGAACAGTATCGCAATGTTCGAACGAGTATTCAGTTTGCCGCCTCCTCAGGTCAGCCGTTAAAGCTGCTTTTGGTCACCTCTACGGAACAAGAGGAAGGGAAAACTACGGTTGCTGCGAACCTGGCAGTCGTTATGGCTGAAGCAAATAAAAAGATATTACTGATTGACGGAGATTTACGTCGCGCAACAGCAGGTAAATTTTTCAGTACTTATTCGAATCGAGCAGCAGGTCTAAGCACCTTGCTGAGTAATCTACGGAGTGAGCCAAGTGAAGCGATTCAAAGTACACAAGTAAAAAACTTGGATTTTTTACCAGCGGGTCCGATCCCGCCTAATCCATCCGAACTGTTAAATTCTAATCGCTTAAATGAAATTTTTCGGCAGCTTGAAGAACAGTATGACTATATCATTGTTGATTCACCACCATTATTAGTAGTTACAGATGCTCAGATTTTCTCTTCAAAAGTCGATGGCGTCATTTTAGTAGTCCGAGAAAATCGCACGAAACGAAATAATTTAGTAAAGTGCAAAACCTTGCTTAAACGATCAAACGCCCGTTTAATCGGCTTTGTTTATAACGGAGCTAAATCTGTGAGTGCTGGAAACTATAAATATTACAAATATTAGGGGGTGATCGATGGATAAGCGGTGTTTTAAATCAATGATAAAAAAAAGAAAGGGGTAAAATTAGTGAAGAAAAAGAAATTATTAACAATTGGGGCTAGCAGTTTAATGTTGCTAAACTCAGGATTACTACCAGCCACAGCATTGGCAGAAGAAAAAACTGCAGGAACTGAGGAGGTAGCGCCAGAGACAAAGGGGTTAACAACTGACAGCTTATCGGAGGCTCTTCCTGAGTCGAGTGCTGAACCTGTACAGGAAACAACCGAATCAAAAGAAGTACCTACCTCAGAAGTTCCAACTACAGAAAAGGAGGATACTTCTAAAGATAACGAAGAACAGGAATCAAAGACTACGTCGATCAGACCGATGGATTTGGGCTTGATTGCTTGGGGGAAAATTGGTTTAAAAACATCGACGGATAAAGAATTAGTGATCAACAACCAAAAAACAGAAGGTATTTTAACCGTTGATCTAAATATTACACAAGTAGCGAACTTGGGGATTGCAGACAAAACGTATTATCAAGTGAAATTACCAAATGAATTTAAGCCATTGCTAGAAGACCCGCGCTTTATTAACTATTTATCTGGTGAAATGAAGGCTTACAATGTTGGTATTCCAATCAAATCTTATACGTATAAATCAACAGACATCAAGGTTGATCCAGATAACTGTTCACTGATTATTCAAAATCCAAGTATTACAACAGTTATTGGTCTTTTCCCACATGTTTACACTTCAGTAAGTATTGATTTAGGTGGATTTGTAACGGATACAGAAATTCGTGTGCCAAGTTCATTAGACGGGAAATATCATTTCAATACCGCTTTAACACAGGATAACAATGTTATTGATTGGACAGTCGGTGGTGGTAAAGAGTCAAGCGGTTACTTAGAGTATGCGAAGCTTGACCCAGCTTATGGAACTGAAAAACCTGTATTAACAGCTGAAAATCGCAAAATTGTTTTAGGTGACGACTTTACTGGGTCATTTGCAATGAAGGGCGTTTCCGCAATTGACAAGGAAGACGGCGATATCACTAAAAACATCGTTATTACAGATAATCAGGTGAAACCGAATGTTCCTGGTGTCTATCCTGTAACCTACAAAATTGTCGATAGTCATGGTTTGTCAGCTACTAAGACAATCGAAGTAACCGTGGCTCAAAACACATTACCAGTAATTAATGCTGAAAACAAAGTAATCGAACAGGGTGAGCCCTTTAATCCATTAGCAGGAATTACTGCCCACGATGAAGAAGATGGCGATTTGACATCAAAAATCATTATTAAGTCAAATACCGTCAATACAAACGTACCTGGCAAATATTTCATCACTTATTCGGTGGAAGATAGCCATAAAGGCATTACTACCAAGGATATCGAAGTTGAAGTAAAAGCAACCGTTCATGGGATTACTCCAAGTGACTATACAGTCGGCAATGGATTAATCACAGGAACGTATGAAGGAAACGTTTCATATTTAGAATTTTACGTTGATGGTCATTTAGTGTCTACAGGTGGAACATTTAAGGATGGAAAATTCGCTTATGAAGTAAGCACTGGCTTGATTAAGAAAAATTCTAAAGTCGTGTTAATGGCTTATGACAAAGATAAAAAGAAATTAGATGAAAAAGCAGTAAAAGTATTGTCTAATTACAGCGGCACACTTTCTGCTTACGATTATACAGTTGGCGATGAATATATTCGCGGAACCTATAGTGGTGACGTGAAGAAAGCCAAAGTAATCGTTAACGGAAAAGTTCTTTCTTTAGGTGGAACCTTCAAGGATGGAGAGTTCAGCTATTGGGTCGGTAAAAATGCCATTCAAAAAGGCGATAGTGTTTTTGTTAATGGGTATGATGTCGACGGCGATGTGTTAACTCAAAATAACAAAGTAAACATCCTAGCTGCTCCAGAAGCAAAAGGAACAATTACACCTAATAAATTTACCGTTGGCGCTGTTGAAATTACCGGAACGTACACTGGCGATGTGAAGAAAGCGAAATTGTATGTGAATGACAAATTAATTTCACAAGGCGGAACCTTTAAAAACGGAAGCTTCACTTATTATGTGGGCCAAAATGTTATTTCAAAAGGTTCAAATGTCCGTTTAGTTGCTCTTACTTCAGACGATAAAGAGCTTGACACTAAAAATGTACAAGTAGAATCAAACACATCTGGCACAATGGTAGCGGACAGCTATACAGTTGGCGATGAATACATCACTGGTAGTTACAGTGGCGATGTGAAAAAAGCGAAAGTAATTGTTAACGGAACAGTTCTTTCATTAGGTGGAACCTTCAGTAATGGCCGCTTCACTTATTGGGTAGGACCATCTAGAATCAAAGCCGGTGACAATGTCTTGATCAACGGATATGACCAAAACAATGCGGTATTGACTCAAAACAATCGAGTAACTGTGAAGCAAACACCTGCTCAAGTAGGAACGATTACACCTAGTCAATATACAGTTGGTAACGGAGAAATTACCGGAACCTATACTGGAGACGTGCGTAAAGCTCGTCTATCTGTAAATGGAAATGTTATTTCGTGGGGCGGAACCTTCAAGAATGGTCAATTCACTTATTACGTGGGTAATAGCATTAAAGAAGGCGATGTTGTCACAATGAATGCCTATGGGGCAAACGATGTATTGCTTCAGGAAAATGTGAAGGTCAACTTTACCAGCTCTTCATATAAAGGCAGCATTTCTCCAAATGCGTATACTGTTGGTGCAGTTGAAATTACAGGTATCTACGTAGGAGATGTGAAGCAAGCTCGTCTTTATGTAAATGGTGGTTTGATTTCAATTGGCGGAACCTTCAAAAATGGTACCTTCAACTATTATGTAGGCAACGCAATTAAAAAGGGCGATACTGCTTACCTAGTAGCTTATGGTCCAGATGGTAAGGAATTAGATAGAAAAACAGTTCAAGTTAACTAACGAACGGAGATTTTGAATGAAAAAAATATTATTAAGTATTGTTGCAGTTTGTTTTTTCTTAACGGGATGTGATACGTCGAGTAATAAAGAAACTGACGGCAGTAAGGATACTTCTGCTAAAGTATCCGAAGTTACCATGAAAGACGGATTAGACACACCTTTTACAGCGGATGGGGTCGAAATGAAAATCACTGACGTAACCACCAGTGAGTCTGTCGATCAAGCAGATAAGCCAAAGCAGCTCGTTACCTTTACAGTTGAATGCAAAAATATCGGTACTCAAGACAAAGGGGTAGGGGCGATTGATTTTCAATTGGTGACAGATAAAAAAGATAAAAAGAACAAAAAAGATAAAACATACAACGTAACTGAGGAAATGGAAGCTTTTGGAGGAGTCTTAGGGCCTGAAAAAACTTCGAAGGGCAAATTGTTTTATTTGATCGAACCAGGAGAAAAACCAACAAAATTGGCCTATGCTCCAGCTGACAAAGCCCTTAAAACATGGAATCTACAATAATAGATTTTTTCATTGATCAATATTTGGCGAGAACAATCAATCTTTTTATTATTTAGATCTTCAATCCGCTTGTTTTATGTTTAAAATCTAGAGAATCTTGAAGGAGCTGATGACACTCTCCTTCAAGATTCTTTGTTGTATGAGACAAATTATTAAATAAAGGGAGATACATATGCCGATAAAAGTAATGTCGATCTTTGGTACTCGACCGGAGGCTATAAAGATGGCGCCTGTGATTAAGCATTTGGAGAAGGATTCGCGCTTTCAATCTAGTGTTGTTGTCTCTGGACAGCATAGAGATATGTTGGATCAGGTCTTGGACTTCTTTCAAATTATGCCAGATTATGATTTGAAAATCATGAAGGAAAAACAGAGTTTGAGCGATGTGACGGTGAGAATTATTGAAGGTTTGACCCCTATCTTGGAGGCGGAAGCTCCAGACGTGGTCTTAGTTCACGGAGATACTACAACCACATTGGCAGCGGCGTTATCCGCTTATTACCAGCAGATTACTATAGGTCATGTCGAGGCGGGACTGCGAACCTGGAAAAAGTATTCCCCATTTCCAGAAGAAATCAATCGTCAGCTTGTTGATTCATTATCTGACCTGTGTTTTGCGCCAACTGCAGATAGTGCTGCTAATTTAATGAAGGAAAATTGTTCTAAAGAACAGATTTTTATTACAGGAAATACCGCCATCGATGCGATGAGGTACACCGTTCGTAAAGACTATTCTCATCCTAATCTTATTGATAACGGCAAACGCCGCTTATTAGTCACAATGCATCGTAGAGAAAATTTAGGCAAGCCGATGACGGAAGTTTTTCAAGCATTGGCTCAATTAGCAGAAGAGAAAAAAGATATCGAGATTATTTTTCCCATGCACAAAAATCCGGCAGTTCGTCAGCTTGCTGAACATGTGTTGGGTAAAATTAAAAATATTCAGCTGATCGAGCCATTAGATATTTTTGATTTTCATAATTTTTCGCAACGCAGTACATTGATTTTAACCGATTCTGGAGGTGTACAAGAAGAGGCACCTTCACTTGGGGTGCCTGTGCTGGTGCTGCGTGATACGACAGAACGACCTGAAGGAATAAAAGCAGGAACGTTAAAACTAGTGGGGACTAGAAAAGAGACTGTTTATCAAGAGGTCAAAAGATTGCTGGAGGATCAAGCGGCTTATCAAGCGATGGCTCAAGCGGCGAATCCTTACGGCGATGGTCAGGCAAGTAAACGTATTGTGACTATCCTCGCACAGACTTTTAGTGATAAAGCGATGAAGGCTGAAGAATCTGAAAAAGTAATGGAGCGCAAGAATGGGAAATAAGCGAAAAAGAAATGGGCCACATAGAGTACTCCGAATGAAAAAAGTCCTAACGATTCTAGTGTCTACGTTACTAGTATTGATTCTGTTGCTCACTGCAATTGCGGCAAAAGTTCTCTACGATGTAAAAGAAACTACTGAAGAAGCCTATGAGCCTCTGGCTAGAACACAAAAATTAAAGACCGTAGACTTAAAACAGCAGGAACCTTTCAGTGTATTATTACTCGGAGTGGATACCGGCAGCTTGGGGCGCTCAGAACAAGGGCGTTCTGATACGATCGTGGTGGCTACAGTCAACCCTGAAAAAGAAAAAACTGTATTGGTCAGTTTGCCTCGTGATACTTACGCTGAAATCGTTGGACATAATACAATGGATAAAATCAATCATGCGTATGCGTTCGGAGGTACAGCGATGACGATCGCTACGGTAGAAAAATTAGTGGATATTCCAATTAATTACTACATGTCGATCAATATGAAGGGGATTGAATCCCTTGTTGATGCAGTTGGAGATATTGAGGTTTCTAATCCTTTTGCCTTTACCTATGAAGAAACAGAATTTCCAAAGGGCTCTCAGCGATTAGACGGAAGCAATGCGTTAAAATATGTTCGCATGCGCTATGATGATCCTGAAGGAGACTATGGTCGACAGGCAAGACAACGTCAAGTCATCGCTGGAATTATGAAGCAAGCACTCAGTATCAAAGGGATCAGCCGTTATCAAGAAATATTAACGAGTCTTGGCAGTACGATCAAAACGGATATCCCTTTTAGTGATTTAGAGATAGTAGCGAGAAAATACCGCAGCGCCTTTAGTACGATTGAATCAGATCAAGCAAAAGGAGAAGGATTCATGCAAGATGAAATCTCTTATCAGCGTTTATCTCCAGAAGAATTAGCCAGAGTTCAGCGGTTGTTAAAAACAGAGCTCACTACGGGAACATAATACGAAATCCCTCTTATTAAACACTTCGTTATCCATGTCACCGTTGTTTTCAGATGGTGAAAAATCTCCAGCTTAACTGTAGACAAAAAATATCCATGGATATATAATGTCTGTAGAAAGAGGTGAGTACTTGAAATTATCATCGTCCTACGTCCAAGCTATTGGAATTTTAGTTATGTTAGCAGAATTACCGGAAAATGACTCGCTAAAATCGAATGAAATCAGTAAGCGAATGAATGTCTCACATACTTACTTACAGAAGATCGCGACGAAATTGAAGCACGCGGATTTAATTGAATCTTATGCGTCGAAGCAAGGCGGGTACAAATTGAAAAAGCCCAAAGAAGAGATCAATTTTCTCGATATTTTCTTAGCTGTTGAAGGGGAAACGCCATTTCTTTCCCATATCAATCTGGAGCCCATCGATGCGATGTTTATTGACCAAGATTTAGTCGCCGAAAAAGCAGAGGTCGTGAAGAAAATCCATAGAGATGCTCAGAAAGCATATCTGAAACAATTAGAAGCTCACTTATTAACAGAGATTTTACCAAAAGATGCGGACGGTCAGTATTTGATCATTGATTGGAAAAAATTAATTAACGAAGAATAGGAGAGAGTAGTATGTCATTTAAAGATGAAATTAACAAATTAAAAGAAAGCTTTGAACAAACTAAGGAACAAGGAGCCAAATTAGGCGAAAAATATAGTGAAGAAGGGAAAAGCATCGGAGAAGAGTACGCAGAAAAGGGCAAGGCTGTTGGAAAACAGTTTAAGGATATGTCCTCTTCAGTCAAGGACCGTTTTAAATAACCTGTTATAAAAGAGTATAGGTCACTTATTTTTGAGGGAGTAATCGATTATGTGTACTAGTTTAACGTTGACAAATCAAGCGCAGCAGCATTTTTTGGCAAGAACCATGGATTTCGGCTTTCAATTAGAGGGAAGACCAGTCGTGATTCCCAGAAATTATGTATGGAAAAAACAATTTAATGGCTCGCAACAAACAAAGTACGGCTTTCTTGGGACGGGTCGAAATCTAGGGGAGTATTTTCTAGCAGATGGGATCAATGAAAAGGGGCTTGCAATTGCAGAGCTTTACTTTTTAAATGAAGCCAAATACAGCTCTGAAGAAAAAGAAGCGTCTGTCAATTTGGCTCCTCATGAATTTATTATCTGGCTATTAGGTGAAATCGAAAGCATTTCTGAATTGCGGAAGCGAATCACCGAAGTCCAGATTGTTGAAAGAGAAGTACCGATTTTAGGTTTTGTACCGCCGCTTCATTACATCGTAACTGATAAAACTGGAGAAACTGTGGTGCTTGAATCAGATAGCGGCGAATTGGTAATAAAAGATAATCCAGTTGGCGTCATGACAAATAGTCCAGAGTTCGGTTGGCATTTGAAAAATTTGAATAATTATTTGAGTATTCAGCCCAACAACTTTTCAAATAAAAAAATCAATGAGTATGAAATCAAGCCTTTCGGTCAAGGTTCCGGCACGTACGGGCTTCCTGGCGGGTATACGTCACCAGAGCGATTTGTGAGGACCGTCTACTTGCGAGCTTTAATTGAATCAGGGGAAACCGCCGATGATTCTTTGAATGCGATGTTTAAAATCTTGGATAATGTCACGATTCCAAAGGGTGTGAACATTAAAAACGATGGCTCGATCGACTATACGCAATACCGAGCTGTGTTTGATGTATCGAACGGTACTTATTACTTCAATCCCTACGAAACACAAGAGATTTTTGAACTGAGATTGACTGAAGAATTGTTAACGAAAGACGAACCAGTTGAATTTAAGTACCCAACGGATTTCAAAACGACAAAATTGATTTAATCACTAATAAGACAAGCTATTTGAGGTGAAATCTTTCAAACAAAACCAAGTACATCAGTCAAAAGTTCCGAAGATTCTACGTCAGGAACGACTAGTACGACGAAAAAATCGCAATCAAGTGATTCAAGTAGCACAACTAGTAACGTTTTAACAAAGACTACCCCAAGTAGCAACGCTCAGAAGCAATATCCAAAAACCAATGATTCGAAAAGTAGTTTTTTGTGGGTAATTTTTGGTATTAGTTTGTTTGGAACAGCGGGTTATTTGCTAAAGAAAATGTGGTAATGAAAAATTGAAGTCAATAGAGGCCCTTTCTTGATAAAAAGAAGGGTCTTTTTTTCTTTATTGTACCTTTGTATACATCACAGATGGCACAAAAAACGTGTACATATTTGGGTTATGTACACGTTTGTGTGTCTTTATTTTCTGAAGGAATATCTTTTAAAAACGAAGTATCACTAAATAGAATACTGGGTAGAGATGCTCTTCCAGCTAATACGTTTTCCTAATCCTTCACATGAATGACGATTTTACCTCTAGTATGGCGTCCTTCGATCATTTCATGGGCCTTTTGAACATTCTCAACTGAGAGCGGCATGATTGTTAGCTGCAAGTTGATTTTTCCTTCAAGTGTGAGGTTGGCAAGGGCTGTTAAGTCCTCTGATGTTCCATTTGTAAATTGAAAACTGACTTGCTTTTGTTGATCCTGCTGCTGTTCAGGAGTAGGCTGAGCGGCAACTGTTACTAGTTTTCCATCAGCTTTCAAAACTTTTAAACCAGAGTCAATATCTCCCGCCGTATCAAAAACGGCATCATAATCCTGCAAAACATCTCCTGGAGAAACTTGATTGTAGTCGATCAGTTCATCGACCCCCATTTCCTTCAGCAAAGCATGATTCGATGGACTTGCAGTGGCGGCTACATAGGCTCCTAAAGCTTTGGCAATTTGTACAGCGATCAGACCAACGCCGCCAGCGCCTCCTTGGATCAATATTTTTTGGTTTTCCTGTAGGCTCAGATTCTTCACGATGGCACAATAAGCGGTCAACCCAGCAATTGGTAAAGCGGCCGCTTTATCAAAGGATAATCCAGCAGGAATTGGAGCAATCAATTCTGGTGTGGTAATGATTGATTCGCTGTAAGTTCCGTTATTTCCTGGTCGCACGGTGGGAGCATTACCAAAAACAGGATCGCCTACTTGATAACCAGTCACGTCGCTGCCCACTTGTGTTACCACCCCAGCAAAATCCCAGCCGAGAACTATCGGAAAAGACCAAAGTTCGTTAAAGGGTTTATCCAGCATCCCTAAACGACCGGCGATATCCATAGGATTAATACTAAAAGCATGATTGGTGATCAAAATCTCGTTTTTCTGTAATGGTAATTGAGTTAGTTCTGTTTCTTGTAATTCTTGGGCTGAACCAAATTGATGAATAGCTATTGTTTTCATTAAAAAACCTTCTTTCAAATTTACTCACATCATAAACTATGGGCTTGACCACATAGCAACCAGTTTGTTTAATTTTTATTCGAAGATTTTCGTTCATTGAGATACTCAATTTTTTTATCAATGAATTCAGAAATTTCAAGTAGCTGTTGTATATGCTCTTGTAGAGAAACTTGATAGTCTTGATAAACTTTTAGATGTTTATCGATTGGATCATGATCCGAAAAATCCTTCAGTAGCGTTAATTCCATTCCAGTGTACTGAAAGATCCTAATTATTTGCATCCGTTGGAGATTATTGGCAGAGTATCGTCGGTAATTATTGGTATCGCGTTTAATGGAACCTAGAATATCCAGTTTTTCATAATAGCGTAAGGCTTCTTTGGTAAAGCCTGTAATCGCCATGACTTCCTTTGTAGAGAATTCTGTTTGGTTTTTGGGAATATCAAATAATTGAAATTGAGCCATTCGTGTGATCCTTTCTTTTTTCAAGATGCGGAGTTACTCTTACGATCAAACTACAATTGATCGCTAATAGTCCACCATTGATCAGCCATTTGTGCTGAAAATTGGGCAGGAAGGGGCACAACCTTTCCCGATTCATTAAAGAACTGACCGCTTGTATTAGTTAATGATACATCTGTTGCCAGCATAGCACCAATCGGTGGATTTTTTTTTGATAGACGGGCAAATAAAGGACCGATTATTTTTAGTAAAAGACCGCTACTTTCTGTACCATAGCTAGAATCAGGAATATTTCCTGGATGAAAAATATTTACTGTAACATTGGTATCTTTTAATAAGTGGGCTAATTTCTGTGTCAGTAGAATTCTTCCGCCTAAAGCATCTCCAGTAACTTGCATCCCACTGTAATTTTCTGCACTGGGAACAGGCTGAGGTGGATTTATTTTCAAACGGCGAACGATGACTGGTAGAGCACCTACCATGAGAATTCGACCCTGATCGGCTTTTTTTACAAGCGGCAGCAGCGCATTTATCAGCCAAAAATGCGTTAAATAGTTTAAGACAAAATTTTGATCATATCCATCTTTTGTTAATTGCTGTGTTGGCTGCATAATCCCGATTGAACTGACAAGTACGTCTACGTGATCTACGTTTTCACTAAGCACCCTGCTTAATTTTGTAACGGCTTCTTTGGTGCTTAAGTCAGCTTGAATAAAAGAAATGTCCGAATTTCGCGTAGTTTGCTGCAATTGCTGTACGACTTGCTCACCTTTTTCTCGGTTACGAGCAACGATCATAATTCGATAGTTTTCTTGAGCTAGATCTTGAGCAGTTTTTTTACCCACACCTGAGTTTCCACCAATGATTAATGCAATTTTTTTATTTGTCATTTGAAAGTCTCCTTGTTTTTAGGTTTAAATGATTGTAAACTATAAAGCAAACTTTATAGCAAGGGGAATTTTCATGAAACCGCACGATTATTCAGCAGAACAAGCCGCACAACGGACAGGTATTTCAAAAGCCGCTTTACGCTATTATGAAAAAAATGACATCATCGGTCCTATATCGCGAGATGATCATGGTTATCGTCGTTATACCGAAGATGATTTGGATTGGATCAAAGTGATTATTCTAATTCGTGAAATTGGTATTCCCGTCAAAAGCTTAGTTGGTATTCGAAATACGAGCATGCAGGAACGAGTAAATTATTTAATTGACTATCGAAAAACAATTCAAAATGAAATAAAAAGGTTAGAAAATACCGATAAATTTTTAGAAGAGAAAATTACTTATTTGACCGTAAATAAGCTGTAAAAATCCTTCAGTTCGGCTTTTTATTAACAACAGTTGTCGAGAATCAGTCGTTTGAAATCCTCACTGATCATTCATTTGATAGTATTGTTATGCAAGTTATTTCACTTAAAAAATGTTACGTAGTATGCTTCAGTTGTAAACTGCAGAAGTTTTTTGGAGGAATGAAGATGGAACAATATAAAAATATCATCGTCGGTTTTGGAAAAGGCGGAAAAACATTAGCCAAAACCTTGGCTAGTCGAGGCGAGAGCGTCTTAGTGATCGAAAAATCTACTCGAATGTATGGCGGAACCTGCATTAATATCGGCTGTATTCCATCAAAATCCATGATTCTAAATGGAGAAAAGGGGACCGCGTTTACCAAAGGTGTCGCCATCAAGGAGACGCTAACCGGAAAATTAAGAAACAAGAATTATCATATGATCGCGGATGAACCAACAGGAACGGTAATGGATGGAACAGCCCGTTTTGTATCGAATCATGTATTGGAAGTGGAAAATGATGGCAAAACGCAACAAGTTGAAGGGGAACGAATCTTCATTAATACGGGGGCTACGCCGATTATTTTACCGATTAAGGGGCTTGCTGACAGCGCCTATATGATTGATTCCACGCAAGCGATGGATTTGGAAAAATTGCCAGACACACTCGTAATCATCGGGGCAGGCTATATCGGATTGGAATTTGCTTCGATGTTTGCGAATTATGGCTCAAAAGTGATTGTATTAGATGCGAAAGAAAAATTCTTGCCTCGTGAAGACGATGATATCTCCGAGTTGATCTTTAACGACCTGACTGCACAAGGAATTGACTTTCATTTAGGTGTGTCAGTCAATGAGGTGAAGGATCAGGCGGATTATGCAGAAGTAAGCTTCACTGAAAATGGCAGAGTACAAACAGTTAAAGCTGCGAATATTTTAGCCGCAACTGGACGTAAACCGAATATTGCTGGTTTAGGTTTGGAGAATACAGATGTAAAAGTCACCGATCGCAGTGAAGTAGTCGTTGATGACTATTTACGCACAGACGCTCCAAATGTTTGGGCGATTGGTGATGTGAAAGGCGGCCCTCAGTTTACCTATGTTTCATTGGATGATTACCGAATTATTTTGGATCAATTAGATGGTGACAAGAATCGTTCACTGAAGGATCGAACATTGGTCCCATACAGTGTTTTTATTACTCCGCCGTTATCAAATGTTGGTTTAACAGAAAAAACTGCACAAGCTAAAGGAATCGAATACAAGCTGTTTCAATTCATGTCGGCAGCAGTTCCAAAGGCCAATGTCTTAGAAGATCCAAAAGGAATGTTCAAGGTGCTGGTTGATCCCAACACCGACCGAATCCTTGGTGCGTCCATTTATGCAGAAGAATCACATGAGGTAATTAACTTAATCACTTTGGCGATGAAGGGCAACTTGCCTTATACTATGCTGAGAGATCAAATCTACACCCATCCAACGATGAGTGAAGCATTGAATGATGTGTTGAAGTAAGGGGGAGACTACGGGTATGTTTGATGCGGCGTACGGTTTGTAGTCTAGTATATCCTGTCTTATCAAAAAAGGACCGAACTCGCTGTGGTTAAAATGAAATAATAAATAAGCCCTTGGACTAGGCAAGCTATTGGAAAGAAGCGTTTCCCAATAGCTTGCCTAGTCGATTTACACTATCAACATACTTGAATGAACGTATTTTTACAGGGGAAGAGAAGATTTTTTTGAACAACTATACGAATTGAAAAATTAGTACCATGACGATACTCTATGATATGATATTTGTACTTGAATTTACGAGGTTGTTTGTATTTCAATGCCAACGTATTTTAGAGCTACTACTCAAAAATTTTAGTCTTGATTATTACAGAAGTAAAAAGAAAAATGTGGAGTGATATTTTGTCCGTAATACTAGTAGTTACCATTTTATTCAATTTATTTGCGATTGGGACGATCGTGATTCGCCCACGCTTGTTTCACACAAAACTGTTTAAACCAATGGTCCATAATTTCAAGCTTTCGCTTATTCCAGTGGTCATTTTGGTGGGTACGATTCTCATTCAACTGTTTATTTCTTGGCTAGGGGCCGTTCTTCAGAGTAATCTGGTTACCAGTATTTCTTTAGCCGTACTAGTTATCGGTTTGATCGCCTGGTTCTTATTTCTGCCGAATTCTGGCTATTTGATCACAGAATTGAATTTGACCCATCGAGAAGTGGACAAAGTGGAAGTGCCGATTTGGTATGACATTATTTCTGTACTAAGCTTAGCCATCTCGGGCGTGCTAAATACAGCACTGAATATTCTATTGCTTCAATTCTTAGTAATCATCTATATTGACCCGCCCAATATTAATCAGATTAACACGCCATTATTTTGGATACTAACGTGGCTGATCTTCCTATTATTGAGCTTTGGAATTTATTTAGGGCGTTACATTCGCTTCAATACATGGGACTTGCTGCATTCAAGAACGTTTGTGAAAAAGCTGGTGGATCATTTTAGCATTAGTAAAAATCGGCGAGATGGCTTTCTATTTACACTTCTTTATGGAATCTTTCTCTCAATGTTTTATGCCTTAACTTTCTTGAATCCATTAATACAATTGATCAGACAGGGAAGGTAAACAAAAAAGTGCTTTAAGCGTTTAAAAAGCTAGTCGTCAGAAAATGTTATCGTTCATTTGGAAAGACAGTATCTCTGAAATCTTTAAAGAGTAGGCTAATTATACCTACCGTCATTACTTTGACTTTAGACAGGACAAATAGCCCGCAGCTTTTGCGGGCTTAAAATTTAGGCTCAATTTTTTAATCACGAACTACTCCGTCTCATCCCAACGTTGGATTTTTTTGATGAGGTGGAACTCGGCTGCTTATTCTCGTTTGCGCATACGATTGAGCAGTCGTTTTCGTTTCTTCTTAGGTTTTTCCGGCGGAGATTCCTTGTTTGCGGAGGCTATTGATTCTTCCGCTTCCTCCTCGTATTTCGCCGTAATAATCAGCTT
Source organism: Enterococcus raffinosus (assembly GCF_018917525.1). Lineage (GTDB taxonomy): Bacteria > Bacillota > Bacilli > Lactobacillales > Enterococcaceae > Enterococcus_A > Enterococcus_A raffinosus_A. The sequence goes on along the minus strand of NZ_JAHLOS010000005.1, from coordinate 121,779 downwards.
CACTGGCGTTGCTTGCTCGTCTACTGCAAGATCCTCCACGGTGACACCGGCTGGTAGACAAGACATGATCATCATCATGGCTTGATTTTCACTGATATCCTGCGGGTTCACACCCACTGGCAGCTGGATTGTTTTGATCAACCAGCCCGGTTTTGGCTGCTCTTCGGTAATGGTGAAATCCTCTGGAAAGCGGATTTCTCCTGTATTTTTGACAGACCTCGGCTGTGGATCCTCTTTCACAGGAGTCGCTGTCATTACTGGCTGAGTATTAGTTTCCTCCATCATGACACTCATTGGATCATTGGCTGGTTTTTCGCTTTCTTCTTTATCATCAAAGATCGTACGGACTTCTTTTACGATCATTTTTGCCCGCAAGACTTCTTTGAATAGAGCGACCCCGTCTTTTTCAAACAGACCGATCTTGGTTAATTTGGTTAATGCTTTTTTGACTTGATCCGCCGTTTTGGTGGGATCAAAATGTTTAAATTTGAAATGATGGGATTTGCCAATGCCGTCGGCAAATTCCGCATCTAAAGTAATCGTTTTCATTTTTGGTTTCCTTTCTTTCGTTTTTCATTTTTTCTTCACTTGGACTGAGAATCACCTTCATGATTCTGCGAATCCTATTAACGGTTCTTCGGTAATTTGATTCGATGATTGCTCAGTTTCTTCAGCGCCAAAGGTTTGCGCTGGGAATAATTTTGCAGATAATAATTGCCATTCTTTCTTTCCGAAATAATCAGTAAAATAAATATAATAGCGACGCATCGCGGCAGTCGAGCGAGTTTTTAGGAAAATGTAGTTCGCTAATCCTCTCAGAACACTTTTGAATTCTGATTCGCAGAGTTCTGCTCGGACTTGTAATGCAATCAACATTTCGATGGTGGCCGTGCCATCTTTTGTCTCATGATAAAACTTACGAATTCGTTTTTCGACTGTTTTCCGTGACAGCGTAAACAGTTTTTTATTCGTGATGCCATACTCGTGCAAATGGTTTCCCCCTTTCATTTAGAATGATTCTTTGTTGAGATATCTACACCAACAACATACGCCTATTTCCACGAGATTTACACACCAAAAATTTGATTGCAACTAAAATATAAAAATCTTTAGTGGAGGAATGCGATTCTGTGGGAGAAAACACTCTCACGAAATAACATAGAGCCGAAAAGAATACCCAGATTTTTATCTAAAATTAAGAAAAAAGCCAACCAAATGATTACAATTATTCTTTGTTATATTCACGAATCTTCTAGAGGATTAAAAAAAAGATAAAAAAATCCAGTAATTCGTTTTCTCCATAGATTTTAGGAGCTACGAAATACTGGATTTTTTAGTGGTTTATAGTAAAACCCCAGCTTTACAAATCTCATGAGATAAAGGGACAATTCATTTTAATACTTTTTTAATTCTGCTTTGTCACGCAAATGGATATTTTCACGGTTATCTTCAATCATTTCAATCACCATAGGTTCCGTTGAAGCATAAGCTTCCATCAGGGCTGCATCCAGTGCTTCTTTTGAACGAACGCGAGTCGCTTTGATGCCGTAGCTTTCGGCCATTTCTTTATAGCCGATGTAGTCAATGTCGACGCCTTCTTCTTGTCCGTCATAATCAAGTTCCTGTTGAAATTCAACCATGTTGTATTCCTTATCTACCCAGATAACTTGGACAATATTCAAATGATAGTGGGCAACTGTTGCCAATTCCTGAGAAGAGAACATGAAGCTGCCGTCACCACCTGAAGATAAAATCTTTTCGTCAGGGCGAAGCAAAGCAGCAGAAATCGCCCACGGAAGACCGACACCTAAGGTTTGTTCACCATCAGACATTAAGAAATGTTTTGGTTGATATACATTAAGGTAAGAGCCCATCCAAACTTCATGACTGCCGCCATCCATTACTACAGTGGTGTCAGGATGTGCGTCGATTGTTTTTTGTAAAGAATTAACAATTTCCAAAGGATGTAGCGCATCAACGGCCGTTTCTGCAGGAACTTGTTTTTTGGTCATTAATTTTTCCTGAAGGGTCCGAATGACTGCTTTCCAATCGTTCGCAATATCCTGCTCAGCCATCGCAGCGGTAATATTTTTCAAATTTTTTGCAATGTTGCCTAAAACCAATGTATCAGGGATGTAGGTTTCATCCAAGTAGTCAACAACGGTGTCAATATCGATAATTGTTTTGTTATCCGCATTCCAAACTGAAGCCCAGTATTCCACTAAGTTCAAACCTAAAGTAATCACTAAATCACTGTTATAAACCAATTCATCACCAGGAAGATTATTGAATAAACCAACCCGTCCGACATAGTTCTGTTTAAATTCACGCGTTAGCAAGCCTGTTGCTTGGAAGGTTTCAACTACTGGAATTCCGGTCTTTTTGATAAAGGCTTGGATTTCTTTTGCGGCAGCCTCGTCATCAGCACGAGCACCAATGATAATAACGGGACGTTTCGCTGCTTTGATCTTATCAGCAGCGGCAGTTATAGTTGCGTCATCACTGACGGTATTCTCTAATTGGTCAACCAAGGATGAAAATTCCAATCCCGTTTTAGCAGTTTCAGCAAGTAAAATGTTGCCGGGAATATCCATAAATACAGCACCAGGATTTCCATTAACACTTGCTACATAGGCATTGGCTACTTCATCAGCTAAGGCATCAGTATGTTCAATTTCTTTGGCATATTTAGTGATTGTCGCATCATTTATTACTCCAGAAATATTTGGATTTTGAGGGTAGGGCGTCAATAGCTTAGCCTGTGGGACTTGACCAGCAATGGCTAAAACAGGATCGCCGTCTGAGGTTGCTGTAGCCAGTGCAGTCACCAAATTTAACGCGCCAGGACCAGAGGTGGTCATGACAACACCGGGTTTGCCTGTGACACGACCAATTCCTTGAGCCATAAAACCAGCATTTTGTTCGTGTCTGACTGTAACAACTTCGATTTCCTCTTCGCGTTTCTTCAAGGCCATCAATAAAGGTCCTAATTTACCACCAGGTAATTGAAAAACATATTTCACACCATTTTTAATAAGTGTATCTACGATTAAATCTGCACCATTCATATTCATAATAAATCGCTCCTAAATTTTTTTTGCAAGTTGTTTATTAGGATTACCTGAGACAATCGTAAAGGTAATAAATTAGCTTACTCGTGCACTATAGTCCCAAAAGAAACACATGTAAATTAGGGAATTTTTTTATACGTCCAATTTGCTGTAACAAAAAAAGCAAATAGTTTTAGAAAATAGATGGAAGATTTCTTTCTTATCTTTTGCGAAATAGTAATGGTATAAAAAAATTCCCTAATTTACTTTTTAATTGTCTGGGTTTAGTCTGATGTCGTTAAAAAAAATTACTAGGAGGATGTACGATGAACAACCCATTTTTAGGCTTACAAGAGGTACCGTCTTTTGACGTAACAAGCAAAGATATTGTTGAGGGCAGACTGTCAGATGTGAAATTTATGTCTGGTGATTTTGGCATTGAAGGTGGAGAAGATATTTCTCCAGAGGTTAGCTGGACTGGCGCACCAAGTGAAACAAAGAGTTTTGTCGTTACTTTGTACGACCCAGATGCACCAACTGGTTCTGGCTTTTGGCACTGGGCAGTAGCGAATATTCCTGCAGCAGTGAATGAATTGCCTCAGGACGCTGGAAACAAAGATAATTCCAAATTGCCATCAGGAGCTATTCAACTTCCCAACGACGCGCGTACTAAAAAATATATCGGTGCTGCACCTCCAAAAGGACATGGCGTCCATCACTACTTCTTAACCGTTTGGGCATTAGATATAGAGGAAGTGGCTATTCCCGAAGATTCTACGCCTGCCTTTTTAGGCTTCAATATGTTCGGGCATGTGTTGGCTCGTGGGGTATTGAATTTTGAAGTAGAAGTAAAATAGTTTTGTTTCCGCTAGAAAACAATAGGTACAAATAATAGGCTATAAAAAGACGTCCGATCATCTCAGGTTGATGATCGGACTTTATTTAGTATTCAACCGTTGCTATGTGAGATTCCTCACCATATTATTGTCCGATTTTCTTAGTAAAATTTGTTTTTAAAATAGTTCTACCATACTTATATAAAGGGTTTCTCTATAGAAAATAAATAGAACTAAATATAACTGAATGGTGGGCTTTATATTTCTATCCACAATAATTCTGATCGTTATTTAAAAAACGATAGTTATAAAAATGATTTATTGGAAAATTTGATAAATTTATCGAATGAAAGCTGTTTATATAGCTTTTGTTATCAAATTAATATTTATGTTTAATGAAAATGGGCTATTTAAAATAACTGTATTATTAGAATATGATTAAATTTAATACAATTGTGAAAAAACACTCAAATAATTTGTTTTAATATAAATATAGGTTTTAAGAGGGGAAGAGTACGATGGAAATGAATGAACTAGAGTATGATATTTTAAACGAGATTGCTAAAAAGAATTTCAACAATTTAACACATCAATTTTTTGAAGCATCTGAGACGGATTTTGAAGAGAGTATTGAGGGCTTGAAGGAAAGCGGATTTATTCAAGGAAGTATTTTTAAAGGTAACGGCACCTTGAGAAATCCTTTCAGATTTTTCTTCTTATCCGCTGAAGGGGAAGCAGTATTGGATAAATGTGCATCGTAAAAAGGGCTAGATCACTCATTTTCGAGTGATCTTTTATTTTTCTTATTAGCTAAACAAGTAGATTCAGCCACAAAGCTGAGATTCAAGATATTGTTAAAAAAGGAACTCAACATTCGAAATTGTTTGAACAATTTCAAAGTGTTGAGTTCTTTTTTTTGTTACACAAAACAATTTTCTATAGTTGAAAGAAGTAGAGCGCAACTACTTTAAAGCATCCTGATTTAAGGAGCTTCTAACGTTAGAAGGGACTTTACTGGATTTCACTTCTTCCCATCCGATAACTCCTTTCTTTTTGTTCACGTGAAGAACAAGGTACGCGTTTTTCTTTAATGGAGTACTATCTACTGAATCAAAAACGACTTCCTTCTTTTCGTTCTTTTGATTGTAAGCACTTAAATGATAGCGATAACGGGGATAAGACTCTTTGCCACTTTTAATAGCTACGTTGATTCTTTTTCCACCTGTTGTAATTCTTGTGTAATACTCTTGTGTTGAATAGTTTTGGTGATACCAAAAATAATAGCCACCAAGCAACAAAGCAATCGTAAATAAAAAACCAATTAGTTGCTTCAAATGAATCAGCCCTTTCTACAAAAGAATATAAAAAAGACGACATTAAATAACCAGACTAAGGTCTGATCTTAGACGAACATTTTTGTAAGGTAGATTATCACCAAAAGATTTAGTGAATGAACGCTCTGTTTTAAGCTTGTGGCATGATTCTTCAGAGAGCTCTTCTATTTTGCCATATGTAGCAATTGAGCAGGATTTAAAAAATTTTTTCATTTTATCTCTTGCTCCTAAAGTTGACTTTAGGTTTATTATGATTTCAGGGCCTTCGTAATGGAACGCTCACGACTGTTTACATGAATAATAAAGAGATCAAAAAAGGGGGGATATCAGATGAAGAAACCATTTATCGTCTGTCACATGATGACTTCTATTGACGGAAGAATTGATTGCGAGATGACTGGACAATTAAAAGGGGTGGAGGATTACAAAGCTACTTTGAAGGCTTTAGGAACACCTACAACTTTGAGCGGCAGAGTAACAGCTGAACTAGAAATTGCTCTTCCAGGAAAATTTGAAGCAAAGAAATACAGAGCACTGGGAATGGAAAAGTTTTCTAAAAAGAGCAACAGCACAGGCTATGAAATAATCGTCGATACCCATGGCGTACTTTTATGGCCAGACTCAGCTGAGATGGAGAAGCCGTATCTAATCATTACAAGTGAGCAGGTCGCTACCGAATATCTTGCCTATCTTGATGCCAGAAATATTTCTTGGATCGCCTGCGGAAAAGAAGAGATCGACCTTCAACGAGCGACCGAAATACTCGCAAAGGAATTCTATGTACAGCGGATGGCTGTTGTCGGAGGACCTGCAATCAATACGACATTTTTAGAAGCGGGACTTTTGGACGAAATCAGTCTTTTAATCGGCGCTGGAATTGATGGTCGAAACGGCTTTCCAACGGTCTTTGACGGCTTGCCCAAGGAGCATAAGGTGATTGATTTAACAATCAAAAACGTTGAGCAGTTTGAAAGTGGCGCAGTATTATTGAGTTATCACGTTTAGTTTTATGGTCTGTTCTGTTATAGAACGTCAATAAATAAAAAAAGTTAAGAAAGGAAAGAACGCCGAAAAATTATTCGGTCGTTCCTGGTATTTAATTATGAAATCTGCAATTTTTGAAAAAGCGGGGTTGGTAACTGTTGAGGAAGTAGCTAAACCAACTCTACAAGCCGATGACGATGTAATCATCAAAGTTGTTCGAGCCTGTGTTTGTGGTTCAGATCTTTGGTCTTACGCTCATGGGGATAATAAAGAAGCTCATTCTGTCAACGATGGGCACGAAGCTCTAGGGATCGTCGAAGAAATCGGTTCTGCAATCACTACGGTTAAGCCGGGGGATTTTGTGATCGTGCCATTTACACATGGCTGTGGTGAATGTGATGCTTGTCGCGCGGGCTTTGATGGGACTTGTGATCGTCATCAAGGCGCTACCAATTGGTCTAACGGCTTCCAGTCAGAATATATTCGCTTCCATTATGGCAATTGGGCATTGATAAAGATTCCTGGACAACCATCAGATTATACAGAAGGCATGATTAAATCGCTTTTGACTCTAGCAGACGTGATGCCAACAGGCTACCATGCAGCGCGCTGCGCCCATGTCGAAAAGGGGGATAAAGTGGTAGTAATCGGTGATGGCGCGGTTGGTCAATGTGCAGTCATCGCTGCCAAAATGCGCGGGGCTTCTCAAATCGTGCTAATGAGCCGACACGAAGATCGTCAGAAGATGGCACTTCAGTCAGGAGCAACTGCTGTTGTAGCAGAGCGTGGAGAAGAAGGGATTGCCAAAGTTCGCGAGATTCTAGGCGGTGGCGCAGATGCTGCGCTTGAGTGCGTAGGAACAGAAGCGGCGATTGAACAAGCCCTAGGTGTTCTGCATAATGGTGGTCGCGTTGGCTATGTCGGTGTGCCCCATTACAATAATCGACCACTAGGCTCAACCTTCGCCCAAAACATTTCTGTTGCCGGCGGCTCTGCCTCAGTCACAACCTATGACAAACAACTCCTTCTGAAGGCAGTCCTAGACGGAGACATTAATCCGGGACGGGTCTTTACTGAAACATATAATCTAGATGATATTAACCAAGCCTATCAAGACATGCAGGCGCGTAAAACGATTAAATCGATGGTTGTTGTGTCGGAGTAGTATTTAATAGCTTGCCACGGAAACACTTTCGAATCTTTGGGAGTGTTTTTTTTCATTTTGAAATATTTAGAAGCGTCAAATTGCGATTTGAAATCGTTCTCTGTTGGGCTTATAAAGAAGAGTTTTGCTGAAAAGGAGATCATTGATTCGAAGCGAGTGCTTTCTCTTTTTTTGCGTATTTTATAATAAAGAGTTTTGATAGCAGCTATTTTGCCATGCTATAATGTAGGCGAGAAAACCTGCTGTCTGAAAGGCAGGAAAAGAGATGCAAGTATACTTACCCACCAACGATCTATTATTCAAAAAGTTGCTAACTTCTGAGGATTCCCAGCACATTCTAAAAGCGTTTGTTAAAGATTTATTAGGCTTAGAATTCGAGAGACTGATACCAAAACAGACCTATCACATTGACAGCTACAAGAAATCCTATGAGGAACGGGAAAAGATGGAGGTAAAGCTTACCGAGGTTGACATCCTGGCAGTCGCTGAAGATGAAAGTTATACGACGATCGAATGTCAGGTTCAGTCGCAAAAGTATTTCCATGAAAGAAGTCTTTTCTATCTCGGGGAAGCTTATCGCTCTCCATTTGGCAATATCGCGAAAAATGAGGTGAAGAAAAGTAATTTTTCAAGTCTGCGCCCAGCTTATGGCATTAATATTGTGAATTTTCATTTGTTCGATGACACAGAGAATGCCCTGCAATTATTCCATTTGATGAATACCGAGACCAATCGCCCATTTCTAAATAAAGAGGGAAAAGAGCTGTTGGTTCTTTGCTTTCTTAGTCTGAAGAATGACCTAATCGATTCCCAACACGCTGTCTACCATTGGTATTACTATTTCAAAACAGGAGAAGTGAAGGCTGACGCCCCTGACTATATTAAAGAAGCGAAAAAGAAAACAGACTTCTTAACATTGGAAGAGGAGGAAAAGGAAATGATCATGAAAATCGATAAAGCCCGAGCAATAGCAGAAGCCGAATTAGAGTATGCTAGGGATGAAGGCATGGAAAAGGGTATGAAAAAAGGTATGGAAATGGGGAGACAAGAAGAGCGAAAAAGGAATCGGGAAGAAAAACGAATGCTGATTCTAAACTTAATGAAAACCTCCCTTTCATTGAAAGAAATCTCAGAGATAAGCGGCATAGACATCGATACGCTGGAAAAATGGAAGGCAGAATCGGAGTAACTGAATAAGCGTTTCAATAAGTTAAAAGATGATTACGGGAAATGTAAGACAAGATGATGTAAAGGCGCTATTTTTGAGTTTTATAAAGATATTCGCCCATTGACTTTCCATTTTTCTTCTGATATTTTAGTGAAAAAGAATAGTTTTTAATTGGATCAATTAGTTGAATGAACAAGGCGTTTAGACGTTACCCCTTATGTACGGAGGAGATTCCTGCATATGCGTAACTCTAGACGCCTTTTTTTAAAATCAGAATAATTGATTGTTTCTAAAGGAGGTTTTTGTATGGGAAAGGATATGACGCGGGGAAGTATCGTAAAGGTTCTATTGTTATTTACAATACCATTGGTTCTTAGTGGATTGTTTCAACAACTGTTTAATTGGGTGGATGCATTTATTGTTGGAAATGTGGAAGGAGAGCTGCCGCTTGCGTCGATCGGGGCTACGACGGCGATTTATAATTTGTGTATTACCGCGATTATTGGATTTACGTCAGGGCTTTCTGTTTTATCTGCTCAAAATCATGGCAAAAGAGAGTTTTGGAAAATGCGGGAAACGTTATTTTCATTCATGGTCATTTTGGGAGCGTTCTTCTTGATTGTTTCATTATTAGGGATCGCTTTTACGACTCCGATTGTTGAAGTCTTGGATACCCCTGAGAGATTAAGGATGATAGCCAGTCAATACCTGAAAATTATGTTAATGGGTGTCCCATTTTTGGCGATCTATAATGTGTACACGGGTGTGTTAAGAGGAGCAGGAGACAGTAAAGCACCATTTGTCTCGATCATCATCTCCTCAATTGCTAATGTGATTTTAGACATTCTCTTCGTTGCAGTGCTTCGTCAAGGCGCTGCGGGTGCGGCTGTCGCTACGGTTATTTCGCAAATCGCGATGACGCTTTATATCATCGGTTATACTGAGAGGACCTATCCCTATTTGAAATACAGAATAGATAAAAAAATATTTGAGAAATTAAACATGCAAACAGGAGCACGATTTGGTGTGCCGCCAACGATTCAGGCCAGTATCAGTTCAATCGGGAACATCATCCTTCAAAAATTTATGAACGGTTTTGGTGAACAGACGATTGCGGCAATTACGACGGCGTATCGGGTCGATTCCGTTATTTTTTTACCAATCGTAAATTTTGGTTCTGGTGTCGCTACTGTAGTGGCTCAAAATATCGGAGCTGAAAATGAAGAAAGAGCCAAAAAGACCTTGAAAATTGGTCTTGTAATGATTGCTGTGATCTCGCTTTGTATCTCGATTTTTATCTTTTTTCTTGGTGAGAATCTATTAGCATTATTCGGGCTTTCAGCTGAATCTGTGGCGATTGGAAAAACCTTTTTCCGAACGTTAGCGCCTTTTTACCTCATTTATGGCTTTTCCATGGTGATTCGAGGCTACGTGGAGGGCTGCGGAGATATGGTCTTTTCAAGTGTAGCAGGAATAACTTCCTTAATTGTCAGAATCGCGGCTTCCTATCTATTCGTTCACGTATTCGCAACCAAGATCATCGCGCTCTCGGAAGGATTTTCTTGGATTATCTTATTGGCGATTTATCTGCTTCGCTACTGGAAAAAAGAACAGAAAGTGAAGGGGTTGCGGCGCCAGAAAATAGGGGCGATAGAGATAAAGACGAACTATTCCGATCATTAAAACGGTTGAACTCAGTCATTGAAAAAGAATGGCTGAGTTTTTTATTAAGCTCGAAAGTTCTGCTTCGCTAAATGACAAAAGTATTCTTTGTGAGTTGTTTTTCTTAATCGAGCATGCTATTTTAAAAAAATATATGATTGCTTTTTACGTCTACCTAAATCTGGTGTCCATCGTCGTGAATAGTAATAAGAAATAATTGTACAAAAGAAATGTGATAGGAGGGATATTTCATGTCAAAAGAATCGATTTTGGAAAATTATCAATATTTTGATGAAGATCAACGAGCATATGGATCTCGGTCGGAACGGATTGAATTTGCATATACTAAAAAAGTGTTGGACAAGTATACGGATTTAGAGCAGAAAGTCATCGAGCTTGGCTGTGGGACCGGCTATTACGGTAGTTATCTATCAAATAAATGTAAGACGTATCATGGTATCGATCTAGTCCCTAAACATATCCAATGCTTTGAAACAAAAATAAAGGAACAGGCGCTTTCTAATTTAAGTGCCGAAGTTGGAGATGCGACCAATCTAACAAAGATCGACGCCCACTCCTATGATTTGGTACTAGTTTTTGGGCCGCTATACCATCTGCCGGTTGAAGAACGGAGAAAAGTATTGCTTGAAACCAAACGAATCTGTAAAAGGAAAGGAATCCTTCTTTTTGCCTATATTAATAAGGCAGGAGCGTATTTACGAGCTTGTCTGGATGATCAGTTGAAAGAACAATATCCCAATAAGCAAACGGGGGATTTGGTGTTAAGACAAGGCAGAGATGATTTATTTTCTGAGGTCTTTTTTTATACATCACCAGAGGAATTAGAACAAGAAGCTTCTGATTGCGGATTACAGGTGCTTGATAATGTTGGCGTTGATTTTACACTGAACCCAACGGATATCAATCACATGAATGATGAAAAATATGCTGCATGGGTAGAGCTGATGGATTTCATGTTTAAGAGCCGTTCTTGTACAGGTGTCAGTAATCATGCGATTCTCGTGTGTCAAAACGTGTAATAATAAGATTTGATTCATAGTTATCGGTAATCGTACTTTTTGAGAGGGGTTTCACATCAAAAATAAATATAGATTATCTTGAAAAGAAGCGTAATGAAATCATGGTAATCTGTATGAGAAGGGCGATTTATGAAATCGACATATCAGGTATCGTTACCGAAATGAACCTCAAACAATAGAGAAGGTTGAAATTTAAAGATAGTGAATGATTCGGAACAGGCGCCGTAATAAAAAGGCAAAGTGAGAAGGTTAATGCACTGAAATACGTAACCCGATTAAGCATTCTGATAAATCATTTAAATAACAGATTTTAACTGAACGCAGGATAGTTTAGATGTATTTTAAATGAAGAGGTAGCATACTTGATGCTTCATATCAACCGATTGAAGAGCAATAAAAAATTAATGAACGTGAATAACATCCTCAAGAGCATGTGGCGAGAAAAAGAAATGCTAATGTGGCTTTTGTGCAGATTTTTAAATAGCTCTTTTGTAGCTCGATCCTTTTAATCAGGATTGAGCTTTTTTAGGCTTTGAGCGAAAATTAACCCTCCACCATACCACCACCTGCTTTTTTCCTAGTAGACTACTCTGGTGACAAGAAAGTGGGGGATAGTATGGAAACAAATGAAATACAAAAAGAGCAGGTATGGCGTCGAAAAACGATCCTGTTTATCACTAGCCAAGCCATCACCTTGTTCGGGTCATCGATTGTTCAAATGGCCATCATTTGGCAAGTCGCATTAGAGACATCCTCTGGCTTATGGCTGACGCTGCTGACGTTGAGTTCGACGGTTCCGCAGACAGTTATTTCCCTTTTTGGCGGAGTATGGGCGGATCGCTATCCGAGAAAACGGCTGATTATATTTGCAGACTTGAGCATTGCTGCCGTGACATTACTTTTAGCGATTGTGGTATTTTTTAGAGAAACAGCGAGTATCCTGCCGTTGCTTCTAGTGGTGTCTGCACTGCGGTCATTCGGATCAGGGATTCAGACGCCAGCCGTGAGTGCGGTTATTCCACAAATCGTTCTGGAAGACCAGCTGATCCGTTACAACGGAATCAATGGCAGTATGATGTCTATCGTACAGTTCGCTTCACCAGCAGTGGCGGGCGCCATTTTAGCGGTGGGTTCGTTTTATTGGATTCTGTTATTAGATGTAGGAACGGCAATTATCGGTAATATCATCCTTTGCTTTATAACCATCACCAAACAGAAAGGTGCGCAGCAGAAGCAATCCACTTCATTTTTTACAGATATGAAGGCAGGCATTTCCTACGCCGTGAAAGATCAGAAGGTGAAGCGTCTACTTTTAACTTATGGTTCGTTTATCTTTTTGAGTGTACCGTCCAGTTTTTTAACGGTACTGTTGATTGAGCGAACTTTCGGAGACAGCTATATGTATCTAACTGTTAATGAAATGACAGGTTTTGCAGGGATGGTGTTAGGCGGTATCTTATTAGGTATTTGGGGAGGATTTAAGGATCGAATGATGACTCTCATTTTCGGCTTGCTGGGCTTCGGAGTGATTTCACTAGCACTTGGTTTTATGTATAATTTTTGGCTGTTCGCACTTTGTATGTTCTTCATGAGCTTTTTTATTCCAGTCGTGCAATCTTCAACCACCACGATTCTGCAAGAGCACGTGCCTGCTGAAAAACAGGGACGGATCTTCGGACTTTTAGGAACGATTTACAGCGGCTTTATGCCGTTAGGGACAGCTATTTTTGGACCGCTGGCGGATGCGGTGAGAATTCAGTGGTTGGTTATTATTTGTGGTGTGCTTTTGATGGGTTTAAGTGGGGTACAATTTTTGCGGAAAAGTTGAAAGTGTGGTTAATCGCCAATAACTACTCACTTATAAAAGAACAAAATAGCACTTGGTTTGTCTTTAATGACAGACTAGGTGCTATTGTTTTTACAGAATCGATAGTGGATAAGAAATTCAACTATTAGAATGGCGGTAGCTATTTGGAGAGACATGGTATCGATCATGAAACATTTTGTAGAAGAAGCTCATATTCTTGTAGCCGACTTGTTGAATAATTTGCTCTATTGGAAGATCCGAGTTTTTCAGAAGTAAACTGGCATGATCCAGCTCCAATGGACTCAGCGCGGCTCAGAAGTCCTAGGGGAAATAATCCTTCCTAAAAATGTTCCCTACGAACTGGTACTTATGGAAGAGGAGTGGCAGATAGAGGAGCACAGTCAAGACATAGAGAATCAGCAAAGAAAAGTGATCAAACTATTTAAAGGTTAACTTCAAATAGATGGATATATGAGGTTTACTTTAAATGTTTGTGATGGTTTCAAACTAGACGCAAAGCAGAGATTCAAAGACATCAATCATTCATTGGATAAAAATTTACTAAGATAACAATCGCTGAACACCGCATGTTTAGCGATTGTTTTGTTTACGCTTAGAAACCGACTTTTCTTCAACCATTCCCGTGGTGCCATTTTGGTCAGCCTTGCAACTTGTGTCACCTACTATATTAGGCTATCATCAAAGATAATCTTTAAGTTGGAGCTGTTTGGGCATTATCCAATAGAACAGCAGCTTTCCATTCAATCGTTTTGTTTTTGTTGATTGTTTCCTTGCTTTTATCTAATAGGAGTGTTTGATAGATGAATAATAAAATAGATTCATCGTTGCCGACTAAATGGCGGAGAAACTTGTATTTTTTTCTTGCTGGACAGTTTTTATCTGGAATAACCAGTATGATCGTTCAGTATTCTATCATTTGGTATTTGACCAAGATAACTGGTTCCGCAACGGTTTTAAGCTTTGCTACATTGTTAGGGATGATACCGATGGTCGTGCTGAGTCCGTTTGTTGGACCAGTTGTGGACCGACGCAATAAAAAATTTCTGTTAATTATTACTGATATTGTTGTCGCGCTCTTTGCGCTGATCCTTTCGATTACGGGGACGATTTCCCCTGAATTTCCATTATGGCTTGTCTTTGTATCGCTGTTTGTTCGGGCGGTCGCTCAAACGTTCCAAATGCCGATCATTCAGTCAATTCTGCCGACGATGGTGCCGGAAGAGGAACTGACTAAAGTGAATGGCCAGCTTGGAATGGTTCAATCGGCCAACTATATTATTGCCCCAGCAATGGGCGCTTTTCTTTTCTCGATTATTCCGATGAATTGGCTGATTCTGTTTGACGTACTTGGTGCTATTCTTGGTGTTGGGCTGCTGCTTTTTGTAACGATTCCTCATGTTGTTTCCGAAGGGGAAAGGATTCATATTTTAGCGGATTCAAAGTTTGGCCTGCAGAGGCTGATTGAAAATAAAGGTCTTTGGTATATTACGCTTATTGGCTCGGTGTTCATGCTGATCTTTATGCCAGCAGCTAGTCTATATCCTTTAATGACGATGGACTATTTTAAGGGGACGGTGGGGCAAGCAGGTTTGATCGAAGTGATTTAGGCGACTGGGATGTTGGCTGGCGGCGCAGTGATTGGCCTGTTTGGTAAATGGAAAAATCGCATGCTGCCGATTCTTTTTTCTTATTTGGTTATTGGGGTAACCATCGGATTAAGTGGATTATTGCCAGGAACACAAAAAGGCTTTATGGTGTTCGTAGCTTTAAATGCCATTGCAGGCTTCGCGACACCCTATTTCAATACCTTATTAATGGCCATGATTCAGCAAAGCTACGAACCTAAATATTTAGGCCGAGTCTTAGGTGTCATTAATTCATTGATGAGTATCACAGGTCCTGTGGGCTTGATTTTTGCTGGACCGATCGCGGATAATATCGGAGTTGAAAAAATGTTTATGATTGCAGGCATCGGCACCTTGGTTTGCGGCGTGGTAAATGTTTTAATTCCTCAGGCACGGAATTATGATATAGAGCTGCAGAAAAAAATTGCGGAACGAAAAAGACAAGAAACTATTTCTGAAGAGTCTTCTTAGTGGAGGCGTTCAATAAAGTTGTTTAATAGATAGAAGAAATCAAAGGGAGCTGTCTTAATTGAGAGCTCCCTTCGTTGTATAGTTTTTTAAAAGTCTGATCCGAAGGCAACAAAATACTCTCTTTAAAGATATCAATAAAAACTTTTAAAAGATTCTGGCGCGCTTATTCAAGCTGTTAAAGGATTCCGGAGCTTTATCCTATAGCTTTTTTGTTTTGAAATTTTTTTATATAAGGGCTTGAACCTAAAGCTGACTTTAGGGTTATGATAAGAGTAAGCAATGAAAATGATACTATATTTTGGAGGTTTTTAGATGACTTACACGAATGAGTTTGAATTAAACAACGGGGTAAAAATCCCAGCTTTAGGTTTAGGAACTTGGTTACTGAATGATGAGCAGACAGAACAAGCGGTGATTGATGCGATTGCTTTAGGCTATCGTCATATTGATACTGCGCAAGCTTATGGGAATGAAAAGGGTGTTGGTGAAGGAGTTAGAAAAAGTGGAGTCGACCGTCAGGAGCTTTTTATCACAACCAAGGTTGCGGCTGAGGAAAAGACTTACGAAGGTGCGGCTGCCTCTATTGATGACTCTCTTCGTAAAGCCGGCTTAGATTATTTCGATCTAATGATTATTCACAGCCCGCAACCATGGAAGGAAGTGAATCAGTCAGAGGATCGCTACTTTGAAGGAAATATTCAAGCATGGAAAGCGTTAGAAGCTGCCTACAAAGCTGGCAAGGTAAAAGCCATTGGTGTTTCTAATTTTTTACAAGAGGATTTAGAAAATCTGTTGGAAAATACGGAGATCAAGCCAATGGTGAATCAAGTGTTGTGTCATATTGGAAATACACCGCTAGAACTAATCGAGTTTTGTCAGACAAATGGCATCCAAGTTGAGGCCTATTCGCCTATTGGTCACGGAGCAGTTTTAAATCGCGAAGACGTAAAAGCTATCGCCGCGAAGTACGATGTCAGCGTGGCACAGCTTAGCCTGAAATACGATTTGCAATTAGGAATTGTCGTGATCCCGAAAACAAGCAATCCGGATCATATGAAAAACAATGCAGAGTTGAACTTTGAAATCAGCGATGCAGATATGGAAATGCTGAAGACCATTGAAAAAATCGATGATTACGGAGAACACGGCTTCTTCCCAGTATTTGGCGGAAAATTGTAATTCGAATAAAGTCTAAACCAAAGGAGCGAACGAGAAATGACACAAAAACAGTTAGTTACCTTCTTTTCAGCAAGTGGAAAAACGCGACGGACAGCCACTCAGCTGGCTGGAATTCTTGGTGCGGATATCCTTGAGATTGAACCGAAGCAACCGTATACTAGCGCTGATTTAGATTGGAATAATCCCAATAGTCGCAGCAGCCTGGAGATGACTGGCTCTACGAATAAGCTAGAACTTGTTGAAAATTCACTCGATCTAGCCAATTATGAAGTAATCTTTGTTGGTTATCCCATCTGGTGGGGCAAGGCGCCTAAAATCGTAGAAGCTTTTTTCCGGCAGTATGATTGGAAGGGGAAAACAATCATTCCCTTCTGCACGTCAGGCGGCAGTGGATTTGGATCTAGTGATCAAGCCCTGAAAGAAGCTACCAATGAACAGGCAAAATGGGTTCAAGGAAGAGAATTAACAAGCTCTAACAGAAAGACGATGGAGCACTGGGTATCGCAAGTAAAATCGATTTAAAGGGTTTAAGCTCAATTAAACAGCTCTAGCCCCTTCTTAAATAAAAATTGTGAAAAGTTGTTTTATCAAAAGCCGATATTGTTTAGGTGTCAGCTGGAATCTTTTTTTAAACAGGCGGTAAAAATGGCTTTCACTTTGATAATTCACCATCTCTGAAATCTCAGAGATGGTTTTTGAGGTTTCTGAGAGATATTTTTCCGCAAGTATTAATTTTTCATCGGTAATAAGCTGCGAAATAGTTTTGCCCGTTTGTTTTTTTATGTGTCGTGAAAGATACCCTTTACTATAAGAAAGTTCTTTTGTTAAAAGTTCTAGCGAAACAGTTGCGGGGTCCTTTTTAATTCTGTCAAGAACGTCTTGAGTAAGTCTATCTGTCGTTTTATTCAACGGATGCTGTAATTTAACTAGTTCTTCTAAAAAAATCATCAGATACCCTAACACAGTATAAGAAAAAGTATAGTTCGCTTGATAATATTCGGTGATCAACCGTTGTAAATAGTAATGAACATTCTCTAAATCCGAGCGATGATAAATAAGGTAATCACCAAAGTTGAACAGCTGACTAGTCAACGTAGCTGGCTGCCGCGTTGTCTCTTGGAAGGCATCAAAAATTTGGGGATGAATCAACAGATTTACCACCATCGGCTTCAACTTTTCATTAGGTAAACAAGCAACTAGATGAGGGATTTCTTGATTGATCAAAAAAAGACTACCGGATTCCATAATGAATGGGGTGTGATTAACTACATTCAGTAGTTTGCCCTCAGGTAAATAGACAATCTCAATATAATCGTGATAATGCAAATTGGACGGAAGATCCAAGTAATGGGAGACAATGGCAAAGTGTAATTGGTCATCTAGGTCAAGGTTTGAAAGAATATTTTTTAGCGGTAGGCTTATTTCTTTTTTGTCATGAAGTTCACGATAGGGATCAAATGCTGGGTCAACAATAACATAGGGACTTAAGGAATTCTTCGTTTGATCAATTCTCGGAATGTGTTCGACGTGACGAAAATACGGCTCGTTTTTCATATAGATCGCTCCTTTAGGTCATATTATCACAGTTAATAGCTCGTTTCACGCATTGTATCCGTTTTCTTTAGCATTTAAGATTACCTTACAAGTTCAAATACCACATAAAGGAGAGTTTAAAATGCAAACGAGTTTAAGAATTAAAGTAGGGATTTTTTCTTTAAGTATGCTTTCAATGGCTACTTTGCTGATGTCCCCAGTTTTAGGTGCAATTGTTGGAGCGTTCCCAAATAACGGAATCAGTCAAATTCAAATGATCTTATCTGTCGCCAATTTAACAGGAATCGTGGCGGCATTTGCGGTAGGGAGGATTGCTCTTTCGATTTCTAAACGCACGATTGCTTTAATCGGTGCGGCCGCTACCTGTATTTTTGGACTAATTCCGTATTTTTTTCATCATCAACTGATTACTCTAATTATTTGCTCAGGATTAATTGGGGTAAGCGTCGGATTTATCACGAATGTAATTCCGGGATTGATCGCTGATTATTTCCCCGTGGAGGAGCGTCAAGGAGCAATGGGGAAACAGGTTTCCTTTGTCAGTATAGGAACGATGTTCTTGATGTTCGTATCCGGGAATTTAGGAGCTAGAGTTTGGTACCAGTCGTATTTAACTTACGTTTTTGCAGCACTGGTTTTTGTTATTGCCTGGGTTTGTCTGCCAAAAACCAGCAATGAAGAAAAGCAAGAACAACATGAAAAGCATTCGCTGAGAGAAAGTGTGAATAAACGAGTTCTGATTGTGGCGTTGATGGGTTTTTGCTTCATGGTAGTCAATAATGCCTTTAATAACAATATTTCTCTTTTGATTAGTGAGAATAATTTAGGTGGAAGTGATATTTCAGGAATGGTGACGATGTTGGCGCAGTTAGGCGGATTAGTTACCGGGCTTTGTGTCGGCAAGATTTCTAAACTAGTGAAGTCACATATGATCGCGTTTGCCTTTGTAATTGAAGGTGTCTCGTTACTTATTTTAGCATTTGCGGGAAATTTACCATTGGCAATCATTGGTAGTTTTCTGTCAGGTGCTGGTCAGGCATTGTTTTTCTCACAGGCACCTTTTTTAATAACTATCTTAGTTCATCCGATATTGATACCAATGGGAATGGCGGTCTTGTCTACCGCAAATTCTATCGGAGGTTTTTTAAGCCCAGCCATCATCAACTTCTTAAATCAAATGTTGATTGGTTCAACTGCCTCTGGAGCGATGCTGATTGGTTGTGTCATTTCTTTAATAGTAGCAGTTGGAGCGATTGTCTCGAATTTTCAAAAGAAAAGTATGCGTTTTTTAGAGGAAAAGAAGGTGTGAAGGAATGAAGTCAATGAGAGAAAAATTTAAGCAGCCGGCAAAGGAAAGTCGACCAAGATTAAGATACTGGTGGCCAGGCGGGTACGTGGCGCATCATCTAGAGGAATTAGATCAAGAGCTGAAGGAGATTGCTGAAGCAGGTTTTGGCGGAGTTGAAATTTCTGATGTCTATGACGCGATCTCCGAAGAGGATGCACAAGTTTTAACGCCTGAGAAGTATGGCTTTACGAGTGAAAATTGGCGTATTTCTGTGAAGCAGGCAATGAAATCTGCAAAAAAATATGGTTTATCGGTTGATTTGACAGTCGGTCCCCACTGGCCTGCATCAACAAACGAAGCTGATCCAAATGATTTTGGCACGGCCAAGGAGTTAGTATATGGGACGTGTTCTTTTTCAGATAGTATCGCTGAAGGAGCGATGATCGAGGAGCTATGTCCTCCTCACTATCTGACAACGTCTAAGAAAATCAACGGTGATGAGATAAAGAATAATTTAATTGCTGTTTATCTTGCTGCCCATGTCGCACATAAGGAGGTAGAGATGCCGCCAGCTGTGCCGTGGGAGAAAGCCTATACGGTAATCAGTGATGAAATTCAATTTGATTCGTTAGTGGAAATCACCTCAAAGGTAAAAGATGGGAAACTAACAGAAGCAGTCACTTCGCTGCATCCAGAGAGTCTGATTATTGCGATTTATGAAAGAGGAACTGGTCAACGAGTTAATATGTTTTCGATGGGAAGTGCCAATCGACCAGATGTAATGGACCCATATGCATACGTAGTGGATCACTTTTCTCCAAAGGGGGCGGCATTGATCCAATCACTCTGGGAGAAAAATTTCTTTTTTGATTCGGAGTTTTTGGCACTATTGAAAGATGTTGGTGATTGCTTTTTTGAAGATTCATTGGAGTTGCAATCAGTAGGGCATTGGACTACGAATCTTTTGCAGGAATTTAAAAAACGAGTTGGGTATGATATTCGTCCATTCCTGTCCTTTGTTTTAGGAATCAATCAGGATAAAGGGTTAGGGGTTGAAAGCTCTAGTTTTCAGGTGGAACAGGAAAAGGAAGAGAAGGTTCGAGAACTCCGACATGACTATTTTAACGTGCTGAATCAGCTTTATCAGGAGTATCATTTAGCTCCATTGAAGGAGTGGGCAAATTCATTAGGCTTGAACTATCGCGCGCAGCCTTATGGCTGGGCGATCGATTCTGCCGCTGCCGCTGCAAAATTAGATATCGTAGAGGGAGAATCGTTGGGCTTTGGTGAGGATGGCAATGATGCTTTTCGACTATTAGCTGCCGGACGCGATTTTGGCGGTAACAGTATTCTATCCGATGAAGCGGGAGCTTATCTTTTTCAAGGCTATGCAACGACCTTATCACAGTTATTTGAAACGCTTCATAAAAATTACATGGCTGGAGTCAATCAAACCTATTGGCATGGTTTTCCCTTCAAGTACGCACCAGGAGCGCGGTGGCCAGGGTTTTCTGCCTTCAATCCGATGCTTGGCGGACGAGGATTCGCTGAACCATGGGGGCCACGTCAGCCTGTTTGGAATCAGCTATACTCTTATACAACGTATTTAGGTCGCTTGCACGAACTCTTGCGGTACGGAAAAAATTGCTTGGATGTTTTAGTCTATCAGTCAGGACATAACGCCAGTGAAAACAAGCAAGTCAAGGTTGGAAAACAATTAACGCGATTAGGCTACCGGTACCAAGTGATGACTGAGGGCTTGTTCTCAGAATCCGTAACAATTGAGAATAATCAGCTGTTCACAAAAGGGGCCGAATATCGTAGCTTGCTTATTCCCAAGGGAGAGAATTTAACAAAAGAAGTAAAAGAAGCAATCGCCGATTGGCAAAATCGCGGACTTGCAGTTATTTATCAAGATTCAAAAGATTTAAAAGAGCTAGTGGATGTTCTTGGGATATCTGAGTGCTCGAATGAATCAGGTAATTTATTGACGTATCAACGATCAGGTGAAGAGCATAAATTAGTGGTTTGCTACAATCAAGGCGAGGAAAGTCTCTCACTTTCACAGCTTT
Organism: Enterococcus raffinosus; assembly: GCF_018917525.1. GTDB lineage: Bacteria > Bacillota > Bacilli > Lactobacillales > Enterococcaceae > Enterococcus_A > Enterococcus_A raffinosus_A. Next base: position 100,523 of record NZ_JAHLOS010000005.1, on the reverse strand, counting down.
TTAAAACCTATCGACTTCGTGAATGGTTTTTATGGACGGGTGAACTAGGTGCTGTAAGAAATGACCGACTGCTGGCGAAAGAATGTCGGGTGTTTGAGCTTCTGGAAAAGGGAACGACGGAAGGGTTGGAGGAAAATGCAAATCAAAGGTTATCACTTAAGAACCAGCTTTGGGCACTGACTGTAGAAAGTTGGGAAATGGATTCGATTGATTCACTAGCAATTAAAAAGAATACTAAGCAAAGACAATTACTCGAATTAAGCTATTGGAATGAGCTTTCAGATTTTGAGCCTCTCTCAGGAGTGGGGATTTATCGTACTGATTTTAGATTAGAGGATAAAACACCTAAAAAAGTTTGTATTAAAAATGCGGAAGGCAGCTTAACGGTGAAGATCAATGGTCATGAAATATTAGGAAATCCTCTCACAGGAGAATACCCTTTGGATAAGCAATCACGTGCTGAAACGATTGAGCTGGAGATCATTGTTGGCAGTACATTGAATAATTATTTAAACAAGTCTCCGTTGGCCGCTTATTATGGAGAGTATCAACCGCAGAACTATGGAATTGAAGATGTTGAACTAGAGTTTTAAGATAGTTCTATTCGTTAAAAGCCCGATCATTGGATGAATGATCGGGCTTTTTAGCTGATTGTCAACTTATTCTTTAATCACTCGATCTGTTCTGCGGTATTCACTAGGAGAAATCCCGGTCTTTTTTTTAAAGAGGCGGCTAAAGTAAGCAAAATTGTCCAGACCTGCTTCTAATGAGATCTCCTTAATTGAAAGATTGGAATACCGAAGCAAATCTTTCGCATAGGAAATTTTGCAGCTTATTTGATAATCCACTGGAGGCTGCCCCATGAATTTCGAAAAGTCTTTGACGATTTGATATTTATTTAGATGGAAATGTTTTTCTAACTCCTCTAGGGTAACGCCCTGACGGTAATTCTCGTCGATATAGCTTTTCACATTCAGAATGTATTCAGGAATTTCGCTGTCCGCAAAGTCCATTTGGTATTTTTGCAGAATCAGCTCATTTAATAATTCATGCACTAGGACAGAGGATTCAAAGTCTGTTTTGGCATTTGGTTCCTTTTGCAGCTGTAATAATTTCTCCATGAGTAAGTGAATCTGGTTATTTCGCGCGTTTTCTGAGTTCGTATGTAGAACATTCGAGCCATTTTTGATGAATTCGTGATAGAAGTTTTCAGTGTTTCCACCAGAAAAGTGAACCCAATCCATCTCCCAGGGTTCGCTGCTGATGGTTTTATAATACTGGTAGCTCTTACAATCAATGAAAAAAATATCCCCCGCTTTTAGAGTATAGACCTCGTCTTTGTAATGCAGCTCCCCAGTACCAGACAAGGTGAATTTCATCAAATAGGAGGGAAGATTCTCTCGTTCGGTAAAATACGGCTTGTTTGCCTTAAAGTAGCCGATTTCTTGAATGTAATAAAATAAATCGCGGCTTTTTTGCTTTGGAGTAAGAATAAATCTAGTTGAATCAGCGGTCCATGAATGGTTGGCTTTTTCCCAATAAGTCATTGTGAGCTTCCTTTCACCAAGATAATGCAATTATACATCAAAATCGTGTAATGTAAAAGCTTACATATGGTTGTAGAATAACATCATAAGTTGAGTATACGAGATTGAGTCATCAAATCTCAATTTTTAATATTCTATCAATAAAGTGAAAGGAGCAGGTAATGAAAATATATATTGCTATTGATATTGGTGCCTCTAGCGGTCGCTTGATGAAAAGTGAACTGATTGATGGGCAGCTGACCTTGACCGAAGTTCATCGTTTTAAAAATGGTTTTCGGCTATTGGATGGTTTTCAGCGTTGGGATATCAACTATTTGATTCAGGAGATTGTCGTTGGCTTAGAAAAAGTAAAGCAAAGCGGCATTGAACATTGCTACGTCGGTATTGATACTTGGGCGGTTGATTATTGTCTTGTGGACAAGGATGGCACTCTTTTAGGTGATCCGATCGCCTACCGAGATAGCCGAACGAAAAACGCAGTCGAGAAGTTTCAAAAACTTATGAGCTTGGAAACGTTGTATGAGAAGACCGGGATACAAATCCAATCCTTTAATACAATTTTCCAGCTGTTGGTTGAACAAAGAGAACTGCTAGAGAAAACCGATAAATTATTATTGATTCCAGATTACCTTGGGTATGTCTTTACCAATCAGGCCGTAACGGAAAAGACGAATGCTTCGACCATGCAGCTGCTAAATCCTGCCAATGATACTTGGGATGAAGAGTTGTTAGATTTAGTCGGAATTCGTAAAGATCAGCTGCCGCCGTTAGTAGATGCTGGAACCATTCTAGGTTCGCTGGTGAAGGAGAAATTTCCTGATTTTGATTTGCCTGAGGCGACCTTTGTTTCAGTGGCTAGTCATGACACCGCCTCGGCGATTCTCGGAACACCGGGACAGGGCCGGGATTGGGGCTATATATCAAGTGGGACTTGGTCACTTTTAGGAGTCGAAACGAAGGTAGCAAATGTTAGTCGAGAAGCCTTTAATGAAAATTACACGAATGAATGGGGCGCCCATAACACGATTCGCTTTTTAAAAAATATTATGGGAATGTGGTTGATTCAAGAAGTCGCTCGAATGCAAGACTATCAATATAGTTTTCCTGATCTAGCAGAACTGGCCGCAAAGGAAGCCCCTTTTCAACAATTCATTGATGTGAATCATGAGAGCTTTTTAAATCCAAAAAACATGATTTCCGCTATTCAAGATTATTGTAAAAAAACCGGGCAGACGATACCTGAAACACCAGGCGCGATTGCCCGCTGTATTTATGACAATTTAGCCCTTTGTTATGCCAGTGAATTAGAGAAGCTGGAAAAAATGACCGGAACCAATGACAAGCTTAGTAAACTGCACATCGTTGGCGGTGGTTCTAACAATAAGTTTCTTAACCAGCTTACCGCTGATGTCGCGCAAATTGAAATCAGTGCAGGACCGGGAGAGGCGACAGCAATCGGAAATATTCTGATGCAAATGGTTGCTACAAAAGAATTTGAGTCGATTGAAACTGGACGCCAATGTATTTTGGATTCCTTCACATTTAGCAAGCATTTACCACAAGCCTGTGATCACGAAGTATTAGAAAAGTATAAAAAATTTATCGAAAAAAGGAGCAAGGAAAATGAGTGAAGTAACTCAAAAATATCAAGCTGCTAAGGCGGCCTATGAAAAAATGAATGTTGATACAGATGCGGTATTAAAGCAATTAGCCGAAGTAAAGATCTCGATGCATGTTTGGCAGGGAGATGATGTTAAAGGCTTTTTGAGTGATGATGAGCTTTCTGGCGGAATCTCAGTTACAGGAAATTATCCAGGGGGCGCTCGCACGCCGGAAGAATTACGCTCAGACTTGGAAAAAGCTTATTCCTTAATTCCTGGTAAGCATAAATTGAATCTGCATGCGATTTACTTGGATACAGATGAAAAAGTCGATCTAAATGAACTTGAGCCGAAGCATTTTGAAAAATGGGTTGATTGGGCCAAAAATCAAGGCTTGGGCTTAGATTTTAATCCGACCTTTTTCTCACATCCCATGTTTAAAGACGGTTTTACCTTGGCTTCGCCGGATTCTGAGGTTCGCGAATTTTGGATCGAACATGGCAAGCGTTCTCGTAAGATCGCTGAATATTTCGGGAAAGAAACTGGTCAGGTATGTGTCAATAATTTCTGGGTACCAGATGGCTACAAAGACAATCCGATCGATCGCTATACACCGAGAGAACGCTTGATGACAGCATTGGATGAGATTTTTTCTGAGAAGCTTGATCCTGGCCACACCTTAGATGCAGTGGAAAGTAAGCTCTTTGGACTTGGTGCCGAGGCGTATACTGTTGGTTCCCATGAGTTCTATATGGGTTATGGCTTGACTCGCGATAAGTTGATTTGTTTAGACGCAGGTCATTTTCATCCTACAGAGGTCATTTCAAATAAATTATCCTCATTAGGCTTGTTCAGTGATGGGATTTTACTCCATGTTAGCCGTCCAGTTCGTTGGGATAGTGATCATGTGGTAATCATGGACGATGAATTACAGGAAATTGGACGTGAATTGGTTCGCAACGATCTGCTTAAGAAAACACACATTGGCTTAGACTTCTTTGACGCGACGATCAATCGTGTAGCCGCGTGGGTGATTGGTACTCGCAATACACAAAAAGCACTGTTGAAGGCGATGCTTGAACCAACTGATACGCTTAAGGAAATCGAATTGTCTGGCGATTACACGACTCGCCTAGCAATGATCGAGGAATTGAAGGACTTTCCATTTGCGGATGTTTGGAATTACTTCTGCGAAATCAACAATGTACCGGTTGGTCTGGATTGGTTAACAGAGGTTAAGCACTATGAAAAAGATGTTTTAAGCTTAAGAAAGTAGGGAAAACGTGTTGAAAAAGAACAATATATTAAACGCAAACTATGTAGAAGAAATGATCGAGGTAACGACTAATTTATACCGACTAGGCTGGGATGAACGCAATGGCGGAAATATCAGCTATTTGTTGGAGGAAAATGAAGTATTACCGTTTTTAGACCCGACTGAAGTCATTCGGGAAATTCCGATGATCTTTGATGCTGCTTCATTAGCAGGGAAATATTTTATCGTGACCGGCTCTGGCAAGTACTTTAAAAATGTTCAAGCGAATCCAGCGGAAAATTTAGGAGTTATCCGCGTAAAAGAAGATGGAAAAACCTTACAGCTGCTATGGGGATTGGAAAATGGCGCGGTTCCTACTAGCGAACTGCCGAGTCACTTCATGAGTCATATGGCACGACTAGAGGTTGATCCTGAAAATCGCATCATTATGCATAACCATGCGACACATTTATTGGCGATGAGCTTTACCCACGATTTAGATGAAAAAGTCTTTACTCGTACCTTGTGGCAAATGTGTACGGAATGCTTAGTGGTCTTTCCAGAGGGCGTCTCCATTCTTCCGTGGATTGTTCCTGGAACAACCGAAATAGGTGAGGCGACAGCCGCAAAAATGAAGGAAACGCGCTTAGTTTTATGGCCGCAGCACGGGATCTATGGTGCAGGAAAAGATATGGATGAGGTATTTGGTCTGATTGAAACGGCTGAAAAGGCGGCAGAAGTTTACACTTATGTGTGCGCTCAAGGCGGCGTCAAGCAAACTATTAGCGATGAAAACTTACGTTTATTAGCCGACAGCTTTGGTGTAACACCTAGAGAAGGGTATCTAAATAGCTAAATGAATCGGAGGGGCAACCCTCCAATTTGTTAAATAATATTGTGAAAATAAACACATTAGATGGAGGAAAACAAATGACAGTAAATAGAATGATCTTGAATGAAACATCTTATTTTGGCAAAGGTGCGATTGAAAACATCGTTCCTGCAATTGAAAAGCGCGGCTTTAAAAAAGTCGTTGTGGTTACAGACAAAGGATTAATTGACTTTAAAGTGGCAACCAAAGTAACTGAATTGCTGGACCAAGCAAATGTTTTTTATGACATTTATGATGGGATCGTTCCTAATCCAACAGTTCAAAACGTGAAGGATGGCGTAGCCTTCGTTGAAGCTTCAAAGGCGGATGCGATTATCGCAATCGGTGGTGGCTCACCGATCGATACGGCCAAAGCGATTGGGATCATTATGACTAACCCAGAATTTTCCGATGTATTAAGCTTAGAAGGAACCGCAGCGACAAAAAATCCTTCATTGCCAATTCTAGCCGTACCTACAACTTCAGGGACTGCCGCAGAAGTAACGATCAACTATGTTATTACCGATGAAAAGAATCATCGCAAGTTTGTCTGTGTGGATCCGAACGATATTCCAATCGTCGCTTTCGTTGATAGTGACATGATGATGGGCATGCCGAAAAAGCTAGCTGCTTCGACGGGGATGGACGCCATGACTCATGCCATTGAAGGCTTTATTACTAAAGGTGCATGGGAATTAACCGATATGCTACATCTAAAAGCAATCGAGATCATCGGTCGTTCATTGAGAGACTCAGTGAATGAAAAACAATTAGCCCGCGAAGAAATGGCGTTAGGTCAATACATTGCTGGGATGGGCTTTTCAAATGTTGGTTTAGGACTGGTTCATGGAATGGCTCACCCGTTGAGTGCTTGGTATAATATTCCTCATGGCGTAGCCTGTGCCGCGCTATTACCGACAGTAATGAAATTCAATAAGGATTTCACTGGAGAAAAATACCGGGAAATCGCCGAAGTATTACAAATAGAAGCAATTGAGACAATGAGTATAGAAGAAGTTAGAACCGCGGCTTGTGAGGCGATCGATCAGTTAAGTAAGGATGTCGGGATTCCAGCGACTATTTCTGAATTAGGTGTGAAATCGGAGGATCTTCCTAAAATTGCGGAAGATGCCTTCAAGGATGTCTGTACCCCAGGGAATCCTCGCGATGCTAGTGTTTCTGAGATTATTGAGTTGTATCAAAGCTTGATGTAAGACGATACAGAGTAGATTTTTTTTGAAAGATAAATGAATCGAATGGATCAACGAAATTTTTGCTTAGCAATTTTTTCGTTGGTCCATTATTTTTTTATAGTTTTCTTAGATGCCTTAAAAGAAGTTTCATCTTTTCCTTCAAGAAATTTAGTGAGGTTATTTTTTTAAAACATGAAAATAATCTTGGACGTTTGATTATTTCAAATGGAAAATTCGAACATTTCACTTTATTTGATTATTTATTATGAATTGTGATGATATTTAATTGCTCTATTTCTCTAAAAAATATTTTATATCACGCTTATAATATAACGTCTGTTTTGTAAGCGGATATTCCAAACAATTAAAAACAAAGAGAAAAACGCTTTTATAAACCCAAAATGAATGAGATAAAAGTGGGCGATTAAAAATAAAATATTTTCATGTAGATATCTTTGTGATATGATTAGCACAAAATAAAAGAATTGTAATGGTCGATTGCTGTTTTATATAGTTTAATCGTCTGTTTTTTATAGTTAAGGTGTATTTGATGAGAGAAGAAATAAAAAAGGCAGATATCATAGTTATAAAGGTTGGAACAAGTTTATTAGTATCGCCGGAAACGGGAATAATTGAATCAGCTATCTCAAAATTAGCCAGCGTATTGGCCCAATTAATGAGATCAGGGAAGAAAATTATTTTAGTATCTTCAGGGGCTGTTGGTGCTGGAACAGTCCAACTAGGTGAGGTATCCAAATACGCAGCTGCGGCTGTTGGACAAGGCATTCTAACCGGCTTATACGAAGCTGAGTTCAAGAAGCGCGATCAGAATATCGGACAGCTGTTATTGAGTAGAGATATTTTAACAGTCCCTGAAAATCGGCGGGCTTTCGACAAAACGATTCAAGAGCTTTTGGACCGTCGAATTTTACCAATTGTGAATGAAAATGACGCGGTGACGGTGGATGAAGGGGAGCATAGAACAAAATTTGAAGACAATGATGAGCTCTCTTTATTGATCGCTGAGGCAGTTGATGCTGATTTATTAATCATGCTGACCGATGTGAACGGCCTGTATTCGGAAAATCCGTCAGTCAACGAAGAAGCACAAATGATTCGTCATTTAAGTAAAATTGATCAACGCTTATTTGAAGCCTCTGATCCTAGCTTAGGAAAATTAAGCCGCGGCGGGATTCGCAGTAAGCTGAAAACAGCAACTGGGGCTTTAACGGCAAATATCTCGATGGTTCTAGCAAATGGCAGAGATCCACATGTCTTATATGATATTTTAGCTGGACGTGAGATTGGGACATTGTTTAAAAAACAGCAGTAGGGAGGAAATGATGTGCTAAAAGTAGAAGGACAATTAGCTTTTCTTGAACAACGCCAGACCATTCAAGCAGCTTTGATTTCAGGATTTATGTGCGAACATTCAACTTTTCCAATTGCTAGTACGACTATGGGTGAGGCTACGCCAACTGAACAAGAGTTAATGAAACAGCTTGTACAAAAGCAGAAGCATGAAAGACCGCCAGAGGATTATCAAGCGACAAATCAATATGCTGAGGGGGTCATTGATTATGAATGGCGAGAAGTGACTGGGTTAGAGAAATTATTTAGTACTGGTCCGCTTTTAGAAGATCGAAACCATGATTTTTTACCAGATAAACTAGCAGTTAAGATGATTGTACCCGAAAAGTGCAGTGCTTCAATGATGGCTGCGGCCAGCAATATTGCTTTTCGTTTTGGCATGGAGACCACAGCAATAACGGATTGGCTGCTTAGCCAGAGTTATGAGAGTGGTCCAGCAATTTTATTCCGAGAAGCAGAAAATTGTCGAATTTTTAAACAGGGCGAACAAATTATTATAGAAGGAACTGGAGCAGAGCTGGAGGAATTTTCGGCGATTTTGTGTGAACAGTTTCCAAAGCTTTCCGCTTTTGAGACTTGGAGCAGCTATCTTCAAAAGTTGGTAGAGAGCTTTTCAATGAAAAACCTCGATGGTCAATTGGCTTATGCCGCAAGCTTGCCAGCTGAGGAGAAGCTGGTGTATGCGTCACCTGAAATTACACAACGACAGGAAGAGATTGAGGTGGCATTTCCTGATTCAACCTTTGTCAATCATCGTTCTATGATTGAAGCCTACGAGAAGGCCTTCGATTTAACTTGGGAGGTTGATGAGTTTTTAGAAAAAATAGCTTCTGTTTATCCTAAAATTCATGCAGGTGATCGTGTAGAAATTACAGGTGTGCTCAGTGAGGATTGGCAAGTACGCGAGGCGCTTCAACAAAGGATTCACAAGGAACTGACCGCTCGTCAGGCAGATGGGAAGATTGAACTGGTTTGTGCTCATAAGCAAGGGTATTCCTGGATCAATGACATCATTATACCTAAGCTGAAAAGTCAGAAAATTGAGAATGTTACAATAGCTTTTAAGCCCTTTTTGCCAGAGGGAGTAACGGAATGGACAGAGGAATCTGGTGCGACACCGACCTATAATAATGTAGACGGTCGTGATCCGGAAAAATGGAATGATTTGCCGATTCGTTATCTGCAAGAGCTTTATCCGATTCAAGATAATCTGATGAAGGCCTTCAACCTGTCGGCTGATCAGATAGCGTTTGCTACTTATTCCGGCTCAGAAGAGCTGACCTATGAACTGATAGTGAAAACAGAGACGGAAGAGAAACGCTGGGCTTATCAAGCCAGTTATTCTGAAAGACCGTATCTAACTGCTTATCCAGGGATGGGAAAGGTTCATCCGCCAACCGGAAGACTGAAAGTGAAGATTAATGACGTGCCTGTTTTAGAGGAGCGATTCCCAACAGATATTGAAAAAATTTGGACACTCTATCAGGAAGAGGTGCTGCCAAGTTGCCGTTCATGGATTGAAGAGCGGACGAATGGCAAGCCAACTAAGGCACAGCAGCCATTTTTCGCGCAGCTGCAATTAGAGATTACTGCAAGTGAACCAGATGAACGTTTGACAAGTCGGAATGATCTTTTGTCTAGTTTGGACGCGTTGCATGAAGACCTCTATTTTGCAGGAGCAGATTATTTCAAAAATTATGGCTTGGACGTTCATGGTGAGATGTTTGAAGAGCCGGGGTTGATTTTACCGATTGTTCAGAAAAAAGAAGGAAAACCTCAATTTAAAGTCACACTTCTTGAACAAGTAAACAAAGATCCTCAAATTGTGGTGAAGGGCAAACAAGCCGTCTATCCACCTGAACGCAGGGAAATCAATTGTTATCTTCAGTCCATTCATTATGGATCACAGGGCTTAGCTGCAACAATTCAGATTGAGGGTGTACAGGCGGAGGTTGTAGAAGCCTACGCAAGTCTCTTAGGTAAAGGATTAGTTGGTCAAGATTATGATTTTCGTTTGTACAAACAATTAATCTTTCAAGCTGAGGGGCAGCGTTTTATAGTTGACGTCCCTCAAAAGGCGCCAGAGGCAGTTAAGGACTTAACGATTGATCAGATTGATTTGCATCCTGAGGAAGTCATTGGATATGAGGAATATCTATCTATTATTCAGCAGTTAAAACGTGTGCCGCAGATTTCAGTCTACAAGATCGCGACATCCTATTTAGGACGAGAAATATATGCGATCGAATTATTGCCAAAAGCTGCCGATTCTGGTTATTTATCGAGAACCAAGCGTTTGACCAATTATCCATCAGAAATAATCAATGCGCGGCATCACGCGAATGAAGTGTCAGGTACGAACGGAGCTTTTCTACTATTGAAGGAATTGCTAACCGATCCGAAGTATCAGGATGTTGCAGAGCACCTGAATTTGGTGATCGTTCCTTTGGAAAATGTCGATGGCGCAGCGATTCATTATGAGCTGCAAAAAAAGACACCTGAGTGGAAGCTCCATGTTGCTCGTTTTAACGGAGTAGGAAAAGAGTTCTATTATGAATACTTCAATCTGGAAACACAGCATACCGAAGCGCTAGGAATGACGCGACTGTATGAGCGATTTGTCCCAGATGTTATGGTGGATAATCATGGTGTTCCTACTCATGAATGGGAGCAGCCGTTTTCTGGTTATACATCGCCTTCATATAAAGGCTTTTGGCTTCCACGTTCATTATTGTATGGCTATTTTTGGTTCCCTACAAATGAAGAATATCGTTCGAACATCGTCTTGAATAAAAAAATCGAAGATGTGATTGCAGAGGCGATTGGCTCTGTACCAGAAATGAAAAAGTGGAATGAAGAGTGGGCGCAGCAATTTGAAACCTATGCCCATAAATGGCTGCCTAAGCTATTTCCAGCAGAGTATTATAAGGAAATGATCAATTATTGGATCGGCTTTGCGGCAGATACAACACATCGCTATCCGTCGATTCGCTTTCCATGGTTGACATCAGTCGCCTACACAAGTGAAGTGGCAGACGAAACGGCTCAAGGAGAATACTTAAGATTGTGCGCTGAGGCCCATGTTGTCCACGATCTGGCAACGATTGATTTATTGCTAGAGGCAAAATCGCTTTACCAGAGCTCTACGGTGTTTACACCAGAGGAAATAAATATTAGCTACACTCGGCTTCGTCCGATTATTGCATCATCATAAGGATGTCAGTTGCGCGTTCTACTTCGCATTTTTATATGTTAGTAGAACCGCATGCTAACACTGATCATAAGAAAATTCATTTCAAATGGTTACATCATTTTGAAATGAATAAGGGAGGAAAATTTTTACATGGAATTAGTTAAATTAATAGGTATTTTGATTGTTATTATTGGTTTCGCACTGAAATTAGATTCAATTTTGATCATTTTAGTGGCGGCAATCGTTACAGCGATCACTGGCGGTTTAGGTGTTGAGGGCTTGCTGACAACATTGGGAACAAGCTTTGTTTCCAATCGTTCGATGGCAATTTTCATCTTAATTATGCTGGTTACTGGAACCTTGGAGCGAAATGGCTTAAAGGAATCAGCAGCAAAATTAATTGGAAAAATCAAAAATGCTTCCGCTGGTGCGGTCATTGGCGCGTACGGGGTAATGCGTTCAATCTTTGCGGCCTTCAATATCAGCTTTGGCGGGGTAGCCGGTTTTGTCCGTCCGATCATTATGCCAATGGTGATTGGTTCAATTGAAGCAAAAGGAAAAGAACCCGAAGAAGATTATGTTGAAGAATTAAAAGGAATGTCCTCAGGGATGGAAAATATTGCCTGGTTTTTCTTCCAAGTATTATTTGTAGGAGGTCCAGGAGCGCTGTTAGTTCAAGCGACATTGAAGGATCTAGGTTATGAAACGAGTCTGCTTGATTTAGCGAAGGTTGAGATTCCGGTGGCGTTATTTGCAGTCATCGTAGCGATCGTATACTACTTCTTAAAAGACCGAAAATTATACAAAAAATACTACGGCAACGATAAATAGGGAGGAACACATATGTCATTTTTTCTAAGTCAAGATGTTTTATTATCTGAAAAGCTACTTGAAATTATTTATATTATTATGGGTGCAGTTGCTGTTTATACCGGGATTAAAAACGCCCGAGATAAAGCAAATCCAACACCGATCGGTACTGCGGTTTTCTGGTGTGCACTAGGTGTAGTCATGATGTTTGGTCGCTGGATTCCACCGATGGCTAATGGTGTGATCGTTATTATTATGACATTGCCGCCAATTTTCAAAAAGGTCAGCAAAGGCAAAGAAAGTGCACCAACTGAGGCTGTTACGAATAAAATGGCCGATAAGATTGGGATGAAAATTTTTATCCCAGCGTTATCAATGGGGATTTTTGCAATTATTTTTGCGGTATTCACACAATTAGGCGCCTTAGTTGGTGTTGGCGTGGGTGTATTAGTTGCGATTGTTGTCTTAATGGTTTATTCTCATTCAAACAAACCAAAAGTATTCTTGGATGATGCGGAACGCATGTTGTCGACAGTAGGTCCGTTGAGTATGCTGCCGATGCTATTAGCTAGTTTAGGTGCGATTTTTACGGCCGCTGGAGTTGGAGAAGTAATCTCTGATCTGGTAGCGAAGGTGATTCCAAAAGGAAATGTCAATCTGGGAATTATCGTCTTTGCGATCGGCATGATGCTGTTTACGATGATCATGGGAAATGCCTTTGCCGCAATCACAGTCATGACTGTCGGAATTGGAGCACCGTTTGTTCTGGCTTATGGAGCTGATCCGGTCTTAATCGGAATGGTCGCATTGACCTGTGGCTACTGTGGAACCTTGTGTACACCGATGGCTGCCAATTTCAACATTGTTCCAGTGGCGATGCTGGAGATGAAGGATCGTTTTGGCGTGATCAAAAATCAAGCAGTCTTAGCAGTAATCTTTTTGGTTTTCCAAATCTGCTATATGATTTTATTTAAATAGAAGAAAAAGGAATGGTGAAGTAAATGAAAGTTTTAATTACCGGTTTTGATCCCTTTGGCGGCGCAGCAATTAATCCTGCGTTCGAAGCAGTAAAATTATTACCTGATACAATTGAAGGCGCTGAAATCCATAAGCTGGAAATTCCCACAGTCTTTAAAAAGGATGGCGAAGTTCTGGCAAAAGCGATTGAGGAACAAAATCCCGATATCGTCATTTGCGTCGGACAAGCGGGCGGCCGCTCAGATATTTCCGTTGAAAAAGTTGCCATCAATTTGATGGAGGCTCGCATTCCAGATAATGAAGAACAACAGCCATTGAACCAAGTCATTTATGAAGATGGTGAAACAGCCTATTTTGCAACACTTCCAGTCAAAGCGATGGTCAGCAAAGTAAAAGAAACGGGAATTCCATCCAGCGTTTCTTACACCGCTGGAACATTCGTCTGCAATGATATCATGTATCGTTTGCTGTATTTAGCAGACAAAGAAGGGAAGAAGCTCAAAGGCGGATTCATCCATGTGCCTTACTTGCCTGAGCAAGTGATAGATTTACCTGTAGGAACACCGAGCTTATCCGTTGAAACAATCGCTAAAGGTTTAGAAGCAGCTGTTGCTGCGGCGATTATCAATGATGAAGATCAAAACGTAGCAATGGGAACGATTATGTAATAGTTAAAAAGGAAGGGTCGAGCATTTTTAGATGCTCGATCCTTTTTTTGTCGAATAGCAATAATTAAGGATTGTTTTGTTCTGATATGGCAGTAGTCAAAAAATAGTTGTAATTATGTCGAGGGTTTAAAATTCTGAGGATTCGATTTAGTCATGCTTAGTAACAATCGTCAGTGGAGAATGGAATGTTGCTATAATGATTTGTAAGATGAACGAAATGGGTCAACAAGTCTTTTTTAATTATTTTAAAGCAGTTTTTTTATAAAACGATAGAATAAATAACGAAAGAAACAATTACATAAAAAGTCCACTTAGTTTTTTTAATTCTGTATGATTGAAGTTGCCGAGTATAGAGGCTGTATCAAAGTGCTTTCGAGTTTAAAAAATAAATAGTGAAATTGTGTTCTTTTTTTATATGTTAAAAACATCGGCACACTGTTTGAGAAAAAGCGAAAACAGGTTGTACCGAAGAATCATAGCGCTTTCTTTGGTCTGGATATATAGTATAGGTGGGGGTAGGGACATGATAGATTATCGGTTAAGTTATCTTATTGGAGATTCAAAAGAAAAATATTTGCTTGATCAAGCAACAGAAATGACAGAAATGACAAAAATGAGGAAAACGGACTTGCTTTTGGCAATTGAAAAGCTAAATGAAGTAGCGTCCGACTTATCTGAAACTGAAATTTTAATAACAGAGACAGAAATTGAGATTCCCCAAATAATTAAGCGAAATTGGATCGATCTCTTTTTCAATCAAAAGCGGGAGGAAGTTGTTTTTCTTGAAGAAGAGCGGCAGGCAATGATTTTCTTACTGACTTTTGCACAATTTGAGGAACTATCTGTCTATTACTTCCAAGACTTTCTGTTTGTCAGTAAAAATACGATTTTAAAAGATCTGAAGAAGCTGCGAGCCGTATTGTCTGAACGTGGAGTAACCCTTGAGTATTCTAGAAAAATCGAGACTTCTAGCACTTTCGATAGCCCTTTTTCTCTTTCAAGTTAAAATCCTATTCAGGAGAATATTGAACTATATAAATTTAGAATAACCCTTGTGGAAATGAGGTCAGTAAACGCGTTAGACAGAAATGAGAAACATGTTCGATTTTAAAGTCATCTTAGAGAAAACTACGATATATTCCGAACTTTACTATCTCGAGTAATAAAGTAGGGAGCACTTATCTTTTTTTCATCACATGCTATACCGATAAATGAAATTGGTAATCCGGCAGAATAGGTAAAACTTTTACCAGATTGGACCTGAAAATGGATATGAGGTTCGCTGGTATTTCCGCTGTTTCCGCATAGAGCGATTTGTTCACCACGTTGGACCTTATCGTCAGTTTTGACTCGGATACTGCCTTTTAGTAAATGGCAAAGCACACTGTATTCATGCTCACTGTGTTGGATAATAATGAAATTTCCTCGCACATCAGGGGCAGTACAAGCAATCTCACCGATTTCACCAATGGGAGTGTTATCGTAATCATTGGCCGTTTTGATGACAATTCCATCAGCCGGAGCCAATACGTTAGCTTTGTAGCAATAATAATTTTCTAAATTTTTCCGATTTTCTGTGTAGGATTTTCCTGTGTGATCTGTGATAAAAAAATCATACGCATATCTCTGAGAAGGCATCGACCAAGAATGAGAAGTAGCTTTATCAACACCGCCATTTGCGACAATCCAAGTACCTTCAAAAGGGAGGGAATACGGACATTGCGGGTCGAAGCTATTTTTGTCTGGTAGCTTGAATCCATGGATGAGTGGAACAATCAGGATACTTAAAAGCAGGTTCGCATTTTGAACAATGAACGGGAGGTTCCTGAAGAACGTTAAAAGCATTAAAAATAATACCGGTAAGGCGAAAAGCCAGAATAAATAAAACAAGCGCAGAAGCTCCATGTGAAAAATATCAGCTAGAAACCCAATGATTCCTAACCATTGGAGCTTTCCCCATTTTCGGATCATTTTTTCCATCATGCTACTCCTCGTTTCTTCATATTAAAATCCTGTCACTTCTCTACAAAATCAGTCTATCATTGAATCAAGTTTGTAAAAAGGCTGTTTCCAAATCTATATTGAAGAAAAATTGTTGAATACAGAGTTCCTTGACAACTCCAGTTCCCAAGCATGCTATTATTGGATAAAATGGTTTAGAGATTGAATGGAGATACTGTCCGTTCATTTACTAGAATAAAACACGTTTACTTCAGATAGGAGCTACAGAGCTATGGAACATAAGAAAGAAGCGGCCTTAATTTTTTTACCGTTGGCTGCCAATGGAAAGCCGCAACATTTGGGTTCAGAAAAGACGGGGTGTCCTTTTTGTGAATATGCAGAAGAAGAGAATATCTTGAAAAGAGAGGAAGATATGCTTTGGGTGCTCAATAAATATCAGACATTACAGGACACCTTTCAAACGATTATTATTGAACATGCGGATCATAACAAGGATATTTCAACTTATACAGTCGAGGAAAATCGAAATTTATTTACTTTCGCCATTGATTGCTGGGCAAAAACCAAGAAAGACCCACAATTCAAATCAGTGCTTTTTTATAAGAATCATGGTCCGTTATCGGGTGGTAGTCTAAAGCACCCTCATATGCAAATCGTTGGATTAAAGGAAATTGACGGGGAAGCCCAAATCGAACCGGAGAATTTTGAGGGAATCACTGTTTTGTCTGAGAACAATGTTGTTATCAATTTTTCTAGCATGCCAGTTATGGGATTTTTAGAAATAAATATTATTGTTGATTCTCAAACCCCAGAGCCAACTCACTGTCTGGCAGATTACGTGCAAAAGACCGTTAACTATGTTTTGAATGCGTATCACCATGGACGCTGCGAAAGCTATAATCTATTTTTCTTTGAGGAAGAAGGGAAATACATCGTAAAGCTGATCCCACGCTTTATCGTTTCCCCATACTTTGTTGGTTATAAGCTGACCCAGAATTTTTCTGAAGAGCATTTACTTTTACTAAGGGAAGAATTTCTGAAGAGTTTGTTAGAGAAATAAAAGAACATAAAAAGCAGGGCTTTTTTAAGAGTGTACAAATGAGTTCGAAAGAAAATGTTGGATTGAACTTTTGAGTAAGGCACGATTAATATAGATAAAATCAAATGTAAAGTACCTAGATTTCCATTAGAAAATGGCATTCGGGTACTTTTTTTGTTCTCTAATTAATAAAAAGACCAAAGTCGTTTATAAAATATAAATATTAAATTTTCATTAAGAATATCCGAGTGTATAGGCTATAGTCAGCTAAAATAGAAAGTAAGTAAGCTTTATTACAATCAACATTAACGCAAGGTAGTTGGTTGTTTTACATGTGAAATAAGCTAAGTAGAGCCTTCTTATGTGGTAAAGAAGGAGCAAAGGAGAGTGCAAATAATTGAATAATGGTAGTCATGCGATGCCGAGTTCTGTGATGGAGCTTCGCGAAAATAGCTATAATTTACAGTATTTCGTAGGAGATAAGATTGATTTTTTATTTAATGACGGCCAACTTGATCTATCGGGAATAGTGATGAAGAAATACACCCACAGCTGTTTAGTCGATATTAGCCAAGAAACGAGGCTTACTCGGGATGAAATTGATCTACTCAATCGAAAGGTTGTCGTGAATTACAAACAAATCAAGGGAGTGGTTCATTGTGGAGGATACAACATTTGAAGATTTAGAGCTTCATGTACTGACGTTAGCGTTTCAAATAGAAGGGTTAAAGAAAAACGCTATGACTAACAAGCAGAGGGACTCATTGAGAGCGATTGAAGAGGATTATCGATATTATAAAAAACAATATGACCAGCAGGTGAAAAAAATAAAAAAAGTAGCCCCAAAAGAAGTTTCTTTTGGGGATTGGGAATAATTGTTGGTAATGGATGGCGATGCAGACGCTCGATGTCTACATCACCATTTTTTTAATACTCGAAAGTTCATTGTTGAAAAAACTAACTTTTCTTTAACAGGGTTTACGTGCAAATCAAGCAGAGTATTTCTTCAATATTCTTTGTTTGACGATGCTGTATAACGCCGTGAAAAAGGCAAGTCCTAACGCTAGGTAGCCCAACGGAATACAAAAGAAGGCTGGCTCAACTAGCATACCGCTTGAATCGAGATAAGAACCAACAAATGCAGAAATCGAAAATAACAGAATACTCAAAAAAAGAAATATACAAGGAACGATGTATTTTTTCATGGTGTCTCCTTCTTTTTTGTTTTTTTTAATTATATAGAATAGAACTTAAGAAAAGATAAGTGTGACAAAATTGTTAGGTGTGAAAGGCGTTGAGATATCAACCAGCTTTGTCCATTGGAGTATGCTATTGTTATTAATGAGACAGAGTCAACGACAATTGATCTAAACCACCTTCAAATATTAGATTTTCTAGTATTTGAAGGTGGTTTTTTTTTATATTCGAAAGTAACTGTAAAAAGACAAACAATCGGCAGTTATTCTTTCATATAAGTAGGTTGGATGCAGGTGAGAGAAGCTAATCGTATGAGAGGGAGATGGGTAATCTAACTATAGTTTTATAATCAGTACCAGTTTAACCTCGATTATTTGTGTTTTAACGTAAAAATGGGAATTCAAATATGGAATAGACACATTGTAATTGATAGTTTATTATGCTTTTAGACACATTAAACTGGAGGAGAAAATGAAAAAGAGCGCTAAAGATCGAGTTTTTGATGAGCTGATACGACTAGCCGGGAATAAATCTTCGGTCACTGCCGAGACAATTTCGAAGAATCTAGGCATCTCTCGTCAAAATGCCAGTCATTATTTGACGAGATTAGTGGAAGATAAAAAGGTCGAAAAATTGCCGGGAAAGCCTGTTTTGTGGAAGCCTTTGGATGAATATGCCGTTGTAGATAATACGGAGCAAATAAATGAAGCCTTTCATTCTGTGGTTGGTCATGACGGAAGTCTGAGAGAGGTCATTCAAAAATGTATTGCAGCTGTCAAATACCCGCCTAACGGACTTAGTGTATTAATAAATGGGGCCACGGGTGTTGGGAAAAGTTTTTTAGCTACAAAAATTTTTGAATACGCTATCCATGAGCAAATTATTGAAGAAGATGCACCGTTTGCCATTTTAAATTGTGCCGATTATGCAGATAACCCCGAGCTGCTTTCTGCGACCCTGTTTGGATACAAGAAGGGGGCCTTTACGGGGGCTGAAAAGGATACCGATGGTTTATTGGCAACGGCCAACAACGGCTATCTTTTTCTTGATGAGGTCCATCGCCTATCGAAAGAAAATCAAGAAAAGCTCTTTCTATTTATTGATACTGGAAACTATCGTCCAGTCGGTGAAAATGTAAACTGGCATTCTGCTAAGGTTCGTTTTATCTTCGCCACGACGGAAAAGAGTGAAGATTATCTACTAGATACCTTTGATCGACGTATTCAAATCAGTGTTATGTTGCCAACTTTTGAAGATCGCCCCATTCGAGAACGATTAGAGCTGATTCAATTATTCTTTCAAAATGAAGCGGATATTTTACAAAAAGATATTATTGTTTCAAGAGAAGCCTTGTCTTTAATGTTATCTCATCCCTTTAGTGGGAATATTGGTAAGCTGAAGAATATCATTAAAATCAGTTGTGCGGATGTGTACAGTCGAACACAAGAAGAACCATTGACGATTGGGAAAAATGAGATCTTGATTCAGTTAGATATGCTGGAATCCGAAGTAGAAAGCTTGCCGATTGCTAGTTTATTGATAAAGAAAAATCAAAAGATAAAAACGGATCGAATCAAACCGTTTGATTATGATTCGATTTTGGAAAAAATTGCTCAGCTGATAAATGAAGGCAGTTTCAATGAAAATTTTTCTTCGATTAAGAATGAGGTACAGCATTTGGTGCATCACATTGATAAGGATTCTTTTTTATCGATGAGTAGAAGATTGATGATTCAGATGTTTAGAAAGGTTTGGGTATCCGTTTTAGGAAAAACGTACGGATTAACGACGAGTGGACCTGTTGCAGAAATTATCAGCAGATCCTATGTCATTTCCCCAAGCTATAAGACAGACTTAACTGGGATAAATCGTACATTAGCTGCAAATCTACCTCGGACGACTTATTTATGTAATCAGTTCTTGGAGAATTTACCACCACTCTCAGAAAAGGACGAGAACTTTCTAAGACTGCTTATCGTCGTGACTTTATCTGATTATGTAAATGAGTCTATCGAGCTGAAGGGCCTGTTGCTTGCTCACGGAGATAGTACAGCTAGCAGTATTCAAGCAGTAGTGAATCAATTATGCGGCAATTATGTTTTTGAAGCCTTGGATATGCCGGTGGAAAGTAATGTGTCAGAGATTGTCGAATCGACAAGGAATTTCGTGAAACGGCAAGTGAATACGGATAGTCTGGTACTGATCGTAGATATGGGCTCCTTAAATCAAATTTACACACAGATCAAGAACGATTTAAAAGGGGAGTTACTTCTTCTGAATAATTTGACGACTTCCATTGCGCTTGATATTGGTCTGAAGATGACGATGAATGCGCCATTTAAACAGATTGCGGAGGATGCAGCAGACAAGTATTCAATCAATGTTCAATACTTTGAAGGCTTTTCTCAAAGTAGCAACATTATCATTTCCTGTATGTCGGGATTGGGGATTTCGGACAAACTGAAGGATGTTTTTCGTCATCATTTATCGGATGAATCCATCGAAGTTTTCACGAAGGACTACAGAGAGCTACGTGAATTAATCGACCAAAATGATGAAACTTATTTTGACAAGACAAAATTGGTCATCACGACTTCGGATCTTCCACGTTCCTTTTCAATTCCTAATATTAATGTTTATGACATCTTAGATGGTGATGGAGCAGCCAATTTGGAGCATATTTTGAGTCCTGAAATGAAGCCGGCAGAATTTAACCGCTTGATTCAGGAGTTAGTAAAATTCTTTTCGTTGGAAGGAATTGCGGACCGTTTAAACTTTTTGAACCCAACGATCGTGATGAGTGAAGTGGAGACAGTCATTTCTAAATATGAAAATTACTATCATTTCACTCTAAATGGCCGTGTAAAACTAAATCTCTATATGCATACGGCATTGATGATGGAACGTTTATTCTTGGCTCGGACAGAAAAATCTGAAGAACCGAATTATGATTTGAAACCAGATGAAGATGAATTTTATTATGTTTCGAGAAGTATTTTTCAATCAATGGAGATGAAATATAATTTTAAAGTCAATGCCTATGAGCTTTCTCTACTTTATGAATTATTAGGACCCTATATTCAAAAATGAAATGTCTAAAAAAGTGTCTAATCTGATTTTTTCAGGTTAGACACTTTTATTTAGTATGAATTAGAGTGATTAAACCAACGTTTATAAAAGTTGGCATAAGACTTGCTTATATAAAAGTGAATAGAAAGAAAGGAATTAACCGCATGAAGAAAATTCTAATAGCGACCCACGGTCACTTAGCTTCAGGCTTTCTTAGCAGTATCCAGTTGCTTACGGGACAGGTTCAGGGAATAACGGTGATTAATGCTTATGTTGATGAGTGTGATTTTGAACAGGAGTTGAATGTATTTGTAGACCAGGTGAATGAGCGAGATCAGATTTTTGTTTTTACCGATTTATTTGGTGGAAGTGTCAATCAGAAGATTACCAAAACCTTTTTGGAGAAAGAGATTGCTGTAACTATTTTGTCTGGCTTTAATCTGCCAATTTTGCTCGAAATAGTATTGGCAACCAAAGAACTAACAAAGGAGGATATTCAGGAACTGGTAACTAAATGCCAACAGGAATTAAAGATGACCATTCTTGATGAGGTACATGTAGTAAATGAAGAGGAAGATTTTTTTTAGGAGGAAGAGAAATGATTAAAGCAGTGCGAATTGATGAACGATTAATTCACGGACAAGTAGCAATGACTTGGACAAAGAGTCTAAATTTAACCGGGTTAGTAGTAGCCAGCGATGAGGCGGCTACTAACGATATTCAAAAGATGACGTTGAAGATGGCTGCACCATCGAATGTCAAAGTCATTATTAAAACAGTTGATGACGCGATTCATTTGTTAAAAGATCCGCGGGCGAAGGACATGCGCTTGATGGTTTTAGTCCCTAATGTCAAAGATGCCGTAAAAGTTGCGAAAGCTTTCCCAACGGAAATCGAATTAATGAACGTGGGAAATGCTGGGAAAATGACACCGCCATCAGAAGATAAGAAAACCTTATCGAAGGAAGTGATGTTAACGACGTCAGAAATTCAAGACTTAAAAGAATTAGTTGAACTTTATCCAGATACTGTTTTTCAGCCTACACCGGCAATGGAAAAACGTTCAGCTACCTCTATTTTGAGTGATTTTTAGAAAAAGGAAGGAGAAAAATTATGTATGATGCATTTGTAGTCGCTTTGGCCGTTTTTATTGGAGTTGCTGGACATGAGATGTTCGGGATGTCCATGCTGAGTCGTCCGATTGTTGTTGCTCCGTTAGCGGGAGCTTTGATGGGGGATTTGCAGACGGGGTTGATTGTCGGGGCGTCACTAGAAGCCATCTTTATGGGTGTGGTCAATATCGGAATTTCTAGTACGGCAGAGCCTTCTTTAGCTGCTGGGCTGGCTACAGCGTTCGCAATCAAAATGGGAGGAAACGTGGATGCGGTTATTCCCATCGTCTTTCCACTAGCAGTATTAGGATTGCAGTTAATGAATATGATTTTTTCTTTTGTATGTGGACCGATGGCTGCTAAATTTTTCAAATTTGCTAAATCTGGTGATCAAAAAGGAATCATTAATCTGCACTTCTTTATGTGGTTTGTCCACTATGCGCTTTATGCCCTTATTCCATTCTTTGCCGTTTTATTTGGAGCAGATGTTGTCAAAAGCGTCTTGGATAATATTCCAGAGGTCATCATGAACGGATTAACGGTCGCTGGAAATCTGCTGCCGGCAGTTGGGATGGCGATGCTGTTACGGATGCTTTGGAGTAAAAATATTGCTGTGTGGTTTTTCTTTGGGGCCGTTGTTATGGCTTATCTCGAGTTACCATTGATTGCAATTGCCGCAGTTGGAACGATTATTGCAATTGTTATAGCCCAAAGAGATCTACAACTAAAAAATATGTCTGTTCATGCAGTCCAAAGCGATACTGCTGTAAATGCAACGATTGACCAAGAAGAGGAGGATTTCTTTCAATGAAATTAGCTGATGGAATTTCTAAAGATGAGAAAAAATTGGTTCGGAAGATGTTTTGGCGCTCAATGACCATGTACGCCTCGGTGAACCCGGTGACGATGGGCGGCGGTGGTTTCGCCTATTCTATGATGCCTTTCATTAATCATTTCTACAAAAGTGAAGAAGATCGAGCTGCGGCGTTGGAACGTCATTCACAGTATTTTTCGACGACCATACCTTGCGCGTCCTTTGTTATGGGGATTGCGGCATCGATGGAGAAGGAAAATTCTGAAAAAGCTGGTTTTGACGTGGAAAGTATCAACGCGATCAAGACGAGTTTGATGGGACCATTGGCTGGAATTGGCGATTCATTGTTCTGGGGAGTTTGGCGTGTCGTTACCGCGGGACTAGCGATCAACTTAGCCAATGCCGGAAATATTTTGGCACCAATTATCTTTTTGGTCATGTTCAATGTACCTAATTACTTGATGCGATACTATGGCGGCGTTTTAGGCTATTCATTAGGCTCTAAATACATTGAAAAGCTGTATGCGAACGGGTTAATTGAAATTCTGACAAAAGCTGCTAGTATCTTGGGTCTGATCATGGTAGGCGCAATGACGATCAGTATGGTCAAATTCAATACCGTTTTGAGCTTTTCAATGAAGGGTGAAGAACTAATGAATGTCCAAGAAATTCTTGATAGTATTTTTAAAGGAATTGTACCGTTATTGGTAACATTGGGCTGTTTCAAATTACTAGATAAAAAAGTCGGCGTCATCAAAATTATTTTCGGAATGGTCGTCTTGGGAATTTTATTGTCATTACTTGGAATCGCATAGTAGGAAGCTGCAGCTACTAAGCTGCAGTTTTTTTATCAAGGAGAGGAAAGATGACTATTAATGAAGTAATTTATTCACCCAAACACCCATTTTTTAATGCCGAGTTAAACGACGGAAATGTGACTACTTCAAACGAATACAGCTACTATCGGAATATTCCTGATGTAAAGGGATTGACCTTTGATGTAAGTAATCAAAAGACATTAGCAAACCTTGATGTTTGCGGGACGATTCAAACATTGACCTTTTATCGAGAAAATTTGTTAACTGAGGAAAAACCAGGTGTTTGGGTCAATAAACAGCTCTCTCAAACCAATTCGTTATCCTTAAAAGTTGAAGTAAATGGGATTGTCTACCATTTATCAGAACCGGATCATCGTATTGAAGTCGATATGCTTCAAGACTGTTTGCCTAGATATGTTCATCATTATTCGACGTTTAAGGTCATTGTAGTATCCTTTGCTCCCATACTGGCTAATAAGCGTTTAAGTATGCTTGTTCAGCAGATTTACATTGTGAATGAAACACACGAAAGCCTTCAAGTTTCAGTGAAAGATATGCCTTTATATCAAGAGAAGTATTCGGATCAGCAAAATGTGTTGATTTCTCAAAAAGGAAATAAGGAAACGATCGCACAACAGGAAGTGGCAGGCTTCGCCATTGCTTTTGTGGACCCAAATGCTTTTGAAGAAGCAATGACTTTTCAGGAATCTGATATCGAAAAATGGCTGAAGGAAACAATGAACTATTTTACTCAGCTATTTGGTCATCTGTCAATGCCAGACGATAGAGTTATCCATCTCTATCGTCGTGCACTTTATCAAAGCTTTTCTAGTTTTGGTATGAATCGACAGGGACAGATCGTCGGCAGCAATTGGGGCAGCTATCCTGCTACTAATCGAATTTGGAATAAGGATATGTATTACGCATCATTGCCATTCACCATGTTTGAACCGGAGTTATGTCAAAAAACGGTTCTATGGTTTGATCAATATGGCGTTAAGTTTCCTGGTTCTAAATTTACCGGAGGTATCAATCATTCTCTGAGTAATTCGTTATCCAGTGCGTTACTCGCTAGTCTTTATTTTGAACATACAGGGGATACAAAATTCTTTGAGCGGCATCCGCAGGTTCTACGGAATGCTTCAAAAATTATTGAGGACATATTAGCTCAACGTCAGTCAGAGGAACCGATGCTTTTCCCATCTGTTTGGTTATCAGACGCCTTTGCTCTTGGAAAGTATCATACTGGCAGCAATCTTTGTCTTTGGAAGGCCTGTAGTGGACTTGCTGAAATTTTTGAAGCACTGGAACAACTGAGCCTTAGCGAGCGATACAAAAACATCGCCTGTAAACTAAAGGAATCAATTTGTAAGCAAATGACCATCGATGGTCCTTTTGGTGAGCAATTTTTGGAGGGAATCGGTGATGAGGAGAAAATAACCTATTCAGTGAAGCACTATCAAAAACCGATTCTTGAGCAAGGGTTAATCTTTTTAAGTGATGTAATTGTGGATGGAAAAATCAATTTATTAATGCATGATGGAGAAGAATCAGACACTACGTTGATGCCATTTTATCAATTTTTAGATAATAAAGATCATTTATATCAGAACACAATGGCCTTTTCTGCTAGTTCTTTCAATCCAACCTATAGCGAGGAAATCAAAGGCATCACTTGGGGATTAGAATCCGGCGCCACTTTTCCTGGCTTTATCACTGTCTTAATGAGCGACCTGCACAACCCTCAAGCCTTCGTAACCCGATTAGAAGAACTAATTTGTTTGGCAGATTTAGACGGTTCGTGGTGGTGGTGGCCGTATCGCTTAGAGGCTCAACAAGGAGAAGTCGTGCGAGACTTTGGCTGCGGCAAATGCGGCTGGGCATCGGGTCTTTTTGTCAGCCTAATGATCAGTCAATATTTCGGATTGAAATTCAAAAAAGGAGTATTGCTGATTGAACCTGTTGATAATTTAACGTTTTCTTGGAAGAATTTGAAGTTCGGTCAAGCCTTCATTTCGATTGAATGTACGCAATCCGAGTTGAGTATTTCGAATTTGTCAGAAAAACCGTTAAAAATAAGTGATACGAAAAAAATTATTCACGTAGAAAAGGGAAAAACGATTCACATTCAAAGGAGAAAAAGATGAGTATACTAAAAAATATTACCCAATTTAAAAAAATTCAGAGTCGAGCAATCACTCCCGAAAATCCAACGGGCGAGAAAGGTAAAGCGGCGATGCTACCAAGCGACCTGGGTCCAAGCCGCAAAGGTCGTGGTGCAATTCCGCTGTCTTCTGGTGAAGAAACTGTGATTGCGGATATTACTGGAACGGGAATGATCCGTCATATGTGGATGACGATTCGTGATCGAACAGAATTTGGCAGTTTTGTTTTACGTGATTTGATTTTAAGAATCTATTGGGATGGGTCGGATAGTCCCGCTGTTGAAAGTCCTTTAGGGGATTTCTTTTGTAACGGGTTCGGAGAGCGTTGCGATGTTAACTCGTTGCCGATAGTGGTTAATCCTACCGGGGGCTTTAATTCCTATTTCGAAATGCCTTTCCAAACTGCTGCTAAAATTACGATCGAGAATTTACACCCGAAGGATATGACCTCATTCTTTTATACGATAAATTACGCTTTGGTGGACGAATTAGAAGAAAATAGCCTATATTTTCACGCAAATTGGCGTCGAGAACGCATTACCAAATTACAGGAGGATTATAAGTTAATTGATCGATTAAAGGGTCAAGGCTATTACGTGGGTACTTATCTTGCGCTGACCTGCTTAGAACGTTATTGGTGGGGCGAAGGCGAGTTTAAATTCTACATTGATGGGGATAGTGAGTATCCGACCGTAACCTCAACAGGGTCAGAAGATTATTTTGGCGGGGCATGGGCCTTTCATGAGTACGATGAGTTCGGACGTCCACATGCGAAAAACTATTCAACAGCCTTTTTAGGATATCCCTACCAATCAAATAGAGATGCCACAAGAGATCGTTTTGAAACGGGAAAATTGAATGCCGTTCATGCCTTTGGTGACGACGCAATGCCACGACATGGTCTTTATCGTTGGCATCTTCAAGACCCCATCTGTTTTACCGAAGATTTATCGGTCACTTTACAACAAATCGGCAACGATGATGTTCGCTTATTTGAGCGGCAAGACGATGTTGCTAGTGTCGCTTACTGGTATTCAACAGAAGCTTCAGGAAATACTAAACGTCATTTCACTGATCGAGAACGCTTGCCGCGTTAATGAAGTGTTTTACACATATTCGAAGGGAGGAACCTACGATGATATATGGGGCAATTGAAGCTGGAGGGACTAAATTTGTCTGTGCAGTCGGTACTGAGGAATTAACGATTTTGGAAAGAGCCAGTTTTCCCACAACGACTCCAGTTGAAACAATGAAGCAGGTCATTGATTTTTTTAAACCTTTTAAGGAACAATTGGCAGGCATCGGGGTCGGCTGCTTTGGTCCAATTGATATTCAATGCAAATCAACGAGTTTCGGTCATATCACATCAACACCAAAACTTGCTTGGCAAAATTTCAATTTTGTAGGAACGCTAGAGCAATATTTCAATATTCCGATTGAATGGACAACAGATGTCAACGCGGCTTGCTATGGTGAATATGTTGCTGGTTCTGGCAAAGGGTTAGCAAGTGTGGCATATTTCACTGTGGGAACAGGTATCGGAGGTGGTGCCTTGCTCAATGGGACTTTCGTGGAGGGATTCAGTCATCCGGAAATGGGTCATATGTTGATCAAGCGACATCCGAAGGACAATTTTTCAGGAAACTGTCCCTTCCACCAAGATTGTTTAGAAGGGATGGCATCGGGACCGGCGATTGAAAAACGGTTGGGTGTAAAAGGTCAGAATTTACTGGCTGACGATTCGTTTTGGCAAATTGAAGCCTTTTACCTTGCCCAATGTGCATACAATACAACACTGATGCTTTTGCCAGATAGAATTATTTTTGGCGGTGGTGTGATGAAACAAGAACACATGAAGAAAAAAGTTCAGGATAAATTCGTTGAGCTTATAAATGGATATGTTTAAATACCACCAATTGATAGCTACATTGTTACGCCCAAATTAGGCGATAATGCTGGAATAATCGGCGGATTAGCATTGGCTAGAAAGGCATGAAGAAATAAGCAACTGTAATTAATGAAGGTTTCATTGGTGCTCATGTCAAAAGCATTCAACTGAGTCATCAAATGAAGTTGAACAAAGCGAAAATGAATTAAAATAAAAAAGGATCAAGCAAAATCAACATTTGCTCGATCCTTTTTTATGCGTTACATTTAGTTATTTCGTTTGTTCAACCAATCTGTCGAAACATCCATTGCTGCTCGTGCTGCATTACTTTGATCCATGGAATTAACCATTACGAAATCGTGGATCATTCCTTGAAAACGAATTTGTGTCACATCCACTCCGGCATCTCGCAACTGCCGAGCATATTCTTCGCCTTCATCTCTCAGTACATCGGCTTCGCCATTGAGAATCATGGCCGCCGGAAGTCCGGTCAAATCTTCTTTAGACGCCTGAAGTGGTGAGATCGTTTTGATCGTTGCATCTTGTCCTTCTGGTAAATAATTATCCCAAAACCATTTCATTCCTTCTTTAGCTAAAAAATAATCTGTCGCAAATTGATTATAAGAAGCTGTATCAAACGCGTGATTCGTGACTGGATAATAAAGCAATTGCTGATTGATTCTTGGCCCTTGGCGATCCTTCGCCAGCATGGTTAGAACAGTTGCCATATTTCCGCCGACACTGTCTCCCGCGACGGTGATTCGATCAATGTCATATTCTCCGTTTGCATCATCAACTAGTTTTAGAAGCGTCGCGTAGCTTTGCTCGATTGCTACTGGATATTTGGCTTCAGGGGAGCGATCATATTCTGGAACAAAGACAACTGAATTGGTTCGAACGGCTAACTCTCGTACCAATTTGTCATGAGTTTGCGCACTGCCCAACACCCAACCGGCACCATGAATATAGAGAATGACAGGTAGATGGTCTGTGGGATCTTTTGGTTTTACGATCCGCACGTTGATTATTCCATATTTTCCAAGATCCCATTCTTGATCTTGAATGTCGGCATCTAATTTATCTACTGGAGAGCCCTGTACTTCCTCTAGTAGTGCGCGTGCTTCATCTACGGGTAATTGATAAATATAAGGTTCTTTTTCATTAGCGATACTAAATTCTAAAGCTGATTGTTCCAAAGAGATTCTTTCTGCCATAGCAATTCCTTCTTTCTTAGTATCCATCTATCATAATGCCAACCGCTATCATTTCAAAAGGAACTGCTTGTTAACGAATTCGCTAAAAAAGGCTGGTACCGCTAAATTATAAAAGGGTTCTCTCTTTTTTCTCATTATTTTAAGTTTATTTAGTGCTAAAATTGAGGTTATAATAAACGCTTATTACTGAATAAAAAAAGTAAAACAGCGTATTTTCGGAGGAACAGGATGAAGAAAATCAGTTATTTCATTTTAGGTTTTGGTATTCTATTTTTGTTAACAGGCTGTAATTCAACGGAAAGCAAGGAGGCTGAGCCGTCAAGAAGTGTGTCCTTAAATTCAGAAGCTTCTTCAAGTCTGTCTTCTAAATCGACAGAGTCACAAAGCAGCAGTACAACTGAATCTAGCAGTACGACGGAATCTAGCCGTAAAGTTCAATTTAACGATGTACAAAAGGGTCAAATCAATCAGGCCTTTCTTGACTGGGCAGGTGGGCGTGCCGCAATAGGGAACATGGCGGTGAGTCATTGGTTTTTTGATCATGGTGCAGCAGGACGAGGCGATTGGTACGCCAATACGCCAGATGGTCAGGTGCAGGTGCAAAATAACGGTGTACCTGGAGAAAATGCATTTCCAATCCATGCGTTGGGTGGGTGTGTTTTTTATACGTCAAAAGATGGAAGCATTGGCAAACAGGAACTGATGGCAGGCTCTTTTGCGGCCAATTATTCGGTGAAAATGGACTATAGTAAACCTGTTAGTAAGTATCTATTAGGCGATAATGGAGTAGTCTATGAATTAAAAACAGGAAATGGGGAGCCGGTGAGCACCAACACAGGTTTTGGAGAATACGCCGATGATGGGAGTTTAGGAAGCTATACGCCAAATAGAAGTTTCCAAATTTCAGAGGACCAAGCGGCACAAGAAAAGCTCAGGGAGCTGATTTATTCGTATTGATTTTTAATAAAAATGAACCGTACAAATCATTTATTAGATTTGTGCGGTTTTTTCAATGAAGCATCGAATCTGACGCTCAAAACTATCTTAGTTTTAGTTTCTTTATAGAGATATCTAGCTACAAGAATTTAATTTTGTAATGAGTGTCGAAAAATGTTAAAATAGAACAAACGTTCGTTTTGGTTTTAGGAGGGATTCGAATGAGACAAGGCTCGATTTTTGAAAAATCTAGAGAAGAAAGTGAACCATTAGCAACACGAGTTCGTCCTGAAACGCTAGACGAATTTGTGGGACAAACACATTTGCTAGGCAAAGGGAAGCTGTTGCGGGAAATCATCGAATATGATCGGGTCTCGTCAATGATTTTCTGGGGACCACCAGGAGTTGGCAAAACAACACTGGCGCGGATCATTGCCAATCAGACGAAATCAGAATTTATCAATTTTAGTGCGGTAACGAGTGGGATTAAAGAAATAAAAACAGTGATGAAGGATGCGGAGCATAATCGAACGTTCGGGACAAAAACGATTGTCTTTGTGGATGAAATCCATCGATTTAACAAGGCACAGCAGGATGCTTTTTTACCTTATGTTGAAAACGGCAGTATCATTCTAATTGGTGCGACTACAGAGAATCCCTCTTTTGAGATCAATTCGGCTTTACTGTCACGGAGCAAGGTATTTGTTTTGAACCAATTAGAGAGCACGGATATTTTGCAGCTTCTAAAGCAGGCGATTGATAGTCCAAGAGGCTTCCCCAAGTTAAAAATTGAACTAGACGATCGAGTGTTAGATTCCATTGCAAAATATGCCAATGGCGATGCCAGAGTAGCACTAAATACGCTGGAAATGGCTGTTCTTAACGGAGATAAAGAAGCCGATACGGTGACTTTGACGGAAGAGAAGCTGCTGGATTTGATCGAACGAAAATCCTTTCTTTATGACAAAAAAGGGGAAGAACACTACAATACAATTTCGGCGTTACACAAATCTATGCGCAACAGTGATGTGGATGCAGCGATCTATTGGCTGGCTCGGATGGTAGAATCTGGCGAAGATCCATTGTTCATCGCTAGAAGATTAGTTCGATTTGCCAGTGAAGATATTGGTCTGGCCGATATTCGAGCCTTGGAGCTAGCGAATACCGTTTTTCAATCCTGCCAATTTATTGGCCTGCCAGAGTGTAACGTTCATTTGACACAAGCAGTGATTTATTTATCGTTGGCGCCTAAATCAAATGCAGTAGATGCTGCTTATCAATTGGCAAAAAAAGATGTCTACGAAACCATGAACGAACCAGTTCCTTTGGTTATCAGGAACGCGCCCACGAATCTGATGAAGGAGCTGCATTATGGGGAGAATTATCAGTATGCTCATAATACTGAAGACAAATTAACTTCGATGAAGACGATGCCGGCTTCGTTGGAAGGGCATCAATACTATTTGCCAACAACACAAGGAAATGAAAAGCGATTCAAGGAGCGTAAAGAAGCGATTGATAAATGGCATGCGGAGCATGATCAGTAGTGTGAAAATAGCTACTCTTACTGAAGAAACGCCATTTTTCTGATTATTTATATAGCCATACAACACTTGCGATAAAGTTCGTTTTTTAACTTTACTGCAAGTGTTTTTCTATCATGATTAAACAATAAAAATATCGCAAAAGGGATATTTGGACTTTTATAGGTATTAAAAATTGGCGGTAACCAGTGCAGGATAGGTTTTGAGCCATATTTCTATCAACAATAGAAGTGATTGACAAGAATAAAATACATGATTGTTGTTTATCAAGTAATACTGGGGCGTTATGAAGAGTTTACATATTTAGGAATGGAGCTTTTTTAAGACTAACTATAAAACGATCCATAGCTTATTGATAAGCGAAAGACGAAAAAACTTTACGTTCGGAAAGAAAAAATGAAGCTGACTGAACGATTGTTAAGTTATGAGATAAAATTCCTTCTTAATTTAGTTGAATGATGCAGGGAAAAAGGAGATTAACCAAGTTTTTCTTGATTGGGCAAATCAGTGCTGCGATCAGCAATTTGACGGTGAGTGATACGTTTTTTGATTACGATGATGACCAAGCTTTTCAAATTTCTGGAGATCAAGCAGGCAGGACAAGTTTAGAGCATTAATAAAATCCTAGTATTTAATCATAAAACAAGCGGATCTCTGCATCATCAATGCGTGGAGATCCGCTTGTGTATTAATCATCTTCGTCTATTTCTAAAACATTTCCAGATTGAGCGTCGATTGAGATGTCTGTTTGTCTACCATTCTTCTCGACTTTCACTTCCCAGAGGGTTTTTGAAAGTTCTCTTTCTAGTGACCATTCTACGATGTTGCCATCGACCTCTTTTTTGGCGATGGCGTTGATTTTATCTAAAGGAAGGAGGTTCTCAAAGCTGAGTTTTTCTTTGTTGCGTTCGTCTTCACCGCGATCATCCTCATCCAGTGTTTTTTCATCTTTAGTTTGAACTTCACCAGTTTCAGAGATGTAGTATTTGTACTCTTTGTTAGCATCCATTCCTTCGATTTCATAGGTAAGCTTGTTCATCCGCGATTTAATTTCAATACCAGTGATATCCGTATTTGGCTTTTCTTTTCTATAAACAGTGATTGCCTCTTGTAGAGATATCTGTTTGTTTGCTGTGTCCGAACTATTTTTTGTGCTGGCGGCAGTGACGCTGCTTGATTGTTCGGAACTCTTTTCTTGGCTCATGCTCTGGCTGCTTTCCTTCTGTTGATTGCCGCTCTCTAGTTGAGCAGTGTTGTCGCTGCAGCCGGCGAAAAGTAGTAACGCCACGCTAGTAATCGCTAAAAGTAATCCTTTGTTTTTCATTTCCATCTTCCTTTCGTGTTTCTTCTTTCTATATCTATAGTATAGCGGGCTGAAGGAGATAGAAAAATAAGATGAGATGAAGTCTTCATGAAGAAGTCTTCATCTTAGTTAGGAAAGACTAGAGTAAAGCATACACCGCTCGGTTGGTGATCCGTGACAGTAATAGTACCATGATAAAGCTCCGTTAATTGCTTAACGATGGCAAGGCCAATACCGGTTCCGGGAATTTTACTGGAACGGGAGCGGTCGATGCGGTAAAAGCGTTCAAAAATCTTTTCCTTTTCACTATCTGGAATGTTTTCTCCTGTATTTGCTACCTTTAAAATGATCTTTTTTTCATTGGTAGTGAGGGAAATCGTAATTTGTCCATCATTTGGTGTATACTTCACAGCATTTTCAATCAAGTTACGAATGATCTGGTAAAATTGCTCAGGATTCCCCATAAGGTTCGCTTCTTCATCTAATTGAAGATTCAGCTTCTGGGTCATCAGTGAGGCATACTCCTCAAGAGTAGAATGGATAAGTGGAGCCAAGAAAATCTTTTGCAACTCCCCTTGCTGGTTCTCGCGGTCAAGAATCAACAGTTGATTGGTGAGCAGTTCCATTCGTTGTGATTCTTTATCAATGAAGGGCAGTGACTTTTCCACTACCTCGGGATGCTCTTTGTTCCGACGTTTGATAAGATTGACATGTCCTCGAATCGCTGCCAACGGTGTTTTCAACTCATGGGAAGCATCCGAGATAAATTGACGTTCCCGCAGCATCAATTGCTCCTGCTGTTGAAGAAGTCGATTGAAGGATACGGCAAGCTTGTTCGCTTCTTTTGGTGAGTTGGGCTCTGACAGTCGTTCATTTACTTGCGGTCGTTGCGATAGGCTTTGGACCTCATGATTCATTTTTACCAATGGCGCACTAATTTTTTTAGCAAATCTGGCGATGAAAAAGATTCCTAGCAGCAGGATCAAAGTTGATATGCCCAGAGACCATAGGAACAAGGTCGCCAAAATCTCAA
This sequence comes from Enterococcus raffinosus, assembly GCF_018917525.1. Lineage (GTDB taxonomy): Bacteria > Bacillota > Bacilli > Lactobacillales > Enterococcaceae > Enterococcus_A > Enterococcus_A raffinosus_A. Next base: position 66,942 of record NZ_JAHLOS010000005.1, on the reverse strand, counting down.
AATTATCTTCCATGCTGGTAAGCACCGCCACGCTAGTATTTTTGACATGGAATTGTTTAAAGAAATAGGGCGCATCGCCATACCATAAAACATCTGATAAGAAGGGCAGCTGTTTCATTGCCTGAAAGTTGTCATATAGCTGATAGGCTTCGCTTGAATACACCGTATTATTTTTCTGTAGAGAAACGCGGATATAATACCTTGGATCATCTGCGGCGATATACAGATGCAGGGTATTTTTCCACTCCTGATTGGTCTGTGTTTCTACTTGAGACAGGGCATCTTCAATGGCTTCAGTTTCCCTCTTGCTAGATTCATACAGTTGTAGGGCGGTGACACTGAGAATCAGAATATTTACTAGTAGCACCAGTCCCAACGTAATAACGCTGAAACGGGTGATAAGCTGATACTGCAATGTTTTCCCTTGCTCGTTTTTAGTTTTCATCGGCAGCCCTCAAGACATAGCCGACTCCTCGGACCGTCTGGATCAAACGAGGATGCTGCGCGTCATCCAATTTAATACGCAAGGCTCGAACAAAGACATCCACAGTGTTGGTCTGACCAATATAATCATAGCCCCAGACCTCATTCAATAGTTCATCTCGAGTCAAAACCTCCTCTGGTTTTTTCATTAGTTCATAAAGGAGGTCGAATTCTTTTTGCGTAAGGATTATATCTTGCCCATCTCGTGTGACAGTTCTTTTTACCACATCGATGATCAAATCCTGATACTGGTTGATAATCGGTTCATTTTGCAATGATTGTATTCGTTCCTCTCGCCGAAGAATTACGCGAATCCGTGCTAACAATTCTTCAATGTCAAAAGGTTTGGTAAGATAGTCGTCCACCCCAGCATCTAAGCCTGACACTTTGTCGACCACTTGGTCCTTGGCGGTCATCATCAAGATCGGCACTTGACTCCGCCGGCGAATTTTACGGGCAACGGTCAATCCATCAACTTTTGGCAGCATCCAATCCAGCAGCAACAGACTAATCTTTTCTTCATTGGTGCCAAAAAGTTCTAATGCCTTTTGTCCATCTTCAGCAATCAATACCTCATAGTTTTCATATCTTAGCTCATCAGCGATAAAGCTGATCAAACTCTCTTCGTCTTCAACAATCAGAATCACTGGTGTTTTCATTTTCTTCTCCTCTTCTATTTAAATGATTAAACTTCGATCTAGTCTTTGGCTAATTATAAAATTATGGAACATCTCTTATCTTTTAGAGTAGTTGGCTTTTGGACAGAGGTCAATCGTTTTATAATGAAGAAATTTTCATAAAGCGGAGGGGACGGATAAACTTGTCCATTTGATCAAATCGACGAGCTAACGAATTTTATTGTATAGTTGGATAATAGAATCTTTACTGATAGAAGAGAGCGACTTTTTAATCGATTTAGCTAGGAGGAGTTAAATGAAAAGAGAATTTATCGTTGAAGCGAAAAGTGGATTAACTATTGCTGTAGAAAAAGGTGAGAAAATCGAAATCATTGATTTACATGGGAAACAAGTGGTTGATTTTTTTGCGACAAACCAAACTACGTTTACTGAGCAGCTTTCTGCTGGTGTAACGATTGATTGCAATGAAAGCTTGAAAGTAAGCACCGGAGATTCATTGTATACAAACTTATACAACAAGATGTTCACCATCATTGAGGACGATGTGAAGGAGCACGATTTATTGCATCCCTGCTGCAGACCAGAAATGTTTGAATTTTTTTACAATAATGGGGATGGACATTCGAGTTGTTTAGCGAATATCAATGATTCACTAAATGAGAAGTTTAACCTCAGAAAAAATGAAATTACGCCATTCAATATCTTTATGTACACCAAAATCTTACCCAACGGAAAAATATCTGTTGAACCACCACTCTCGAAAGCCGGAGACAAGATTGTTTTAGAAGCTGAAATGGATGTACTACTAGCTGTTGCTGCATGCAGTGTTTCTGAAAGCAGCTGTAATGGTGGGGAGTGTACGCCAATCAAGATAGTCGTTTCAGATGAATAGGAGGTTAGCGATTTTAAACAGTTCATTCTTACGTCGATGATAATAAGTGTTTCTTTTATGGACGAGTATTTGGCCTAATCACAGATCAGACAATAAAAATCAACTATTTTACAGCTGAAGAATTCTTTCTATTTAATAGTAATTGGTTTAGAATAGCTTTCTGCGTGCTATAACTAAAACCAATCGCCACCCATAAGAAATGGCAATTAGCAAAGTAAAGCTGAAAACAGGTATAGTTGATTCAATTAATAAAGAATTTAACGGAATGATTAGGAGGAATCAACATGACAAAAATTTACTCATCAATTTTAGACACAATTGGAGAGACACCGGTTGTGAAATTGAACCGACTAGTACCAGAAAATAGTGCAGAGGTCTATGTGAAGCTTGAATTTTTTAATCCAGGGGGCAGTGTCAAGGATCGAATTGCCTTGAACATGATTGAAGCGGCTGAAAAAGCAGGTGATTTAAAGCCGGGTGACACAATTGTCGAACCGACCAGTGGAAATACCGGGGTTGGTTTAGCGATGGTGGGTGCTGCGAAGGGCTATCCGGTCGTTATTGTTATGCCGGATACAATGAGCATTGAACGGCGAAAGCTGATTCAAGCGTATGGCGCAACCTTGATCTTAACTCCAGGAGCTGAAGGGATGAAGGGAGCCATTGCCAAAGCAGAAGAGTTAGCGAGTCAGGATGGCTTTTTTTTACCGTTGCAATTCAACAATCCCGCCAATTCAGCGGCTCATCGAGAAAAAACGGCAAAGGAAATTCAAGAAATTTTTGGCAGCATAGGACTTGATGCCTTTGTTGCTGGGATCGGAACAGGCGGTACCATCACGGGGGCAGGACAAGAATTAAAACGAACATTTCCATCATTGAAGATCTATGCGGTTGAACCTGAGGAATCGCCGGTTTTAGAAGGCGGCGCACATTCTCCACATAAAATCCAAGGCATCGGTGCAGGGTTCATCCCAGAAATATTAGACACAGGAATTTATGATCAGGTCCTTTCTGTTTCTAGTGATGCCGCTTTGGAAACAGCAAGAGAAGTAGCTGCAAAAGAGGGAATCCTAGTTGGTATCTCAGCAGGTGCTGCTATCTATTCGGCTCTTGAAGTAGCTAAGGAATTAGGAACAGGTAAAAAAGTTTTAGCTATTGTTCCAGATAATGGGGAACGCTACCTATCAACCGCGTTGTATCAATTTGATGATTTGAATTAAAAGTTAGATCGATTGTAATAATCTAAAGCACGAAAGCTTTCTCAAAAAAGAGAGCTTTCGTGTTTTTTTGGTAAATAGCGTTCCTAGCTTTGGACTTAGGGCCATAATCATGAATTTGGATTGAACGAAGGGGAGTACGCCCTTTACAGTTATTGTTGTAGGTAAAGGGAGGAATAAAAGATGTTTTGGAAGAAGAAACTAAAGCTTTATGCACCAATTGATGGGGAATTCGTCGCGCTAAATAAGGTGAGGGATGACGTATTTTCAAGCGGAATGATGGGGGAAGGCTTCGCTGTTGAACCAGACTCGGATAGGATTATGACTCCAGCTGATGGCGAGATTATCAGTGCCAATGATAATATGCGTCACGCGCTAGGATTGCGCTTGAAAAATGGTTGCGAGCTATTGATTCATGTTGGGATTGATACTGTCGCGCTGAAAAATCAAGGGTTTTCTGTTTTGGTAAAAGCAGGTGACAAGGTAACACGAGGAACGGAGCTGCTGAGATTTAAACCTTCTTTGATTAAACAAGCGGGGCTAGAGGGTACGGTTATAGTGATTGTTACAGATGTGAAAGGTCTATCCGTAGAAATTCCATCAAACCAGAAAAAGCTGAAAGCAGGAGAATCTGTCACGATGATTCTTAAATAGTCTAAAAAATGTTATTAAAAAAACCATTTAGTTTTTTTGGTTTCTATCTGTGGACTTAGGTCCAAAGAGCCGACGAAATATTGTAACTGGTTTCAAAAGTTGTTAATCTAAGTACAAGAGATACGTATACTCAATAAAGTGAATGGAGAGAGATGATGAAAAGTAAATTTTCTCAGACTATGCAGGACTTTTCTCGAGCAGTGATTGTTCCAGTCAAATTTATGGCGGTAATGGGTTTATTCTTAGCGGTTTCTGTTATTTTACAATTAGAATTCATGCCGAGTGTCGTCCAGACTTTTGGCGGATTGATCAAAACGATGATGGACAGCATGTTAAATAATTTGGCATTGATTTTCTGTGTAGGGATTACAGCATCCTTAGCGAAAAAGAAAAAGGTTGAGGCAGCTCTTATTTCATTGATCGCATTTTTATTCTTTTTGGCTGCCAATAATGCTTGGCTGACATTGACCGATCAATTAGCTGAGGCGGGAGAAATGGGTCTGTTTGGAACAGGTCAAGCAGTGGTTTTAGGCTTTCAAGTCGTGGATATGAATGTCTTTTTGGGCATGCTGGTGGGCTGCCTCGTTGCATTTATCCATAATCGTTTTTCTGATAAAGAATTTGTTGATTTCTTAAGTATTTACGGCGGTTCGCGTTTTTCCTTCATGATTTTGATCCCAGTCATTTTAGTAACAGCAATCGGTATGAGCTATATTTGGCCGGTGGTAAATAGCTGGATCTCGTCATTGTCTGGATTTATTTTGACCACTGGACTATTAGGAGTCTTCATTTATGCGTTCGGCAATCGTTTCTTGATTCCGACCGGTTTACATCATCTGCTGTGGATGCCGTTTTGCTTCACTGCGTTAGGCGGAACTGCCGAAATCGGTGGGCAGGTTTATAATGGCGCGGCGAATATTTTCTATGCAGAAATGGCGAATGCTGGATCAATCACCAGCTTGGACCCTTCTTTACGCTTCGCCACGTTTGGTTTTGTGAAAATTTTTGGCTCGATCGCTGTTGCCTTAGCATTGATCCATTGTGCAAAAAAGCACCGAAAAGAAGAGGTTAAGGGAATGATTTTACCTTCAATGTTTGTCGCTGCGGTGGCGGGAATTACTGAACCGTTGGATTTTTCCTTCTTATTCGCTTCGCCATTGCTATGGCTGATACACAGCTTATTGACGGCTGTTTCTGAAACGATCCTTTGGGGGATTGGCGCTAGAACTTATATGCTCTACGGATTAATCGACACGTTTGTCTCTAATTCAGTCTTCAGTCCTTCTGTCACGAAATTCTATTTAGTGATTATTGTCGGTATCATCATGTCAGTCATCTGGTATTTTGTTTTCGTTCTCTTGATCACTAAATTGAACCTCAAGACACCTGGTCGAGAAGATGATTCTGCGGAAGAAGTAGTTTTAGCAAACGGCCTCATTGGAGAGCAGCTGATTAATGATAGCAATAGTGATTTTGATTTAGTTGTTGCTGGTTTAGGTGGGAAAGAAAATATCGAAAGCATCTCGAACTGCTTCACTAGATTGCGAGTGACCGTGAAAGATGAAGAGTTAGTGGATTCTGTTCAATTAGAAAAAATTTCTCAACAAAAAGGTGTCGTTTTAAATGGAACAAATGTCCAAGTCATCATAGGGATGGGTGTTCAAAGCTTCAAGGATGATATTTGCGAAAAACTGGGAATGAGCGAAGGATAAAAATTAAAAGTTTTTAGTTTGAAAGGAAGAGAAAAATGATGTTGGAAAAACAGTCAGTTGTTATTGCAGGCGGAGGAAGTACGTATACCGCCGGAATCGTTATGATGCTTATTGAAAATCAGGATAAATTTCCTTTACGCAAGTTAAAGTTTTACGATAACGATGAGGAGCGTCAAAATATTGTTGCGAAAGCCTGTGAAGTGATCGTGAAGGAGCGCGCGCCAGAAATTGAATTTTTGGCGACCACAGATCCGGAAGAAGCTTTTAGCGATATTGATTTTGTGATGGCCCATATTCGAGTCGGTGGCTTGAAGATGCGTGAGCAGGATGAAAAAATCCCCTTAAAATATGGGGTCGTTGGCCAAGAAACCTGTGGCCCAGGTGGGATGGCGTATGGTATGCGCTCGATTCCTGGAGTGGTTGAATTGATTGATTATATGGAAAAATATTCGCCTGATGCTTGGATGCTGAATTATTCAAATCCAGCAGCAATCGTAGCCGAAGCAACGCGAAGAATGCGTCCAAACGCGAAGATCATTAACATTTGTGATATGCCAGTGGCGATCAAAAAATCAATCGCGGACATTGTTGGCTTAGACAGCGAAAGTGACATCGTTGATCGTTATTACGGCTTGAATCATTTTGGCTGGTGGACGGAAATGACCGACAAGCAGGGCAACGATCTAATGCCGAAATTGAAGGAGCATGTGGCCAAATTTGGCTACGCGGCTGCGACAGATGAAGGAAATCCCTTGCTAGAAGAATCAAGCTGGATGGATACTTTCCAAAAGGTTAAGGATGTTTATGCCGTCGATCCAAGCACGGTTCCGAATACCTATTTGAAATATTATCTATATCCAGATTATGTTGTGGCTCATGCCGATCCGAATTACACCCGAGCCAATGAGGTAATGGACAATCGGGAAAAAAATGTTTTTGCAGAATGTGAACGTATCGCCGCGGCTCAAACTGCCGAGGATACTACGATCGAAGCGGGAGAGCATGCAGAATTCATCGTACAATTAGCGGGAGCATTGGCCTACAATACCTATGAACGAATGCTTCTAATCGTCAAAAATGAAGGGGCGATCGCTAACTTAGACGATGATGCGATGGTTGAAGTCCCTTGTATTGTCAGCAAACGTGGCTATGAGCCTCTATGTATGGGGAAAATCCCGCATTTCCAAAAGGGAATGATCGAGCAGCAGGTAGCGGTCGAAAAATTAGTGGTAGATGCCTTTGAGGAAAGATCGTACCAAAAATTATGGCAGGCGATGACGCTTTCCAAGACCGTTCCATCAGCTTCTGTTGCTAAACAGATCCTAGATGAAATGATCGAAGCCAATGGAAAATGGTGGCCTAAGCTAAATTAATTTTTATGCAGGAAAGCATTAATGAGACGTTCATTAATGCTTTTTCCAGTTTGAGTATCCCTAGAATTTTTTGTAGAGTAAAATAATAGCAAAGGAGGGCTGGCGATGCTTTTTTCTGATATTGTCAATCAACATTATGAAACACTTAATGAAGTGGATATCCAAATGGTTAAATACATCCATGCGCATCCCAAGGAAGTCACAACGATGGGAACCAATGATTTTGCGAAGGTTTGTCATTCATCAAAATCCTCCGTGATTCGCTTTACCCAAAAGCTGGGCTTTACTGGATTTAGCGAGCTGCGTAATTTTTTGAAATGGCAAAACAATCCAAATGATACTGGAAAAGATGCTGCCTTTAAAAGAAGAATTTTTTCAGATGCCCAACGAACAATCCGATATCTTGAAGAGAATAACTGGGAAAAAATCTATCAGGCTTTGGAGAATAGTCGTAATGTCTACTTGCTGGGAACAGGAGTCACGCAACAAAACCAAGCAGCTGAGCTACAACGACTCTTGCTGTTGATTGGCAAGCCGGCCCAAATGATTCCTGCCTCTTCACAATCCAATGAGTTCAAACGAATCATGGAAAACATTACCGAAAACGACCTGATTTTTGTCCTATCACTATCAGGAGAAAACCAGCACCTTTTTAATGTACTGAATGTCCTTTCTACCTATCATTCTACGATCGTTTCCATCACAAATATGCAAAATAATCTTTTGTCTGGCAGAGCAGATTATTCGCTATATGCTTCTAGCAGCCGTAGTCCGAACCCCACCGATTGGTGGCTTCAAACCGCTTCTTCCTTTTTCCTATTGATCGAAGCCTTTGCGTTTGGTTATGTTGATTATTGCCGCAGTAAAGAAGATTAGTAATTAACTGAACATGAAAACCATTTCTAACAGATTATCCAGATATTGTTTGATTATCTGATTGCAAAACTATTTTAAAATTTTCATAACAGGGAAAAGGTGAACGCTTGTATTCCTATCGCTTTGATAGTCTACGAGCGTTCACTTTTTTCTTACTTAAAGCTCATCAATGTTGATAACGTTATTAAATGAATGGGGTGCTGGTAGTAGAAGTTGATAGGCATACTTGCTTCCGATGTAATAGGTTTCTTCAAATTGGGCGGGACGTCCGTCACTTAATGTGCTGTATAATGACAGCTTAAGACACGGATCTTGGCTGGATATTTCTAGAAACTTGGCATTCTTTTCATTCAAATAACCAACCTCAAACTCTTGAGTAGCATTACCTAATTTGAAATCGTATTTGTTTTCTAATAGATCATAGAGGGATTCGTGTTCCATATCCTCAAGCGTCGTCCAATAAAAAATTTCAGGCATTAAATAGGCGATACTCAGACACAATAATTCGCCATCAACGATTCGCAATCGCTTCAACAGAATCACATTTTTATCTGAAGGCAGATTGAAAAAACTCGCCATCTTCACTGGCATAGTAACACTTGCAGTTTCTAGTACCCTAGTTTCTAACTTGAGCTTTTTTTCCTTCATTCTTTTTGTAAAGCTTGAAAGTTGAGATACACCTTCAGATAGCTGCTTTCCTTTGACGAAGGTCCCTTTACCTTGGATACGATAGAGATAATCTTCAGCGACTAATTCATTGATCGCTCTAGTTACAGTGATTCGGCTGACATTGTATTTTTTGCACAATTTAGCCTCAGATAAAATCTTATCATCAGCATTCAGTTGTTTTGTTTTGATGGCTTGTACAATGTCATTTTTGATCAAGGCATATTTAAAGGGTTGTGTCTTTTCCATCTAACCACCTACATCCGTTTTAGTATCAGATATAAGTCAACTTATTAAGTTGATATATCATTGTTAAGCTTATCATAGCAGATTGACTGTCTTCTAACAACGTGTTACGCTTTTTATATGGTATATCAACATGTCAACTTTGAAAGGGTGAGTATCATTTTAACTAAGAATGTTGTGATTAACGGAGTGGAGGATGTCCGTTTAATTGAAGAAACTGTCGATCCGAAGGCTGTTTCAGCGAAGGAATGCCTAATCGAAAGTGAAGTTTCGTTGATTAGTGCGGGAACAGAATTGTCACGAGTTTTTGGACTGAAGAAGGGAGCAGTTTATCCAGTTCGTCCAGGATATTGCTCAGTTGGGAAAATTCTGGCGATTGGAGACGATTTAGCAGGCTTTAATGTAGGTGACAGAGTCCTTTTTAATGGACCGCATAGTAGTTTGCAGTTCTATGATCCAAGTAAAAGTGATGGAGGAGTTCTTTTCAAGTTACGAGAGGAAACTAGCTCAATCGAAGGCTCTTTTCTGATGATGTGTTGGATCGCAATGAACGGGATTTTACCAGCAGATGTCAAGTTGGGAGACACTGTTGCGATTTTGGGTATGGGAACTTTAGGCTTGATTCTATCGATTTATTATCAGCAAATGGGTGTTGAGGTGATTGCTTTGGAACCTATTACCGATCGTGCAGAATTGGCAAAATCTATTGGAGTTGACCATGTAATTAATTGTGCACCAAATGATCAATATGAGTCAGTCATGGAGATTACTGAGAAGAAGGGTGTGGATATTGTTGTTGATGCGACCGGTTTATCAGAGAGTATTGAGACAGCTATTAAAATTGCAGGCAAATATGGACAAGTAATCTTGATGGGCTCTCCGCGAACCGATTATACAACGAATGTTACAAATTCCTTTAACGCGATTCATACAAAAATGTTAACGGTGATCGGGGCATTTAATCGCAGGTACCCTTATCAAGAAAAAGAAGGCTCGAGACTCTCTATCCACAGAAGCTTAAAATATATTGAATCCCTATTAAACAAAAAAATCATTGATGTCGATCGTTTTATCAGCCATGTGATCGCTCCCACCGAAGAAAATCTAATGGAAGCATATGACGGATTGATGAATAAGAAAAATGAGTACACAGGGGTTATTATTGATTGGAATAAAAAGGAGGATTTAGCGTGAAATTTGGTGTAATTGGAACGAACTTTGTGACAGACTTTTTTATGGCGGGCGCTGCTCAAGTAGCGGAATGTGAAGTTGTCGCGGTGTGCGGAACCTCGTTAGAAAAAGCGAAAGGTTTTGGCGAAAAATATGGAATTCCTCATGCTTTTAATTCTTATCAGGAGATGTCTGAATCTCAATTGATCGAGGCAGTCTATATCGCTGTCCCTAACAGTTTGCATCACCCGATCACGACTTATTTTTTAGAAAAAGGTATTCCAACTTTTTGTGAAAAACCTTTAGCTGCCAACCATGAACAAGTAAAAGAGCTGATTGATTGTGCGAAAAAAAATCACACCTATTTACAAGAAGGACTAATCCCATTATACAATCCTAATTTTCAAATTTTGCGAGACAATCTGAACCTAGTCGGAAGGATTCGCCAAGTAAACTTGAATTTTTCTAAGTATTCCTCTAGATACGATGCATATTTAAGCGGTGAAAACCCTACAACTTTCAGAAATGAGCTAGCGAATGGGGCCACGATGGATTTAGGCGTATATGTCGTCGCTGATTGTGTGGGACTATTCGGCAAACCCAATAAAATTCTCAGTACAGCTTCATTACTGGATATAGGTACAGATGTTGCAGGCTCCAGTATTCTAAGCTACGATGATTTTAATGTGACTCTTAACTATTCGAAAGCCAGTGATACAGTCAACACTTGTGAAATTTGCGGAGAACTGGGTCAGCTATTGATTGATCAGCCAAGTCAGCCGCAAAGAATCAGTTTCATTGAAAGAAAAACCGGCAAGCGCACAGAACTAGGCGTTGCACCAAAAGAGAATTTCTCTTACGAAATTGCTGAAATGATCAATCAAATCAAGAAGAATGAAATCGAATCAACAAAAGTTCCTTTTGATGTGAGCTTGGCTATCCATGAGACGCTGACTGAAATGAGAAGACAATCGGGAATTGTTTTTCCGATGGATAAATTTTAGAAAAACAAACCTTATCGTTCATGTGTGACTTTGCTTACAAATAAAAAAACAAAGAAATCCGAAAGTCATGGTTATTAATATTGATAGCCATGATCTTTCGGTTTTCCTTTTTAAGTTATTTTATGCGATAAAAATGTTCAGGCTTTGATGTACCTTCAGCATTGGGTTTAGTTGTTGACATTTGAAAGCTGAGTTCATCGTCAGAAAGTAAGATCACACTATATTGTGTTTCTTCACTATTCATGGGTGACAGAAGCCAACGTTTTCTTGCAGATTGTTGACTTGAAACACTTACGTTAACCTTTCTGTTCTCAGTAGGAAATGAAATCGTGATAATTTGCTTATGCTCACTGAACGTTAGTTTATTGGCCGCGTCTGCCGTTTTCCATTCGCCAGAGAAGGTATTCAAAAAAGCTTGATTATCAGTAACCTGCTGATCGGATATGTTGTTTTTTTGCATTACATCATTCAATTCTCTCACTGAAAAACAGATGATAAAATAAATGAAAAATAACGATAAAAGAAATAATAGTTTACCTTTATAAGAGTTCATTTTCCCTCCAAAATGTTTGCCAAGCTGTTTAAGCGAAAAATGGGAAGATAGGTTTGCATACTTTAAATAGTATAACACGAAAAAGCTTTCGCTTATTCGGGATGTTGGTCGGAGATAAACAGAAAAGTGAGAATGTCTCGTAGATTATTATTTGCAAATATAGCGTACGCTAATTTGATAAAAATTCTAGATTATATTTAGTATTAGATGCAGTAATTTTTGACTTTGGAGGATTAAAACCAAGATAGAATATCAATGAAGGGAAAATAAAATAACAGATTTTCTTTTAGATAACATCTGAAAGTGAAGAGAAATCCTTCTTTGCTAAAAAATAACAAAATAAGCTGGTTGTCTCTTGGTGAATAGCTAATTTTATTCAAAATTATTATAAGAAATAAATAAAAAAGTTTAAGGTGAATTCCATTGATATTAACACTTTTTTTCACAATTTGTGGTTATTTCGTTAGATACCAGGTCAGAAATTACCTTGACAACTATAACAGAACACCTCATAATTTTTGGAGAATTATCGGGAGGTGGAATGATGGTGACGAGAATAGATACGAAGAAACTGCATAGTATTGGTGAAGCGGCTGAGATTTGTCATGTTTCTAGAAAGACATTACGCTTTTATGAAGAGCTAGGATTGCTTGTTCCTGACCATGTAAGTCCTAAAAATGGTTATCGCTATTACAGCGAAGATACAGTTATGTTGATTCCAGTTTTGAAGTATTATAAGCAAATAGGGTTTCGTTTACAGGAAATGACAAAAGTTTCGAATACAACGGATTATTTCTACCACCAAAGGAACTTTCTTAGTAAGCTTGATGAGCTCAAAAGGGAAGAGGAGCGAATTCAGAATTGTCATGAATCGGTTTCTGATTGGGTAGGGCTTTTAAATGAAGGCACAATGGCGATAGAAAATAACATCACCAGTATCAGCCTGAAGTACATCGATCGCGATCAGTATTATTTTTTAGAACAGGGTTTTGAATACGATTACAAAAAATCCATCATCAATATTGAATGGACAAACTTATTGGAAACTACAGAAAGTGAGATTACCGGACCTGTCATCTTGGGTTTTGCGGATTATAAAGCAAAAGCTCAAGGAATGATTAAGCAGGCAACGGTCACTCAAAAGCCTGTACGAAACAGCAAGTTTCTATTACCGAGGCAAGCATTTGGCGGACAAATGTTTGTTTGCATGTATCATTTTGGAGATCAAAAAGACAGTGCTGATAAGTATCCGTTATTGGAAAAATGGGCGAAAGAACATAATTATGAGATTGGACCAAATTGTTATGAGCGCTATGTCATAGATTATTGGTCTACACAAGATACAAATAAATTTGTCACCGAAATTATGATACCAGCTACGAAATTGTAACATGATAGAGCTAAGCCACTTAAGTCGCTTAGCTTTTTTTTGTGCAAAAATGAAAATGATAATGTAATTATTCTGAAAAATGTGTAAGAGAAATGATCCTTGTCTTTAAGGGGAAGGTTTGAAAAAGGAAAGATTTTCATTGTTAAAAGGGCATTTATTCTTTCTTCATCAATAATTGAAAAATTTTCTTACCTTGTCATTCTAACAATTTTCACTTGTTTCGAGGTAAAAAATGTGATAGTTCTTTTTATTTTCATTCAATTTTTTTTAATTCTGTATTAATCGGAAAGAAAATAGCAGCGGCACTTCTATGAAATTATTTTAATTTAAAAAGAGATATTACTTAAATAGAATCAAGCGATTAAAAGATTTTATTCTGAAGATTCTCGATTAATACAGTTAATTGAGAATTAAAACTGTTTTATAACAATGTGATTGTGTTATACTTCACAATTTTTTAAAAATTTGGGGTTGACTCCTACCGTAAGGGAACAATCTACAGTGAAAATGCATAAAAAATGTATGCGATTCAATCGCGAATAGGAGGAACAATAGTGAAGTACGATGCATTAGGAATGGTAGAAACAAAGGGTCTAGTAGGATCAATCGAAGCAGCCGACGCAATGGTGAAAGCCGCAAATGTTTCCTTGATCGGAAAAGAACTCGTTGGCGGTGGGATCGTCACTGTAATGGTACGTGGGGATGTTGGTGCAGTAAAAGCAGCTACCGATGCTGGAGCAGCAGCAGCTCAACGAGTGGGTGAACTATTATCTGTGCATGTCATTCCGCGTCCGCATGGTGAAGTAGAAACTATTCTCCCACATACAACGAATGAGTAAGGGGAATCAGTATGAATAGTGAAAAGAGTGTCATGCAAACAACGGTTTCTGCAGAATCGAAAATGAAAGCGGTTGGGAAAAAATTTCGAATCGCTGGACTCGGAAATGGTTTGTTTTCTGGGTTGACTTATGGGATTTATTCAACTTTGGTTATGGTGGCTAGCGGATATGATCCTTTAGTCAGTGCAGCGGGGTTCTTAGCAGCTCCTTTTGTTAGCTCGGGCTTAAACGATTTATTTGCTGGGATCTGGTTATTATTTTATAACGCAAAACATGGACGATTGAAGGAATTATCGCGGACATTGAAGACAAAACCTGGACAAATGCTGGTAGTTGGCTTTCTTCTAGGTGGTCCTGTGGCCAATGGAGCCTACCTGATCGGTTTAGCAATGGCAGGAGCTTACGCAATTCCAATCTCGGCAACGTGTAGTCTATTCGGTTCTTTATTTGCTTGGATTTTCTTAAAGCAACGCCCTACAAAGCGTGTTGTTTTTGGGATGTTGCTATGTGTTGCAGGAGCAATCGTCATCAACTGGGCAAAACCTGAGGGGGCACCGAATTTTACACTAGGAATTATTTGTGCATTGATTGCAGCAGTTTGCTGGGGGCTTGAAGGTGTCTTTTCAAGTTTCGGCGGGGCAATGATTGATACCGATGTTGCAGTGAACTTACGCGAGTTAATTTCTGGCTTAGTTGTCTTGATTTTGATTGTACCGCTTGTTGGCGGATTGAAACTGCTTGGTGGAACATTGACAGCAGGTATTCCGATTCTGTGGCTGGTTTTATCTGGATTAAGTGCTGCGGCATCATTTGTTTGTTGGTATAAAGCCAACTCAATGGTGGGTTGTGCAATCGGGATGTCTCTAAACGTGACCTACGCTTTCTGGGGCGTATTATTCTGCGTTCTGTTCTTAGGTCAAACCCTGACATCAACAATTGTTATTGGATCAATTGTAATCGTATTAGGAGCCATCATTGTAACGATGAATCCTTTAGATTTATTCAGAAAAGGAGATGCATAGAATGGCGCTACCAACCAGAATGGCTGTTTTGAACTACATGTTTGATCATAACGAAGTAGATGTAAAAGAAGTCATGTCCGCTTTGAAAAAGGATTATGGCAGTGAAAAACAGTTCAACGATAAAATGTATCTCGATCATTTGTTGGCCCTTGAAGCAAATGGCTTATGTGAAATGACGAGTTACGATTTGGATAAGAATAGTGAATTAGTGATGCGCTATATGATCACGGAAGATGGGCGGCAAACTGTTTCTAAGTATGTAGATGCTGCTTATCGCAAAAGCTAAGGAGGTCTGTTAGTGAGATACAGAGGTGAAGAAGCACTAGGATTGGTCGAGACAGTCGGACTGGTTCCAGCATTAAAAGCTTGTGATGAAATGCTAAAGGCGGCCAATGTTGAGCTGATCTCGTATGAAAATATTGGATCAACACTGGTGACGATCATGATCAAAGGAGATGTTGCAGCTGTCGAAGCTTCTGTGGCTGCAGGAGCTAAGGCAGCAGAAGGAATCGGTACTCTGACCGCACAAAATGTTATGCCCAGGCCAATTCGGGCTGTAGGTGACATTGTTTCTGTTCATGATATTGACCAGTAGTTTAGGAGGGACAAAATGGAAAGATACGAAGCGATCGGGGCAATCGAAACATTTGGATTAGTTTTTGTTTTGGAAGCAGCTGATGCTATGTGTAAAGCGGCGGACGTTGAGTTGGTCGGTTATGAAAATGTGGCCTCTGGTTACATTTCCGTCATCGTAAGAGGAGATGTTGCAGCATGTAAGACAGCTGTTGAAACAGGTATTGCGGCAGTTGAAGAAATGGGTGCGGAGGTATACAGCTCCGTTGTGATTCCAAGTCCGCATATTGATTTAGGAAAGATCATTGATCGGTATTCGTTGGAGCAATTACTACCAGCATAAGGGAGTGGAAGTCATGCAGTTTGTGGATAAAGATCTAAAATCGATCCAAGAAGCCCGCATCTTGGTTGAATCCGCTCGCGATGCACATTTTTTACTAAGGGAATATGACCAAGAAACACTTGATCGCATGATTCAACGAATGATCACTGAGGTGCAACAGCTATTGTCAGAGCTAGCTGCTTTCGAAGTATCAGTTACGGGAAAAGGCAATGAACAAGATAAGACACAGCTATACCAAAGCTTTTTAGCTCAGTTTAATGATTCGTTTCAAGAGCAGGTGATCGGTGTTTTGAATACTAATGGAGCTCCCTTGAGTAAAATCGGGATACCATTTGGTGTTGTTGCAGTTATTTTACCAGCAGAAAATATTGTTTTAAATGCGTTATTTGCTACATTAAGTGCCTTAAAAGCAGGAAATACAGTGATTCTTATTCCGCCGAATAAAACGGAAGAGGCAGCGGCTAAATTAGTCGAAATTCTTAATCAGGCTAATTCTGGCTTGCCAAAATCCAGTTTCAGCCATATGGAAAATACTACAATCGAAGGAGTCAAAGCATTAATAGAGCAAGAAGCTGTCGATTTAGTGATTAATATTGGAATGGCGGATTATTTTGATTTACGGGCGTATCCTAAACCGATTATCTATGGCGGCTGTGGTTCAGTACCGGTTTTTGTCGAGCGAACAGCCAATGTCAGCCAGGCTGCTCAAGCGATTGTTTCTAGTCGTGCTTTTGATAATGGCTTATTGCCCTCAGCAGAGCAATTTGTTATTGCTGAAAGTGTGATTGCAAAGGAAGTAAAAGAGCAGATGATCGAGGCTGGTGCTCATTTCATGAGTGTTGCGGAAGAAAAACAGCTTTTGACTAAATTATTTTTAAGCAATGAAATAAATCCCAGCATCGTCGGAAAAGATGCACAAACGATTGCTGGAATCGCTGGATTTACTGTGTCAGAGAAGACGAAGGTCTTAGTATCGGAGCAACCGTATATTTTTGACGAGAATCCCTTTACCACAGCACTAAAATGTCCGATCCTAACCTTTTATTTAGAGTCTGATTGGATTCATGCCTGTGATAAATGTATTCAGTTGTTAAAGGAAAAGCGTAACGGACATACGTTAGCGATCCATTCGAATAATCAATGTATTATCAAAGAATTCGCTTTGAAGAAACCTGTTGGCCGCATGATTGTAAATGCAGGAGCAAGTTTAGCGGGAATTGGAATCGATTCCAGTTTACCAGTCTCGCTGATTTTGGGTGGAATGACAACGGGACGCGGGTTCAAAGCCAAGAATATTACAGCAAAGGATTTAACCTATGTTCGTGAAATTGGCTACACGTCGGTTAAGGAGCCGAGTAAAGGAGTTAACAAGCGAGTTTCAGATGAACAATTACTTATTGAGAAATTTTTACAAAAAATAATTGAGCAGTAAAGTGAGGGAAACAGATGGACATCAAAGAATTTTCAGCAAAATTAGCTGAAGCGACAAAAGAATTAAGCTCAGAAGAAAGACAGGCCTTGATGAAAATGTTTGCTTCTGTTTCAGACGAGGTCAAAAAGGACGACGTCGTAACAGAATTACTGGTCTCGGATGAGGGAACAGAGATTCCTAATGGAATTACGAAACGTTTGCAGGCATTGAAGGACAACTATTTAGAGCAAGTACCGTCAATTACTACTTATCGTGCCCGAGCGATTACAAAAATTGCCAAGGAAAATCCAGGCATGCCAAAGATTGTTTTGCGGGCAAAATGCTTCCGTTATTGCTGTGAAACAGCGCCGCTGGTGATACAAGATCACGAACTGATTGTTGGAGCACCCAACGGTAAGCCGCGTGCAGGCGCATTCTCTCCAGATATCGCATGGCGCTGGATGGAGGATGAGATCGATACGATCGGCAGCCGTCCACAGGACCCGTTCTACATTTCTGATGAAGACAAAAAAATCATGCGTGAAGAGCTTTTCCCATTCTGGAAAGGCAAATCTGTCGATGAATATTGTGAGGATCAATACCGTGAAGCAGGTGTTTGGGAATTATCTGGTGAATCTTTCGTTTCCGATTGTTCGTATCATGCACTAAATGGCGGTGGCGATTCCAATCCTGGGTATGATGTCATTTTGATGAAAAAAGGCATGATCGATATTCAGAATGAAGCCAAGGCACATTTGGAAGAATTAGATTATGAAAATCCTGAGGATATTGAAAAAATCTATTTCTATAAATCAATCATTGATACAACCGAAGGCGTCATGATTTATGCCCGTCGGATGGCGGATTATGCTGCGGAGCTGGCTGCGAAGGAAACCAATCCAAAACGCAAAGCCGAGCTTTTGAAAATCTCTGAAGTGAACCGTAAAGTCCCTGCCCATAAACCGGATACCTTCTGGGAAGCGATTCAAGCCGTTTGGACAATTGAATCATTGTTAGTCGTTGAAGAGAACCAAACAGGGATGTCAATTGGACGTGTGGATCAATACATGTATCCATACTTTAAGGCTGACCTAGAAGAAGGTCGGATGAATGAATTCCAAGCCTTTGAATTAGCTGGCTGTATGTTGATTAAGATGTCTGAAATGATGTGGATCACTAGTGAAGGCGGTTCGAAATTCTTCGCTGGCTATCAGCCGTTTGTAAACATGTGTGTCGGCGGGGTGACTCGTCAAGGGCGCGATGCTACCAATGAATTGACCTATTTATTGATGGATGCTGTTCGTCATGTCAAGGTGTATCAACCTTCGCTTGCCTGCCGCATTCACAACCACTCACCAAGAGAATATCTGAAAAAAATCGTGGATGTTGTTAGAGCCGGTATGGGTTTTCCTGCTTGTCATTTTGATGATACACACATCAAGATGATGCTGGCAAAGGGTGTCTCAATTGAAGATGCGAGGGATTATTGTTTGATGGGTTGTGTGGAGCCGCAAAAATCAGGTCGTTTGTATCAATGGACCTCTACTGCCTATACGCAATGGCCGATTTGTATTGAACTAGTCTTGAATCATGGCGTTCCTCTGTGGTACGGCAAGCAGGTTTGCCCAGATATGGGTGATTTGTCTCGCTTCAAGACCTACGAAGAGTTTGAGGCAGCGGTTAAGGAAGAAATCAAATACATTACGAAATGGACAGATGTAGCTACCGTTATTTCCCAACGTGTTCATCGTGATCTAGCGCCAAAACCATTGATGTCAATCATGTACGAGGGCTGTATGGAGAACGGAAAAGACGTTTCTTCTGGTGGTGCAATGTACAATTTTGGACCGGGTGTTGTTTGGTCTGGCCTAGCAACTTATGCTGATTCAATGGCTGCAATTAAGAAACTGGTCTTTGATGAGAAAAAATACACATTGCAGGAATTAAATGAAGGATTAAAAGCTGATTTTGCGAATAATGATCGTATGAGAACGGATTGTTTGAACGCGCCGAAATATGGAAATGACGATGATTATGCCGATTTGATCGCGGCAGATCTGATCAACTTTACTGAAGCTGAGCACCGTAAGTATAAAACATTGTATTCAGTGTTGAGTCACGGAACCTTGTCAATTTCCAATAATACACCGTTTGGACAAATGACTGGAGCTTCTGCGAATGGACGTAAAGCTTGGACTCCGCTATCTGATGGAATCAGCCCAACGCAAGGCGCCGATTTCAAAGGACCGACTGCAATTATCAAATCAATCTCGAAAATGTCCAACGACAGCATGAACATCGGGATGGTGCATAACTTTAAGATCATGTCTGGTTTATTGGATACACCAGAGGGTGAAGAAAGTCTGATTACGTTGCTTAAAACGGCTTGTCATTTAGGTAATGGAGAAATGCAGTTTAACTATTTAGACAACAATACCTTAATTGAAGCACAAAAACATCCAGAGCAATACCGCGATTTGATTGTTCGGGTAGCTGGTTACAGTGCTTTCTTCGTAGAGTTATGTAAGGATGTTCAGGATGAGATTATCTCACGAACAATGCTGACAAAAATTTAAAAAAAGCTGGAGCTTGGAATGGATGGTAAATGTGAAAGAGGAACGGATAGAACGGCAAGCGATGATTTTCAATGTACAAAAATACAGCCTGTATGACGGTCCTGGGATCAGAACTATCGTCTTCTTCAAGGGATGTCCATTGCGCTGTCAGTGGTGCGCCAATCCAGAAGGGATCAAGCGTCGGTTTGAAGTCATGTTTAAGGAAAGTGTTTGTACGAATTGTGGTGCATGTGTGGATGCCTGTCCTTTAGGTATCCACTACATTGATGAACATGGGAAACATCAGGTGCGACGCGATATTTCCTGTAATGGCTGTCAAGAATGTGTAAATGCCTGTCCCATGAAAGCACTCAATATCACAGGTTCCATTATGACGATCTCAGAGTTAATGGAAGTGATTCATGAAGATGATGCCTTTTATGAAATGTCTGGTGGCGGGGTAACCTTTAGCGGTGGGGAATGTACCGCGCAGCCTGAAGCAGCGTTGGCGCTTTTAAAAGCATGCAAAGCGGATGGATTAAATACTGCGATTGAAACCTGCGGCCATAGTCACATGAATAAACTGCTAGAAATGGCTGATTATATCGATCTCTTTCTATACGACATGAAGCACATGGACCCTGTGCGCCACAATGAATTAACCGGTATCAGCAATGAGAAAATCCTAGCTAATTTAAAGGAATTGTTGGTACGGGGCTATAAGGTCCAGATCAGGATGCCGATGCTGAAGCTGATCAATGACAGTCATGAAGAAATCAAAGAAATCGTGGAGTTCCTGCTACCGTACAAAGATTTTTCGAATTTTAAAGGGATCGATTTACTGCCTTACCACAAATTGGGTGTCAACAAATACGGACAATTAGGCATGGAATATCCGGTAGAAGGCGATCCGAGCTTGTCTGATGCTGATTTGGATCAGATTGAGTCTTGGATTGCTGAGTATGATTTTCCAGTACGAGTGGTGCGGCATTAAGGAGGCGGAACAATGTCAGAATTATTAGCTCAGCGAGTGATTGAAGAGTCTGTGCCTGGAAAACAGATTACGTTGGCGCATGTCATAGCAGCACCCATCGCGAGTGTTTATCAATCATTAGGAATCGACGCAGCAGGAGCGATTGGTATCTTGACCTTGTCTCCTTTTGAAACTGCAATGATCGCAGCAGATACAGCAGCGAAAGTAGCAGATGTTGAAATTGGATTTCTAGATCGCTTTACTGGTTCGGTGGTTATTACAGGAGATGTCGAAAGTGTTGAAACAAGCTTGACTGAAGTGCTGCGGGTTTTTAAAGAGGTATTGCACTTCAGCGTAGTGGATGTGACTCGAACGTGAGAATCCTTTTGGTTGGACCAAGAGAAAGCGGCAAGCTGAAAATCGCGAATTATCTGGAAAAAACAAACGCGCAACCATTAAAGAAAGTCGCCAATATCATGTATTATCGACGGACAATCCTTGTTCCAGACAGCTATTTGGAAAGTCCTTGGATGCATAAGCATGTGATTGCTTTACAGCAAACGGCGTCTTGTGGAATCTTTTTACAGCCAGTTACTGCAAAACGCCGCAGCTATCCGCCAAATTTTGCGAAGGTTTTTCGAATTCCTATTTATGGAATCGTCACCTATCACAAATCTTATGAAGGGTCTGCCTTGCAGCAAGCCAAAGCGCAACTTCTGGCTTGTGGACTTGAGCAGGTTGATCTGGTTCTTGACTTGGAAAAAGAAGAGCTGCATCAAATAGAACAAATAATTTTAGGAAGGGGGCGAGAGAATGGGGAGTTTTAAAATGGCAACAAAAATATATTCCGGCAGCAACGCCACAACTTATCTGAAAGATTGCCGATGCCAACGGGCCTTAGTTATTTGTGACCCTTTCATGGTAATAAGCGGAATGGTAAAAAAGGTCACAGCCATTTTGTCGGAAGCGAACAGCTCGTATCAAATTTTTTCTGAAATCGTTCCTGATCCTACGATTGAAGTAGTAACCAAAGGGGTTGCCTATGCGGCAGATTTTCAACCGGATACAATTATTGCTTTAGGTGGTGGTTCTGCCTTAGATACGGCAAAAGCGGTTCGACAAATCTATCAACAGGCAGGGATCGAATCAGCTGTGCAATTAATCTGTATACCAACAACGAGTGGTACTGGTAGTGAGGTCACATCTTTTGCGGTTATTTCCGATCCATCCGTTAATGGCAAATATGCTTTGGTGGATGATGCGATGATTCCTGATATTGCAATTTTAGATCCAGTTTTTACCCTAACGGTTCCTAGCAGTGTGACTGCGGATACCGGTATCGATGTTTTGACTCACACCTTAGAGGCATATGTTTCAACAAATGCCACGGACTTTACGGATGCTTGTGGGGAAAAAGCGATGAGGATTGTTTGGCAGGATCTAGCTAAGGCAGTGGCTGATGGTGAAGATGCACAACGGCGAGAGAGAATTCATAACGCTTCATGTTTAGCGGGAATGGCCTTTAGCGAAGCCTCGTTAGGAATTTGCCACAGCTTGGCTCATGCGCTGGGGGGACGTTTTCATATTCCTCATGGTCGAGCTAATGCCATATTATTGCCACATGTTATTAGCTTTAATGCGGGAATTGAAAGCAATCAAGATCTGCCTGCTTTGAGTAAGTATGCTGAAGCGGCGAACCTATTGGGAATATGCTCAACAACAGAAAGAACGACGGTCAATCTTTTGATTGCAGGTATCCAAAAATTAACCCGAAAACTCGATATTCCGAAGTTCGTAACAGATCTAGGAATTAATGAAGATGCGTTTATCGCTGCAATTCCAGAGATGGCAGAAGCAGCATTGAAGGACAAATGTACATTAACCAATCCGCGGCAGGTTACGGTGGCGGATCTGGCAGGTATTTACGCCAGAATTTGTCGAGGTGAGTGCTGATGCGTTTTATTACTGAGCAGGAATTACAGTTAAAAAATCGACAGAAATCAATAGAACGTTTTTTGTTAACAAAAAATGAGCGTTTAACTCCTGGAGCAAAACAGTTTTTGACGGATCATCAGATTCCGATTGTCACGCATGATGAAACGGATACTGCTGGAGGATCGTCCGATGAAATGATGAAAAATCTGGCTTTAGTGTCCAAGCATAAGACTTTTTTTCCGTTATTAGAAGTCGAACTGTGGGAAGCAGCGTTAGAGGCGAGAAATGTTTGTTCAGCTAGCTGTGAACGAATAACTGCTTTGACTCAACTTGTAAAAAAAATTGTAACGCAAAACCTTGAAGAGCTTCCTTGCAGTGAAAATGAAAAAGATCAACCGATTGAACTTTCTGAAATCAGTGAGGTTCAGATTTTTCAGCCTGGAGGTAAGATCGCTTTAAAATTGAGACGCGCAATCATCTATGCGAAAACGATTCAAACCTGTGTCACACTCGAACAACAAGCAGCTTTAGAGCAATTGATCTATTTAATTGCAAAAGAAATCGAACAGCTAGAAAAGCTTTAAAATGTTAAAACTTGGAGGAATCGCCTGTGATGACTATGAACGATATATCTGCCTGTGACCACTTAGTCGCAGAATTTGAAGCAGTGATAAACAAACCAAAGAAAAATTCAACACGTACACTTTATACCGGTGTCGATCTTGGGACAGCCTGTATCGTTTTAGCTGTTATGGATGAAAACTATCAACCAGTGGCAGGGGCTTATCGCTATGCAGATGTCGTGCGAGATGGGATGGTCGTGGACTACATTGGCGCGATTACCATCGTGAAAGAGCTGAAGGCTGAATTAGAAGAAAAACTGGATACAGAACTAATTTATGCAGCGGCGGCAATTCCTCCAGGAACAGATGCGTTAGATGGCGGCGCGATCAAGAATGTTGTTCAAGGAGCCGGTTTTGAATTGACGAATGTGCTGGATGAACCTACTGCGGCAAATCAGGTCTTAGCGATTCAAAACGGTGCCGTCGTCGATATCGGTGGCGGAACGACAGGTATCTCCATTATCAAAAATGGTGAAGTTGTAAAAGTCGTGGATGAGGCGACTGGCGGTACTCACTTAACACTTGTAACGGCAGGTGCATACAAGGTTTCTTTTTCAGAAGCGGAGCTTTATAAACGAAATCAAGATAATCATCAAGAGTTGATTGCTGTTTTGAAGCCAGTAGTAGAAAAAATCGCAACGATCATTACCGAACAAATTGCCGGTTTTGAGATCAATGGTCTGTATTTGGTTGGCGGAACGGCTTGTTTAACAGGGATTGAGAAAATCATTGAAGCAAAAACCAAAATCAAAACGTTCAAGCCATTGAATCCGATGTTTGTTACTCCGTTAGGCATCGCGTTGAGTTGTACAGATGAAGCTTTGGCAGTAGGTTAAAAGTCTTAAAGTAATCGATTTATGCGTTTAACCTATTGCCAGAAAGAAGAAAACGTTTGGTGAAATAAAGGAGGGACAGCAAATGGATTGTCGAATGATTAAATCTCCCGGTGAAGGAACGCTAGCTATCTTAAATCGTCGGAAAGGCTCTGGTCCTAAAGCAGCACTGGAGATACCTGATGCAGTAGGATTGGTTCAAGGGAAATTGATTGAAATGGTCTGTGCGGCTGATGTTGCAGAAAAGGCAGTGGGCGTCACCGTGGAGGATATTCGCGGAAGTTGTCCGCAGAATATGATCTTGTTAGCGATTTTTGGTGATACCGCATCTGTTGAAGCAGCAATCGAGGAAATCAAACGAAAAGAGAAGGAACGAAAATGGTAACAGCACGATTAATCGATAATATTTGGGCAACACGAAAATCAGAGCAACTGAATGGCCTGAAGCTAATGATTGCAGAAATCATCGGCGGATCGCGTGATGGCGAGCAGATGATCGTTTGTGATGTGATTGGTGCAGGGATTGGTGATCGAGTGATTGTTACCTGCGGCAGTGCTGCGAGAAGAATGCTGGAAGATGATGCGATTCCAGTGGATGCGGCGGTGATCGGTATTATCGATGAAGGCTGTGAATCTGTATAGAGAGGATCAGGTGCAATGAAGGAATTGATATGTCTGGAGGATGTAACAAAAGCGCATGAAGCGGGTGAACCTCTTTGTGTTAATCAAAACACGATCATTACACCCGCTGCACAGGATTTAATCGAAGAACTGCATGTTCCGTTAAACGAATCCTGTGAAACGCAATCAAAAGAGCTCAATTTACCTAATGAACTGAATCAGGAGACCTTGTTGCAGCTATTAAAAATGATTTTAGCGGGTGAAACGAGCCCCTTTCAATGTGAAAAACATGCCAGTGGATTAAAAGTTGTAAAAGGCAGCACTGTGGAAATGAAACCCTTTGAAACGGGCAATCCTGAAGCGCAGGTTTTTTATCAAGAACTCATCAGTAAAGAAGAGGCGAAAATCAGTGCAGGCTTTTTGGAAATTGATCATTCACGTTTTGATTGGGAACTCAGCTACGAAGAGATTGATTATGTGATTAGTGGAAATTTAGAAATTACGATCGAAGGTCAAAAATTTACAGCATGTCCAGGAGATGTTGTTTTCGTACCAAAAGGCAGCAAAGTCACTTGGGGTTCTAATGATAAAGTGAAGCTGTTTTACGCAACGTATCCAGCGAACTGGTCAGATTTGCTGTAAAAAAAATTGTGCCGACAACGTGTACGATGAAGGAGTAGACAATGAACGCATTAGGATTAGTTGAAACAAAGGGCTTATTGGCTGCGATCGAGGCCAGTGATGTCATGCTGAAAACAGCGGAAGTGAGCTTAACGCAAAAAGAAATTGTCGGCGGTGGACTAGTGACGGTAATGGTCTCAGGCGATGTGGGAGCAGTCAAAACGGCAGTGGATGCTGCGGCTTCCGCTGTGACAAAGCTCGAGGCAACTTTACTCGTAACAACTCACGTTATTCCACGTCCTGATAAAAGCTTAAGCCTTTTTGAAAGAAAGGAAGAGATTCAGGAGTCTAGTGATGAATCAGTATCTATTGTTGAGGAGGCACCTCAGGATGCGGAAGAAGTGTTAATCTCAAATGAAAATCATGAAGAGACAATTATTGAAGGTAGTCAGGAATCAGAAGCCGCATTAAGCCCAATAATTTCAGGGGCTACACTTTCACAATGGGGAAAGACTGGAAAAATAGCGGAAATGGAAGCAGCATTAACTGAAATGAAGGTTATTGACCTGCGAAAACTTGCGAAAAAGCAAACTAATTTTGCTATCAGTAAAAAAGATGTGCATAAAGCCAATAAGGAACAGCTTGTTTCTGCATTGAGCTTACATTTTCAAAAAGTCTAGTGACTGTCTTCAGAAGCTGTATTTCCGCCAAACTGATGAGAAGAATTCTGTTTAAAAATTTTAGCGCTAAAGGAGTCACATAAAAATGAACAAGTTTGACAAAGATTTATGTTCCGTACAGGAAGCGCGAGACTTAGCCCGAGCTGGAGAAAGGGCTGCTCAAGAATTTGCGACCTTTAGTCAAGAGCAAGTCGATGCAATTCTAAAAAGCATGAAGGAAGCAGCAGAAAAATTTTCTGTTTGTTTAGCTAAAGCTGCTGTGGAGGAGACTGGTTTTGGAACAGTAGCGGATAAGGCTTACAAGAACCATGCAGCCGGAACGTTACTATACGAAGAAATCAAAGATGAAAAAACTGTTGGGATTATCGCTGAAGATACGACTAAAGGGACCCTTGATGTGGCGGAACCAGTGGGGCTAGTCTTAGGAATTATCCCTTCAACCAACCCCACATCAACGGTTATTTTCAAGGCAATGGTGGCATTGAAATCACGGAATGCTATCGTGTTTGCTCCGCATCCTGCGGCTGCAGAATGTACGAAGAAGGCTGCGGGCATGATGAGTCGTGCTGCAGAAGCAGTCGGAGCACCCAAAGGCATTATTAGCTGTGTCTCGACGCCAACGATGGCGTCAACAAATGAATTAATGCATGCTGATGAAGTAAGCTTGATTATCGCTACTGGCGGGCCGGGAATGGTAAAGGCTGCCTATAGTTCAGGAAAACCTGCTATCGGTGTCGGAGCGGGGAATTCTCCTGCTTATATTGAGAGAAGCGCTGATGTCAAAAAGGCTGTTTCACAAATTATTGCAAGTAAAACCTTTGATAATGGAACGATCTGTGCCTCTGAGCAGTCGATTATTTGTGAAGAGATCAATGAAGCTGAGGTTACTGCTGAATTGAAAGCTCAAGGTGGTTACTTTATGTCTGAAGAGGAGACCGCAAAAGTCTGCGGGCTGCTTTTCAAAGGCGGGGGTCATGCGATGAATGCGAAATTTGTCGGGCGTAAGCCGCAAGTGATCGCAGAAGCAGCCGGTTTTACTGTTCCTCATTCAACGACTGTTTTGATTGGTCGCCAAAACGGTGTCGGAGCGGGAAATCCGTTGTCATTTGAAAAATTAACGACTGTTTTAGCCTTTTATACCGTCAGGGATTGGGAGGAAGCCTGTCACTTGAGCATCGAATTATTACAAAACGGCATCGGGCATACCATGAGTATTCATACGAATAATCGCGACATTGTTTTGAAATTTGCGGCGAAGCCGGCTTCACGCATTTTAGTGAATACAGGAGGCAGCCAAGGAGGAACAGGAATTAGTACTGGGTTGCCAATTTCCTTCACGCTAGGTTGTGGAACCTTTGGCGGCAGCTCTGTTTCTGAAAATGTTAGTCCGAAGCATTTATTAAACATTAAAAAAGTCGCATACGGCTTAAAGGACGTGACGACTTTATTGGCTGAGGATACTAGTTTTTCTCATCCAGAACTGGAAGAGCCACTAGATGCCTGTTTGACCGAAAAGCCAGTAAAAGCGAGCCAGCCATCAGAGGGAAAAACGGACAATTCAAGTATGAAGGATTTTTCGGCAGCAGAATTGTCAGAGTTGGCAGAAGTCGTGCGGAAAGTTTTAACCCAAATGAATGCTTAAATTTAATCAAATAAAGAATTGAAGGAGTAGGAATGGAAGATTATGAAGTGATTTTAAATGCCATTATGGCGCATTTAAATCCTGAAGATGTCCCAAATGATGATTCGATTCCAGTAGGGATTTCAAATCGTCATATCCATTTAAGTCAAGCTGCATTAGATAAGCTGTTTGGCAATCACTATCAATTAACTAAGCTAAAGGATCTCTCGCAACCGGGACAATATGCTTGCAAAGAATGTGTCACGCTCGCTGGTCCTAAAGGAGTAATTGAAAAGGTCCGGATTTTAGGTCCTGTGAGAGCAGAAACGCAAGTAGAAATTTTACAAAGCGATACGTTCAAACTTGGAGTAAAGGGTGCGTTACGGTTATCTGGTGATTTAGATGGTACACCTGGCTTAACATTGATTGGTCCCAATGGCGCGTTTGAAATGGCTAAAGGGGTAATTATCGCCAAACGTCATATTCATATGCTGCCGGAAGAGGCAGAACGTTTTGGCGTGACTGATGGTCAAGTCGTGACGATCGATTTTGCTGGTGAACGCGGCGGAAGCTTAAACAATGTAGTAATTCGCGCGACTGCGAATTCAGGCTTAGAGTGTCATATTGATACGGAAGAAGCCAATGCTCTTGGTGTTACGCCAGGAACAACAATAAAAATCAGAAATTAATTTAGGAGGAATACAAAAATGAAATCAGATGCATTAGGAATGATCGAAACAAAAGGATTGATCGGTTCAATCGAAGCGGCCGACGCAATGGTGAAGGCAGCCAATGTTACATTAGTAGGAAAAGAACGTGTAGGCGGCGGGATTGTGACCGTTTTGGTTCGCGGTGATGTTGGCGCAGTAAAAGCGGCAACTGATGCAGGAGCAGCAGCGGCTCAGCGTGTAGGTGAACTATTATCTGTTCATGTGATCCCACGTCCGCATTCAGAAGTAGAAACAATTTTACCATCTACAAATGCGTAAGTTCTTTTATAAAAATAGGTAATCGATCTGTACTGTTTCTGACAGGCCTTGTAATTTTGGCAAAAGGAGCAGTACAGATTTTTTAGTGTGTGAAAGAAGAATATTGTGTATTAGCAGCTTTGAAGTGCGTAAAAAAGGGGAATCGGGCGTAAATTTTTTAAGTAAGCTAGAATCTTCAGACTGTTCTCATGTATGATGAGGATAGAAAAACGCTTTCTCTAAAATAGTAAAGGCGCTATAATGATTTATTGTTTATTAGAAAGCGATACAAGGAGGGACATTATGCGTTTGATTGAACCGTGGGAAAATATTGAGATAAATGTATTAGCAGAAGATCGAATCATGCAGCATTTTGATTTAAATATCCATTTAATCTATGTGTTGGCAGGCGAAGTGACGATTGAAAAAGAAGGAACAATCATTTCATTGCAAAAAAATGATTTTTATATTTTGTCAAAATCATTGGTACATACTGTTTATACAAAAAATGCGCGGGCATTTGAGATTGTTTTAGAGTATTATTTTGAAGAGCAAGAGAACCAAGTGTTTGAAGGAAACTCGGTCACAGAGAATAAAAGAGCAGATAATCAAGTCATTCAGTCGATTGAACGCTTGCTAAAGCTATACGTCTTACAAGAAAAGCATACAGTTTCAGAAGTGTTTGAGGAGTATTTTCATATTCTTCAGATATTGGAAAAGGAATACACGAAACCTTCTACTATAGAAGAAGAGCGAAGCATGAAGCAAAAAGTCTATGAACTGAAATTTTATATTGATAATAACTTCGATAAGGATATTCGATTGGTCGATATTGCCAATAAGCTGTATGTTTCCGATCAATATTTGTCTCGCAGTTTTTCTAACGAGATCGGGATGCCAATGAATGAATACCTGATTCGTAAACGGTTGGAAAAGGTTCGGAAGGATTTGCTGGAAACGGAGAAATCAATTACCGACATAGCCTTTTCAGCGGGCTTTTCGAATATTAACTCATTTAATCGTTTATTTAAGAAGTATCAAGGCTTGACGCCGAGTGAATTTCGTAAGGAAACAAAAGCGATGGCTAAGGTTTCCTCGAAGCAAAATAGCCTTGAAGAAAAAGACCTTCGAAATTTGGAAATTTACTTTAAAGAAAAGGATGCGAAGATTAGTGATGAGACGATTCAAGTTTCCATGCAAATATCGTCAAAGCAAAACTTTCAAAAGAATATGATTAATCTTGGCTACGCCGGTGATTTGACTCATGCTTCATTTGCGGAACAAATTCACTATTTGCAGGAAAATAATCCTTTTAATTATGGACGTATATGGGGATTGTTAAGCGAAGAAATTCTGGAGCAGGTAGGCGAGGCTTACGATTTTTCCACAGTTGATGAAATTTTACGAATCATGCTAAAGGCGGGAATCAAACCATTTTTAGAACTCGGCTTCAAAGGGAAGTTGATTCATGAATCCCATACGCAGATTGTTAAAAGTCATCCTTTTATCCGAAAATCCTATAAGCTATCTGACTTGATCCAACGATTCCAAGTTTTTTTCCATCATTGTGTGGATGTATTTGGTTTAGAGGAAGTTTCTACCTGGATGATCGAGATTTGGAAGCCTAATCCTTTAGTTTTGAAGACAATTGGCTGTGAGGATTTGATGCGAATTGATCAGGATGGGGTACAACTGAATTTAGCTAAAGAAAAAACCTATATTGATGTCTTCTCGAAAATAAAAAAAGCTGTAAAACAAATCGTACCAATGATTCAGATCGGCGGCTGTGGCTTAAGCTTAGATATTGAAACGCGCGATTTAAGCATGTTTCTGACACAGTGGACAATGAGTAAAGGCGCACCGGATTTTCTCAGTTTGTCGATTTATCCAATGGATGCGGTAAAGCAGCAGCTGAACCAGAAAAAGCAGCATCATGAGCCGATTTCACCGAATTCTGATTACATGCTTCATCGCATAAAGGATTTCAAAGAGCTTTTGACGGAAATCAATTATCAGGGAAAAACATTCATTACGGAATTTAATGTGACCATTTTAAGTCGCGATATTATCAATGATACGGCCTTCAAGGGCAGCTATATCTTGAAAAATGCTTTAGGGGCGATGCCTTATTGTGATTTGATCGGCTACTGGCAGCTAACGGATTTATCGGTGACGACCTTTGATACGGCCAATAAAGAGATTTTTGGCGGTTCTGGTTTGATTTCTAAAAGCGGTATACCGAAGATTGGCTACTATGCCTACCGTTTCTTAAATCGATTAGGTAATCAGGTCGTGTATCAATCAGAGGATCTATTGATTACGAAGGATGATCCCAACAAGATACAAATTTTGTGCTATTCTTATAGTCATTTAAATTCTACTTATTATTATGACCATAGCAGTGTCTTTACTAGGAGAAATGCAGCCGCTCTGTTTGCTTCTGGAAATGTTCAGACGAAACAGGTGTTGTTGAAAGATTTGAAGGAAGAAGAAAGTCATTATCGTATCAAGTATTATCGTATAGGTCAAAAGACCGGCAATATTCTGGAGGAAATTAATCAGATCAGCAGCTCTGATCGGTTAGATGATGAGATGATCACTTACTTGAAGCATCGTTGTGAGCCACAGCTAGAAATAAGGGAAGGGCAGTCTAGAAACCATCAGTTAAAAATCGAGCTAGAGCTTTTTCCGCAGGACATTCAATTGATTGAGATTCAAAAAGTCTCTCGTTAACAAGATTGTGTAATACAATCTTGTTTTTTTGTGGATTTCAAAGCCATCATCCTAGGAAAGTATCAATAGAAAGAATGAAAAAAGCAGAGTAATGTTTTGGCTGACAGATTAAACTATTCATTGTAAACGTTTGCAAATACAACTATTCTAGGAGGTTCACATGGAAAAAGATGTCTTTGAAAATGGAATGAAGATGGAGAAAAAGGGTTTAACGAAATTTTCTATGATTGCTTATGGATTGGGTGACTTGGCTAGCCAGTTTGTCTGGACATTTGTCGGCACTTATTTGACTGTTTTTTATACGGATATTGTTGGTTTGGCTCCGGTTGCAGTTTCGATGATCATGCTAATTGCCCGTTTATGGGATGGGATCAATGATCCGATGATGGGGATGATCGCTGAACGTACAAGAAGCAAGTTAGGCCGTTTCCGCCCTTATATTGCTTTTGGCTCACCATTTTTAGCCCTGTTTTCAGTTTTGACTTTCACCGGTCCGTTTGGAAATGGAACGGCAGGTATCATTTGGGCAGCGGTTATTTATATCATCGCTGGAATGATCTACACATTAGTGAATATTCCTTACGGGGCTTTGGCGGCGGTGATGAGTGAAGATGCCAATGAACGAAATCAGTTAAATGCATGGCGCTCGGTTGGGATGAATGTCGGAATGATTATTGTGAACTCATTGTCTTCGTTTATTATGCTGGCATTTTCAGATGGTTCGCAGGTAGCAACTGGTCGAGGCTATTTTATGACAGCGTTGATCTATGCGGTAATTTCGATCCCGTTGTTTTTCGCGGTATTCGCGACATCTCGAGAAGTTGTTCAACCGATGAGAAATGAAAATAAAGTACCGTTTCGTACCACGATTAAAAATGTGATTGGTAATAAATACTTAATGATCGTTTTTCTTATCATGATTTTGCAAATGACTGCTTTTATGGGAAGAATCGCTGTAACAACTTTTTATGTCATTTATTGTTTAGGTGCGTTTACCTTGATTGCCTTACTCATGACGATTCCATCCATTGGCGGAGCGCTTTGTTCATTAGCAATTGTTCCTTTGGTTAAACGTTTTGGGAAACGTAATGTGTTGATGGTTTCCTTGATTCTTCAAGGGATTGGTTTACTCGTCGTATACTTTGCTGATTTTGACAACTTGCCAATGATTATTGCCGGTCATGTAATTTTTGGATTGTTCAATATGGGCTTTCCGATTTCACTTTCATTAGTGGCGGATTCTGTAGATTACCAAGAATTGAAATCAGGGGTTCGAACAGACGGGACTGCTTATGCGACTTATGGATTAGCGACAAAAATTGGTAACGCTATCGGAGCATCGGTGGGAATCATGCTGCTGCATTCATTCGGCTATCGGGCCAATATGGAACAATCAATGGCGACTAAAAATGGCATCAATCTAGTGGTTAATTTGATTCCAGCAATCCTATTTTTCACTGCTGCATTGGCTTGTCTGTTATGGAACTTAAGCGACAAGGATACGGATGATATTCGTGCCCAACTAGATAAAAAACGCGAGAATATCAATGATTGAGCATAAAAGTATGGTATAAATTTGTGCATTATAAAAAGAATGAAGATATAGTGCAAAAATGTTTGATCTTTAAACGTACGATTTGAAGAGTACGAAGAGGCATCATTCAGTAAACTAGATTTTGTAAGCGATATCCATTTAGCCAGTCAATAAAATGATTACGGCTGGCTAATAGTGTATGGATGTCAGTGTAAAAACGAACAAGGAGGAAAACAACGTGAAAAAATTAAAATTCGGTATTATCGGGTGCGGCGGAATCGCCAATCAAAAGCATCTACCAGCGTTAGCGAAATTAGCGGATCAAGTAGAATTGGCGGCCTTTTGCGACACGATCGTTGAGCGGGCGGAAGCAGCAGCGGCAGAATATGGTGTTGCCGATGCATTAGTTACAGAAGACTACAAAGAAGTGGTGAAGCAAGCTGATATTGACGTGATACATGTATTGACACCAAATATTTCTCACTCATTTATTACGGTTGATGCCTTAGAAAGCGGTAAGCACGTGATGTGTGAAAAACCAATGGCAATCAACTATGAAGAAGCGAAAAAAATGCTGGATGCGGCAGAACGCACAGGCAAAAAATTAACGATCGGCTATCAAAATCGTTTCCGTGCCGATTCATTAGCGACCTATGACGCTTGTAGTAACGGTGAGCTTGGCGAAATCTACTTTGCAAAAGCCCATGCCGTTCGTAGAAAAGGTGTTCCAACCTGGGGCGTGTTTCCTGATAAGGAAAAACAAGGCGGCGGACCGTTGATCGATATCGGTACCCATGCGTTAGATTTAACCCTTTGGTACATGAGTAATTACAAACCAAAAATGGTTTTAGGCTCGACCTACCAAAAATTGAAGGATAATCCAATGGCGAATATGTTTGGACCGTGGGAACCGGAATCCTTTGAAACAGAAGATTCCGCATTCGGTTTAATCAAAATGGAAAATGGGGCAACGATCTTCTTGGAAGCGGCTTGGGCCTTGAATATGATCAATCCGAAGGAAGCGCAGGTCACACTTTGCGGGACAGAAGGCGGCGCGGAAATGTTCGGGAAAGCCTTCTTGGATCAAGGATATGTGGTCTTTAACAAAGCGGCTCACAACCAATTGGAGCAAACACAACCTTCCGATGCTGGCGGCGTCTTTGGCTTTGAAGGCAGTAGCTTGGAGCAAAAGGATGCGGAAGCGAAGCAATGGGTTGAAGCGATTTTGAATGATACAGAGCCGTTGGTAAAACCAGAACAAGCAATTGTGGTGACACAAATTTTAGAAGCCATTTACAAATCTGCTGAAACTGGAAAAGTTGTGGAACTGTAATTTAATGAGGCGGACGAGCGCAATTGAAAGCAGTCGCTCGTCCCATCATCTTTATTAATTATTCGTAGGAGGAATACAAATGACGAAAATCAAAACGGCTGTAAGTTTATATAGTTTACAGGATGAATATTTAAATCATCGCATGGATTTGGATGATTTGATGCACTTTTTGCAGGAACACAAGGTTGAAGGAGTGGAAATTTTACCAGATCAAATGATCAAAAACGCGCCTCATCCGACACAAGAGGACGTTGCCCATTGGCATCAGCTTTTAGAAGAAACAGGAATTAAGCCGGTTATCGCGGATGTTTTTTTAAACACCAATCTCTATAACAATCGCAGCCTGACAAAACGCGAGTGTATTGATTTATTGATCGAAGAAATCAAACAAGCCAATCGTTTGGGAATTAAATTAATTCGTTTGGTATCAATGGTGCCTTATTGGGTTTGCGAACCCTTGCTGCCTTATTGCAAAGAATATGATGTAACGATTGCTTTAGAAATTCATGCCGGCATGGCCTTTGATGAACCTGAGACGCTTCATTTTATTGAAGAAATGAAACGCTTGGATTCTCCATATATTGGGTTAGTGATTGATACAGGAATTTTCTGTAAAAAATTCCCACAAGTAGTAGTGAACTATGAAGTCAATAATGGCGCAAGCCCTGAAATGTTTGCTTACTTAGATGAGATTTTTGCACAGGGAACAGACCTTCACTGTGTCGTAAAGGAAAATAATGGCGAATATCCAGAAGACTTCAAAAAAGTCATTAAAACCAAAGAGGATCAAATGTTTGCGCCGCTTTGCGATGGCTATGAAAATTATCCGTTTACCGTGATGGACGAGTATATGCCGTACATCAAACATTTCCACATCAAAATGTTTGAAATGACCCCAGAAGGCCCAGAATACTCGATGGATTATAAAGGACTTTTAGAATATCTCCATGAAAAAGACTATGATGGTTACGTGGCAACAGAGTATGAAGGCAATCGCTTCACACTGCCAGGCAAACCAATGCAGGAAAAAGAACAAGTAGCCGCAAACCAAAAATACTTGCAGGCGTGTTTGAAAGAGATCCAAGGATAGGAGGATGTAGAGAATGTTTGACAATAATGTGTTTAAAGAAGCTACCTGCAAAAATATTGAAGAAAAGGGCGAAGTGATCGGTTTCGAATTACAAACGCTGATTACGTATTATCGTGGTGTCCCTCTTTCCATGGTGGAATTTATTAAAGTAGCGGTGGATGATGCGGAAGTCGCTGCTGACGCGATCAAAATTTCAATCGACCAGCAAGATTGGTTTTCTTTAAAAGAAGCAACGACTGTTACCACTTATAAATGGGAATATGGTGAGCCCTTATATATTCGCGTCCTAAAACCAGGCGGATTATCACAAGGCGATCATCAAGTGAAATTGACCGTAGCTACTAGAACGGCGTATATTCCGGTGCCGTTAGTCGGCGTGAAAGAACGAACGGTGACGATTTAAGAGAAGGGGTTAGAAAGATGTTGAATTTTGGAATTATTGGACATGGTTTCATGGGTCAGACTCATGCGCAAACCATCAAAAAATTAGATTATGCGACCTTGATCGCCGTCTGCGATATCAATAAGGACCAGCTAAAGGAAGTAAACGAAGGCGTAAAAACCTTTTTGAAGGCCGATCAATTATTAGCAGAAAAAGATATTGACACAGTCATCATTGCGGTGCCGAATCATCTGCATTTAGAAATGGTTAAAAAAGCGGCTGCGGCTAAAAAAGATATTATTTTAGAAAAACCAGCGGCGATGAACGGCACAGAATTTCAAGAAATGATGGCAGTCACCGAAGAAGCAGGAGTGCGCTTTACGATTCACCATCAACGTCGTTGGGATAAGGATTATCGCTTGATGAAGGAAGTGGTCGACAGTCAGACGCTGGGCGATATTTATACAATTAAAAATTGTCTCTATGGCTTTAACGGAAACATGCACGATTGGCATGTATATCCGGAGTTTGGTGGCGGAATGCTTTACGATTGGGGCGTGCATTTGCTGGATCAAATGCTGTGGATGATTCTAGGGAAATTGAAGACGGTTTATGCGGATGTGCGAAATGTCATTAATGAAAACGTCGATGATTACTTCAATATCCAGCTTTATTTTGATAGTGGAATCACTGGTCAGGTAGAATTAGGAACGTATTTCCTAAAAGACGAAGCTTCATGGTTTGAACGCCATTGGTTTGTTGGGGGAAATAAGGGCAGTGCTTATGTGGACGGATTTAATCCGCAGGGGAAAATCGTTCGAACAAGTGAATTGTTAACGAATGTTCCAGGTAAGATTACTATGACAGCAGCCGGTCCGACCCGCTCGTTTGGTCCGCCACCAGAAGGTCGCCTAGTCACCGAAGAGCTTCCTGAGGTTTCAGTCAATCATGAGATGTTCTTTGAACAGTACAGAAACTACGTTGAGGGCGAAGGCGAATTAGTGGTTAAACCAACAGAAATATTACGCTTAATGAAGCTATTGGATGCGATTCGTGTCTCGGCGAAGGAACACCGTTCGGTCGATTTTGAATAGAAAGAGGGAAGGAACATGCAATTAGGATTGGTTTCAGCGATTTTAGATCAAAGTGATTTTTATGAAATGATCGATATCGTTGCTGAAAATGGATTGGATTGTGTGGAGGTTGCCTGCTGGCCTGCTGGAAAAGCAGAGCGTCGTTATGCCGGCGTTTCACACATTGACACAGAAAATCTGACAAAGAAACAAGCAGAGAAATATCAAGCCTACGCTGCTGAGAAGAAGGTTGCGATCTCGGCCTTGGCCTATTATCCGAATCCGTTGGATGAAGATTTGGAAAAACGTCAGCTAGTGATTGATCATATTTATTCAGTCATTGATGCAGCGAAATTAATGGAGATTAATTTGGTGACGACCTTTATTGGACGGATGCCTTCAAAAACGATCTCTGAAAATTTAAAGGAGGTTGAAAAGGTTTGGAAGCCGATCTTAGCATATGCGGAGAAGCAAAAAGTCAAGATCGCGATTGAGAATTGTCCGATGCTCTTTACCGAAGATGAATGGCCAGGCGGTCAAAATTTGATGACGACTCCTGCTTTATTCAGAAAAATCTTTGACCTTTTAGATAGTGAGTATCTTGGATTGAACTTTGATCCATCGCATTTTGTTTGGCAGCAAATGGATTATTTGGCTCCGATCTATGAATTCAAGGACAAGCTATTCCATGTTCATTATAAGGACATCAAGGTTTATTGGAACAAACTCCAAGAGGTCGGCGTAATGGCAACACCGTTAGAATATATGTCACCAAAATTACCAGGCTTAGGCGACGTTGATTGGGGCAAATATGTTTCGGCTTTAACCGATGTTGGTTATAGCGGCTATACCTGTATTGAAGTAGAGGATCGGGCGTATGAGTCTGATTATGAAGATGTCAAACGTTCGATCAAGCAAAGTGCCCACTACTTACGGAACTTTGTCTAGGTGATGGGATGAAAACACAAAAGAATAGACTAATCGGGATCGACATTGGTGGAACTTCCATCAAGCTTGCCATGATGGACGATGTAGGAACGATCGAGAAGAAGTGGTCGATCCCAACAAATATTGCAGAAAAAGGGAAAGACATTCCCAAGGAGATTTGTGACTCCATTCGAACGACACTTGAAGATGCTAGACTAGCAACTGTAAAAGGAATCGGGATCGGTGTACCGGGTCCGATCTCGCCAGACGGGAAAACGGTCGTTCAAGCGGTGAATTTGGATTGGAAGGATATCCCGTTAAAAGAAATAATCGAAACCGATTTAGGAATTGGCGTGTGCTTATTAAATGACGCAAATGCAGCTGCACTTGGCGAAATGTGGAAGGGCGCTGCTCAGGGCAACGCGAATTTGCTGTTCGTCACCTTAGGGACAGGCGTTGGCGGCGGCATCGTCTTAAATGGTGAAGTCTTGAATGGCTGTCATTCTTCTGGTGGGGAAATCGGGCATATCCCGATTCGCTCTGACGAACAGCGCTTGTGCGGCTGTGGTGGTAGAAATTGTTTAGAAACCTTTGCATCTGCAAATGGATTGGCGTTAAGCATGCGAAAGAAGCTGAAAGAAGTCAATGAAACTTGGCCGGAAATCACGCCGCCAATCGTTTTCGAGAAAGCGGCCCAAAAGAATGTCCACGCACAGGCAGTATTGGCGGAATTTACTGATATCTTAGGACAAGCCTTAGCTGGAATCATGAACACAATTGATGTAGAAGAAATAGTGATTGGTGGCGGACTATCTGAAGCTGGCGACCAATTGTTGCTGCCATTGAAGGAAAAGCTAGAGCAGTATGTATTTCCGCAAATCAAAGCACATTTCTCCGTAAAGAAAGCGCAGCTTGGGAATGAAGCCGGAATCTATGGGGCGGTTTATGCGTATATGGCTAAAAATAAAATGATGTAAAAAACGCTTTGTTGCCTTGAATTCAG
Organism: Enterococcus raffinosus; assembly: GCF_018917525.1. Lineage (GTDB taxonomy): Bacteria > Bacillota > Bacilli > Lactobacillales > Enterococcaceae > Enterococcus_A > Enterococcus_A raffinosus_A. The sequence goes on along the minus strand of NZ_JAHLOS010000005.1, from coordinate 28,375 downwards.
TTGAAGGGCAATAAGGTGTTTTTATTTTTATTAAACCAATAGCATGCGTTTTCTCAGAATCTATGGTAATTTCGAATAAAGAATGGTTATTTTACTAAGGAGGTTGATTCGATGCAAACGGTTATGTGGTTTCGTCGGGATTTGAGAATACAGGACAATAAAGCGCTTTTTCATGCGTTTCAAGATTTAACTGATGAAGATGAGTTGATTTTATTATTTCAAGTTAATCCAGCGCAATTTCTAGAAGACAGTCACAATCATCACGCTTTCTTTGCAAGTCTGGCTTATTTTAAAGAAAAAATCGATGAGAAGGCGCAGCTACAAGTTCAATACGGAGAACCGATTGAATTGTTTAAACAACTAAAAAAAGCTTTGCCGGATTGGAATAAAATCTATTTCAATGAGGATACCACCGGATTTGGTGCTAAGCGAGATGATGAAGCAAAGAAATTTTTCCGACAAAACGCGATTGATTATTTTCGTTTTCAAGATCACTACCTTCATGGAGCAAATGAGATCAAAAATCAACAGGGTGAAGCCTACAAAGTATTTACTCCTTACTACAATCAATGGAAGGAACGCGTGAAGGAAACACCGATTAAGGTTAATTTTCAGGCCGAAGCGGTTTATTCAAAGGCGCTATTTCCTGCTGACAAGGAAAAGTTTGAGGAGTTAGTTGCTAAATTGCCGAAGTTTAAAAATCTTGGCGAAGAGGCGGCGCAGCGTCAATTAAAGAACTTTGTCAAAAATTCAGTGGAAAATTATGAGAAGGCTCGTGATATCCCGAGCTTAGATCAAACCAGTCATTTGTCTCAGTATTTGCGAACGGGAGAACTCTCGATTCGAACGGTTTGGCAGGCATTACAGGAGGAGAAGATCTCTCAAGGACGCAATACCTTTCAAAAAGAATTGTGTTGGCGGGATTTCTACAATATGATCTTTACGAATCATCCTCGTCAACAAAATGAACCGATCCAAACACAATTTCGCTTCATTCAATGGGAAAAAGATAAAGAAAAGTTCAAAAAGTGGCAAGAAGGCAAAACCGGCTTTCCGATCGTTGATGCAGCAATGCGTCAGCTGAATGAAACAGGGTGGATGCACAATCGTCTGCGGATGATCACCGCTTCTTTTTTGACGAAGGATCTGCTGATTGATTGGCGCTGGGGTGAGCAGTATTTCCAGCAACAATTGATCGATTATGATCCTGCCAGCAATATCGGTGGCTGGCAGTGGGCCGCTTCAACTGGAACCGATGCTGTACCGTATTTTCGCGTGTTCAACCCTGCGACGCAATCACAAAAATTCGATAAAGAAGGAAAATTTATCAAGAAATATGTGAAGGAATTGAAAAATGTTCCCGAAAAGCTGATTCATCAACCAGAAAAAATGACGCAGGCAGAGCAAGAAGAATATGGGGTGATTTTTGATAAAGACTATCCAAGACCAATTGTGGATCATAAAGAACGACGAAAACGCGCAATTTCAGCTTATGAGGCCAGTAAAGAATATGCTCGTGAAGTAAAAGAAAATTGAAACAACAGAAAAGAGAGGAGACATACAGTCATTTGTATGTTTCCTCTCTTAATTTAATTATTTTGTCACTGTGTCCCAGAAGCGGTCTAAGGTTTCTAATTGTGTCAGTTGGCGATTGCATTGATCGCTATCGGTACAAATATAGTTGCCCTTTTTAGTATACGTGCCGTCTCCTGCGGATTTAGTGGTTGCTAAAAAGAAAGCCACGGTGCTGATTTGATTGCAGATGGCACAATGCCCTTTTTGCACATCGGTACTAAAGCTACCGTAGGCACCGACAAAACGTCCGTCTATTTTACGAAGCAAGTATTTGCGATTCGTTCCGCTGTCGTTCCAGCCTAAATAGCTTAATTCTCGAAAATCTTTCGCTTCCAGGTCAGGAAACTGCATTTTCTTGACTTTACGGAAGCTTTTTTCGATTTGTTTTGTTGAAGGCACATCCATCGCAATGACAAACTGCTTCATTTCTTCAAACAGCTTTTCAAATTTATCCCGCGTGAGTCCGGTATCAAGAAATTGTTCCCAGTATGTTGCTAGTAAAGGATTGCGACCAAAAAATTCTTCGGTCCTTCCTTGAATCAATGTCTGTAAAGTGACGATAGTCTGTTTGTCGTTGACTGAATGGTAGGCGCTGACAAGTTCGCTGACCTGCTGCTTGCAGTACCAATATTCATAAGGGGTTAAAACGTTATTTTCTGTATTCATTGTTGATTTTCCTCATTTCTCTCTTTGAGGAAAATTACTTTTCCGTCAAAGAACTAATCGTTTAATAAGTAGGATAGTTCTTTGAGCGTACGATACAAGATGAATGGGTCATCATGATCTCCTCCTAATGTTGCATGTTGCGTACATTCGATAGAATAAATCATTCTTCGCGTTTCTACAAGTCTTTTCTTCTGATAAACAGATAATTTGGGGGATTTTTCTTTTTTAGCGCAATATAGTTGATAAAGTAAACTAAATGTCTTATACTTTGGTAAAGTTAATAAGGTTGACAAAGTAAACTATTTTCGCAAAAGGAGGTGTCCCTTTTTGGATACCCGTGACGTCAGAAGGTTTAATCGATATTACACAAGAATTCTCGGAGTGTTTGATCAAAAAGTCTTTGATCTGGATTATTCGATGATAGAAATGCGCATCTTAGGGGAAATTGGTCGTCACCCCAGTATTACCGCAAATGATTTGACAAAATGTTTGAATATCAAAAAGAGTTATCTTAGTCGAAAACTAAGTAAACTAGAACGAGTGAACTACATTTTAAAAAAGAAAAATCCTGATGATAGCAGGAGTATGCATCTTTTTCTCAGTGAAAAGGGTCTTGAACTAAACAAATATGTCGAGGAACAATCGGATCAAAAAGTACTGGAGCTATTAGCGCCTTTGGATGAGGCAAGCTATCAGGAGCTAGTCACTGCCATGAAAACTATCGAGAAGATTTTATATCAGGTTGTACCAAATGAGTTGGAAAGTAGAAAGCAAGGTTAGAACTGATTCATTACTTATAAAGGAGTGTTTTGGATGAACGAAATAGAGATTGTCCCATTTGAAGAGAAATATACACAGCAAGTCGTTGATTTGATTCTTCCGATTCAACGGGATGAATTTAATATTGATATCAGTATCGAAGATCAGCCAGATCTTTTAAGCATTCAAGAAGAATATATCGATACAGGTGGGAATTTTTGGATAGCGCTTTCTTGTAGTCGAGTTATTGGAACGATTGCCTTAGTTAAGCTGGAAAATCATTGCGGTGCCATCAAAAAAATGTTTGCTGCAAAGGAATTTCGGGGCGAAAAGCAGGTAGGAAAGAAGCTTCTGAATACACTGGTCACTTACTGTAAGAATCAAGGGTATGTACGTTTGTATTTGGGCACCGTTGATGTGCTGAAAGCAGCGCAGAAATTTTATAAGAAGCATGATTTTCAGTTGATTGATAAATCAGAAATGCCAAAGGATTATCATTTGATGGATGTGGATACGGTCTTTTTCATGCGTGATTTAATAAAGGAATAAAAAATACCTCTTGATCATTTTTTGTGATCAAGAGGTATTTTTGCTAAGCCCGAAAATCTTTTCGATAGTAGAGATAGAAGCCGATACCAATCAAGAAGGCGATGAATTCTGTAACTGTTGAAGCCCAAACCAATCCATGCAACCCAAACTGATGATTCATCATTAGAATGATCGGAACGATCAGTAAACTTTGTACGATCGAGATAACGATCGTAGGTAGTCCTTTACCAGTTCCTTGAAACATTCCTAAAATCAATCCAGCAAAGCCATTGAAAATCGTTGTTGCTAACGAAGCCGTCAAAATATACTCTCCAATACGAATCAAACTACGACTGTTTGTAAATAATCCAAGAATACTATAACGAAAAACATAAGTTAGTGAAACAAAGACAAATACAATCAATGCAATAAAGAAGGCGGCTGTTTTGAAGCTCTCATTCAATCGTTTCTTATTTTTACTAGAATAATTATATGCAAACAATGGAACGACACCGAAGAAAATACCCATAACTAAAAATTGAGGGACCTGAACGAAACGAGTCGCGATTCCAAAACCGGCGATTACATCATCACCATAATGAATTGCAAAAATGTTCAACAATAATGTTGATACAATCATGAAACCAGAATTCATTAATTCAGAAACACCGATTTTTAACACTTCCAATTGATCCATAAGGGAGATCATAAAGTGATTGGCAAACCCCTTCAAATGTTCGCTCTTTTGGGATAGATAATACAGGTAGTAAAGCAACGAAGCCAAATTTGCTGCACCGATAGCTAATGTCGCACCAATCACATGAAGATGAAGAAATAAGATCAGTAGTGGATCAAAAATCAGGTTGATCACTACATTGATGATCATTCCGTACATCGATTCTTTCGCTGCACCTTCTGAGCGGACAACTTGTTCCAAAGTGAAATTTACCGTAGTGGTGAAACCTGTCAAAAGTAGAGCAACCACGTATTGCATCGCAAAATTGTGGATTTCCGCATCAACTCCTAATAGCCGTAATAAGGGATTAATAAACAAAATTCCCAGACCACCCAAGATAATCGCAGCGATCAAACTCATATAGAAGGCATAGCCTGCAACTTTTTTTGCCTTTTTATTCTCACCAACGGCAATCAGACGAGTGATATAAGTGCTTGAGCCCACGCCAAACATATTTCCAATCGCCATTAAAAAAATAAACACTGGCATACCAATGGTGATGGCCGACATCATATTAGTGTTGTGTAACAGTCCGATAAAGTACGCATTGACCACACTATAGATCGCGCCGACAGATGTCCCAATCATCATGGGCACTGATAAATTCAGCACAGCCCTGCGCACAGGTGCTTCCTTCAATATATATTCATTTGATTCATCAATCATCTGTTCCATATCCATAATAAAACCTCTCTCCAATTTGATCTAACACTGTTAGTCTGAATCTAACGGTGTTAGATTAACATGATTGAAAAGAGAATGCAAGAATAAACTAACACCGTTAGTTTTCTGGTATAATACTATTAATCAGGAGGGTATTAAATGATGAAAAATAAAATTGGCGAGGTAGAGATACTTGAAGCAGCATGGAAACTGCTAGCTCAAGAAGGCATCGAGAATTTCAGCATGAGGAAGCTGTCTCAATTATTAAATATCAAAGCGCCCTCGCTTTATTGGTATGTAAAAAGTAAAGAAGAAATATTTAACAAATTAGCTTCACAAGTAATTCAAGAAATCTTAGCAGAGGTCTTGGTAACAGACGATTGGCGAGAGCAGCTCATTCTTTACGGCGAAATAATTTCTCAAAAACTGCGTCAGTATCCTTATTCGGCCCATCTACTTTTACGTATCACGCCGGATAATGTTGACTTATTGAAGATAAATAACGAGTTGCTGAAGGTGATCGAAATCTTACCGCTTAAAGACAATCAGAAGTTTGCCAGTATGACCTCCTTTCTCAACTATATTATTTCCTTTGAGATCGATTATTTGGCTCAAAAGGATAATTATGAAAAAATAGATCAAAAACCTGAGGGCTGGCTAGATCAACTACTGGTTGGCTACGGAGAGAATGAACCGATTGTTCGAATGATCCATACGAACACGTTAGAATCTTTAGGAAGTGATGAGACTTTTTTATGGGGATTGGAGATTTTTGTTAATGGTTTGGCAACGTTGAGTGCTAAATCGGATTAACTCTTTGATAGCCAATCTTAGTGTAGATGGTGAAAAATTTATAGTTAAAATAAATCGGGAAAATTATCAATCAATATGTACAAATCGACTATTCTGATCATTGCCAACCTGATAAACTAATAGCATATAGTAATCAGTCTTTTAGAGAAGAAATCAGAGGAGGATTAAGTATGAGTTTGTTGGGAATGCCAATCAAAATAGGAACATTGGACGTACCAAATCGTCTTGTTCTGCCGCCAATTGCAACATCAAAATCTCAAGAAAACGGGGAGATTACTGAGGAGCTCTGTCAATACTATGCAGAAAAATCTGCAGGTGGTCATATCGGTTTATTGATTACGGAGCACAGCTATATCAGTCCGGAAGGGAAGGCTGGTAAGGGTCAAATGTCGATTGCAAAAGACAGTGATATAGCAGGATTGGAAAGACTAGTCTCTACGATTCATCAAGCGAATACTAAAACGTTCGCTCAGATCAATCATGCTGGCGCACGAGCGAAACAGGAAATCATTGGCTGTTTACCAAAAAGTGCTAGCTCTATAGGTCATCCGAAATTCGCTAAAAATGAATCTTTACCACTTGAGATGACCTACGATGATATTCAAAAGGTTATCGCTGATTTTGCGGCAGCAGCTATAAGAGCGAAAAAAGCGGGTTATGATGGGGTCGAAATTCATGCTGCCCATGCCTATTTACTGACTCAGTTCTATTCACCTTTGACGAATAAACGCGAAGATCAATACAATGGGTACTCGATCGAAGGAAGGATCAAACTGCATCTAGAGATAATTCACGCAGTTCGTGAAGTAGTAGGCTCTGATTTTCCAATTGCCATTCGATTGGGAGCAAGTGATCATACAACTGGCGGCACGACAATTGAAGACAGCCTTATAGCTGTTAAAGCTTTTGAAAAAGCCGGAATCGATTTACTAGATATTTCCGGTGGATTCAGCTCCTATGTAAGTCCAAATAGTACTGAACAAGGGTATTTTAGTGATATGACAGAAGCAATCAAACGAAGTGTGGAAATTCCTGTTATTTTGACAGGTGGTATCGTAGAGGCGACTGTGGCTGAAAAGCTTTTACGAGAAGAAAAAGCCGATATGATTGGTGTTGGACGAGCGATTTTTAAAGACTCCAATTGGGCAAAGCAGGCATTTTTAGCCTTAGAAAAGTAAGTTTCTTGGTTCAATAATAGAAATTGAATGATGATGAGAGAGAAAGTTTATTAAAAAACTCTATAAATGAACGTGAACGCTCCTTTTACTAGCAATTTAGATAGTAAAAGGAGCGTTTTTTCTAGATCAATAATTCGTATGGAGATATCTGTCTGGCCTTAAAAACCATGGTGGCGATATCTTCAGGAGATTCTGTTCCGCCCTTTTTGATCCATAATAAAATAATCGCTACGATGCTTGATAGGAGAATCTCCAAGGCATAATCCTCTGGAAGATTTTCTTTTTTAAATTCTAATTCTGTGGATTGACTGATTTTCGATTCAATCAATTCGGATAAAATGCCTTTGATCATCGCGACAAATTGTGGATCGCCGCCTGGTCCTGCCAGAGCACTGATAAAATCAAAATCCTGTTTGACGTAAATCAAAGCTTCCAAAATCAAAGGGTAAGGAATCAGCTCCAATGGGTCATTGACATCTCCAACATTTGGCCGCAGTAAAATAGCCTTCAAATCATTGATTGTTTCCATCTCTAATTTATCCATCAAATCATACTTATCAATATAGTGTGTATAAAAGGTCCCCCGATTGATCCCAGCTTCGCGAGCAATCTCCATCACCGTCAGTCCTTCAAATCCCTTTTCATGTATCAATCGAGTGAAGGCACGTTTAATTTCTTGTTTACTCGCAGTTTTTCTTTTATTTCCCATCGTTATCCTCCTAATTGAACAGAACTGGACAAAGTGTTTATTGCATTGTTCATTTATTAATTCTATACTAATTCCATTATTTAATCAACACGTTGTTCAATTAAGGAGGAAGTTTTATGAGTTACATCGAAATGGTCCACAATTACAAAAGCTATCAAACAGGTGAAACGGAGATCTTGGCAAACAAAAATGTCAATTTTAAAGTAGAAAAGGGGGAACTAGCCATCGTATTAGGCCCTTCTGGCGCTGGAAAATCGACAGTCTTGAATATTCTTGGAGGAATGGATAAAAATACCAAAGGGCAAGTAATCATCGATGGCAATAATATCGCGGATTATACAGCTAAGCAGCTTACCGAATATCGGCGGGAAAGCGTCGGATTTGTCTTCCAATTTTATAATTTGGTTCCCAATTTGACAGCGAAAGAAAATGTTGAGCTTGCCTCTGAGATCGTCGAAGAGGCTACCGATCCTGAACAGGTTTTGGAAGAGGTGGGCTTGAAGAATCGGATGAATAATTTTCCTGCCCAATTATCAGGCGGGGAACAACAACGGGTCGCGATTGCTCGAGCGGTCGCGAAAAATCCAAAAATATTGCTATGTGATGAGCCGACAGGGGCATTAGATTACCAAACGGGGAAGCAGGTTCTGCAAATTTTGCAGGACATGAGCCGAGAAAAAGGCTCAACGGTAATCATCGTGACACATAATGCAGCGCTGGCGCCAATCGCTGACCGGGTGATTCGTATGCACGATGCTCAGGTAAAGGAAATTATGGTAAATCAAAATCCTAAGAAAATTTCAGAGATTGAATGGTAGGTGGAAACGATGAGGAAAAAGAAAACGTTATGGAAAGATATTTTCCGTTCATTTAGATATTCGAAGGGCCGATTCGTTTCAATTTTACTATTGATGATGATCAGCTCCTTTGCTCTAGTAGGTTTAAAGGTAACTGGACCAGATATGCGGGAAACGGGGAAAAACTATTTTTCTGAGTTGAATATGGCGGATGTCTCGGTGATTGGCAGCTATGGGATCGATGACTCTGACCGCGAGGCAATAGAAAAAACGGATGGCGTACGTCAAATTGAGTATGGCTATTTGAAGGATGTCACCAAGAAAGATACGACCGAGAGCTTTCGGCTTTTTTCTAAGACGAAGGACATTTCTACTTATCAAATAGAGAAAGGGCGAATGCCAAAAAAAGACACGGAGATTGCATTGGATGCGAAATGTGCAGATAACTACAAGCTAGGGGATACGATCAGCTTTACTGAAAAAGCCGATATCACAAATTCCAAGATCTTGAAAAAGAATTCTTTCAAAATCGTCGGCTTTGTCAACACCTCTGAGGTCGTATCATCCCTCAATCGCGGTCAGTCAACGGCTGGTACTGGTGAATTGAAAAGCTTTGGTGTGGTGAGCGCCTCGAACTTTGATTCGCCGTATTATATGATCGTTCGCATGACCTTTAAGGATACGAAAAATCTAGATCCCTATTCGGACAACTATACAAAGAAGGTCCAAAAGCACAAAGACGATTTAAATGAGCAATTGGAGGAGCAACCGGAAAAACGGTTAACGGCGATTAAAGCGGACTATCAAACGAAAATGAATGATGCAAAAAGACAAATGAACGCTGCCCGCGTACAGTTATCTGATGGTCAACAGCAACTAGATGCGGGAAAAGAACAGCTGACTGCTGCCCGCCAAGAGCTAGAACTGAAAAAGCAGCAAATGGGTGGGTCGGAAAATGTTCCTGAACAACTTAAAACACAATTAGCTACTAGTGAACAGGAATTGGCACAAAAAGAAGCCGAGTATCAAACACAGCTGAATCAGTTTGAAGCAAAGAAAAATGATGTGCAGAAGAAGTTGAACACAAGTGAAAGCCAGCTTTCAGAAGCACAAACGACGGTAGACCAATTAAAAAAACCAGTGTATTCAGTCAACAATCGTCGGGAATTACCCGGCTCCGAAGGGTACAGAATCTATAACAGTATTTCGTCGATCGTAGATGCTTTAGCAAATGTTTTTCCGGTTTTCCTATTTCTAGTAGCTGCCCTTGTGACGTTTACCACCATGGGGCGCTTTGTGGATGAGGAGCGGAAAAATTCTGGAGCGCTGAAAGCTTTAGGCTATACTGATAGAGATATTTACAAGAAATTTGTGGTTTATGGGTTGAGCTCCAGTATGATCGGATCGATCATCGGAATTGTATTAGGCCACACTTTGCTGCCGATGATTGTCTATAGCACCTATCAAGATGGCTTCATCCTTCCTGAACTAACGCTGAAGTTTCACTGGGGGATCTCAGTATTGGCATGTGTTCTAGCCTTTATCAGCGCGGTGATCCCTGCACTGATCTCAGCGAAAAAGGAATTGCGCGAACGACCAGCGGATCTACTGCTGCCTAAAGCCCCTGCAGAAGGCTCAAGGATTTTATTGGAAAGAATTCCTTTTATTTGGAATCACCTGAGCTTTACCCATAAAGTAACGGCTCGAAATCTTTTCCGTTATAAAAAACGGATGCTGATGACGATTTTCGGGGTTGCCGGTTCGGTCACTTTATTATTTGCCGGCTTTAGTGTGCAGCACTCGATTGAAGGAATCAATGAACGGCAATTTGGCGAGCTGATCCGCTATGATATGATCGTGGCTGAATCAGACACGCTGACACCTGACAAAAAGGACGAAATTAAGCAGCAGCTATCGGATCCTGCGATACAGGAATACGCGCCTGTTCATTATGAAACCATGACAAAAGCTGCCGGAGCGAATCACGACAGCCAAGAAATCAAATTGATCGTACCTGAGAAAACACAAAATTTTGACGACTATATTCATTTAAATGAACGAAAAACCAAAAAAACGTTGCAGCTGAGTGATGACGGCGTGATCATTACTGAACGATTAGCGAATTTGTTGAATGTGGAGGTTGGCGATCAGATCAAGGTCAAGGATGCAGAAAACCAAAACCGAACGATGAAGGTGGACGGAATCACTGAAATGTACATGGGTCATTTCATGTTTATGAACAAAACGGAGTATCAGTCTGTCTTTAAGGAGGATTTCCAATCCAATGCTTCATTGGTCAATCTAAAGAACCCGTCCAAAGCGAATACCAAAAAACAAGCGGCGAAATTTATTAATCTGGCAGGAGTCGCCGGTGTCGTTCAAAATACGACGATGACTAGTCAAATTGATATGATTGTTACATCGCTGAATAAAATCATGGAGGTCCTTGTCTTTATTGCTGTGCTGATAGCGGTCGTGATCCTGTATAATTTAACGAACATCAATGTATCTGAACGAATTCGTGAGCTTTCTACCATTAAGGTATTGGGATTTTATGACAAAGAGGTCACACTGTACATTTATCGTGAAACAATTTTGCTGACAGCAATCGGGATCGTCGTTGGTTTCGGGTTAGGTGAATGGCTGCACCAGTTTATTCTTACCTCGGTTCCACCAAATGATGCGATGTTTAATCCAGCGTTGTCCAGTATCAGCTTTATTGTACCGACAGTAATCATTGTTATTGTGACGACCATTCTTGGATTTGTCATCAATCGCCGTTTGAAAAATGTCGATATGTTAGAGGCCTTGAAATCAGTGGATTAAATGAAATCCACTCAACTCAATAAATGTTAAATAGAACTCTTTATCGGATAGATTATCTGATAAAGAGTTTTTTCTTTGGTTAAGCCTAAGACTACACTTGACATATGAATATGCATTCATATATAATTGATTCAAATATATGAATGATTGTTCATATGTAATTCGAATAATGAAAAGAGGAGAGTATTATGGAAAAAACAAACATGCATCTGCATGATCAGAAAACCAAGCACGACCACGACCATGAACACAGCCATGGAGGAAAAGTGATGATCGGGTTCTTCTTTGTAGGACTTGCGGCATTTCTGGTTGGTTTTATTTTGGAGAGCAGTAGTAGTTTTTATTCTAATTTAGCATTCATCCTTTCAGTTGTTACTGCGGGTTATCATATTATTCTTGAAGGGATCGGCGATACGATCAGAAATTCCAACACTGCGAAAAAATTCCAGCCAAACGTCCATTTTTTGATGGCGTTGGCCGCTGCTGGAGCAATTATTATCGGTAAGTATGAAGAAGCCGCAATGCTGATCGTCATTTTCGCCAGCGCGCATTTTTTAGAAGATTATGTATATGGAAAGAGCAAGAGAGAGATCACGAATTTATTAAACTTGAATCCGACTGAAGCTAGAATCATCGCTCCAGATGGCAGTACCAAAGTAGTTCCAGTCGAAGAAGTGAAGATCGGTGATACCCTTCAAGTTCTTAATGGCGCTCAAGTTCCTACCGATGGTATCGTGTTAACAGGGACGACTGCCATTGATGAATCCTCTATTAATGGAGAAAGTATTCCAAAAGAAAAAACGGTTGGTGACGAGGTATTCGGCAGTACGATCAATGGCTCCGGTACTATCACGATGAAGGTTACGAAGGATAGCTCAGAAACAGTTTTTTCGAAAATTTTACAGCTAGTGGATCAGTCGCAAAAAAGCTTGACTAAAACCGCAACCTTAATTCAACGTCTAGAACCCAAATACGTGACGATCGTTTTGGCACTATTTCCGTTTGTTCTTCTAGCAGGTCCAGCGGTGTTTGGCTGGAGTTGGGAATTGAGTTTGTATCGAAGTATTGTTTATTTGATTTCAGTTTCACCCTGTGCCTTGGCAGCCAGTGCGGTTCCAACGACCTTAGCAACGATTTCAAATTTATCTAAAAAAGGCGTGCTGATTAAAGGTGGCGCCTACCTATCAAAACTGCAAGAACTCAAAGCAATTTCGTTTGATAAAACCGGTACGTTGACTAATGGACGACCAGTGGTTACGGACTATTCCTTTGAAAATGAGCTCGATCAAAACGAATTGATTGATTTAGTCGTTGCTATGGAAAAACAATCAAATCATCCACTGGCGACAGCGATCATCAATCAATTTCCTGATAGAAAAACTCTTGAGATTGAAAGCGAAAATGAAATCGGTCGCGGACTGTCAACGACCTACAAGGATTATCAGTATCGGATCGGAAAACCCGCTTCTTTTGAGAAAGTTTCTTTCATTTATAAAGAGAAAGCGAAAGAGCTTGCCTCTGAAGGAAAGACAGTCGTTTATATTGGAAAGAACGAACAAGTTATTGGCCTGATCGCTTTAATGGATGTGCCGAATCAGCATGCAAAAGCGGCAATCACATATTTCAAAGAAGCAGGACTGCATACTACCATGATCACTGGTGACGCAAAATTAACAGGTGAAGCTGTTGGAAAACAAATCGGAGTGGATGAAGTTGTAGCGAATGTCATGCCCGAAGATAAAGCAGCGATCATCAAAGAACAACAGCGAAAATACGGCTCAACCGGTATGCTGGGCGATGGGATCAATGATGCCCCTGCACTTGTTACCGCAGATGTCGGGATTGCGATGGGCGACGGAACCGATGTCGCTATGGATGTCGCCGATCTGGTTTTGATGAAGAACGATCTGTCCAAGCTTGTTTATGCTCACAAGCTAAGCAAAAAGATGAATAAAATTACTTGGCAGAATATCGCTTTTTCAATGCTGGTTGTTCTAACCTTGGTCACACTAAACTTTCTAGGGAAAATGGATATTACCATCGGTGTGATTATGCATGAAGGCAGTACGATTTTAGTTATTCTAAATGCGTTGAGAATGCTGAAGACGCCGAAGAAATATCTGTAGGAGGTTCCTGTTTGCGGGATGTGATGGACAATACAGGGGAAGGAAAAACATTGAATAGATGATTTATTTCTAATACAAAACAGAGAAAGGTTCAACTAATTGACAGTTACTCTTAATAACTATTAGAATTCGAGTATTAAGCTTGCATATTACTACTATTTCATTAAAAGAATAGCTGGAGGAGATAGAAATGGAATTAGATTTAAAAGGAAAAACCGCATTGGTCACCGGTTCAACAAAAGGAATCGGGAAGGCGATTGCTTGGGAATTGGCAAAAGAAGGGGCGAATGTCATTATCAATGGTCGCCATAATCAGGAAGTTGAAGCTGTTGTGAAGGAAATACAAACGCAGTTTCCACAAACAGCACCACAGGCAGCAACCTATGATCTAGCTGAGGAAAGCGAACGTCAAGAATTATTTGAAGCCTATCCGAATGTGGATATTTTGATCAATAATATGGGGATTTTTCAGCCAAAGGACTATTTTGAAATCTCAGATGAGCTTTGGCAGCATTTTATCGATGTAAATTTCTATTCGGGAAATGCGTTGGCGAAGTTTTATTTACCGAAAATGCTATCTGCTGATTTTGGTCGAGTGATCTTTATTGCGAGTGAAGAAGCGATCATGCCTTCTGGTGAAATGCCGCAGTACAGTTTGACGAAAACAATGAACCTTTCTTTGGCAAAGAGCTTGTCTAAGTTGACAAAGGGAACGAATGTGACCGTTAATACGATCATGCCAGGCTCAACGTTGACTGAAGGCGTTCAACAAATGTTAGTGGACATGTACAGTGACACGGATTTACCAGAAAGTGAATGGGAAAGCGACTTTATGAAAAATCATCGCCCGCTATCCCAAATTCAACGATTAATTCGTCCAGAAGAAATTGGTCGCTTTGCGGCTTTTGTCTCTAGTCCTTATGCGCGATCTTTTTCAGGGGCGGCATTACGTTTAGATGGTGGATTAGTACCGACTATTTTCTAATTAAAAAATCAATAGCCCAAAAGAGCCCTCAACGAAGAAATTTGTTGAGGGCTCTTTTGTAATCATGTAATTAGCGATTATTTAGTTGGCGGAGTGCCGTACATTTTGGGTGTAACAGGGTCAAGCTTAGGTGCTTTTCCTTCGACTTTAGGTTCCTTCAAGTAATTGTATTCACCTTCACCATCTAATGCTTTGCCTTTAGCCCAGCTGCCTTTTTTACTTTCTTCTCCTTCAGAGAAATTGTAGAAATCGTAGGCAATATCTAGACGTTCATTCTCTCTTGGGAAAGTACTAGGGACTAAAATGCTTTTTTCTTTTTCTTCTAGCTCTTTGACGGCAGTAGCCCATAAATTTTGGTGATAGCTGTCACGGGCTAATAATACGGATAATAAATCCTTCACACCTTTATCTTCAATCATTTCGTAAATTCTAGCTACTTGTAGTCGACCTTGTGATTCCGCATTTAAGTTTGCTCTAAAATCAGCGAGCAAATTTCCACTGGCTATGATGTAGCCGCCGCTCCATGGATTTCCCATACTGTCAGCAGGGCGTGGTCCTAATCCAGCAACGATGGCTTGCTGCGGATTCATCCCAGCAATGATTGCACCGATAGCAGGATCACTTTTCATCGCTGATTCTTGATCTTCGACAGGGGCATCCTCTAAAAGACGAGCCACCATGGTTGCTAACATTTCTACATGTCCGATTTCTTCTGTCGCGATATCCATCAGCATATCTTTATATTTTTCTTCTCCGCGCATACTCCAACCTTGAAATAAATACTGCATGGCAACGCTCATTTCACCATATTGTCCACCAATCAGTTCCTGCAGATATTTGGCAATTACGGGATTTGGACGATCTGGCTTTGCTTCAAACTGTAGTTCTTTTTTGTGTAAAAACATCTCAATATTCACTCCTAGTTTTTTATTTACATGAGCCAATAAGGGCTCTATGTACTAATTTTTGGGTAGTGCTTTTATTGAATTGTAAAATAAATAAAATACGCAAAAAGTGCTTAACGAATCATATAAAAGAAAGGTTATTTACTACAGACTATAAGTGTTCTTATGCTTCTTTATTAGCTAAAAGACCGGTAGGAAACAGAGTTGATTTTTCCTAATTGTTAATAAAATAATATTCGTTATAAAGAAAGTCTAATTGATAAATAACTTTTTTTAAATAAATATGCTTGAAAGAGGAAGAGGGAAGTATTTTTTATATAGTTAAATCCCGAATAATCAACTTTCTTGATCCCAAAAATAAAACAATTCATAAAAAACATGTTTTATTTAATTGGTCTTGACAAAGAGTAGTTTCTGCTATAGATTGTATACTATAGTGGATTTTATTCGATATAGTGATTTGGAGGAGTATATGATTTCAGCAAATGAAATGATCAGTCGCAATATTAAGCGGATTCGTCAGGAAAGAAATCTAACATTAGACGATCTGGCTCGGCTATCAGGAGTTAGTAAGAGTATGTTGAGCGAGATTGAACGGTGTACGAAAAGTCCGACGATCTCGATGCTGGAGAAAATTTGTACCGGGATCAATGTTCCGTTAGCTCAGCTGACGTATATGGAAACGCCGGAAGTCTCAGTGATCAAAAAAAGTACAACGAAGCATTATTCGACTTCGGAGGGATTTGATACCTATAATTTGTTTGAATATGATCCCGATAAGAAATTTGAGATTTTGCGACATGTTATCGCCCCCCATTCCGAACGGCTGTCTGAGTATCATGAAGCGGGAATCAGAGAATACATTATTTGTACGCAAGGAGTATTGGACATTCAGGTGGGGGAAAAGAGCTTTGAACTGGAGGAAGGTGAAGCTATCCAGTTTTTAGCGAATTGTAATCACAAATACGCAAATACGATGGATAAAGAAACACGCATTTTGATGCTGATGTTCAGAGAGTAGAAAGAAGGGCTGAAATGAAAGGGTATAGTGTACGGTTGGTAAAATTGATATTTGGGTTGTTTCTATTTGCTTTGGGATCGTTTTTAACAATTCAAGCCAATATAGGGTTAGCGTCTTGGGAAGCATTTAGTATGGGAATTGCCTATCTGACAAATCAGACCTATGGAAATATTTTGATCATCAGCGGATTTGTCATCTTAGTGGTGGATGTAGCATTAAAAGAAAAAATTGGTTTTGGCACGATTCTTAACACGATTTTGATTGGAACCTTTGTCGATATGATCCAAGTATTTGATTTTATTCCGCAAATGGACAATTTTTTCTCTGGCGTAATCATGCTTTTGCTGGGACAAGTATCGATCTGTGTCGGAAGTTATTTTTACATTGGGGCTTCACTTGGTTGCGGTCCACGGGATGCCTTGATGGTTGCTCTGGGAAAACGGCTGCCAAAAGTACCGATCGGAATTGTTCGTGGAGTTATTGAAGGAACAGTTCTTTTGATCGGTTGGCTGTTAGGTGCCAAGGTTGGTATCGGTACGGTCATTTCTGTTTTTGGAATCAGCTTTATTTTAGAGGCGACCTTCAACATTCTGCATTTTGATGTCACAAATATTGAGCATGAAAGTATCGTGGATACAGTCAGAGCATTATAAAATTTACACGTTATATCAGAGAAAAACGAATTGCCTTTATACTGGCAGTTCGTTTTTTTTTGTGCAGCCCATAGAGGCATTCTATGGGGGGCTCCTTGAGAAAAGCCTCCATTTTATAAGACATCATCAACTATAGTTTGTTTACGCTCTAATGTGACAAAAAAATAGCAGACAGCAACAGAAAATGTCTTCTTCAGTAAAAACGTTAAGATAACAACGTTTCTTTAAGTCATTATGAGATATTTAATTGTAAATTAAATATAAATATCGGTTGGTCAGAAAATAATCTTTTTTTAACCTGCATTAAATAAATGAATAGAAAAACAAGAAGCAATATTCGTCGTGTATTTAAAGAGAAAAAATACGAAATGAGAGATCTGTTTGTGATAGCAGATCTTTATTTTTTACCCTTATATAGATTTATATTTTGAATAGGACGTTAATATAGACTTATTTTATTATTTTTGTCATTTTCTAGGCCTTGATTTGACTAATAATAATAGATGAGAAAGAGTCTATCCATTCTTTAAATGGGCGAAGCTTTTCTCAGCGAAGTTTAGTGAAGGTCCGTCTGTTAAGAGGGTGGAAAATGCTGAAAAAGTAATAAAGGAGGTTTGGGAAATAATAAAAAGCGAAGAAATAAATTAATGGATAAGTTTGCTTAACAAACAGAACCAGAAATTTAGGCGAATTATTTGCGTTTATGGGGGAGGCGTGAAATATGAAACAATTAAAAAAAATTTTGTCATTATCTGCAATAGTAGGCATGATGATTGGCCTTTTTCCAATGTCAGTTGTTGCTGAAACTACTGATCAAACAGGAGTAGTAGTAAATCAGGTGGTCTTCACTGATGGTAATGACCAGGAAATCTCAGATAGTCATCGAATAGCCCCAAAAACAACGGTTAAAATGAAATTGAATTGGTCGCTTGTCCAACCGACATTGGTTGAAGAAAACACCACAACGATCATTGACTTGCCTTCAAACCTGCATTATCCAGAGCAATCAGGAAGTTTAGGTGAGATGGGGAATTATCAAGTAAAAAATCAACAATTGATCTTTCAATTCAAACAGAATTATCAAAAAACAGCGGATGGATTTGCACCGGATTTCGCTAGTGCAAAGTTCTATGAAGGGTTGATTGAGGTAACGGCAGAAGCTACATCAGAAAATGTAGAAGCAGAAACAATTGATTTTGGGAATAATGTGACGGCTAGCCTCTATTACAGCAAAGCTTCAGATCCAACGGCCGATATAGTTAAGCAAGCTGAAGTGGATCAGATAATGGCTAAAAGGGAAACTCGAGCTGATCATGAGTCAAATCTGAATGTTCGTGGTGTGGATTTATTTACCAATATTAAGATTACGGATTTTAATGATCAAGAATTTACTACAGAAAATCCCGCTGTACAAGATGCCAATATCAAGATTCATTTTGATTGGGTATTAGATGACGCCGAAATCATTCAGGATGGTGACTTTTATACGTATCAGCTGCCAGACTATTTTTCTATTCATAATGCCGTAACAGATGTGCTGAAAAATCAGGATGGAGATGTTTTAGGGGAATTCACCTTAGACTTGAATGGGCTTTTAACCGTCTCTTTTAATGACAAAGTTGAAAATTTAAGCGATCGTCAAGGAACGATTGATTTAAGAACGGAATTAAAAATAACCACAGAGAGTGAAACCATTGAGATTCCTACAGGGATCACAGACGAGGCTGGAGTTGAAATTAAGATTATCCTTCCAGTCGTAAAAGCGGAGAAATTGAAACCGATAATTCAGTGACATGGACGATTATCTTGAATGAAGAAAGACGTGATCTAAGAAACGCAGTTTTAAGAGATACAATGCCTGAAGGGTTATCAGTGTGGTATACCCAGGATTATGTGATGAATGAGAATGGTGAATGGGTAATACCGCCTGCTGGCTTTATGAATTCATGGAGAGATGGCGCAGATTATGTCTATAAATTTACTTCTGATGTGATGAATCAGCCAGTAAAAATTGTTCTTAAAATGCGGGTGGCCGATGAAAGCGAGAAGGAATTTTTGAATAAGGCAACAATTAGCGGAGATAACTTTATTTCTAATTCGGCAGAAGCGAGTGTGTCTTTTGATGAAAGAGACAATTACAAATATTGTACGGATTATGATTTAAATACCGGTATTTTTAACTGGGAAATCAAAGCTACATATATGACTGATGGCGGAACTCTTAAGGACTGGATGTATTCAAGATATGGAGATCCGAATACAGCAAAACACTATTTATTAAAAGACAGCATCAAAGTGTATGACGAAAACGGCAATGAAGTCGCTAGTGATAAATGGACATTTTCGGAAGCAGCGGCTGATTATAAAGAAAAGAACGGCGAGTATGTACACTTTACGTTAAATTTTGCAGAAAAAGGCATTTACAAAGTGAAGTATTCGACCCAAACATTTGATGTGCCAACGCCATTACGAAGTGAGCTTCAGAATACTGCTTTGATTATTGATGGAACTGAAAGAGAAGAAATTAATGCGGGGGAAACACCAGATGTTGAAGGAGCATTAGGCATCACCAAAACAGCGTCGAGTAAGAATTATGCGACGAATACAATTAGCTGGCAGGTGGTATTGAACAAGAATCGTCTTTTGATGAAAGATGCGATTATCAAAGATAGGTATACCACTCTTTCTGGAATTAATAAGAGTGCGCTTCAATTGATTGAATCATCGCTGGTAGTAAAAGCCAACGATGGAACGACTGATAAGGTTTTGACTAAAGATAGCGACTACATCCTAGAAAAAGTCGATGGCGATGAAGATTACTCGTTAGGATTTAATATCCGATTAATTGGGGATTATGCAACAACAAGCGATCAAATCACCTTTAATTATGACACACACTTCTTCATGGACAAACAGCCTCATCATGATACGGGTACTACACAGAGATTTGATAATAGCGTAGTGGTTACTTATATCGGTGAAGATGGAAAAAATCATACAGATGGTGCGGAACTTGCTACATGGGTGAGTACACAGTACGCATTTAATGGAACAAAATATGGGAAATATCTCACAGAAGGGGCAGAGGTAGCTAAGGTCTTTACCCATGATAATCCATTTGCAGAAACGACCGCAGCAGAAAATAGTGTGTATTGGACAGCGTTGTTTAATTCATGGAAAACTACCATTCCTAAAGAGACAACGATCAAAGAAGCATTAGGCGAAGGCCAAACGCTTAAAGAACTTGTTATTTATGATGTCGATGTGTCTGCTAGTAAGCTAGAAACTGCTCAATTAGGAGCGAAATGGGTAGTCAACGTTGATTATACGTATGAACTTGATGAGGCTGGGGTTCCAACTATTACCCTATTAAAAGACAAAGAATCAACCTTTGCCATTTTTGTTTTGGCGAAAGCGGCGGATGAAGTTCCAACCTACAAAAACGTTGCGACGATGACAGTAAAAGATAATAAACCAATAACAGTCGAAGGAACTGTTGAGAAAAGTGTGAAGGACGCGTGGATTTCTAAGGGCGGTCAACAAGGAACGGGTGAAGACTACCGCAAAGTCAATTGGTCTGTTGTTTTAAATAAGGACGGGCATACAATTCACGATCCAGTCATCAAAGACACTGTAAATATCAGTGAGCAGTCATTTGTTTATGATGCAGATAAAAATGTAGTGGTGAAGGTCTTTAAGGCAAAAAATAATGGTTCTGGAACATTTGTTAAAGATGGCGAGGCTATTGCGTTTACAGAAGAAAACAGCCCTGTTGTTACTTCGGATTCTACAGTAGGAACTCAAACATTAACCATTCATCTAGGTGAGACGATCGACTCTGTTTACATCATTGAGTATCAGACATTATTGGATCCGGGGATTCAAAATAATGAGGTGATTGCGAATGAGGCAGCACTTTATGGTAAAGACATCCAATACCACGAAGTAAGGAAAACTGTAACGGTGAAATCTACAGACGGTGAAGGAACTTCAAGTGGAAAAAATGGCTCGATCACCTTCCGGAAATTAGATGAGAACGATCAGCTAATTACTACAAGTTCAGCCTTTTTCGATCTTTATCGAAAGGATACTGAAGGCAATCTAACACTGATGCTTTCAAATATTGAGGTAAAAGGCGATAAAATCATTGAAAATGGTGCGGAAGTCGATCATCTGTCTAATTTACGCTATGGAACCTATGTCATTGTTGAGAGCCAGGCACCTGAAGGATATGTGAAGGACGTTCAGGAGCATGAGTTTGTCATTTCTAGAGAACGAATAAATCATACATTCTCTTTAGAAAATCGAAAAGCTTCTTCAAAAATTGAATTAACGGCGAAGAAAGAATTAAGCGGACGATCTTTAGAAGCCGAAGAATTCAGCTTTAATCTGAAAGGTGAAGGCGTAGATCAAACTCAGAAAAATGCAGCAGATGGAACGGTTACATTTGACGCAATTGACTACACGAAAGCGGGAACCTATGAGTATACGATTTCCGAGGTAATCCCAGCCGAAAAAGAAGCAGGTATTACCTATGATGAGACAACATACAATGTGATTGTGACGGTAGAAGAAAAAGCTGGCGAGCTAGAAGCAACGGCCGAATACGAAAATGTCGAGGCCGGAGAAGTTCCAACATTCAAGAACACCTATGCAGTGACACCGGGAAGTATTCGTTTAGAAGCTCAGAAGGAATTAACAGGCCGAGAGCTAAAAGCTGAAGAGTTTAGTTTCCGATTGAAAGGCGAAGGGGTGGATGAAACCCAAACAAATGTAGCCGATGGAAAGATTACATTTGAAACGATCGAGTATGGAAAAACAGGAACTTACGAGTATACGATTTCTGAAGTAATCCCAGCCGAAAAAGCAATAGGAATTACCTACGATGAGACAACGTACAATGTGATTGTGACTGTTGAGGAGAAAGCTGGAAAGCTTGAGACTTCCGTTGTTTACGAGGGTGTTGAAGCCGGAAGACAGCCGATTTTCACAAATCATTTTACTCCTGAAAAAGAAATTCCACCGGGTGAACTGTTATTGAAAAAGACAGATAGTGAAACTGGCAAGAGATTGGCAAATGCAGAATTCAAATTGATGACTAGTGAAGATAAGGTAGTGAAGGGTCATGAAATGATCGTTACTGGTAAGGATGGAACGATAGTTATTAAAGGATTGATTGATGGAAGCTATAAGCTGATCGAAACTAAGGCACCAAAAGGGTATCAATTAGATGCCACACCAATTGAGTTTTCCGTAAAAAACAAACAACCAAATGTAAAAGAGGTTACCAAAGAAAATACGCCAATAACAGAGCCAGAGGTAGAAAAAACGAAGAAGAGTGCGATGACTCATCAAATTACAACGAGAAGCACATCTACGACTTCTAAACGCTTACCAAGCACAGGAAGTCAAAACAGCAGCGGTTGGATCACTTTGGGCGTTTTAATGCTATTGACTTTATTGGGAATTGTTGTATTAAAAGTTACAAAAAAGAGCATTTAAGAAAACATGAAATGAGAGGATTTAATGACAGTTTTACTTTTAACAAAAAGTTATTCATACGAACAGGATTTTGTAAAGAAACTGAATGATTTAGGGTATGAGGTGTTGTGCAGTAATCAGGTACTTTTGGATTTGCAAAGCACAGATAAAGAGGAATTTTCTAGTGAGCTTGATTATTTTGACACAGTTATTCTGAGCGAAACGATTTCAGATCAGGAAGTAGCAACTTGTCTAGAAACATTGAAACTATTTCGTTGCAGACTTATCCGTAAAACAATTACAGATTTAGATGAAGAGACTCGTGAGCAGTGGGGGAAACGAGGAATCGAACAATTTGTTTCTCAGGAAGTGAGCTTTGAAGAATTACGCGAGCAGATGGCAGTCCGAAAGCCATTGGAGCAAAAAAGCAAACCTTCACTGGTAAATGAAAAAGATTTCGATTTGGAAAATTTCGACTATCGCTTAACAAAGCAAGAATATCGAGTATTTCGTTTGCTGAAGCAATCAATAGGAAAGTGTATTTCTCGAACGGAAATGTGCTATTTCCTATGGGAATCTACACCTTCAAGAGCGAAGGAAAGTCGTCTGTCCGGTATTATCAAGTCGCTTAAGAAGAAAATGGCAGAGCATGGCTTAGACGAGACTCAGTTGCAAACCTCTTGGGGAAACGGCTATTGCTTGAAAAAGATTGTTTCAAAAAAGACCTCTTTTACAAATTAAGCGTGATGACCCATGTATAAAAATGAATGTGTCGATGGAATGTCAAAACATAGGTCATCATTTTTTAGACTTCAATTAGAGCAGTAAAAAATCTTCGGATTTTATCCTTCGAAAATTTTTACTGCTTTTTTTGTCTAAATAATCTTGAATGATTTATTTAGACAAGAAAAAAGTTGTTATATTTTTAAATTAATAAAGAACAAAGGAGGCTTTCAGGTGCTAGATTCTTTTATAAAGGGACAGGATCAGCTAGTACAGAAGTTTTTCACGTATTGTTATCGATCATACAACTCTGTTTTCAGCTATAAGGAACTAACAGATGAGCTGAGTATTTCATATTCGATGTTAAAACAAGTATTGGATCAGATAGAAGCCATTCAACAAAGCTACCCTGAATTTTTGATCGAACGAGAAAATAAGGAAGCTAAAATAGTATTCTCAGAGAGATTTCTGCTAAATAAAATTCGCGTGGATCTAACTAAGTCAACACTTCCCTTCATTATTTGGGACGCGATTTTTCATCAGAAATTCAAGTCATTGGAGTCCTTCAGTCAAAGCCAGTTTCTTAGTCGTCGAACGGTTCAACGTCAAATTGGTGAGTTTAGTCCCATTTTGGCTCAATACCAGATCGGTTTGAATTTAAAAAAGAACGGATATTTAGTAGGTGATGAATTTCGCATTCGTTATTTTTTTCATAGTTTTTACTGGCATATTTATGACGAAATCGATAGCAATCGACCACCGATTGTTCAAAAAAGTGCAACTGAGATTTATCAGCGATTAACTGAATATTTTCCTTTTCTCAGACATGCAGACAAAGAACGTTTTATCAATTTTTTAGCGGTGACTGTTATGCGTATCAAGCAAGGATATTTGATTCAATCAATTCCAGAAACGGTGCGGAAGTTTTATAATCCTTTTATGTCTAAAGAACTATTCGAAAAAGAGATACTGGTTCCTTTTTTTGAAGCTAACCTACTTTTTGAAAAGGAGTTGCCTGATGATGAGTTCCTGTATATCTACTATATGTTTACTGTAGGACAGAGCTATTCTCAAGAAACATTGCAGCAGATTCAGTTGCAATCACCGGCTTTTTTAAGTGATTATCGGCGTTTGGTCGATGATTGTATCTTACGAATTGAGGAAAATTTACGATATCGTTTCGGACAGGATGAGAAACGCTTCATCTTTATTAATACCACTTACATTTTTTCGTTTTTATTAACATTTGGATTAGGCAAACAAATCGATTCCTTTGGCGATTATATGACTATTTCTGAGGTTGAGGAACAGTATCTTTACCTTTTTGACCTTTTAGAAAGAATTGCCCACAGTGTAGATGCCCCAGATGAAAAATGGACGAAGACACTTAATTCAAATTCCTTTAAATACTATGTTTCGCAATTACTGTATCATGTATTGATGGATCGCGATCTACCAATTCGGGTAGCAATTGAGTCTAAGGGGAGAGGACTAGAGGAGCAGCTGCAAAAACAAACACTGGTGCGAATCAGTCCGCGTCCGGTTATCATTGTCGGTATCCGCCAAAATCCTGATGTTGTTATTTCCGATTATGCAATTGATTTAACCAAGTATTTCCCTCGCGAGTTGCCCTATCTTTTTCAATGGGGCGAAAAACAGTATCTTTCCGATTGGATTCGAGTGGTGACCTTTATCAATAAAATACGAGATAAAAAATATGCTAGGCTGCTGTCGTGAAGTGAAAGGGTAGACCAACTGATATATGAGAGAAAAAGACTCGTTTGATAGATTACTAATTTTTAGCTTAAAAAGTATAAATCTGGCTGAAAATCGTGAAAAATGTTAATATGCACAGTGCAAAGGGGGATTTAAGATGGTAAAAGAATATTTTTTGAATGGGATAGCAGTAATTATCGCTCTAATTGGCTTCGTATTAGGTATGATAAGCAATAACGTAGCTGCCGGACTATTTCCAAAGAATATGCTTTTAGTAAGTGCCTTGGTGGGGACATTGGTGCATATTTTTGTTTGCTTGTTGGGGTTTTATTTTGCTAGTAAAGTCGAGAGTACGACACTTAGTACTTATGGAATAAGCTGGGCTAAGGGTGATGGACGTCAGTTGTTTTATGGTCTGTTGATAGGGACCGGTGCATTTCTGATAATTACAGGAACACTCTACTTACCAGGGCTTTATCAGTTGAAAACAGGAGATCAGAATTTGTATAATTTACTCGTTAATTTTGTGATTTTCGTAGCTGTCGGTACGAGTGAAGAGTTACTTTTCCGTGGGTTTATTCAACATCGATTAATGAAATTTGGTCCAATTATCGCTTTATTTGGCTCTGGACTTCTTTTTGCTTTGGTACATGCGTTAAATCCTAATGTAAGCATATTAGCTTTAGTGAATGTTTTTCTTGCTGGGTGTTTTTTTGGCGTGCTTATGTATTTAACTGGAAGCTTGTTTACGGCGATTGGTGCTCATATTACTTGGAATTGGGTGCAGGGAGCTTTATTAGGAATTCCTGTTAGTGGAACAACCGATTCGGGATACTTTAGAACGATCATTCATGGAGGTGACTCGCTGCTAACTGGAGGACAGTTTGGAGCGGAGGCAGCACTGTCAACAACAATTGTCTTAGTTGTGTTTACTTTAGGCATCCTCCTTTATTTATATAAAACAAAAGCATTATCTCATAAGTGATTGGTAATAATTAGAACAGACTTCCTTCGAATCTGAGGGGAGTCTATTCTTTGGCTGGTCATTAAGCGATAAGGAAAAAGGGTTAGGAGTTAGAAGAAATGCAAACATTTTTAACCAAAACATCTGTAAAAAAAGTGGTTTTACTTGATCATTTACTGGAAAAAAATGATTGGTCCACTATAAAAGAATTGAAAAGCTTGCTTAAAGTTACAAATAAATCTGTCTTGCATTATATTGAAGAATTATCAGGATTGTTTGAAATCTATGATGGAAGAATTTGTCTGTTGAATGAGGAAAACAAACGTTTTTACGTCAAAAAGGAAGAAGACTTTCCAATCTATGCGATTTATCTTCATTTTTATAAAGCTTCGTATAATTATCAGCTGATTGATTTTATGTTCCAGCATCCTGGAAAATCGTTAAAGGATTTTTCAGAAAAGCAATATACGAGCGTATCGACCGTTTTTCGTTATGCAAAATTGCTTGATCCGTTTTTTCAGCGTTATCGCATTGGATTTCAGCCCTATAAGCTCCATTTACAGGCGAAGGAAGAAAGGATACGCTGCTTTTATTACTACTTTTATTGGCATTCAACACGAGAAAATTTTGGTAATTGGCCATTCTCTACAAATCTGGACAAAATAGAATCATACATAGAAAGATTTGAAAAGGACTATCGAATTTCTTTAGAACCGTTGCAGAAACGTATATTTTCTTACTGGTTGGCAATAATAATGGAAAGAAGCAAAATTGCCGACATATCAATTAAGGCTAGTGTTAGAACGGTCATCGACTTAGATCCTCATTTGAACAACTGAAAAACTGGCAATTTAAGACTGATATGGCATTAAAGAACGATGAGCTGTATTTTCTTTACCAAGTCATCTACTCCTTCGGTATTATTGATGGGAATAAATGCTACGAGAACAGCTACGCCGCAGCACACCAAAAGGCTGCTACCGATTCTTATCGTGCAGTGGAGAATCTAGCTCTTGCTTTGAAACAGGCATTTAATTTTGAATTGGCCGTAAAGGATCAAGAACTATTGTTTAATTTTATTGCTTTTCACGAGAGAAGTTTACTTTTTTATGGAAATACCGATCTCTTCTTCAATCGTTCTTATAGGAAAGAGGTTCAAGTGGAGAAGCCAAAGCACTATCACATAATAGAAGCTTTTCATCAAACATTGAATCAAATGGCAGATAAAAGTATTTCCAACATTTTAGAGAATTGGGAGCAGCTATTTTTAAATTACTATTTTGTTTTGGACTATTATGGGTTGTTTTTGAGCCGAGATGAACCGCTTAAAATACTAGTACAAGACGATCTGCATCACACACATCGCTTATGGTTGATGAACAAAATCAACGTACACTTTGGTCATACATATACCTTTGCATTTTACGATTATAAAACAAACGCCTCGGAAGTAGATTTAGTCGTTTCTAATTATTATTTCAATACGGGTAATACACCACTAGTATTAATGAAAAACATCCCTACCGAAAGAAACTGGCGACAATTAGGGAAAGTTATCTATGACATAGCCAATCAAAAAGACGCATGGACGTAAAAGTCGATGCGCCTTTTTTAATTTGATGAAAGGAGTATTTTTAATTTTTTTCCAGATTTAGGAAAATTATCGAACTAGAAATAGTAAGGGGGCCATGCGAGAATTGATTTAGTCGAATTAGACTAATTATTATTTAGGAGGAATTATAAAATGAAGAAAGCAATAGTTACAACTGCCGC
This sequence comes from Enterococcus raffinosus, assembly GCF_018917525.1. Taxonomy (GTDB): domain Bacteria; phylum Bacillota; class Bacilli; order Lactobacillales; family Enterococcaceae; genus Enterococcus_A; species Enterococcus_A raffinosus_A. The sequence goes on along the minus strand of NZ_JAHLOS010000005.1, from coordinate 778 downwards.
ACTAGGGTTATTAGCATTAAGTGCGACAAGTACGGCTGTTTTTGCCGCTGACCTTACAGAAAATACGAACAAAACAGATGTAACATTCACTGCAGGTTCAGGAGAAGATGTGGACCCAATTGTTCCAGATGATACTCATGATGATGATCCAAGTACAGGAGGTACCGGAGCTCTATCTATTCCGTTTGCATCAAATATCACATTTGGTCAACAAGAAATTAGACAGGGAGATACGGATTACTTTGCAATGAATCAAAAGCCACACGTGCAGGTAAACGATACTCGAGGTGGAGCAAAAGGTTGGACACTTGGTGTAACTATCTCTCCATTTGTTGGTGAAAATGGCAAAGAGCTAACTGGAGCAAAAATGTCGTTAGCCAATGGAAAAGTCGTGACAAAAGACAATGAATCAGTAGCGCCCGAAATGGCAAATGATTTCTTTGAATTGAGTGATGAATATCAAGATGTAATGTTGGCGAAAAAAGGACAAGGTGCTGGTGGTTTTGCGGCAGTCTTTGAAGGGAAAGACGGTCAAAATGAAAATGTGAAGCTTCACGTACCGCGTGCCGGATTGGAAGCACAAAGCTATACGGCAGATTTAACATGGGTGTTAACTGATGCGCCAGCGTAGGAGGCTAGGAGGGTGGGGGAAGAGATTCCAATGTCATTAACTTAAGCATATTGACAAATAATCCGTAGTACTGGTGGAAGAATTGTTCTTCTCCAGTGCTACGGATTTGTCTTTTATTCGCTCGATGGCACGTCTAAATAAGCGATT
>NZ_JAHLOS010000004.1 GCF_018917525.1 Enterococcus raffinosus | reverse complement strand
CTCTTTGAACTCAGCCTGTGAAAACGCTTCATTAGGCTAGGCTTTTTTGAGTGCACCTTCTTTCAGTTCTTTAGGGTAGAAAACGTGTTACTTTACTCTTGACTTATTACCACTAGACTTATAAATTCAATGCCTTCTTATTCAAGATATTTGCTGGATTCTCTCCATTCAATACGTCTACTGCGGTTTGAGCCACTGAAGCAAAGAGTTCCTGATTCGCTTCTGCGGAATTATAAGCAATATGCGGTGTGAGAATCACATTTTTCATTCCTATTAACGGATTCTCCACATCCTTCATAGGTTCTTCCGCAAGAGTATCTAAGCCTGCTCCACCAACTTTTCCAGAATTGAGTGCGTCAATTAAATCTTCTGTATCAATCAATCCACCTCGTGCTGCATTAATTAAAATGACATTATCTTTCATTTTCTTAAAAGCTTCTTTATTGATCATGCCCGCTGTTTCTTTCGTTTCCGGTAAATGCAGAGAAATAATATCCGCCTTTGCGTATAACTCATCAAGCTCTACCTTTTCGACACCATTTTCCTTGAAAACTTCATTTGGTACATAAGGATCATAAGCAATTACGCTATAACCAAGTCCTTGAAAGTTACGAGAAATTTGTCGAGAAATATTTCCGAAACCAACTAAACCAACTGTTTGAGCAGATGGGCGACGCATTTTTCTCCCTAACTCTTGGTTCCAAACACCTCGTGCAACTGCATCATCAAAATGTTTCAATTGTCTAGTCAGAGCCAACGCAAGTGCCGTTGCATGAATAGCGACTTCAGAGATGCAGTAGGTTGTCACGTTACAAATTCTAATGCCCTTTTTATTCGCAGCATCCATATCAAACTCGTTGACACCAATACCATAACGAATCATCACTTTACAGTTCTTTAATTGACTGATACTCTTTTCAGTCATTTTTGTCGCAATATTCAAGATCGCATCCGCATCACTGTACTTCTCAACTACCTCATCCTCATTTTTACAAGTACCCATAATAAACTCAAACCCAGCATCCTCAACAATTTTTCGTTCAATGGCATAATCGTATCCACTAATCACCTGTGAATCCAACAGTACAACTTTCATAAAAAAGCCTCCCTTTATCGAAAAAAATGGTGAAATTATTCAACTGACTTTGCGCAAAGTTTTTTGAATACGTTTTCAAAAACATCGTAAAGCATTTTCTTAACTTTGTAAATACCTTTTTACAAGTTAGTAAATTCACGAACGAAATATTGTTTTCTACGATCTTCAATATATAACCATCCTATCTACTTATATATCTAAAAAATCATTTTAATTTCAGTTAAGTACTAGTAAATTTAAAATCTTATAAAAACAGTTCTTCCATAACTTTTAGATTTAAAAAAAGACAAAAAAAGATTAGTAAAGATTCTACTATTTCACAAGAGTTTCTTCTCGTTAATAAGGTTTATTGACAATGATAGGCAACTTATTTTAAAATTAGTAGTGTTTTTCATTTCTGCTCGTATACTAATAATTTTCACATTTGAAATGATCATAAAGAATTGAAGGAGTCTTTCCATGCCAACGTCTAATAATATTTACTTCAAAATACAAGAAGTCGCAAAGATACTCGAGGTTGTTCCTGCCACTATTCGAAATTGGGAACAAAATGGCTTTTTCAAACCAAAGCGCAGCGATAACGGATATCGAATTTTTGATCAGCATGATATTGAAATGCTGAGGAAGATTAAAAATTGGTCTGTTGATATGAAGATGGGGACCCAAGCAGTAAAAATGATGGTGGATTCATATAGTTTAAATGAGCTTGAAGCATCTGGCGAGAATGCATTAACAAAGAGTTTTCTAAGTGAAAAATGGAAAGAAAGCCGACAATCTCAAAATAAGACCATCAAGGAAGTAGCTGAAGCAGTCGGTATTTCGACTTCATACCTGTCAAAAATCGAAAATATGCAGGTCAATCCTAGTATTGAAGTATTAAAGAAAATCGCTGACTATTACGGAGAGAATGTTCTTTATTATATTTCTACCGATCCTGAGGAAACATCCCAATTAGTGAAGAAAGATCAGCGGGTTCGAGTAGTGGATGAAAATGGTGGGCTTTCGATTGAAAACCTGCTAAACCAAAACAACTCACGTCTTTCTTTTATGCTTTATACGTTACAGCCAGGTTCAAAACGACCAACCCTCCAGCCCCACTCAGGAAATGAAATCGTTTTTGTCTTATCCGGTAAAGTGACCTTCACGATCGGCGAAGAAACCGTTTATCATTTAGAAGAAGGCGATTGCTTAAGCTACAGTTCAAAAGAGAACCATGGCTGGTGCAATGAAAGCCAAGAGGAGACTCAATTGCTTTGGTTCTATGAACGGATTGCTTAACTTCCTTTTCTATTCTTCAAAATACGTTAAAAAGGATCGATCCTAGTCTTTAACGACTGGATTGATCCTTTTTTTTATGAATATTAAATTGTTTCAAAACCATAATAGTTCGATTCAAAAAATCATTAAAACTTAGAACAGACCTTTATTCCTTCTTAGCTTCATCATCAATCTTAGATATCGATAACTTGCTAGAATCGCTGATACATCAAGGATAAAATGAAAATCTAAGCGGTCGGATTTCCCATAATTAGACAAATAAAAAAACCGCCCCTAGGAGGAGACGGTAACAGTCAAATCAGTTGATTAAGCTTTATAAATATTTGTTGCTTGAGGTCCACGTTGGCCTTCTTCAATATCAAAAGTAACAGCTTGACCTTCATCTAAAGTTTTGAATCCTTCGCCTTGGATAGCTGAGAAATGTGCAAATACATCATTTCCATCTTCACCAGTGATGAAGCCAAAGCCCTTGTCAGCGTTAAACCATTTTACAGTACCGTTATTCATATTATATTTCCTCCTGATACGTATCAAAAATACGTTCTTTTTTGCAATTAATTGTTGATAGTAAAAGGAGTTCAATACTGTTAAATATATAGCTCAAATCACAACTCAAAATCGATTACTTGAACAATATACCATTTTTACGCAAACATTGCTACTTTTATTTATGATTTGTTGCAATATTGCTTAAGAGTTGTAAGAAATAGTTAAGTATAAAAAAGTTGTGAACAAACAGATGGTCAGAAAAAATTGCCTACCAAATCCAACCGAAGTTGGCAAATGGTAGGCAATTGTAGATAGATGATTCAATTTGAAGCGGATTACATAAACAAACCCTTATTTCTTCTTAGGTTCATCTTCGTCCATCTTCAGAACAGCCATGAACGCTTCTTGAGGGACTTCAACGGAACCAATTTGTTTCATCCGTTTCTTCCCTTCTTTTTGTTTCTCTAGTAATTTACGTTTTCGAGAAACATCCCCGCCGTAACATTTAGCCAATACATTTTTACGTAAGGCTTTGATATCTGTACGGGCAACGATTTTAGTACCAATAGTTGCTTGAATCGGTACTTCGAATTGTTGACGTGGGATCAGGGTCTTCAATTTATCAACGATCGCACGGCCGCGTTCTTGGGCGAACTCGCGGTGAACGATAAAGCTTAAGGCATCGACTTTTTCAGCATTCAGTAGAATATCCATCTTGACTAGGCGGCTTTCGCGATAATCAGCCATTTCATAGTCTAATGAAGCATAGCCTTTGGTGCTTGATTTTAATTTATCAAAAAAGTCAAAGACAATTTCCGACAATGGAATATTGTAAACAACATTCACGCGATAATCATCAAGATAATCCATGGTGATAAACTCGCCACGTTTACGTTGCGATAGCTCCATAACAGCACCGACATAATCGTTTGGCACCATGATGTTGGCTTTCACGAACGGTTCTTCGACGTTTTGAATTTTTGATGGATCAGGAAAATCTGAAGGATTATCCACTATCAACTGCGTACCGTCTGTTAAGTTTACATGATAGATAACGGATGGTGCTGTTGTAATCAATTCAAGGTTGAACTCGCGCTCCAGACGTTCTTGAACGACATCCATGTGCAGTAGACCTAAGAAGCCGCAACGGAAACCGAAACCTAGAGCTTGAGACGTTTCTGGCTCAAATTGTAAAGCAGCATCGTTCAATTGTAATTTTTCCAACGCTTCTCGTAAATCGTTATAGCGCGAAGTATCGATCGGATATAATCCACAGAATACCATTGGATTCATTTTGCGGTATCCATCTAAAGCTTCCTCTGCTGGATTATTCGCAAGTGTCACGGTATCCCCGACACGGGTGTCTTGAACAGACTTAATGCTGGCAGTGATATAGCCTACATCGCCGACCATTAAATAATCCCGTTGAACAGCTTTCGGTGAAAAGACACCGACCTCTGTTACGTCGAAGGTTTTACCATTACTCATTAATTGGATCTTATCGCCAGGGCGAACAATCCCATCTGTAATCCGAACGTTCAATACGACCCCGCGATAACTGTCATAAACAGAGTCGAAGATCAACGCTTTTAATGGCGCGTCTAGATCACCGCTTGGTGCAGGAACATTCGTGACAATTTGTTCCAAGATTTCACTGATCCCGATGCCTGTTTTAGCACTGGCGAGAACCGCATCTTCTGCATCGATCCCAATCACGTCTTCAATTTCTTTACGAACACGCTCTGGATCAGCGGCTGGTAAATCGATTTTATTGATAACTGGTAAAATTTCCAAATCGTTGTCTAACGCTAAATAAACGTTCGCTAATGTTTGTGCTTCAATCCCCTGCGCCGCATCCACGACTAAGACCGCGCCTTCACAGGCTGCCAAGCTTCGTGAAACTTCATAAGTGAAATCGACGTGCCCAGGTGTGTCAATCAAATGAAAAATATAATTTTGACCATCATTAGCTGTATAATGCAATTCAACCGCATTCAATTTGATCGTAATTCCGCGTTCACGTTCGAGATCCATTGAGTCTAATAATTGTTCCTGCATTTCGCGAGAGCTTACGGTATTGGTTTGTTCTAAGATCCGGTCAGCCAATGTCGATTTTCCGTGATCAATATGCGCGATGATTGAAAAGTTTCGAATCATCTGCTGGCGTTTCTTCATTTCTTCTATATTCATCAATGTTCCTCATTTCTTTTAATCAGCACTGTCAATTATACCAACGATCGGAATAGAAAAAAAGTCTTTTCCCCTATTTCTAAAAGTCGGTAAGAGAAATATCATGCTTGTTTTGCTATACTTAGAATATAGATTAAATTTGAGGCTTAATTCTACTGGCTATTTGACCAGTTTAGTGGAATAACTCATAGGATACTATTTTTTAGGAGATGAAAGAATGGATAGCGACTTTAAGCGTCAGCTCGTCTTAAAGCCTGTTGGTGAGGAACATCTGGCCCAATATGATGAGCTGCTTAGTTATGTTTTTCAAGTAACGGAAAGTGATATTGAAAATAGCGGATATGAAAATAAAAGAGAAATGGTACGGGCGAAAAAGCCTGTCTTAGAGCAATCAAAAGTTTTTGGCTGGTTCCATGGTGATAATTTGATTTCCCAGATTGCCATTTACCCTTGTGAAGTAAATATTCACGGGAAACTTTTCCAAATGGGTGGTGTCACTGGTGTTGGAACCTATCCCGAATATGCCAATCATGGCTTGATGAAGGACTTGATTAAAAAAGCATTGGTCCAAATGCGTGAGGATCAACAATGGATCTCATATCTCTATCCTTACAATATCCCCTATTATCGTCGCAAAGGCTGGGAAATTATGTCTGACAAGCTCAGCTTTAAAATTAAAGACACCCAGCTTCCAAAGCAAGTCGACCTGCCGGGAATCGTTGAGCGTAGAGAAGTTGATGATCCAGATGTTTATCAGGTGTATCATGAGTTTGCGTTAAATAATCATGGGGCGATGATCCGTAAGGAATTGAATTGGGAAGAATATTGGCGCTTTGAAAATGAAGAGGAACGGATTGCGGCGATTTATTATGATGCCGACAAAAAGCCAACGGGTGTCTTATTTTATTGGATTTCCGACGAAGTTTTCCATATTAAGGAAATGTTTTACTTAAATCAAGAGGCTCGAAATGGGTTATGGAATTTTATCAGTGCGCATTTTTCGATGGTTTATTGGGTGAAAGGTGATATTTTCAAAAATGAACCTCTTTCCTTTTTGCTAGATGACAGCGAAATTACCGAGACGATTGCCCCCTTCTTTATGGCGCGGATCGTTGATGTAAAAGAGTTCCTGCTGGAGTACCCATTTGAAAAATCAGTCGAGCCCTTCTATTTTGAGGTGGAAGACCCCGTTGCTGAATGGAACAATGGCATTTTTTCCCTTAGCTGGAATGACGCGGGTGAACTAACTATTTCCGATCAGCCCCAGGGAAGACGAATCGCACTGAATATTCAAACCTTGACCTGCATGCTGATGAATTATCGTCGTGCTGCGTATCTCGCACGAATTGAGCGGCTTGAGGCCGACAAAAAAGCAATTGAATTATTAGAAACAACAATCCCAGATATGGAGGCTTATTTTAGTGACTACTTCTAAACACATTTATTTTGCTGCACCGTTATTTGCACAAAGCGACTTACTTTATAACAACTATTTAGTTGAAAAAATTCGAGAAATTGATCCAAACCTGACAATTTATTTACCTCAGGAAAATGAGGGCATCAATGATAAATCAGCGTATGCTGACAGTAAGATGATCGCGCTTGCCGATACTGAAGAGGTTTTAAAAAGTGATTTGATGGTGGCGTTGTTAGATGGATTGACCATTGATGCAGGTGTTGCTTCTGAAATCGGCGTTGCTTACGCGAAAGGCATTCCTGTGATCGGTTTATATACAGATTCTCGGCAACAGGGTGCTGACAACCATAAAAAATTGAATGCTCTGCAAACACCTGCGGAAAATCAATTTCACTACTTAAATCTTTATACTGTCGGTCTCATCAAATTGAATGGCACGATCGTCAGTACTGAAAAAGCGTTATTGGAGCAAATCAAATCTTTTATAGAAGGTAGTGATTTCCATGACTTATAAAAAATACCGTTTGGCTCTTTTGATCTTTGGAGCAATCTGTTTGCTCTACAATATTTATGAATTTGCGATTGGTAAATACTCCACTAAACAAGGAGTAATCTTTGTGATTGAGTGTTTAGCCGGGATTGCTTTGATATTCCTACCTGAAATCATTGCTAAATTATTCAAAATCATTTTACCTGAAAAAATTATTTATTTTTATTGGTTCTTCTTAGTAATTTCCGTCTTTTTAGGGACTTCCCTGCATATGATCTCGATCATTTCCTTCTGGGATAAGATACTTCATACTGTTAGTCCGATGGTTTTAACGGCACTTGGCTATGGCTTGATCGGATACTTCATGAAGGATGCCGATATTAGCAAAACATCTCCTTGGCTTTTCTTACTGTTTGGTTTCGCCTTTGCTGGAGTTTGTGGTGTTTTCTGGGAATTCTGGGAATTTTTATGCGATACCGTCGCAGATATGAATCTTCAACGATACGCAACCTCTGCTGGGAAATTATTAGTCGGACGTGAGGCATTGATGGACACGATGGGTGATCTATTGACCAATACAATTGGTGCGGTCTTAATGGGAATTTACGCACATGTTCAAAGTCGTGGAAATGCCACGCACTTTGAAGAATACCGGCTAAAAAAAATTCGTAAGTAAAAAAGATTGCAAACCGCATTAAAAACGGTTTGCAATCTTTTTATTTATCATCAGGATGGATATTTTCTTTCATCGTATAAGAGTCCAGGATAATTTTAATGATTCCTGTACGCTTCAGCATACCTTCTGGAATTTCATCAAACTCAGCCCCTTTTGCCGCATGCTCCATCAGTAAATGCAAGGCGTGTCTTCTTTCTTCCAAATCCTCTAAAAGCTCAGCCTTCCCAAAGCCAATCAAGCTTTGATACGCATAGGAATAAGATGCGGCGTTTCTTGTTCCTTCAACTAATTTGTGGTTGCCATCCATTTCTACTGCTACCTTAGGATCGTTTTTGATCATGGAGATTTTCTTACCTTCATTCGCACCGTGAACATAAAGCGTTAATTTATCCTCGTTCCATTCATAGCCAAAGTTCACGGGAACAACATAAGGATAATCCTCTCCGTTCAAGGCAATTCTTACAACCTGTGATTTTTCGACTAAATTTTTAATTGATTCTAAATCTGTTACTTGTCGTTTTTTTCTGCGCATCATTTTCCTCCACCTATCCATTTTCTTTATTCTAATCATAATTGATTAGAATTTAAAAAGAAATCTTTTTTTTAGTTCCAAATACTGAAAATTGATAGACAGCGGTTTGTCTTTTTTAGTAGTAAAAACCTTTTCTAATCAACGATTTTCCTCTTTTTTTGTGTGATTTTTTGTACTAAAATAGCAACTGTAATAATTTGAAAATTTGCTGAAAATGAAAGGCGTGTCGATTTTGATTGAAACTGTCGTATTTGATATCGATGATACTATTTACGATCAACAAGAACCATTCCGCAAAGCAGTCCAGAAATTATTTCCACTAGTAAGCGAGGAAGATATGCTTCCCCTTTACACTCGTTTCCGCGTCCACAGTGACGCCAACTTTAACAAAGTCATTACCCAAGAATGGACCTTAGAGTATATGCGCTCCCACCGGATCAGTCAATCACTGAAGGATTTGGATTATCCCCATATTACGGATGAAGAAGCGTTGACTTTTCAAGAGGTCTACGAAGCAGAGCTTGATGCCATTACAATGCATCAAGAAGTTGAAAAAACCCTTGATTTTCTGAAAGTTAAAAAGGTTCCAGTAAGCATCATCACGAATGGCCCCACTGACCATCAATATAAGAAAATCCTGCAGCTGGGATTGTTAAACTGGGTAGATGAGGACAATATTATTATTTCACAAGCGACAGGTTACGAAAAACCGGATGTAGAAATTTTTGAGTTAGGAAAAAAACAATTTTCATTAAATCCTGAAAATTCACTGTATGTCGGTGATAATTTCAACAACGATGTGATTGGCTCAAAACGCGCCGGCTGGCAATCTCTATGGTTGAATCATCGTAATCGCCAATTACCCAAAGGAACGTCTCAGATTCAGGACATCGAGCTTACCTCTTTTGATCAATTATTACCAACGTTCCAACATATTTTTGCTTAGAATAACTTTTTAAACAGATTGAAAAAGACATGGAGAGAAATTTCCATGTCTTCTATTTTTCCTCCAAAAATAATGATTCCGTACCCATCAGCTGGTAAATCTCTTCAAAATCACTACGATCTACTACTCGATTTTTATAGCCGTAGGGATCATTAACATAGACATTCTCCTCGTCAACACCTGTGATGACGACTGCATGACATAAGGGCGATACCTCTATTTCACCACTGGTCGTTTGCCACGTTCGAAAATCATCCTCGGTTGGTACTTGAAAATCAACCGTCGTAATTACCCAAACAGGTGTGCCAGTTTGAATCACGTTGATAAGCTCATCAAATGAGGTGTTATTATTAGCCACAACCCTTTGGTTATCTTGCACAACTTCATTAGCCACTTCAGCGATCGGTTCTACAGCGACACCCATTGCTTCGTAGCCTTCATAGATATTTCCCACAAAACCGTCATGGGGATTTCCATGAATCTCATTTTCTGCATCTTCATAAAGTGGAACGAAATCAAGCAGCTCGACTAGTTCATTTTTATCTGTCTCATATCCGTAATAGTTTAGTAGCATGGATAATGCTGTAATCTCGCAGCCGTTTTCCATCGCAACCTCCCCACCATATTGATCCTCTAAAGGCACATCAAGCAATTGATTAGTCGATAGATCTGTATCTGCCATCAAAATTTCTGCTGTTGATGAATCGGTGGTTTGGCTATTTGCAGGTGAACTCTCCGTATTACTCAAATAAATCAATGCACCGCCCAAAATAAGTGCAAGGATTCCTAGTTTATTAATTACTCGTTTGATAATACTCACCCCCTATTCTTAGGTTCATAAAAGTATCGCAAATAGAGCTTAACTGAACCTAAAAATGCAGGAAAAATTGCACGAAAAAAACACCGAAAATCAAACCTGATTCTCGGTGTTTATTCTATTGATGATCTTCATCGTATTCCATTTTTCGATATTTTTCCATTTTCTTACTAAACAGAACGCCATTAGATGGCGGCGTATAAGTGATCGCGTTCGCTCCTGCATCAATCGTAGCTTCAATAGTCTCTTCATCCGGACCGCCAGTAGCGATGATTGGAAGTTCAGGATACATTTTACGAAAATGCTTCACCGCATCGACTGTATCCTTTCCCGCACTGATATTGATGATATCGACTCCGGCTGCAAGTTTTTCTTCAATCTTAGAGTATTTTGAAGTGACTGTTGCAATTAATGGAACATCCACTACATCCTCGATCGCTTGAATCGTTTCAACCGGGGTTGGTCCGTTTACCACAACGCCCAAGCTACCTTGCGATTCTGCAAACATCCCCATATAGGCTGAGCGAGAACCATGAGTCAAGCCTCCTGCTACTCCAGAAAACACCGGAATATCTGCTGCTTCGATAATACTCTTGGTAATTGCCGGGTGCGGCGTAAAAGGATATACAGCAATCACTGCATCCGCGTCCGTGTTTCGGATAATCGCGATATCCGTTGTAAAAATAATGGAACGAATCTTTTTTCCAAAAATGACGATCCCAGAAGCTTTTTGGATTACTTCTGGTACTCGTACGATGTCTTTTCGTAGTTCGGTCATAATTTCAGGTGCATTGTTTTCTGCCATAGCATCCATCTCCCTAACAGGTTTCTAAGTCAATTCTACTATGAATGGTCGTATTGATCCAAGTTATATGATTCGATCACACTAATGATCTTATTTGCATAATCCGGATCAGTCGCGTAACCTGCGGTTTGGAGAGCTTGGGCTGCTTGTTTATAGTCGGTAGCAGTCAAAACACCGGCATAAAGCTGCGGGTCCCAATTGGTGCCATTTACAAAGAGCATCGTATGATCATCCAAGGATTCTTCCCAAGAATTGTACACTTTAAAATCTCCCTGGATCGTAATCCATTGCTCGTTCACAAATTCCTTAGTTTCTAAACTTACTTTAGGCTGATCACCAGAAGCCTTAATGCCAAAAAGATTTTTATACTGGCTCGCTAACTGGGATTGTCCCCAATTTGACTCTAAAATCGCTTGGCCCAAAATGATACTCGGCAAAACGCCATATCCCTGCTGCAATTGTTTGGCATGTGGTGCTAATTGATCAATGAATTGCTGACGAGAAAGTGTCTCCTCTTGGGGTTCATTTTCAACGCCAGAATTTGATAATGTATGTAAAGAAAAAACGAAAGCCAACCCAATGACTAAGATCCCCGCAAAAATCAAGGGGATCGAAGCGTTGGACTTTCGTTTTCGATAAGTTTTTTTAGGCATGGTGCCTCCTTACTTGGCTGACAACTGTTTCAAAAATTCTTCCAATGTCAGATCGTGTTTAGAAATGTACTCGGCATTTTCCTTACCTACATAACGAATATGCCACGGTTCATAGGTAATCCCTGTAATATCCTGACGATCCTTCAAATAACGAATGATGAATCCATATTTCGGTGCATTTTCAGCAATCCACTTAGCCCCTGGCTGATCACCGTAGGATGCATCTAAGACTTGTGATGAATAAGAATTGTACCAATCTTGGTCAACGATGTCGATGGCCAGACCAGTGTGATGTTCACTATAGCCAGGTTCAGTGATCGTTTCCTTCGTCTTCGCGATTGCATCTTCTTCAGACATTCCATTACCGCTGATTAAGCCGCTGACATTTGTATCAAAGACTTCCTTTTGTGCTTCGACGGAACGGAAAGCTGAGACGATAACCAATGGAAATCCGGCTTCTGTTGCGGCCTCAGAAAAGTCCTCGTAATCTTTAGCGATTCTGCTGTCAACTTGATGACTATTATCTGACAATGTAGTCAACTGACTTTCAGCTACTTCTTTTTCAATTTTATTTTTGGGACCGACTAATACAAGGTTCCAATCATTTGCATTAGAATCCGGCAATGCTTTTTGTACAGCATTTTTCTTTGTAGTGGTTTTCTTTTTCTCAAAAGAATAGGTTGTGGCAGTTTCCTTTTTTGCATCGGATTCTGCTGGTGTGCTGTAAAAAAGCGAATAGGCGGTCATCCCAAACATGATGATGACTGAAAGTAGTCCTACTGTTTTTTTCAAATTAAAAATCCTCTCGTTAATCGTCTAGCGACGTGTATGTCTCCGTTAAATTCTCATTAACCCAATCAAGTAATGCGGTCTTCTTATGGGCACTCGCGATTTGATTTTGTATATGAGCTGGCAAACGAAAACTCAGTATATCACTATACCCCCAGCTATCATAATCAATCGTTACCCGCAAATCGATAAAATCGTGGTTTTCCTCTTCGTTTTTATTTTTAAAAGGAATCATCTCCACCTGAGCTAACCCGCTGGCGATCCATTTTTGTGCAACGATCGTCTTCATTTCACGATATTCAGCAACCGCAGTTGGACGTTTCTCGGGGAACAAAAAGGTTTGGCGAATCACTTTTTGACTCAACATCCATTCGTAATCACTGAACAAGTTTTTGATTTTTTGATTGGCTTCTGGTGTTAAATTATTTTGGCCAGCTTTCCACTGCTGCCATTGAGCCTCGGTAACTCCTAAATAATCTTGGTAGAAATCTTGCTCGGTATGAAATTGTTCAAAAATTGCACTTATTACTAAATCTAAATAAATTTGATTCACGAAAAATCCCTCCTTTTCTATTTTACTGATTTTTTAGAAAAAAAACAGCTCTTTAGCAAATGGATTGAAATATTTTAACATTTACTGCTATACTTTGGAAAATGACGTAACAAGTTTTGTCTTTTTATTATTGAAAATTTAAATCTAGCTTTAGGAGGATTACTATGACCGATCTACAATGGGGCATCGTCGGACTCGGCGGCATCGCCCACAGTTTTGCAGAAAGTTTTGACCAAACAACAAGTACACTTACCGCTTGTGCCTCACGTACCTTAGAAAAAGCTGAAAAATTTGCTAAGCAATACGATTTGCCAAAGGCTTATGGCAGCTACGAAGAATTATTAGCTGATAAGGATATCTCCATTATATATATTGCCGTGCCAAATCGCCAGCATCATCAACATATCATGCAGGCTTTAGAAGCAGGTAAGCACGTGCTGTGCGAAAAAGCAATTACGATGAATCTTGATGAACTGCAATCGGCTATCGAATTAGCCGAAAAGAAGGATTTGATTTTGGCGGAAGCCATGACGATTTTTAATATGCCTTTGTATCAAGAACTACATGCATTAATGGATAGCGGTCGATTGGGAAAGCTAAAAATGATCCAAGCACCTTTTGGCAGCTACAAGGAACCTGATCCGACCAACCGTTTCTTCAATCCTGAGCTAGCTGGTGGCGCCTTATTAGACATCGGCACCTATGCGGTTTCCTTTGCCCGCTGGTTTATGACTGAACAGCCAGCAGTGATCGCCTCGACTATGGTTCCTTTTTCAACCGGTGTTGATGAACAATCAGTTACCATTTTGCAAAATGACAAAAACGAGCTGGCTACAGTTAGCCTAACTTTCCAGGCGAAAATGCCGAAAAAAGGGATCGTTGCATTTGAGAATGGCTATTTAACGATTGATGACTATCCACGAGCGGATAAGGCAGAGCTTTTCTTCAATGATGGGACAACAGAATTGATTGAATCTGGCTTTTCTGGTAATGCGATGAATTACGAGATTGAACATATGGTCCAAATGATCCAAGGTGAAATGCCGAATAAATCCCTCTTCTTTACAAAAGACGTCATCGATATTCTAGATCAAATGCAGCAAAAGTGGCAACAAAACCAATAGTCTCCTCCACAAAAGGCATTGTTTAGGCAATGCCTTTTGTTTTTTTGTCAAAGTTCCGCTAAACTATTAAGTATAAAGAAAAGAAAGTAGGAGGAAATATTGCAAATTGGTCGTTTTCGTTTAGGTATGCGAACGATAAAAACCGCCTTAGCTGTCATGCTATGTATTTTGTTATTTCATGTGACCGATCGGGGTTCTCCATTGATCGCTGCATTGGCCGCCGTTTTTTCTCTGCGTCAGGATCTGACCACGAGCATCTCCTTTGGCCGTTCCCGTGTATTAGGAAATTCCCTCGGCGGATTATTGGCTCTGATTTTTTACTACATTCAGGCCTTTTTTAAAAATGATTTTTTGATCGAGCTGTTCATTTTACCTCTATTCGTGATCTTGGTGATCGTTCTCTCGGACGGACTGAACAATAACTCTGGAATTATTTCAGCGATCGCCACCATGCTGTTGATTGCCTTGAGTATCCCTCAGGGTGAGTCGTTTGTTTACGCGTTGAATCGTGTTTTAGACACGTTCATCGGAACAATCATTGGGATTTCTTTAAATGGCGTTATTTCGCCTCAGACAGATGAAAAAGAGAAACAGATCAAAGAGGATCTAGTTGAACTGCGCAAAAAAGAGGCGGATCTGAATAAAATGCTGTATGACGTGCGCAAACAAATAAAGGATCAGACCCATAAGTAGGTCTGATCCTCTTTTTGCAGTTTGTTCACTTTATAAAAGCCAGTAAAACTTTCTGTGATGATAAAAATAGTAAGGATTTAATCATTTGCCTTTAACGCTTCAATCATATCGATTTTCTTCAATCGGAAATACATGATTATTCCGACAACCAGCGTAAAGAACAAGGTAATCAAGCTAGCATAAAGATAACTTAGCGGTTGAATATCCGGCGAAAACATTGTCATATCCAGTTCAACCGTTTGTAAAATATAGCCATGCTCGATTTTCCCTAAAACCAATCCTAACAAAATCCCCATCAGCGTCAACAAAATATTCTCTCGATAGACATAGCGAACTACTTCGCCGTCATAAAAACCTAAAACCTTAATCGTAGACAATTCCCGAATCCGTTCAGAGATATTGATATTGGTCAGATTGTACAAGACGATGAAGGCTAGAAGTCCGGCTGAAACGATTAACACCCACATAATAATATTGAGGCTTCGCACCGTGTCCTTCAGCACATCACGTGACTTCGACATAAAGCTGACATTAGCAATTTCGGGGTTTTCCATTAATTGTTTCGCTATTCGATTTTCTGTTTCTTGATTTGGTTCCTTACTGAAAAGTAAAAGATCCGTATTGTATGTCGGCTCTTTATCAAATATTTGTTGATAATAGTTCGGTGTCATATAAATAAAGTGTCCAACATAATTTTCAGCCACTGAAGCTACTTTTACCTCGTACTCTTTGCCTGAAATAGACTTGATTTTAAAGTGACTCCCATCTTTCAAATCAAATAGCTTTGCTAGTTTTTCATTGATAATGACACCATTATCAGTTAAAGAATAACGGGTATCATTTTTTCGATTTTTAAAAGACAAAAACTCAGATAGCTTCGTTGTTTCTTTAGGAACCGAAAGACTAATTTCCTGCTTTGAAACTCCTTCTGTTTGTGCCGTAAAGGTTTCTAAAGAAACAAACAGATGCGCTTGAAAATCCGCTAAAGTCCCCAACTCTTTCACATATCTTTGTTCTTGTTCCAATGACGGCGGTTTGGTGAAAACAGTCGTTCCCTGATAATGCCAAAGCTTATCAAATTGTAGGGTAACGATATCGCCAATTGAGTCTCGCAGCCCAAATCCTGTGATAATCATTGACATGCAACCGGCGATTCCGATTACTGTCATTAGCATTCGCTGTTTATATCGAAATAGATTCCGCAAAGTCACCTTTTGACTGAATGACAGTCGTCGCCAGATAAAGCCCAAACGCTCCAAAAAGATCCGTTTGCCATTTTTAGGTGCCTTCGGTTGCATTAAAGTTGCTGGTGTCGCTCTTAGATCATAACGCAGAACGAGCCAAGCAGAGCCGACGGAACAGAACAAAGCTACAGCTAGAGCAATTAATGCATAGGAGAGATACCAAGGCGTTAAGACACCCTCCAGATTATACAATTGCCCATAAGCATCAAAAATAATTACTGGTAATAAGTAGAAACCGACTGCTAGACCTAAAAGTGTTCCTCCACCGCCCGCCAATGTAGCGTATAACAAATATTTCTCCGCGATTTCACCATTTCGATAGCCTAACGCTTTAAATGTTCCTAACTCATTGCGTTTCTCCTCAACCATTCGAGTCATGGTCGTTAGCGTGACTAACGCCGCGATCAAAAAGAAGATCCATGGAAAGACCGAAGCAAGTGACGAGATTCGGTCAGCGTTGTCTTTAAACTCGCTATAGCCAGGATTCTCTGAGCGGGCAAACAGATGATACTCTGGCGCTGGCAACTGATCAATCGCTTGCTGCTGTTTTTCCAAAGTAGCTAATTGCTCAGGAAGCTCAGGATTCAATGCCGTTATCCCACTCAATTGCTCAGGAGTAAGGCGATCAATATCTAAGGATGTTTCCTGCTGGAATTTCTCCTTCGCCCGATCTAGTTTTTCTTGCTGTTCCTTCTTTAAATCAGCTAAACGAAGAGGGGCAATTTCCTTTAATTGATTTTTCAGTTCCTTCTGATCATTCTTCAAACGTTTTTCATACTGATCAGAATAGGCAGAACTTTTTTCTAAATCCTTGTAGCTGATCAACGCCTCGGAGTAGAACTTTTGTGTAAAACTCTCTGGCAAAATGAAGGCGAAGCAATCAATGGAGCCTTTTCCAACTGTCGTATTTCCACGAGAAATCGTTTCAATAAACTCGGGACTTTTTACAAAACCAACGATCTTAAAATCTGCTCTTTTGAAATGCTTCTGTGACTCATCAGCTGACATGTCGAAGTGTTGATTCAGCTTATAGCCCTTTTCTAAAGCTCGATCATCCAAAACGATTTCTTCTGAGTTTTTCGGCAAACGCCCTTTAGTAACCACCACGCGATTCAATGTCTGCTTTGAATCATAACTAAAAATACGAAAGACTTGATCCTCTTTACTCAAATTAACGTCTTGAAAGTAACGCCCTTCCGCTTTAATGCCTTCAACTTCTTCAATCTTTTTAATTTCAGTAGCGGTTATCCCGAGGGAAGAGACCACTCGTGTGTCCGCCAGGTTCTGCTTCTGATAATAGCTAGCGGCCGTCTCCAGCATATCTGGTCCAGTCGCCCGCAAGCCAACATAAAAAGCGACACCTAGGAAAATGATTCCCAAGATAGAGAAAAATCGAGTTTTTGATTGGCCAATCTCACGCCAATTCGTTCGTCGCATCGCTTTTTTCATCTTATTCACCTCTTACCACTGAATATCTTCAATTGATTGAGGGTGGTCATTTAATTCTTCGCTGCGTACCTGGGCATCATTGATCCGAATCACTCGATCAGCCATTGGCGCAATCGCCGAGTTATGGGTAATGATGACGACTGTCGTACCATTTTCCCGAGCAGTATCCTGTAATATTTTTAGAATTTGTTTTCCAGTTTCAAAATCCAAAGCCCCCGTCGGTTCATCGCAAAGTAATAATTTTGGTCGTTTTGCCAAAGCCCGTGCGATCGTTACCCGCTGTTGTTCCCCACCGGAAAGTTGGGCTGGAAAATTATCCATCCGTTCACCTAATCCAACTGATTGTAAAACTGCTTCAGGCTCCATGGCGTCCGAAACAATTTGTGATGCCAGTTCAACATTTTCCTTAGCCGTCAAATTAGGAACCAAATTATAAAACTGAAAAACGAACCCGACATCATTACGGCGATAAGTGGTTAATTCTTTATCACTGAAAGCAGCAATATTGGTTCCATCCACCACCACTTTCCCTTCATCACAGCTGTCCATTCCGCCCAAAATATTCAACACTGTAGATTTTCCTGCTCCACTTGGTCCAAGAATTACGGCGACCTCTCCCTTTTCGATCGAGAAATTTATTTTTTCATTGGCTTTGATAATGGTCTCACCCATTTTGTAATGTTTACTCTCATCTATAACATCAATATACGACATTGAATAATCCCCCTCATCTATCATAATTATTAACTCCTTTAGTTTACCATAGCGAAAAAAAAAGCCAACGACAGATGTCGCTAGCCTACCAAAAATATACTTTGGAAAAATGATTGAAAACTGCAGTTTTTGATTACATAATAAAGAAAAAAGGAGGATTATCATCATGGAAGAATGTGCAGAATGTTATGCAACAAATTGTCGCGCGACACCTTTACTAGGAAAAAGGGACTGTCTAGAAAATCACGAACAGTATCTCTGCGGAACCTGCGGTAGATGTATTTGCTCACAAAAAGATGAGAAGCGCCAACTACGACGAATTGATTTTCCTTTTAAAAGCTTGGAGATCGCAAAGCTCTACTTAAGAGTTGCTGATCAGCTTCAAGGGATGCCCTGTGGTATCTACGAAATCATCAGCGAAACTGGTCGAAAATCCTATAAAATTTTTGTAAATGACGAAGCTTACGCAGATTATTTAGCTAAAAATAAGAAAAAAAGCACGGATCATCATCACGCGCTTTATCGTCGCAAAGACTATCGAACATTTCCAAAAACAGAAATACGAAGACTACAACAGCATGAAGTCGAATCCTATCTATCTTCTAGCTGAGTAATCTCAGGCTGTTTTACTGAGAATTGTCGACTGGATAGCTATCGTTCAGCTTATCCAAATCAATTAAATCAATCTTTCTTAAATCATAACCGCTGTGAAACAATCTTTGTCCCTCAACAGAAACACAAGGAATTCTGCGCCCTTCAAAGATAGCTTCTGAAAACCAATCGACTTCTAGCTCAAACCAACCACCTTCAGGATTTGCTTGCTTCATTTTCCCTGCCTCACTAAGGTCAAAGGGATGAAGATCGAGGAAGCCATGTTTAGGATGATACAGTTCCACCCGCGTAGGGCGCTCATCAGTTATGATTTGATACCCAAGTTCTAATAGCTTTTCCATTAATTCTGCCTCAGCGGAAGCGTCAAAATCAATATCGATATCTCGGTGCTCTCGAGTTTGTTTTCCTAAAAGGGTGTCGATCCCCCAGCCGCCTTCCACCCAATAATCAATTTGCCATTCATTTAATAAATCAATCATCCAAAGAAAACTATCCTTGTCTGCAGGGATAGTTTTGCTTCCTTCATAAGCCATTGTTTTCCTCCCGTTAAGTCGTTTTACATTTGATTTAGCGTGCGTTTATTTACATGCTGCAAGAAATGCTGCCATCAATGCTTGATTTTCCACCGTAACAGCATTGAAAAATTCAGGATGCCACTGAACACCTAAAACGAATTTTGCATCTGGCAAAGAAATGCCTTCAATCAATCCATCTGTCGAGATCGCCGTCACTTCTAATCCAGCACCCAAATCCTTAATCCCCTGATGATGATAACTATTTACTCCCATTTCATCTCGCTGCAATAGTTGCTGTAACAAACTATCCTCAGGCAGATCAACCTTATGTTGAACCTGATCATAGGGAGCCTTCATATGATGATCAATCTCACTCGTATATTCGCTTGGCAGATCTTGATGAAGTGTGCCCCCGTATAAAACGTTTAGTAATTGGACACCTCGACAAATAGCTAGT
Organism: Enterococcus raffinosus; assembly: GCF_018917525.1. Lineage (GTDB taxonomy): Bacteria > Bacillota > Bacilli > Lactobacillales > Enterococcaceae > Enterococcus_A > Enterococcus_A raffinosus_A. Next base: position 187,990 of record NZ_JAHLOS010000004.1, on the reverse strand, counting down.
AAAGGTTTGTCCCCTTCTATCACTTCTTTCATGAAAAAAAGCTCCATTTCATCACGAGTTAGGCTTTGTGGACCGCAGACTGGTTGCTTTTCTTCTCCATACGAAGCAGGGGCAACATCTTGTCCTCCAGTGAAAAGAAAACCACTGCAAATGTACAAAAATGGACGCAACGTCTCTTTATTAGTCGTCAACGGTAGTATGAGGGGAATCCCGCCATTTTGTTCGATCAAATCTTGATACCCCGGTAACAGCCAAATACTATCACGGTCTTCATCGTACAGCGGCATAACACCAATTATTGGTCCCATAGATTTCTCCTTTTAATTAAATTTTTCCTCACAAAAACTTTTGCCAAAAATTTTACCATAAAAAGTTGAGCAAAATCAAAAAAACTCGATCAAAAGATTGACCGAGTTAAAAATTTATTTTCATTTACGCGTGGTAGCGTTCAACACCATCAAGGTAAGTTGCTACAAGATCCATGTTAGGTTCTAATACGATGAAGTCCGCATCACGACCCTCAGCGATCATCCCGCATTTGTCATCAATTTTACAGCTGACTGCTGGTACATATGAAGCCATCATCACGGCTTGTTCTGGAGTCGCAATTCCCCAATCAACCACATTTTTGATTGCTTCTTTCAATTTCAAGATACTTCCGGCTAAATTACCAGATTCTAAACGAGCAGTTCCTTCTGCAACCACGACTGGGAATTCGCCCAAATTGTAGTTACCATCAGGCATACCGCCAGCCATCATACAGTCAGTAATCAATGCCACATGGTCATGTCCAGCCTTTTCCATCAAGACTTCAGCTGCTTGTGGATGCACATGGTGTCCATCGCAAATCAATTCAGAGAAGACATGTTGTAAGGTCAATAGTGCACCAACCATACCTGGTTCACGGTGATTCAAGCCGCGCATTCCGTTATAAGCATGAACAAAGACGCTTGCGCCAGCTTCAACAGCCTCTTGCGCTTCTTCCAAAGTCGCATTTGAGTGTCCCAATGAAACAACTACGCCTTCATCAGTAACTGTTTTGACAAACTCTTTAACACCCTTACGCTCAGGCGCTAAAGCGATTTTCTTGATCAAACCGCCAGAAGCTTCTTGCCATTCATGGAAAGTATCCAAGTCTGGATCGCCAAAGTAGCTAGGATTTTGTGCTCCTTTGTGTTCTTCTGTAAAGAACGGTCCTTCAAAGTAAATTCCTTGAATTTTCGCACCGTCAACATCTTTGTACATTTTTCCAATTGTTTCGGCAACATCCTTCAAACGTTCCTTCGTTGAAGTCAACGTTGTTGGTAAGAAACTTGTTACACCACAAGATAATAAAGCTTCAGACATAACCTTGATACCATCAGCGTCGTTGTCCATCACGTCATGATTTTTATATCCGTGAATATGTGTATCCACTAAACCAGGGGCGATCCATTTTCCACTTTGGTCAATGATTTCTGCTCCTTCTGGTTTTTCCTTCGTATATGCTCCAAAAATGCCATCAGTGACATCTAAATAACCTGCTCCTTTTACACCAGAGTTTAAAAAGAATTTGTCAGCATAAATAAATGTTTTCATTGTGAGCTCTCCCTTTTTTTCTTAGTACCTTAAAGTTACTCCTGAATCCACTATAAGTCAAGAATGGTGTAGACCATTTATAAATCTTTTATTTTCTCTAGTGCACGTAGCATTTTTCGATAATTGATTACCAAGTGAATCTCATCACGAGCCTCTAACATAAGAATTTTTAGCTCCAAAAGCTCCTTCAGTTTGTAGTAGCTGCATTGCTGTCGGTTCCATTTTAATCCCATATCTACAACCTTTTCTGCCAAATCCAAACGATCTTGTTTCACTAAAAACGTTCCATAGTTTACAAAAAGATTGCTCAATTCACTACGCTCTGAATAATCTGCCATCATTGTTTTAAACAATTCAAAGCTTTGGTTGTAATACGCGTGTGCTTCATTTACTCTCTCTAAAACCGAGCTCATTTTTCCAGCAAAACTCAAGAGCAGTATCCGACTATCAAAATAGCCGTCATATTTTTTGGAAACACAAATTGAGAGCCCCTGAATGACTAGCTCCAATGCTGTCTCCGCATCCTTATCAATGAAATAGGCGCAAACAGCCTTGAAAAAGCATGCTAGCTGACGGTCCTTATCTAAATGAGTAATCTGACGTTCGTCCAAGTAATCCAGCGTTGCACGAATCTCTAAATATTTCCCGATCCGCAGATACATGAACATCTTATTGAAATATTTTCGCAGGAATAATTCTTCCGGTAGAAAATCAAGCATCAGTTGGTCGATCGTAATTCCTAGGCGATGACAAAGCTGTTGGATTACAAAAATATTTGGTATCTCTTCATTGTTTTCGATTCGACTTAAGACACTTTGCGAACAAATCCCTTGAGAAAGGTCTTTTTGTGTCATGCCATGTTCTTTTCTAAAATCCTTTAAGACTTGACCAATCGCTTCCATTACCGCTTCCTCCAAAATATGCAAATTCACATTTTTAATAATTTAATTTTATCCGATGACGATTTGACAAGCAACTCCTGTGTTCTAAATTAGCAAAAGAATTGAATGAAATTGAACAGGAGATAAAAGAAACGACCTAACATAGTATTTTAATGCAAAAAAAAGATGCACCCTCATCCGGTACATCCTTCATGCGGCGAATGGGACTCGAACCCACACGAGATTGCTCTCACATGATCCTTAGTCATGCTTGTCTGCCAATTCCAACACCGCCGCGCAGAACCTTTTTCATGATACCGAGCTGACATCAAAAAGTCAAGAGCTTAAACGATCGTTGTATCATAAACATAAGTAATATTCCCCTTAAGACCAGCAATTCCCCGAAAATATTTCTTGTCCTCTTGTGTAATCCAGGCTTCGCGGAATAAAAAGAAATCATCTTTCGTTACCTCGATTTTATCAATTTCCCCTGCTCTTAACTGGCGAATTTTTTCTTCAAATGGATTCATATGCTCTCTCCTCGTTGTTGTTACTTCGTACAAATTATTCCTACTATTCAACCAAAAAAGTTGAATGAGTAAAAACAACAGAAGAATGCCCTGAGGCACCTCCTGTCTAATCGTGAAAGTATTTGCTATTTTCGATCTGTGAATTGTCTTCTTGCATGATGCCTCTTAATGAACGATCCAAACGTTGACGTGAACTTTTTCTTTCCATCACCGGTTGCTTTTCTTCGTTTTCAGAAGCAAATAAAATGTAGGATTGAGGTGTCTTTTCCATTCGACTCATCAATTCTCTCGGTGATACCGCATCCGCTGGCGTATCTGGAATCAAAGAAGAAGGAACATATTTCGGTGCAAATGGAGTGGCACTACGGCCGTTTCGTGCACTACGAGTATTAAAGTTAGTCTTTGCAGTTTCCTTCGGTTTCCGTTCTTCAAACAAATTCACTTTTTTGGATTCTTTATGATCATGATATTTAGGTAGATTTGCTTTATGATGATCTAACTCTCTTCGTGGCTCATCGTCCAAGTTGACACGTCTATTCCGCTTAGTTTTGGGCATTTGACGTTCAAAAATATCTTTAGCCTCAAGACGATAGCTCGTGATCAAGTCGTCTTGTCCATCAAATAAAACACGTTGGTTCGTTTGTACTATTTTAACTCCTGCATCATCATCAAAGGCAGGAAAGCGGCACTTTTTTCTGGTGTACGTTTGCATAAAATCATCCTCATTGTTCTGATATAGCAATAGTTTAGCATAAAAGAAGCAAAAATGCTTTTTAATTTCCTAAGAAACGGAAAATCCGACGCAGGCAGCCGGTTATTCTGAATCATACATAAACAGACTGCCTTTTGGTGCCAAAATTTCGCCTTCTAAAATTCGGTCTAAAACAGCGTACTCCCCGCGATACGCACGCGGACTAGATAGCTCTCCGACGTTCAAGCTTTGCTCCTGATCGGATAAATTGATGGCATAGATCACATAAGCATTCCCTGAATAGCGAATAATCCCAAAGATTTGCTGTGCTTTTGAATAAAACGGGAAAAATTGACCATTTTTCAAAACATCGTATTTCTTCCGCCGCTCAATCCACTTCTGACAATTTTTGAACAACCTAGGATCAATCGACTGCCATGGAAAGAATTTACGATTATCAGGGTCTTTTCCACCTGTTAATCCCGCCTCGTCCCCGTAGTACACGCAAGGAATTCCCGGCATCATAAACATCAGTCCCCAAGCCTGATCTAGTGCTTCAACAGAGCCGTCTAGCATGGTCAGAATGCGCTCAGTATCATGGGTGCCAATATTGTTTAACTGATTGTGATAAAAGTCCGCTGGGTAATTTTCCTGATAACGAATCATTTCTTCGCAGATGTCCTGCAACGAGCGTGATTGCTTCAGAATATCTAAAATCTGCTGGCGTAACGGGTAATTCATTACTCCCTGCAAATGATCCCCAAAAACATATTTACGGCGAGTATCATAAGCAATCTTGTTCGAAGCATCTTCCCAGACTTCTCCTATCAGGATTTTTTCTTGATAGGACAGTAGATTTTTACGAATACCGGCGATGAAATCATCAGTCAGCTCATCCGCAACATCTAACCGCCAACCATCAACCCCCATCGAAGTCCATTTCGATAGTACGCTGTCTAGATCGCCATAAATGAATTCTTGAAAGCTTGGATTTTCTTTTCTAACTTCCGGCAGATCTGCTACACCCCACCAGGACTTATAATCATTAGGATAATGATTAAACGTGAACCAATCACGATATGGACTTTGTGGATCGCGAGCTGCTCCCGTATTTTCGCCATAAAATCCAGAAATATTGAAATAGCGGCTATTTTTTCCTACATGTGAGAAGACACCATCTAACACAACAGCAATTCCTGCTGTATGCAAAGCCGCGATCAGGCTGCGAAACTCCTCTTCTGTCCCTAAAATACTATCGACTTTAAAATAATCATTGGTATCATAGCGATGATTTGAACTGGCTTCGAAAATCGGATTCAAATAAAGCGCAGTAATCCCCAGCTCCTGCAAATAAGGAATTTTATCTTGGATTCCTTTAAAGTTTCCGCCAAAAAAGTCCCAGCGAACAATTTCGTTTTCCTTATTCTTGATATAAAATGGTTCGTCCTCTTCCGTCGCGTAAATGAAGGAATTCTTTTTCGGCTGATTGATAACGCGATTCGGATTCCCGTTAGCAAAACGATCCGGAAAAATTTGATAAAACACTGCATTTCGATACCATTTCGGTGCGATTTCTGGCTTTTGATAGCAGGTCAGCTGATAAGGGATAACCTCTCGTTCCGAACCATAAATTCGTCCTTCACCACCTTGTCCTTTGAAGCCATAATACTGAATGGTTTCATGCCCTTCCGCTTCATGAACGATTTTAAAATAGTAAAAGTACAGTCCCCAGCCCTGATCCATAATCGTCTGAAAATGAAACCGGTCTTCTGTAGCGGGCTCCATCGTAAAGATTTTCTGTCCAACAGAACTTCCCTCTTTACGAACGACTAGAAAAACCTTGGTATTCTGCTGTTCTGGGACAGACAGCCAAACATTGACCATCGCCCCTTCTTGAACAGCACCAAAAGGTTGTTTATAACGCTCTAACCAGGGATTAAAGTAGATATGAGTCATGTTGTGTTACACCTCGATCGTCTTCATGAGCGAAGACAGGTTCTATTTGCCAAATATCGTCTGCGTATCGCTGAACCGTATTGTCTGAAGAAAAGCGTCCAGCATTCGCGATATTGCGCAGGCTGATTTGGCGCCAACGTCTTTTGTCCTTATAGGCCTGATCAACTGATTGCTGTGCCAGACAATAGTCTGCAAAATCACGCAAGACAAAAAATTCATCGTTATATTTGATTAATGAGTCAAAAATTTCCTGACCTTCTGCAATAATATTAGGAATCGTACCATCTATCAATGCCTTTATTACTTTGTGGACAACCGTATCATCCTTGTAAATATCAGCTGAAGAATAGTTTCTATTTTCATAATATTGATACACCTCAGACTCTGTTAAGCCAAAGATCGCAATATTATCATCGCTCACAGCATCACGAATTTCCACGTTTGCGCCATCCAGAGTTGCAATTGTCACTGCGCCGTTTAACATCAACTTCATATTTGAAGTACCTGATGCTTCTTTAGAAGCTAATGAAATTTGTTCACTGACATCAGCAGCAGGAATAATTCGTTCGGCTAAACTCACGTTATAATTTTCCAAAAAAACGATCTTCAATTTGTCGTTGATGGACGTATCCTGGTTGATCAAACTTGCCGTTTCATTGATCACTTTAATGACCGATTTGGCATAGTGATAGCTCGGTGCTGCTTTTGCTCCAAAAATAAACACTCGCGGTTCGATAAGAAGCTCCGGATTCTCTTTTAAATCCAAATAGAGCTTAATAATATGCAGGAGATTTAATAATTGTCGCTTATAGGCATGCAATCGTTTAATCTGTACATCAAAAATCGCCTGCGGGTTCACTTCAACTCCACAATGTTTTTGAATATAGGCTGCCAGACGTTTCTTATTTTCCAACTTTGCTTCTGCTAAAGCATTAAGAACCTGGTCGTCTTCCTCGTAATTCAATAATAGGCGTAGATCTCTCGGTCGTTTGCGCCAAGAATCTCCTATGTGTTCATCCAACACCTTGCTCATCGTAGGATTGGTCAATTGGGTCCAACGACGCATCGCAATACCATTTGTCTTGTTATTAAATCGAGCAGGGTAAAGTAAGAAGAAGTCATGCAAGACGACTGCCTTTAGCAAATCGGAGTGAAGCTTGGCCACGCCATTGATCGAATGGGAACCAATAATCGCCAGATGCGCCATATGCACCTGATCGCCTTGAATAATTCTTGTTCGTTGAATCAAATCAAAATCGTGGACCCCAGTCATTTCCTCAACAAAGCGGCGATCAATTTCTTCAATGATTTGATAAATTCTTGGACAAACGCTTTTCATCATATTGATCGACCATTTTTCCAAGGCCTCCGCCATGATAGTGTGATTTGTATAACTCATTACCTCTTGAGTGACATTCCATGCTCGTTCCCAGCCCATCTTCTCTTCATCAATTAGCAGTCGCATAAATTCAGCCACACACATTGCAGGATGTGTATCGTTAATGTGGATCGCGATATATTGATTGATTTCATCCATCGGCTTCTTCAATTGTTTATAATAGCGCAAAATACTTTGTACCCCTGCTGAAACAAAGAAGTATTCCTGTGATAATCTCAGCCTTCTTCCAGCCTCATTGGAATCATCTGGATAAAGTACTGAAGTCAAGTCCTCTACGGCACGTCGATCGCCAATACTGCGATAACGTTCCTCTTCCTCAGGTGGAATTTCTACCGACCACAAGCGCATCGTGTTTACTATGCCGTTTTGATAGCCAACCATTCCAGTATCATAAGGAACCGCACGTACCACCATGCCTCCTGAATAGTTTGGAATCAGATTGCCAGCCTCATCATGACTCATGTAGACATCTCCGCCGATGCGAACATCCACCGCTTTGCTTTCTTTACGGACTTCCCAAAGATTTCCCTTTTGCAGCCATTCGTCCGGCAGTTCAACCTGATAATTGTCCACAAAACGTTGTTTGAACAGACCGTACTCGTAACGAATCCCGTTTCCGTTACCAGGTAAGCCCATTGAGGCGATTGAATCCATAAAACAAGAAGCCAGACGTCCTAAACCGCCATTCCCCAACGCCATATCTGGTTCGACTTCGGCTAAATCCTCTAAGTCGATTCCTAATTCCGCTAGAGCTTCTGTAACCATCTCCAACCAGCCCATGTTCAAAAGATTGCTCTTTAACATTTTTCCTGGTAAGAATTCAATAGAGAAATAATACGTTTGCTTTTGATCTGCCTCTCGATAGTCTTTCCATGTTTGCTGCCAATTTTGTGAGTATGTAGAGGTCATTAACGAACCTAATGTTTGATAAAGTTCGTTTGGTGAAGCATCATTGACTTCCATTGCAAATTTCTCAGCCAACCGCTGACTGAATAGCCTTTTAAATTCCGTCTTGTTCATATTTTCATCTCCAACCTACACTTTTTAATTACGTGTATTTCTTAATACATACATAGTACCTTTTATAAGAAAGTATTGATACAAAAAAGCCAAAATCCAACGCCTAATGGCTTAGATTCTGGCTCTTCGAATCCTACATTTGTTTGTATAGTTCTAAATATTGCTCACTTGATCCATCCCAGCTGAAATCTCGCGACATTGCTTCAAGCATCAGCCCTCGCCAAATATCTGGATGATTTTGGTAGAGTTCGATCGCCTGCTTCATCGCGTTCATCAGATAGAAAGATTCATAAATATTAAAACCAAATCCTGTTCCCTCATTTGTGATGGGGTTATAAGGCTCAACAGTGTCTCTTAACCCGCCGATTTCATGTACGATCGGCAAAGTACCGTAGCGCATAGAAATCATCTGAGATAACCCGCAAGGTTCAAATGCTGACGGCATCAGAAACATATCCGCTCCTGCGTAAACTTTTTGGGCTAAGGTCACATCAAAAGCAATTTGGATGCTCGTTTTAGTCGGATATTTCTCACCGAAGTAACGGAACTGATTTTCAAAGTTTGGATCGCCTGTCCCAATCAGAATTAATTGCACATCAAATTGCATCAAGTTTTCCATTTCCTGCAAAAGCAAATGGAACCCTTTCTGATAGGTTAAACGGCTGACGATCCCAATCACCGGAACCTCCGGACGAACTGGCAGCTCTAAATATTTTTGCAATTGGACCTTGTTTTCGATTTTTTTATCGAGGTGCTTTTGATCATAGTTAGCGAAAAGCGCTGGGTCCGTAGCAGGATCGAAAGCATCGTAATCGATCCCATTCACTATTCCACGTAACTTACCGCTTTCCATTCGCAGGATCACATCTAGGCCTGCGCCGAACTCTGGGGTTTTGATCTCCTCTGCATAGGATGGGCTAACAGTGGTCACTCGATCAGCGTAAAGAATGCCCGCCTTCATAAAGTTCACACAGTCATTAAAACGAATAGAGCCATCATCGTAACGTTCGCTGCCCATACCAAATAGATCATACAAAATTCCGCGGTCGTACTGACCTTGAAATTCGATATTATGAATCGTTAAGACCGTTCGAATCTTGCTGAATTTCTGAATCCAACGATATTTTTCCTTTAATAAACAAGGAATGAATGAGGTATGATAATCATTCAAATGCATCACATCTGGAATAAAATCAATTTTCTCCATCAATTCGATAACTGCTTGCTGATAGAAAGCAAATCGTTCCCCATCGTCAAAGTATCCGTACAATTCTGGACGATCAAAGTAATATAGATTATCCAAAAAGTAGTAATCAATCCCGTTCATCTGCAGATACTTCACGCCACAATACTGTTTGCGCCAACCAACATAAACATCATAAGAGAATAAGTCTTGTAATTGATCCTTATATCGCTGCGGCAGCTTAGTGAAAAATGGAAGTACTACTTTGATATCGGTTCCTTTTTCCTTCAATGCTTTTGGCAAAGCACCGGCAACATCACCCAATCCTCCTGTTTTAAAAAAGGGTGCACATTCCGCTGCTACAAATAATGTCTTCACGCCTATTCGCCTCCGTAAACATCACTTAACACATGGGTATTTTTCTTAATCACTACTGGTTGTTCAGCAGATCCAATAATCTTGATACCTGGTTCAACTACCACATTCTTATCTAAGATCGCATGCTTAATATAAGCCTTTTCACTTATCGTGCAGCTTGCCATGATGATGGATTCTTCGATTTCGGCATTTTTTTCAATGATTACACTACGCGCGATCAGCGATCCATGAACCTTTCCATCTACTAGACAGCCTGTTGCAAACTGACTGTTTTTTACTTCCGAAGTTGGAGAGTAGTAGGTGGCAACTTCATTTTTCAACTTAGTATAAATTTTTTGTTTAGAATAGAGCAGCGAAGTAAACTTTTTAGGATCTAGCATAGCCATGTTCGCATCGTAATAAGACTTAATATCGAAAATATTACTTAAGAAGCCTGTATATTCATAAGCATATGTCTTTACTTGGTCCATTGCTAATGTTAAGAAATCCACAAGTGCAACTGGTCCACCCAAGTTTTGGCCTTCTTGCAAAGCGTTGATCAACCAATCTGTCCGGCAGATAAAGATCTTCATACTAAGATTCAGCAGCTCATCATCTGTCTTGTCTTCCAAGAAATTGTGATGGCCTTGTACAATACCATGTTCGTCTGCTTCAATAATTTCATCTTGACGATAGATTTGATTCTTAGGCATTTTCTTATAAACAACCGTCATTGTACTCTCATTTTGCAGATGAATTTTTAAAACAGATTCCAAATCAATGTTGTAAAGCATACGATTGCCCATAAAAACGGTATATTCCGATTTTGATTTATTCAGATAATCGATCACTGATTCAAAATAAGGACGTCCTTCGGCTTTTTTCTTCAAGAAATCTTGATAGAAATGAATAAAGTAACGACTATCGACACTGTCCAAATGCCATTCGCGCCCGCCGCCGATATGGTCAAAAACGGACTTGGTGGTTCCTTGATTGAACACCATATAGACAGACTTGATATTCGCGTTGATGGCGTTCGACAAATTAAAGTCAATTAGACGATATTTACAATCAAAAGGCAAGGTTGCCAATGGTCTTTTTTCAGTTAAAGGTAATAATTCTGGACATTCATACACATTGCCCAAAATGGCACACATTTTATTCGCTCTCACTTGTCAACACTCCAATCACTTCTGAATAACCCACTACGGCAATTTCCTCTGAACCATCAACTACGGCATCATCGCCAATAATCGCATTTTCACCGATAATCGCTTTAGTGATTTGTACATTTTTACCAATCGTAGCGCCAGGCATAATAACACTATCGACAACTTTGGCGCCTTCTTTGACCTGCACGTCATCCGATAAAATACTGTGTTGTACTTCACCAGCCACATAACAACCGTCAACCACCAGAGAATCTTTCACATCCGCATGTTCTGTCAAGAAATGAGGTGGTGAGATCGTGTTCTTTGCTAAAATCCGCCAATTTTTATCACGAATATTCAGACTATGTTCTGGATCGATGAACTCCATGCTCGCTTCCCAAAGTGAATCGATCGTACCTACGTCTTTCCAATACCCATCAAAACGATAGGCAAAAACATTCTCGCCACTTTCCAGATAAGCCGGAATTACGTGTTTTCCGAAATCCAGCATTTGGTCATCTTTTTTATAGCTGTTTAACAGCACGCTGCGCAGACGGCTCCAGTTGAAGATATAAATCCCCATGGAAGCGAGATTGCTTTTTGGCTCTTCTGGTTTTTCTTCAAACTCAATAATCCGATCATTCTCATCCGTATTCATGATTCCAAATCGTGAAGCCTCTTCAATTGGTACTTCGATTACTGCGACAGTCAATGAAGCGTTATTCGCTTTATGATCCTCTAGCATCGCTTCGTAATCCATTTTGTAAATATGGTCACCGGATAAGACTAAAACATATTGCGGGTCCATCTGATCGATATAATCCATATTTTGATAGATTGCATGAGCTGTTCCTTCAAACCACTTACTGCCATCATTGCTAGAATACGGTTGTAAAATTGTAACACCCGAATTAAGACCATCAAAGCCCCAGCTCGAGCCATTTCCAATATGATTATTCAATGCCAATGGCTGATACTGCGTAACAACCCCAACATTATTGATACCTGAATTGATACAATTACTTAGTGTAAAATCAATAATCCGATAGCGACCGCCAAAAGGGACTGCAGGTTTTGCAATTTTTTGTGTAAGTTTGCCGAGACGAGAACCTTTCCCGCCGGCTAAAATCATTGCTAAAATTTCTGTTTTCATTTTTGTTTGATGAAGGACTTTCCTTCATCGACCTCCCCTCTATTACTTGCGTGTGTTGACTGACTCTGGTTTTAAAATAATGGCGCCCAGAGCTGGGACAGTCGTCTTGATCAACTGACCGTACTCCTTAAATTTGATTGGTTCACTTTGACAATCCTCATTATGTTTTGTCCAAGTCCCACCAAATTCTTTCATTTCAGTATTCCAAACTTCTTTATATGTTCCCGGATACGGAACGCCAATATGAAATTCGCGACGTTCGATCGGTGTCATATTTAGAACGATAATTAAGAAATCTTTTTTTCTTTTCCCTTTACGCATGAAGGTTAAGACTGATTCGCTAGTATTATCTGCATCAATAATCTCGATCGTATCGTATGAGTCCTCTAGCTCCCATAAAGCAGCCTGTTCTTTATAAAAAGTATTCAGCTCTGCGGTAAAATGTTGCATGGACTGATTTAAAGAATCATTTAAATCAGTCCATTCTAGACCTTCATCAAATTTCCACTCTAAGAATTGTCCCCATTCACTCCCCATGAATAATAATTTTTTCCCGGGGTGTACCATGAAATAGGTGTACAAGTTTCTCAGCTGCGCAAATTGTTTGTAACGATCGCCCCACATTTTATGCATCAAGCTCTTTTTACCATGTACGACCTCATCATGAGATAGTGGTAAAATGAAATTTTCCTGCATCATGTACATGAACGAAAAAGTGATCAAATTGAAATTGTCTTTACGAAAAACCGGGTCCATCTCATAAAAACGCAGGACATCATTCATCCAGCCCATATTCCACTTGAAGTCAAAGCCTAATGAACCGGTTTCGATCATCCCCGTTATCGGCGTTTCAGAAGAGCTCTCCTCGGCGATCATCAAAACATTTGGATGTGCCAGTTTGATGACAGCATTCAGCTTTTGTAAGAAATAATAGCCTTCAAAATTTCGATTTCCGCCTTCATGATTTGGCGTCCAGGGACCGTCATCATAATCCCGATAGATCATGCTGGAAACAGCATCTACGCGAATACCGTCAATATGAAACATCTCAATCCAAAACATCGCACTTGAAATCAGGAAGCTTTGCACCTGTGGTTTGCCTAAGTCAAAATTAATTGATCCCCAGCGATTGTTTTTCGCCCGATCAGGGTCTGTATATTCAAACTGCGGGGTGCCATCATAATATGGCAACGTATCATCATTGATACAATAGTGACCTGGTACCCAATCGACAAATACACCGATATTATTCAAATGACAAGCTTCAACAAAATCTTGAAACTCTTCCGGTGTGCCATAATACGAACTTAAGGCAAAATAGCCGATCAGTTGATACCCCCATGAGCGCCCTAATGGATGCTCCATTAACGGCATAAACTCAACGTGGGTGTAATTCATTTTAACGAGGTAAGGAACAAGCTCTTCTTTCAAATCCGCAAAGCTGTAAGGTGTTCCATCTTCATGATGTTTCCATGAACTTGCGTGCATTTCATAAATGTTCAATGGACGTTTGAACGCATTTGAACGTTTACTCCGTCCGCGCCATAAGCCGTCTTTCCACTTTTTCTCAGGGAAATTGTACAATTCCGCAGCATCTCCAGGTCTTTTTTCAAATCGAACCGCAAAAGGATCAATTTTTAGAATTTCGCGACCATCCGCTTGACGAACTTTAAATTTGTAAAGTTCCCCTTCATTTGCATCTTCCGTATAAATTTGCCAAATTCCGCTTGCCTCATCTTTTTCCATCGCCTGATCTTGCCAGCCATTAAAATCACCAACTAGAAAAACTGCGAGTGCGTTCGGTGCCCATACTCGAAAAACATAGCCATCTTTCTCTTGGTGAGCACCAAGTAAGTGTTGCGCATAAAAATTTTCTCCAGACAAAAATGTTCTTTTAGCATCAACCATTTGCTGCATTCCATCTTCTTTTTTATTTTTCATGAGAACCACCTTTTTGAACGAACGGCAAAGCGTCCTTATATTACATTTTGATGTGTAAAATTTAATAATAAAAACGTTGCTCGTTTTATTATAATAACACGGGGCCTTAATAAATAACGAATTATACGTCTTGTAGATCGTCCGTTACATTATTAAATCCCTCTACCTAACATTATATTATAATAAGATTTAAAATAGAAGATAAAATTTTCAATTCTTTTAAATAAATCTGTTTTTCTCCAATAAATAACAATTATTATTTCTAATATCTGTTTTTTTGACAAATATTAAAGCAATTCTTCTATCTTAACTTCCTTCTATTTGCCTTTTGACAAAATAATCGTTAGGCTAGTTCATATGGAACAAATCAAGCACAATTCCCTTATTAAATAAGAACTTTATACAACAATGGAGGTTTTATGATGATCGACATAAAAATGCTAATAATGATATTTTTTATCAATTTCGCTTATGTCACTTTGAATACACTGCGCTTTATGCTGACGATGAAAGGCTACCGTATTTTAGCCCCATTAATGAGCATGGTTGAGATTACCATTTATATTCTGGGTCTTTCGATGGTTTTAGATCGCTTGGATAACCCTATTAATTTACTAACCTATGCGTTAGGTTATGCGATCGGTATTAGTGTGGGAATAAAAATTGAAGACAAGTTAGCGCTAGGGTATATCATGGTCACAGTTATTTTGCCAACAAATACTGATCAAGAGACCAGTTTACCTCGCATCTTACGGGAGAACGGGTATGGTGTGACACAATCTTACGGTGAAGGGTTGGAAGGCGGACGCATGATTTTGGAGATTCTCTCTCCCCGTAAAACAGAGCGAACACTCTACGCGCTAATTAAAGAGATTGAAGCCCGAGCATTCATTATCTCTTATGAGCCGAAATACATTTCTGGTGGGTTCTGGACCAAGAAAGTTCGAAAACGACAAAAAAGCAGCTTGAAGCTTTAGCCTCAAGCTGCTTTTTTCCAAATAAAATCTATTATTTTTTTCTCTAGCTCAGCACTCTTCGTAATAGCTGAGTGTCCACCGCTTTTTCCGGTAACCGTGAATTCCTGATAACTCTTGGCGTGCTTCTGAAATAGCAGACGAAGCGCGAAGGCACTATGGGTCGAAACAGACCCATCGCTTTCGGTACCATCTTTTAAATCTCCAGCAACATCAAGAACACGCAACTCTTTGGGCAGTTTTCCCATCGCTTGATCAAAATATTGATAAATGGGGGTTTCACCACTAGGACCTTTTTCTGTTAACTCATAAGCAAAAATCTCTTCCGTATCTTCGGCGATTTCCAGATCATTAAAGGGGGCTGCGATCGTAACGAAGCGTTCTGTTATCGGTGTTTGATCGCCGGCATATTCCAATAAATAGCGCAGCGATGAAACGCCTCCCATTGAATGACTGACCAAATTAACGCGATAAACCTTTTGTTTATACAAATAGCGCATCACCTTATCAATCCATTTACTTTGTGTGATTTCATCTGTCACATCTTTAGCAAAAAGGACCATAATCGTTGGGTTATCGTTGGTATTTTTTAACTTACCTTCGACTGTTAGCTTGCCATCTGCCTGAACAACAATGGTCATTTCTCGTTTAGCCACATCTTCTCTTTCTAAGCGACGAAGCAAGGGCCCGAAAGAAAAAGAATTTCCTTCATAACCATGGATAAATACTGTGGGAACGTTCGAATAGTGAACTGATTTTTGTTTTGCTAATGTTCCAGGTCCAAAATAGCGAACTTTTGCGTAATATACACCTGCAAAAACCAGCAAGAAGCTGATAATCAGAATAATCGCCTTGATAATTCTTTGCATTTTTTATGCCTTCTTCTTCATTAAATACGTAAAACTTTCTTGTTTATCTAATAATCGCTCTGCCAATTGTCGGCTGAAAAAGAATACTGCATCACGATCCAGCTCTTGAATCGGATCGAGTGAAAAATCTTCTTCATATAATGAGATAGATACATGCCATTCTGGTCGTTCCGCAATGACTCCGCTATCTATCAAACTTTTTAAGAAGATTGTTTCTCGCCGAGGGGCTTTTCCTGACATCACTCGTTCGAGAATAAGATTGATCTGATTCGTAAAAAACTCTGGATTAACATCGCCGATCAAACCAGCTAAGTTAGGAAACAAATCTGGCTTATCACTATTCTCAAAATAATTTGGCAGTGTCTCCGGCAATTCTTGACTTGGATTGATCGAGACTAAACGAAACTGATCACTTTCTAAACAATAGCGTGTGGGTAACGGGAAATCAACCGCTATCGTTCTCTCTAATCCATGGTCCCACAGGTCTTCACTCAACCAAACCAGCAAATCTTCTGCTGAATACTCTTTACCTGTCTTTTGTAAAAAATGCGCCACGAGCTCGCTTGTAGGATAGTCCTTCATAACCGATAAACTAAGTTCGTAACGACGCTCATGACGAGAAACAAACCCTTGACCAATCAAAAAATCTAAGTTCTTATCTAGATGTTTCTGATTCGGAAAATTTTTCCGAACCTCCCTTAATATGACTGGTTCCTTCACCCCTTGAAAATAGCTCAATAATTTTTGGAATTCAGGACCATTCAGTTTAATTTGACTCTTTTTGTCGCTAGTAAATAGTTCCATAATAGCCTTCTTTCTTAATGGAAGGAATAAGTTTACATTCAATTGAATCTTAACGATCTCATGATCCAATCGCATTATAATCCTAATCAAAAATTTCCACAAAAAAGTGGACCGTTGAAAGTCCACTTTTTTATAAATTTAAATTATTTTTCAAATGCTTCTGTTAATTGAGGCACGATTTGTTTCTTACGTGAAACCACTCCTGGCAAGAAGGCACGGTCATTTTCTAGTTTTACCTTAAATGCTTCTGTGACCATTTCTCGTGGTTCACCAGCTACTAATAATTCTGAATCAGAATTTAGGACGTTCGTAACCAGTAATAAGAATAGATCATAGCCGTTTTTAACATTTTCATCTAACATCGCGTCGCGTAATGCATCTTGACGAGCAAATACTTCATCTAAATCAACCGTATTGACTTGAGCAATCCGGACTGTTTTATCAGCCATTGGGAATGACTTCGCATCTAAATCCAATAATTCTGCTTCAGATTTCGTGCTTAAATTCGTTCCTGCTTTTAATAAATCTAAGCCGTAGCTGTTTAAGTCTACACGAGCAATTTCAGCTAGTTCATTTGCTGCATCGATATCTTCTTGCGTACATGTTGGAGATTTGAATAACAATGTGTCGGATACGATTGCCGAAAGCATCATACCTGCAATTTTCGCTGGTACTGCAATATTGTTTTCTTTATAAAGCTTCAATACGATAGTTGAGGTACAGCCTACTGGTTCGGCGCGATAGTACAGTGGATTAGCCGTTTGGAAGTTTGCAATCCGGTGATGATCCACCACAGCCAAAACAGTTAAATCTTCAATATCACTAACGCTTTGTTGGAATTCATTATGATCGACTAGCATAACCTCATTTGTTTCAGCGGCGACTTTTTCCACCACTCGTGGAGCTGTCAAACCAAAGTGGTCCAAAGCAAATTGCGTTTCTTCATTTGGTGTTCCTAGCGCAACTGCTTCCGCATCCACACCTAGTTCTTTTTGCAAGTTCGCATAGGCAATCGCTGCTCCGATCGCATCTGTATCTGGATTTTGATGTCCAAAAATTAAAACTTTTCCCATAGTTGAATCGCTCCTTTAAATAAGTTCTTCTTTATCATATCAAAAAAAAGCAAAAGAGCAACAACCTGCTGCTTATTTTCATTCATATTTACCAGCTATTTCATATTTTTCTATAAAAAAGATCAGACCTTTTTTGGCCTGATCTTTCGATTTTTAATTTTTACGTTTCAAATAGCCTTTATAATCTTCTGTATGCAGCAATTTTTTTGCATTTTCCACGCGGTCATCCGTTGGCGGTTCAATACCGTCTAATGGATACTTCAATCCCATTTCTTCCCACTTATATTTTCCCATCGTGTGATAAGGTAAAATCTCAACTTTATCGACGTTGTTCAAGCTTTTGATAAAGGTATCTAATCGAATGAGAAATTCGTCGTAGTCACTTCTAAAAGGAACAAGTACGTGACGAATCCAAACAGGCTTATTGATATCTGAAAGGTATTTTGCCATCTCTAGGATGTTATCGTTATTATGACCGGTTAATTCTTTATGTTTTTGATTGTCAATCTGTTTGATATCAAATAAAATCAAATCAGTATATTGCATCAATTCTTCAAATTTAGAGAAAAACGGTTCTTCAAAAGTAAAGGGTTTCCCACAGCTATCTAAAGTCGTATTAATCCCCATTGCTTTCGCTTTTTTAAACAGATCAATTAAAAAATCAATTTGCAGCAGCGGTTCGCCGCCACTCACAGTGATTCCGCCTTTTTTCCCCCAGTAGCTGCGGTAGTTCAAGGCTTCCTTTAATAAATCATCCGCCGTTCTTTTCTTAGCCTTTGGATCATTGATTTTCCATGTGTCTGGATTATGACAAAATTGGCAACGCATCCGGCAGCCCTGCATGAAGACGATAAAGCGTACACCAGGTCCGTCAACTGATCCGAAGCTTTCAATTGAATGGACATTTCCGACAATAGGTTGTTCAGCCACAGTAGACATAAACAGTCCCCCTCTAATATATATTAAAAATTTTCCTTTTGAAAATTTGAGTCATGTATCAACATAAAGCAAGTCTTTCAATAAAAAGGCGAATAGACTTTCCGTCCATCCGCCCTAACTATACATTCAATTGTTGAAATCAGCAATTACATTTTTGCGTGGAATGTACGGCTGATAACATCTTCTTGCTGTTCGCGAGTTAAATCAATGAATTTAACGGCATAACCAGAAACGCGAATCGTGAAGTTTGCGTATTCTTCTTTTTCTGGATGTTCCATTGCATCAATTAATTTTTCTTTGCCGAAGACATTCACGTTTAAGTGATGAGCGCCTTGATCGAAGTAACCATCTAAAACGTTTGTTAAGTTTTCGATTCGTTCGTCTTCATCATGACCTAACGCATCTGGGTTGATACTTTGTGTATTTGAAATACCGTCCAACGCATATTCGTAAGGTAATTTTGTCAATGAGTTCAGTGACGCTAATAAGCCATTTTGTTCTGCACCGTAAGATGGGTTTGCTCCTGGAGCCAATGGTTCGCCAGCTTTACGTCCGTCAGGCATTGTACCTGTCGCTTTACCATAAACAACGTTTGAAGTAATCGTTAAGATTGACGTTGTTGGTTCTGAATTACGATAAGTATGGTAATGTTCTAATTTTTCCATAAAGGTTTTCAATACCCAAACGGCTAAATCATCTGCACGAGCATCGTCATTTCCATATTTAGGGAATTCGCCATCGATCTTGAAGTCAGTAACAATGCCGTCTTCGTCACGAATTGGGAATACTTTCGCATATTTGATGGCAGCTAATGAATCGACAACGTGTGAGAATCCAGCGATCCCTGTTGCAAATGTACGCTTCAAGTCTGTATCCATCAATGCTAATTCAGCAGCTTCATAGTAATACTTGTCATGCATGAAGTGGATTGCATTCAATGTATTAACATACATTCCAGCTAACCATTCTAACACTTCATCGTATTTAGCCATTACTTCATCAAAGTCTAGAGCATCGTCTGATTCGATTGGACGGAAATCAGGTCCGACTTGTGCTTTAGATTTTTCATCAACCCCACCGTTGATCGCATATAACAAAGCTTTCGCCAAGTTTGCGCGAGCGCCGAAGAATTGCATTTCTTTCCCTGTTTGTGTAGCAGATACACAGCAGCAGATTGCATAATCATCTAACCATACTGGACGCATTACATCGTCATTTTCGTATTGGATTGATGAAGTATCGATTGAAATTTTCGCTGCATAATCTTTAAATCCTTCTGGTAAACGAGAAGAATACAAAACAGTCAAGTTTGGTTCTGGTGATGGTCCCATGTTTTCCAATGTGTGCAAGAAACGGAAGTCGTTCTTAGTTACTAAAGTACGTCCGTCCATACCCATACCAGCGATTGATAAGGTTGCCCAAACAGGATCACCTGAGAACAATTCATTGTATGAAGGAATACGCGCGAATTTCACCATACGTAATTTCATTACCAAGTGGTCAATCAATTCTTGTGCTTTTTCTTCTGTAAGAAGGCCTTTTTCGATATCACGTTGGATATAGATATCCAAGAAAGTAGACACACGGCCGATAGACATTGCAGCACCATTTTGTTCTTTGATTGCTGCTAAGTAACCGAAGTAAGTCCATTGAACGGCTTCTTTTGCATTTTCTGCTGGACGTGAAATATCAAATCCATAAGCAGCAGCCATTTCTTTAATGCGTTTCAACGCTTTGTATTGATCGCTAATTTCTTCGCGAAGACGAATATCTTCTTCAGTAAATTGGCCATGACCGCAATTCGCGTGGTCTTTCAATTTTTCTTGCATTAAGTAGTCAATACCATATAAAGCGATTCGACGATAGTCACCAACGATACGTCCACGACCATAAGTATCAGGAAGTCCAGTAATGATTTTAGCGCGACGAGCTGCACGAATTTCTGGTGTGTAAACATCAAATACCGCTTGATTGTGTGTTTTATGGTAATCGTTAAAAATTTCAGTAAATTTAGGATTTGGAGTATAGCCATATCTTTCAAGTGATTCTTCAGCCATGCGGATACCGCCATAAGGCATAAACGCACGTTTCAGAGGTTTGTCTGTTTGAATACCAACAATTGCTTCTTCGTCTTTCAAGCTTTCGTCAATATAGCCAGCACCATAAGCATTTGCTGCAGATACAACATCTGCCTCCATGTCTAATACGCCGCCATTTTCACGTTCTTGTTTTTGAAGTTCTTGTAATTTGCCCCATAATTTGTTTGTAGCTTCTGTTGGCTCAGCCAAAAATTCGGCAGCGCCTTCATAAGGTGTATAGTTCGTTTGGATGAAATCGCGAACGTTGATTTCGCTTTTCCATAAACGGCCGTTAAACCCTTCCCAAGCAGATTTTTCAGTGTTCTTCATTTGATCTAGTTCATTTGTTGCAGTTCCCATTTCAAAAGGACCTCCTTAGAATATAAAAACTTTATTGCTACAGCTTTACGAACACAGTATAACACATAAAATCTTTTATGCAAGCCTTTCCTTGTGAAAGATTAATTAGAAGTTAAAAATATTTTGTAATCGTTAGCAAACCATTGAAAATAAAGACTTTGTCAATATTAATTTCATTGAAATAATTTCTCATCATAGTCTTATTTACATGGAATTGTGAACAAAAAAACGGGTATCTGTATTAAAACAGATACCCAACTGTAATATAATTATATAATACAGGAGCTATTCTTCATCGAGTTCCTGCGACTGCATGACAGAGAAAAGTTCGCCCTCTTGTTTCTCATCAATTGCAAAGGTTCCGTTGGAAATGCGATCGCTGATCGCTACTTTAGAAATTTCAATTTCCTTTTCAATGCCTTTTGTTGTTGTTAAAACAAGTTTCCCTTCTGTTTCGGCTGTCATATAAGATAACCGATGTGGATTTTTCTTCAACTCACGGAAAATCATCAATCCACGTTTTGCCCGACCGAGCTGTGGTAGCTCTTGTGCTAACATTCGTTTAGCAGCCCCGCGTTGGCTCAACAATAAGACAGGTGAATCTCCCTCTGATGGAACTAGCGCACCTGCTACTACGTAATCCCCATCCTTCAGATTAATCGCCTTAACACCAGCGGCTTTCGAACCAACTACTGGCACTTCTTCTAGTGGATAGCGTAGCCCAAAGGCACGATGTGATGCAATGAAGACATCGACATTGCGCGTCTCATTCGTTAAAAAGACTGAGACAATTTCATCTGTATCATTTTTCAACTTCATCGCTGTCGTAGGACGGCTTCGATACGTACGCCATGGCGAAAACTCAGTCATTCGTGTTTGTTTGATCATTCCTTCTCGACTCATGAAGATGAAGAGTTTGTTCGCGTCAATTTCCTTGTATGGGAATGCCGCGATGATTTCTTCACTCATAGAGAGATTGGTGATCGTCTGTGAAATATGCTCTCCGACATCTTTCCATTTCAGCTCTGTAATTTCATGAACTGGGCGATAAATCATGTTTCCATGATTTGTCAAAATCAACAGGTGATCCAAAGTGTTCAGCTTATCAATAAAAATAATCGAATCGCCGTCTTTCATCCCATGTTCATCTGGGCGCGATGCATTATAGGAACGCAAACTGCTGCGTTTCAAATACCCCTCTTTTGTTAGTGTTACGATCACATCTTCCTGTGCGATCAATACCTCAGTTTCGATTTTGATTTCACTGATTTCATCTTCAATCTTCGTTAGGCGATCATTGCCGTAGTTCTTTTTGATTTGACGTAGCTCTTGCTTCAAGACTTTGTGTAATTCCTTCTCGCTGTTCAGAATCAGATGCAGTTCTTTAATTTCAGCTGCTAACTCATCCGCTTCACTTTCCAATTGAGTAATATCGGTATTAGTTAAACGATACAATTGTAAAGTTACAATTGCTTCAGCCTGTTCTTCACTGAAATCAAACTTTTCGACTAAATTATGTTTCGCATCCTTTTTATCCTTACTTCCGCGGATCGTCGTAATTACTTGGTCAAGGATCGACAATGCCTTGATTAGACCTTCAACAATATGTTGACGCTTTTGAGCCTTCGCCAGCTCATACTGGCTTCGTTTAGTGATCACATCTTTACGGTGAACGATGTAGCTCTCTAAAATGTGCTTTAAGCCAACCTGTTGCGGAGTCATATTATCAATGGCAACCATATTGAAGTTATAATTGATCTGCAAATCAGTATTCTTAAATAAATAATTTAAGATTCCTTCTGCATTAGCATCTTTTTTCAATTCTACGACAACCTGTAACCCTGTGCGGTCTGATTCATCACGAACTTCAGCGATCCCATCGATTTTTTTACTCAAACGGATCTCATCCATTTTCTTCACTAAGACAGCTTTATTCACCTCATAAGGTATCTCATGGATGACAATCTGCTGCTTGCCGCCTTTTAGTGGTTCGATCGAGGTTTTCGAACGAAGAATGACTTTGCCCTTACCGGTCTCATAGGCTTTTTTTATTTCGGCCTTTCCTTGCAAAATCCCTCCGGTTGGGAAATCTGGCCCAGGAATATAATCCATAATTTTTTCTAACGAAGCGTTGGGATGATCGATTAAATAAATCGTACCATCGATCACTTCAGTTAGATTATGTGTTGGGATTTCAGTCGCATACCCTGCGGAAATACCGGTTGACCCATTAACTAACAGGTTTGGATAAGCAGCTGGTAAAACAGTCGGTTCCTTTTCGGTATCATCAAAGTTCCAGACTAAATCAACCGTATCCTTTTCAATGTCCTTCAACATCTCGCCGCTTAATTGAGACAAGCGCGCTTCTGTATAACGCATTGCAGCTGGCGGATCACCATCCATCGAGCCATTATTTCCGTGCATCTCGATCAGCACTTGACGAAGCTTCCAATCCTGACTCATCCGGACCATTGCTTCATAGATCGAACTGTCACCGTGAGGATGATAATTCCCCATGATGTTTCCGACTGATTTCGCTGATTTCCGGAAGCCTTTATCGTACGTGTTGCCATCCTTGTTCATGGCATATAAAATTCGGCGTTGAACAGGTTTCAAGCCATCACGAATATCTGGCAAGGCCCGTTCTTGAATAATATATTTTGAATAGCGGCCAAAACGGTCACCCATTACTTCTTCTAGTGTTAGTTCTTGAATTGAATGCTTAGATTCCATCTTTTGACCACCTCCTACTCATCAAACAAACTGATCATTTTAACGTCATCAGTTGTTTCTTCCATTTCATTTTGTTCAGCTACAGGCACAGTAGGTATTTCTTCCTTGTTATCCAGCAAGCTTCCGTCTTCTTCTAACGTAAATTGAACATGACTTTCAATCCATTTACGTCTTGGCTCCACTTTGTCTCCCATTAGAGTTGTTACGCGACGTTCTGCCTGAGCAGCATCGTCAATTCGCACACGAACCAGTGTCCGGTATTCTGGATCCATGGTCGTTTCCCACAGTTGGTCTGCGTTCATTTCCCCAAGACCTTTATAGCGCTGCAGCATATAGCCTTTACCAATTTTTTTAATAGCATCCTGCAACTCGTCATCCGTCCACGCATATTCAATCACTTGTTTTCGTCCAGCACCTTTTGAAACTTTATATAAAGGTGGCAAAGCAATATAAACTTTTCCGGCTTCAATCAGCGGTTTCATATAACGATAGAAAAAGGTTAACAATAATACTTGGATGTGAGCGCCGTCCGTATCCGCATCGGTCATAATAATGACTTTGTCGTAGTTACAATCTTCTATTGAGAACTCTGGTCCGACACCGGATCCAATGGTGTAAATCATGGTATTGATTTCTTCGTTTTTCAAAATATCCTGCATCTTAGCTTTCTCGGTATTGATTACTTTCCCGCGCAAAGGCAAGATTGCTTGGAATTTTCGATCACGGCCTTGTTTGGCTGAGCCACCGGCTGAATCTCCTTCGACTAAGAATAATTCATTTTTTGCGGCATTCCGAGATTGAGCAGGTGTTAGTTTTCCAGAAAGCAGAGATTCACCTTTTTTGCGTTTCTTGCCGTTCCGGCTTTCTTCACGAGCCTTTCGTGCTGCTTCTCGTGCTTCGCGAGCTTTGATCGCTTTTCGCACCAACATCTGGCTATTTTCGCTATTTTCTTGTAGATAGAAGCCCATTTGTTCGCCGATAACATTATCAACTGCGCCACGGGCAGCAGGAGTTCCTAATTTTTCTTTGGTTTGTCCTTCAAATTGCAACAAATTTTCGGGAATGCGAACAGACAATACCGCAGATAGTCCTTCACGGAAATCAGAACCTTCTAAGTTTTTATCCTTTTCCTTCAGCAAACCGGATTTTCGCGCATACTCATTGAAGGCCTTGGTCATTGAAGTCTTCATACCTGATTCATGCGTTCCGCCATCTTTGGTTCGCACATTATTGACAAACGAAAGTAGGTTTTCAGAATAGCCGTCGTTATACTGGTATGAAAACTCGACTTCGATGCCTTCGCGTTCACCTGAAAAGTACACCACAGGCGTCAATGTGTCTTTGTCTTCATTCAAATACTCAACAAATTCTTTGATTCCTTCTTCAAAATGGAAGACTTCTGAAACCTTCTCTTCACCTCGCAGGTCCGTTAAAGTGATTTTAACTCCCCGCAACAAGAAAGCAGACTCTCTTAACCGTTCAGATAAAGTGTCATAAGAGAAATGTAGCGTTGAGAAAATTTGTGCATCAGGTAAAAAATGAACGGTCGTACCGTTTGGTTTACGGGTCTTGCCAATTTTTTCCAACGTTCCTTGCGGCTTGCCTCCATCTTTGAATACTTCACGGTATTCTACGCCATCACGGACAATCGTTACCGTCAACCATTCTGAGAGAGCATTTACCACGCTGGCGCCTACACCATGCAGACCACCAGAGGTTTTATAGCCACCTTGACCAAATTTCCCCCCAGCATGAAGAATCGTGAAGATGACTTCCACTGTTGGAATCCCTGAAGCGTGCATCCCGACCGGCATACCGCGTCCTTTATCACTTACTTCAACACTATTATCTGGATGAAGGGTTACTTCGATTTCATTTCCGTAACCAGACAATGCTTCATCAACCGCATTATCGACAATTTCATAGACCAAATGATGCAATCCACGACTATCTGTTGAGCCGATGTACATTCCTGGTCGTTTTCTAACTGCTTCTAGTCCCTCTAACACCTGGATCGAAGCGTCATTGTATTCGTTGTTCATCTTAGCCAATCCTACAGCTCCTTATTCGTTTTAATGTATTAATTTCTTGAAAAAATTAATTTGATTCGAATGCCGGATATCATTCAACTAACGTATACCTACTATTATTGAGCGAACTCTTTAACAAGTGCGAACTTTTCTGACATAAAAATTCAGAAGATTCTCGTACACATACGATGCCACTAAAGTATTAAACATACGAAGTGGAACTCGCAACTGACATCCTTACTTCAATTTACGTAGTCATTTTCTGATGAAAATTCTTGTGGTTTGTACCGTATACTATACCTACTCCAGCACATAAATCATTGAACTGTAACTGGATAGCTATCTCTATCTCAAGTACATCATTTGTATGATACGCTAAAAAAGCTCAAAAAAAAAGCCTCTCCTGTTTCTGAAAAGGCATTTTATGCTTTTTTTTTAAGAAAATCAACTCAATAATTAGATTTTTTTGTTCAATTCGATCTTCACACAACGATCCATTACAATGTCATTGCGTCCTTGTGCTAGTAACATTTCTGCTGCTTTTTCGCTGCTCAAGCCAAGCTGTGCCCAAAAAACTTTTGCATCGGTTTTCAAAAAATCTTCTGCAACTGCTGGTAAAAACTCGCTACGTCTAAAGATATCCACGATGTCAATCGTTTCTGGAACAGCCGATAAATTTTCAACAACTGGAATATCGTTTATCGTTTGTCCAGCTAATTTCGGATTAACACCATACAGCTTGTAGCCATGAGTTTTTAATACGTCAGCGATTTGATAGCTCGTCTTTTCAGGTTTGTCACTTAAACCCACTACAGCAATAACATTTGCTTCGTCTAAATACTGAAAAATTATTTCTTGACTAGGATTTTTAAAACTCATTTAATTTCCCTCGCTCAACTTGATTTTTACTTATTCACGCTATTTAGTATATCACGAGATTAGGATTTGTTCACTCTTTTGAAATCTGCTAAAATAGCCTTACTAACAGAGAAATGAGGATTCATATGAAAACCGCCATAATTTTTGTCCTAGCTTATCTTTTGGGCTCAATTCCTTCCGGTATCTGGATTGGAAAATTTTTCTTCAAAAAAGACATACGTGAGTTTGGCAGCCATAGTTCTGGGACTACTAATACATTTCGAGTGTTAGGAAAACCAGCAGGATTTGTCGTCTTTGCGATGGATTTATTGAAGGGCTCACTCGCAACGCTTCTTCCCACTCTCTTTCATGTAGACATCAACCCGTTATGGTTTGGCTTGGTCGCTGTCGTTGGACATACCTTACCTGTCTTCGCTGGTTTTAAAGGTGGAAAAGCCGTAGCGACGAGTGCTGGTATGCTGCTGGCCTTTGCTCCTTTATTCTTTTGCTATTCATTGGCTTTCTTTTTGATTGTCCTCTATATTACGAGTATGGTTAGTGCCGCCAGTATTGCCTCTGCAGTTTTTGTCACTCTCTCATCGATCGTATTGCCGTTTATCTGGCCGACAATCTTACCGACGTTTAACCTTTTGCTGACGGTCATTTGTTTTGCCTTGACCTGCTACATTATTTATCGCCACAGAGAAAACATTCAGCGAATCAAAGCTGGAAATGAAAATCGTGTATCCTTCGGCTTGAACAAAAAGGAGAAATAAATGGAGGAACAATTCTTAGATTGGGCTATTGAATTGCAGGCCCTTGCTCAAGCAGGGCTAACCTATACAAAAGATCCCTTTGATCAAGAGCGATTTGAACGGATTCGAACCATAGCCACGGAGATGCTATCTGTACAATCTCCAATCCCTGTTCCAAAATTAAGACAGCTGTTCGCTGAAGAAGTAGGCTATCCAACGCCTAAGTTAGACACAAGAGCAGCAATTTTCAAGGATAATCGAATCTTATTAGTACAGGAAAAAAACGGGCTTTGGTCCTTACCTGGCGGATGGGTCGATTTCGATCAATCCATCAAAGAAAATACTGTCAAGGAAACATTCGAGGAAACCGGTCTGACCGTTAAACCGCTGAAGGTAATTGCTATCCAAGACAGAAATAAACATAACCTTCCTCGTTATGCTTATAGTGTGTGCAAGGTATTTGTTGAGTGTCAGTTGATTAGAGGAGAGTTCATCGAGAATATCGAAACCCTGCAGACTGACTGGTTTTCGATTGAGCAATTGCCGCCTGTTGCCGGGGAAAAAAATACTAAAGAACAAATTGAGCTGTGTTTCACCGCCCATAATACAGAGGACTGGCACGTACCGTTCGACTAAGCGCGAACATATTATTAATTGAGAAAAAAGTCGAGGGATTCTAAGACTATCAAGAATGATAGTAGAGAATTCCTCGACTTTTCTCATTTCTAACTAACAGTAATCGAAAACTCGGTTTTAAAGGTTTCCTTCGCAGCTAAGCGATTCATCCCTTCTTTGTCTTCCAGCCGTCCATTGCTGTCGACAGTGTCTGCAAAGCCCCACCATGGTTCGATGCAAACAAACGGCGCATCAGCAGGATAAGGGGACCACAGACCTACATACGGAATATTGTTGTATGCTAGAGTAACACTATGAGGCGATTCCTCACTGCCCAAAGTATACGCATTTAACCCTCTTGTTTCGTAGATCAATGCATCCTCTTTGAATAATTCGCTACTCAACTGAATATTCGTATTGGTTTGTCCAATGGTCTTTTGATCCAAATTTGCAAATGGTCCCTCCAATGGAATTTTAACCCGTGATTTTTGTGGAGAAAAAGCAATAAAATAATCTTCAAAGCTTAAATCCTCTGTTAAAGGAATATTGAAGGCCGGATGTCCTCCTAGCGCAAAGATCATCTCTTCGGCACCCGTATTCTCGACTTCGAACCGAATACGAATCCCTTCGCCCCAAATTTCATAACTGACTGTTAAAGCAAAATCAAATGGATAAACCGTTTTCGTTTCTTCATCACTTTCAAGTAAGAAAGAGACCTTATCCTCTGCTTGGTCAAGTACTTTAAACTCCTTATCTCGAGCAAATCCATGCTGCCCCATCGGGTAAGTTTTACCTTTATAGGTATATTGATTATCCTTTAAACGGCCGACAAACGGAAATAAGAACGGCGCATGACGATTCCAATACTTTGGATCTGCCTGCCAAATGTACTCAATCTGATTGGCGCGCAAACTAGCAAGCTCCGCCCCTTTTTCATTGATCGTTGCTTCCAAAAAGCCATTGCTGATTGTTACTGACATAATTCCCCACTCCTTGTCCCTGCTAACGCATAGTTTTCTTGTAGAAAAGACTTGCTTTCCACGTCATGTATCTCCAATAGTGTAACGCAGACTCCTTTTATAAAAAAGGAATCTGCGTATTATTAGATTAAACCTATTTATGACGAACCAGTTCATCCTTGAATAATGGATTTAAAACCTTCAGATACGTTCCCTTCATGCCTAGAGAACGAGATTCAATAATTCCGGCGGACTCTAATTTTCGCAACGCATTAACGATCACTGAACGCGTAATACCGATTTTATCGGCTATATTTGAAGCGGTCAAGCGACCTTCATCACCTTCCAATGCATCAAAAATTGCTTTAACTGCTTTTAACTCACTGTATGAAAGTGTGCTAATCGCCATTTGAACCGCCGTTTGACTGCGGATTTTTTCCTCTACATTCAAGAACTGCTGATAGAGGACTTCCATCCCGATAACCGTAGCACCATACTCCGCTAGCACAAGATCATCATCATCAAAGGCGCCCTCTGTTCGAGCTAAAATAATCGTCCCTAAGCGTTCGCCTGAGCCAAAAATCGGAATGACCGTCGTCAAACCATTGGGATAAAGCTCAGCACGTTCCGTTGGAAAAGCCGTTAATTCGTTTGCTACCGGAATATTGGCTTCTGTTTTAAATACTTCCTTCATGCCCGAAACATAGCTATCTGGAAATTGACGGTCAACCAGAAACGAACGGACACGATCAGTATTGATATCGATCTTTTCATTTAATCCCAACAATTCACCTTCGGCTCCGATGATGTACGTCAAGGAGCCTAAGACGTCCCCTAAAATTCGCGCCATATTGTTGTAAGGTAGTTCCGCAGCTGGTTCGAAGGCATTTTTTTGCTGCATCAACTTATTAATCTGACGTGTTTTCTCTAATAATGTTTCCACTTTTTCCCCTCCATTTTTTAAAGAATAAATCGGCTTAAATCTTTATTTTGTGCAATTGAAGCTAATTTTTCATCCACGTAGGCTTCTGTAATCTTGATCTCACCCATCTGCATATCTGGTGCTTCAAATAACAGATCCTCTAATAGTTTTTCCAGGATCGTGTGTAAACGACGTGCTCCGATATTGTCTGTTTCCCGATTCACATCAAAGGCAATTTGAGCAATTCGCTCGATGGCTTCTTGTGTGAAAATAATTTTGACATTCTCGGTACCTACTAAAGCAATGTATTGCTTAATCAGCGCATTGTTTGGTTCAGTCAAGATTCTCACGAAATCCTCTGCAGAAAGATCGCTTAATTCGACACGAATAGGAAAACGACCCTGCAATTCTGGAATCAAGTCACTCGGTTTCGATAAGCTAAAGGCACCGCTGGCGATGAATAGGATATGATCTGTTTGAATCGCCCCATATTTTGTATTGACCTGCGACCCTTCAACGATAGGTAGAATATCCCGTTGGACACCTTCGCGAGAGACTTCACCGGAATTTTGTTGCGATTTAGAGGTGATTTTATCGATTTCATCAATAAAAATAATCCCAGAGCTTTCCGCCAACTTGATTGCCGCCGTAGAAATATCGCCTTCGTTAACCAATTTTGCTTGTTCCTCTTTGACTAAGAGCTCTTGTGCTTCCTTAACGGTCACGGTGCGTTGAACCTTTTTCTCTGGTGTCAAAGCGCCAAGTGTGTCAGATAGGTCAATGCCCATTTGCTCAAGCCCGTTATTCATCGGCATCGCTTTTTTCGGTTCGGTTATTTCAATACTTACTTCGCGTTGATCCAATAGTCCTTTTTCCAACTGCTCAAGAACCGTTTGGCGATTCACCTTAATATCTTCTGTGACTTCTTCCTTTGGTTCTGTCTGCGCTTGGTTGAAAATATTCATCATTTGCTCATAAGGGTTATTGCTTTGCTTTTGTTCCTTCTTGATTCCGGGAACTAAAATCTTCACTAAGCGTTTATTTGCACGTTTTAGTGCTTGTGAATAGACTTTTGAGTATTGTTCCTTTTCAACGATCGTGATCGCATTTTCGACAAGATCACGAACCATTGATTCTACATCGCGACCTACATAGCCAACTTCGGTGAATTTGGTCGCTTCGACTTTAACGAAAGGCGCCTTGACGATTCGCGCCAAACGTCGAGCAATCTCCGTTTTCCCGACACCGGTTGGTCCGATCATCAAAATGTTTTTTGGTGTCACTTCCTGCTGCATCGATTCTTCTAGCTGCATCCGGCGGTAACGATTCCGTAAAGCAATCGCTACAGAGCGTTTTGCTTCATCTTGCCCAATGATGTATTGATCTAATTCACTGACGATTTCTTTTGGTGTTTTATTAACTTCAGTCATCTAGATTCTCCTTGCTTCTAAGTTTGATTGTTTTTGAAGAGCATACGCTGTTTTGAAATTAAATCAGCCTACATTTCCTCAACAATAATATTATGGTTCGTAAAGACACAAATATCTGCCGCAATATTCAATGCGCTTTCTGCGATTTCTTTAGCAGACATTTCTGTATTGTGTTTTTTCATGGCACGAGCTGCGGCCAACGCATAGTTTCCGCCTGATCCGATTGCCAAAATACCGTCGTCTGGTGCGATGACTTCGCCATTTCCAGAAACTAACAGCATTTCTTCGTCATTCATGACGATCAATAGTGCCTCCAGGTTTTTCATTGCCTGTTGCGTACGCCATTCCTGCGCAAGCTCAACGGCTGCCCGCTGCAAATTACCGTTGTATTCATTCAGCTTTCCTTCGAATTTTTCCTCTAAGGTAAATGCATCAGCCACACTGCCGGCAAATCCGACAACGACTTTGCCATTATAGATCCGACGAACTTTTCGCGCCGTTCCTTTCATGATGACCTGCTCTCCCATGGTCACTTGACCGTCACCAGCCATTGCTAATTTTCCATCTTTTTCAATCGCACAAATCGTGGTTGAATGAAATTGTGATTCTGACATTTTGTTCTCTCCTTTGTTTTAAACTGCCCTCTAAGCTCTTGGATGAAACGAGCGATAACTTTTTTGTAGACTTTCTTTGGTCACATGCGTGTAAATTTGCGTGGTCGATAGGTTCGCATGTCCCAATAGTTCTTGGACTGTACGCAAATCGGCACCATTATTCAATAGGTGCGTCGCAAACGTGTGTCGCAGCATATGCGGATGAATATCACTGCTCAAGCTGCTCTTCTTAATAATCTGATTTAATACATATTCGATTCCAGTCGAGGTAATCTGTTCTCCGCGATGATTGATGAATAGATAATCATGCTCCTTGCCAAAGCGTGCCATCAACTTCTTGCGGCCGTCAGCAATAAATTCTTGGATCGCATCCGCCGCATAAGATCCCAGCGGTACATAACGATCTTTATTCCCTTTACCGTGAATCAGCATGACGCTATTATCAAAATCAATGACCGACAATTGCAGGTTAGCACACTCGCTAACCCGCAAACCTGATCCGTAAAGCACCTCTAGCAAGGCACGATTTCGTTGGTCTAATGGCTTGGTACCCTCCACACTAGCAAATAAAACTTCGATTTCCTTTTCGTAAAAAAAGCGCGGTAAACGAGCTTGCTTTTTCTTGAGATGAACGTAAGAAAAAGGATTTTCTTTGATCTTTTCATGCTTCAAAAGGTATTGATAAAAAGAGCGCAGACTGGCAATCTTTCGACTGATGGTATTGCGGCTATATTTTAGATCATTTAAGTAGGCCAAATAGACTCGTACGTCTAAATGATCGACTGCCAATAATGAGGAGTTGCCCGAATTTTCTAAGAACTGACAAAAGTCATTTAAGTCGCGTTGATAAGCCTCTTTGGTCTTTTCAGAGTAGCCTCGTTCAGTCATTAAATAACCCATAAACTCTTGCATTGCTGCTTCATTTTCCAAACTTTTTCTCACCTCACAAACATAACACAAATGTAGCATAAGAGCTTTTTAATTACAATTGAATTGTCAGAATTTATTGACTTTTCACGAATATACTAACAATTCTTTACAGATATTTCATAATTGCCTTCAAATCGAACATGAATCCGATTTATTTTGTCAAAATAAAAAAATTTCCATTGCCAAAGCAACGGAAATTTTTCTAACTATTCATCTCAGCAAGAGCGTTCAAGGCACGTTCTGCAAGTGT
Source organism: Enterococcus raffinosus (assembly GCF_018917525.1). GTDB lineage: Bacteria > Bacillota > Bacilli > Lactobacillales > Enterococcaceae > Enterococcus_A > Enterococcus_A raffinosus_A. The sequence goes on along the minus strand of NZ_JAHLOS010000004.1, from coordinate 154,957 downwards.
TTCATAGCGTAATTTTTTATCGCGGATACGTTCTGGCAGGCTTGGGAATAACCCAAAGTTTGCATTCATTGGTTGGAAATGCTTGCCTTCTGCATGGGTAATGTAATAGGCCATTGAGCCGATCGCCGTCTCGCGAGGAAATTCGATCAGTTCCTCGTCCTTTGCTAATCGAGCCGCATTCAGACCAGCGACTAAACCACTACCTGCGCTTTCGACATAGCCTTCTACACCCGTCATTTGACCAGCAAAGAATAAATCGTCGCGTTTTTTACTTTGATAAGTCGGTCTTAACAACTCTGGCGAATTCATGAAGCTGTTGCGATGCATCACACCGTAACGCAAGAATTCTGCATTTTCTAACCCAGGAATCATTTGAAAGACTCGCTTTTGTTCGCCCCATTTCAAATGTGTTTGAAAACCGACCATATTGTACATCGAAGCCGCCGCATTGTCTTGACGTAATTGAATCACCGCATAAGGACGTTTCCCCGTCTTAGGATCTTCCAATCCGACCGGTTTCATTGGTCCAAATAACATCGTTTTGATTCCACGTTTCGCCATGACCTCGATTGGCATACAGCCCTCAAAGAATTTTTCTTTTTCAAATTCTTTTTGCGGGGCAACTTCTGCCGTGATTAACGCTTCATAAAATCGCGTAAACTCTTCTTCAGTCATCGGACAATTCAGATAAGCGGCCTCACCCTTATCGTACCGAGACTTCAAATAAACCTTTTCACGATCAATGGTCGAGCTATCAATAATCGGAGCTGCCGCATCGTAAAAGTAAAAACCATGGGAACCGTTGTACTCCGCGATTTCTTCTGCTAGCGCTTCTGAAGTTAAAGGACCAGTCGCGATAATGGTGATCCCCTCAGGAATTTTCGTGATTTCTTCTGAAATGACGTTCACTAATGGATGAGCTTTCAGCTTTTGCGTAATCAATGCAGAAAAATCATTTCGGTCCACCGCAAGCGCTCCGCCCGCTGGTACAGCTGTTTTGTCTGCCGAGGCGATAACTAGAGAATTCAAGCGACGCATTTCTTCCTTCAGCACACCTACTGCATTTGTCAAGCCGTTACCTCGTAAGGAGTTGCTGCAGACAAGCTCCGCAAAATCAGCTGTGTGATGCGCCGCTGTTGATTTAACTGGACGCATCTCATATAAATTCACTGGAACACCTGCTTCGGCTAGTTGCCAAGCAGCCTCGCTTCCGGCGAGACCGGCTCCGATAACGTTTACTGTTTTTACCATTTAATCCTCACTTAATACCAATTATTTTTATACTGTTATTTTTGTACAGCTTCCTCGTAATCGCCATTAACACAGACAACTTGTTTGCCGCCTTTGACTTTCTTCTCAACTAAATAACCGCCATCCTTCGGACATGTCCGACCAATTGGTTTATCCCAAGAAGTAAAGTCACAATCCGGATAACGTGAGCAGCCGTAGAACAAACGATTCTTCTTCGACTTCCGTTCAACCACTTGTCCCTTATGACAGACTGGGCATTCGACACCAATTTCTTTGATGATTGGTTTTGTATTGCGGCAATCAGGGAAATTGCTGCAGGCATAGAACTTTCCATAACGCCCTAATTTAATTACCATCGGATGCCCACAGACATCACAATCGAATCCTGCTGGTTCGTCTTTGATTTGAATTTTCTCAATGCCTTCTTCGGCTTTTTCCAATTCAACTGCAAATGGTTTATAGAAACGATCAACGACCGTCGTCCATTCTTCCTTGCCCTCTTCGACCTTATCCAAATCATTTTCCATCTCAGCCGTAAAGTTGACATCCACGATTTGTGGGAAGAAATCTACGATCAGGGTATTGACGATTTCTCCAAGCTCCGTTGGTTCAAAACGCCTTTGTGTCAATTTCACATAATAACGTCGTTGAATCGTATCCAATGTTGGCGCGTAGGTCGATGGACGGCCAACTCCGTTTTCTTCCAGTGTCTTGATCAGCGTTGCTTCACTAAATCGTGCTGGCGGCTGAGTGAAGTGTTGTTTATTTTCAATATTGACAGATTGAACGATTTCGCCCTTTTCAAGCTCCGGCAGAATGTTCTCTTTATCTTCTTTCCCGTCATCGCGTCCTTCAATGTAGACCTGCATGAACCCTTTAAACTTGATTTTCGACCCATTTGCGATAAAGATCACACCATTTTGTTCTAAGGTTACTTTCATCGTATCAAGAATCGCCGCCGTCATTTGACTAGCAACAAAACGCGACCAGATCAAGGTATAAAGCTTTAATTGATCCTTGTCCAAATACTGCTTCATTTCATCCGGTGTCCGCTGTACACTGGTTGGACGGATCGCTTCGTGGGCATCTTGTGCCCCCTGAGGATTTTTCGCTTTACGGGCATGATGCTGCGAATATTCTTTTCCGTAGGTTTTTTCAATAAACTCAGCTGCTTCGGTTTTGGCTGTATCCGAGATCCGAGTTGAGTCCGTACGCATGTAAGTAATCAAACCAACCGTTCCTTGTTTACCAAGTGCGATTCCTTCATACAATTGTTGGGCAACCATCATGGTTTTTCTCGTACGGAAGTTCAACTTACGAGCAGATTCCTGTTGCATATTACTGGTGGTAAATGGCAACGCTGGATTCCGTTTCCGTTCCTTTTTCTCCACTTTGGTGACTTCATAATCCTTACCATCAATTCTAGACGTAACTTCTTTCACTGCTTCGGCGTTTGGCAATTTTTTCTTCTTGCCATCGACACCCCAGAAATTCGCTTTGAATTTTTTGGTTTTCTTCTTGAAGTTGCCATCGATGCTCCAGTATTCTTCTGGCACAAAGTCGCGGATTTCTTGTTCACGATCAATAATCATTTTTAAGGCGATCGACTGAACACGGCCAGCGCTCAAACCTTTTTTGATTTTTTTCCATAAAATCGGTGAAATGGAATAACCAACAAGGCGATCCAATGCCCGACGTGCTTGCTGTGCATCGACGAGTGAAACATCGATTGAACGAGGTTCCTTAAAGGCTGCCTTTACTGCATCCTTGGTAATTTCGTTGAATACTACGCGGTTTTTATCTTTTAAGTCCAATCCTAATAAATAAGCGAGATGCCAAGCAATGGCTTCCCCTTCTCTATCCGGGTCACTTGCGAGATAAACTTTTTGTGCTTTTTTTGCCGCCTGCTTCAGACTTTTGATAACATCGCCCTTGCCGCGAATAGAGATATAATGGGGTTCATAATTATTTTCAACATCAATTCCCATTTTACTTTTTGGTAAGTCACGCACATGTCCAACACTTGCGACTACTTTGTAATTTCTTCCTAAATATTTCTCGATCGTCTTTGCTTTTGCTGGTGATTCCACGATAACTAGGTATTTATAGGCCAAATGTTTTTGCCTCCTCAATTTTTTCTACTATTATATATCGGTAACTACTGACAAATCGTAGCCTATAATACGCTATTCAAATTTTGTTTGTCAAGTCGCGGCTAATGAATTTTATTCCATAAATCGTAGGAATCAAAAATATCTTGTGTTTTTTCAACACAGATTGCACCGTCTTGAATTAGCTGATGACAGCCACTGGAGCGCTTATCCAAAATCGATCCTGGGACTGCAAAAACATCTTTGCCATAGTCCAACGCCTGTTGAGCGGTAATCAATGATCCACTGCGCTTTTTGGCCTCTACCACCAGCACACCACCGCTTAATCCGGCGATGATTCGATTGCGCATCGGAAAATGAAACTTCGCAGGCCGCGTACCATTGGGATATTCACTTAAAACTAAATGATGCTGACTCATTTCGATTTGTAAATTCCCACTAGATTTAGGATAACAAATATCTAACCCAGTTCCAACCACACCAATCGTTTTTCCTTGATTACTGATGCAAAATTGATGAGCAAAGCTATCGATTCCTTTAGCCAAACCACTGACAATCACAAATCCGCGTTTGGTAAGCTCCGGCATGATTTTCTGCAAGACGTGATACCCGTAGTCTGTCGCTTCTCTAGCACCGACGACCGCCAACATTTCTCGCTCCAATAAAGCCAAATTTCCTTTATAAAATAAGACCAATGGCGGCGTAGGAACCTGTCGCAATGTTTCTGGATATGCCGGATCTTCGATTGTGATGTACTGATGCGTACGTTTAATTTCTTGAAGTCGTTCCTTCGTCCATTCATCCCAATCGTTTTTCTTGGTTGTTTGGGCTGTTAGCCGAACATCTAAACTATTCAATTCCCACCATTGGTGCTTTTTCGCAAATTGATAGATGCGCTGTTTTCCAAAAGCACCTATTCCCTTAGTTAAACTCAAACGCAACAAAAATTCATTTTTCAAAAAAATCCCTCTTTTCAGTTTCTTTATCAAAAAGATACAAAAAAAGGAAGGATTTTCTTTAGTATATATTTTTAATTGGTGCAAATGTTTTGCGATGAATCGGCAAAATGCCCTGTTCTTCAATCGCTTGTAAATGTTCTTTAGTTCCATAACCAGCATTTTTAGCAAAACCATAGGCAGGATATTTTTCGCCGTACTCAGCCATCCACTCATCCCGATAAACCTTCGCAATGATACTGGCAGCTGCGATCGAAACCGACCTGGCATCACCTTTGATGATTTTTTCCTGCGGTAAACCATTGTCTAAAACCATCGCATCGATTAATAAACAATCTGGTGCAATTGATAATTGATCAATGGCCCGCTGCATCGCTACCTTTGTTGCCTGATAGATATTTAACTGGTCGATCTCCTCAGCGGTGGCTTCACCGATACCGATAGCTCTGGCATTCTTTTTGATTTCAGTCACTAGCTCTTCTCGCTTATGCGCCGAAAGCTGTTTTGAATCATTTAATCCTAAAATTTCGTGCTCATCATTCAAAATTACGGCTGCTGCTACAACTGGCCCCGCCAGAGGTCCACGACCAACTTCATCTATTCCGCAAATTGCTTGGAATCCTTGAGCCGTTTTCTCATTTTCGAAAACAGACATTTCTTGATACTTTTCCACTAAGGCGACTTGCTTATCCTGCTGTCTTTGCCATTGACTTATTGCTAATTGGACACCTTTACGTGTATCCTCACGAAATTCTGCCAAACGAGGATCATCTGCTGAAATGATTGTCTTTAATTCTGCCTTAATCGCACTAATTGATAATTTTTCCATTAGTCACTCAACTCCTCGTAACGATCTAAGGTGAAGCGACCCAATTTGCCTTGTCGTAATTCAAGAATCAACATTTCACTGGCACGTTCGTAATCATCTTTGAAGCCCCGTTTTTCTGAAATTAATAATAATAACTCAGGCAGCTCTATAAATAAATCATCTTCTGTTAATTTGTAACGTCCTTTTAACTGTTCTGGATAGAATCGACAAAAAACTTCTAAAAGATAAAGTGCCAAATCATCTAGATGCAGAAGGTTATCCTTGATCGCTCCAGTCAGTGCTAGCTTCTTGCCTACCGCTGGATCTTCGAATTTAGGCCATAAGATCCCTGGAGTATCCAATAATTCTAATTGCGAACCAAAACGCAGCCATTGTTGCCCTTTGGTGACCCCGGGGCGGTTACCAGTACTGGCAATTTTTTTTCCTGCCAAATGGTTCAGTAATGTTGATTTCCCCACATTAGGAATTCCTAGTACCATTGCACGAATCGCACGTGGTTTCAATCCTCTTTCTTTATCGCGCGCCATTTTTTCTGCCAACACTTTTTTACTGGCCGGAACAATTTGCTTCACACTTTTATCATCCTTAGCTGTTAAGGCTAGAACATGATGTCCTTGCTCGCGGAAGTAGCTCACCCACAGATTGGTTTGTGCTGGATCAGCCAAATCTGCTTTATTCAATAAAATCAAACGTGGTTTTTGCTGCACGATTTGATCTAGCATTGGATTACGTGATGATAAAGGCAATCTTGCATCGATCAATTCAAAAACAATATCGACAAATTTTAATTTTTCAGAAACTTCCCGGCGTGCCTTCGCCATATGTCCTGGGAACCATTGAATCGTCATGTTTATTTTTCCTCCTTAACCTTACCAACCCTCCATACAGGTGTTGATAGGCACCCTTTAGATATAAGGCTAACAGGGTTATATTTTTATAAGCCTTCCCTGATCGCGTATCTCTTACTTAATATCTATCCGTTGATATTATAAGGGTTTCGTTTCCCTCAGTCCACTAAAGATTAAAAGCAATGCATTGTTTAAATGTCCGGTACGCGTTCCTAACTAAACAAAAGTTCCTTATTTTCTCTTCATATTATATCGATAAAATAATGTCGCTTTATTAACTTCAATCGAACAAACTTGTCTAAATCTTCTTCTCCGATAGAAAAAAGTAGTGCAATAGAGTAGATGAAATCCGCTTCAAACAGATAAATCCAAAAATCCTAACAAAACTAACATTGGAAAGTTTTCCAGGTGTTCCGACTAAAGCAGCTTTTGGGATTTTCTACTCTAATTAGATAACTATTTTTTATTTATGATTTATCAAAATGAAAGTAAAAAATCCTGCATTATTTTTTAATAATGAAACAAGTTTATTTGTGAACGTTACTTCTTAATATATGCAAATCCTTCCTCACCGCAATAACTTTATATTTTTCATTTCCTGCTATTTTCATTCCACGTAAAAAAACATCGACCACATATAAATACTATTAGTTCCTCTAATTGCTTCTCAATAATTATGAGGTTTCAACAGTAAAGTACTGCCTATATCTTTTGTTGCCCTAATACGTACAACTTCCTCAATTCTTTGAGAGTCGAGAGTTCTTCTACATAAACCTCATAAGCCGCAGAACTAACACGCAGTTGTTTTTTTAATATCTATTTTTCTAAAAGATGATGTTCAAGTCGAATTTTAAAATCGATATAACACTTTCTTTTAGACTTCCAAAAGACCCAAATCGTTATTCTATGAACTTTAAAATGCTCGTTTTACTTAGTATTAATTAGCTTTTCAATCCTCAAAAATAAAAAAAGTTAACAACAGTTTTATATCCGAATACACTCCTGAACAGATCAAAGTGTGCTATAAGGATAGAATGATGAATACACATCAAAAAATCAAGTTAGCATTCATTTCGCTAACCTACTTTTTTCATATATGGCTCGTATCTTACTTGGTCAAATATTCAGCTACAGATAGTGCTTTTGCTCCATAAGCTGTAGAAGGTCCACCACCCATTAATATTGCTACCTCAACTGTTTCGCCAATTTCCTCTAATGTCGCTCCCGCCTTGATGGCGTCTCGCACATATCCCATTATACAACTCTCGCAACGGACAGACACAGCAATCCCCACGGCCATTAATTCCTTAATTTTTGTAGATAAGTGCTTTTCTTTTAATGCCTCATCTGCTACTTCATGAAATTTCCCCATCATTTCAGATGTATTTCTTCGCAAAGCACTGTGAGTTCTAGCTAAATCTGAATATGCCTCCTTATAATCCAATACAAAAGCCCTCCTTTGGCTTACTAAAAATAAGTACATTTTAAACCGTTTATATTAGTCAATTTTTCTGCTTATTTTGTTTAATTTGCGTATTTTTCATGAAGAGAGTTTTTCAATAAACCGACATGCATCGTTTGAATAGGAATTAAATAAACAATTTGAAGCATTTTTTTAAAAGAACACAAAGTATATAACCAACATATAGTCGAAAAGAAATGGATAAAGACCTCAATAAGACCTAAAATACTATTTTTTAATTATCAATGTGTTAGAATAATCTGTGGGGGATGTATGATTCCATTGAATCTCTATTAACAGCTTTTCTTAACGATGAAAGCCAGTACCTTCGTTGGGTACATCCTCCTCGCCACTGACTCTGTTCAGTGGTTTTTTATTTCGTTCATCTAATCAGATGCTTTATTGGTTCGATAAAGGGAAAAGCAATCCTGAAAGAGAGTAACGTTTTATCAATTTCATCCATATAAACGTGCATGAAAAATAAAAGAAAACAACTCTAACAGAGAATCGTTTTCTTTTACTTATCCTTATTTTATTAAACCGTAATCTGCTTCTGATGAACTTGACTGATGTATCTTATATCGGATAGAGTGTAGATTTACTGCTATGAAAAGGTGAATAATCGTTACTTAAACCCAAACCTCGCATCTTCTTGATACTTTTTCCGAGCGGGGTTACCTTCGCAGCGATAAACCTTTCTGTTGTTTAAATCATAGATTGCTGACCAGACAGTATCCTTGCCTGTCTTACGATTGTATTGACATAAAAAGCCAAACTTGCCTGCTAATAATTTCTTAGCCTCAGCCAGATTCATATGCTGAAAATTACCTGTTAGATAATCCTGCAATGTCTGAAATCGTTCTTCAGCGAACCAATCATCGTCAATTGCTATTTTTCTTGAGAGCATCTCTGGTAGATGAAAGCTATTTGTCGCACAAAAATATCCTTTATTTTCTAAAGTAGAAGAAACCAACTTATCATTTGTAAATTCAACTAAACAGGCGCCTCCAGAAGAATCGGCGATCACCAGCGTTCCAGCTGAACAACGAGGAATTTTATTCAACAGATCGAGCGTTTCTTCGACTGTACAGCATTTTTCCAACAACATACGCAAAATCATCCCGACATTAATACCTGGTTTTAGCTGATCTGGAAATACGGAAGTCAACGCGATAGCAAGTCCTGCTTGATTCACGCCATCTTCCATCTCCACAAAAGCTGTCGTGTTCCCTGAAAACGCATAAGAATCTGATTCTTTAAAGAAATACAAGCAATTCATATATAATTTTTCGATCTCCGTCAAAAAATCACTATTCCGACCTAATAAAAAGGACTCTTCATTCTTAATGACGAAGCTGGAACAATTCGTAACTTTAACAAGAGCATACATTGAAAAAAGAACAGCATACAGCGAATCAGCTTTAATCTTTTGACCATCAGCAATGCCCCTGATTTCCTCGATAATCTCTGGGAAGAATTCCGCGTATACAGGATAGCATTGACGTCCAAACTCTTTGATTTCCTCCGTAATTTCAAAGGGAATGTTGTCTAGTAAATTCTTACCATTTTTACTGAGCAGTGTTCCCCATTTCTTGCCAATTGCATAATGTGTTCCGTTGAATCGTGCATGATACATACGTTTTTTCTCCTTCATATTCAATTAGGAGTCGACTTCCTATCTCAAGAGTAACCCAATAAAAATTTAACTTCAATTGAATAAAATGAGAACTTTTCTCAATTTTTTAAATCAAATTTTGCGAAAATTTCTTCAAAGATTGAAAAAAAGTTTATTCTCACAATGCTTAATTTTTTCTAATCATGCTAAGGCGTGAAAAAAACTGACAACTATCTCCAGAGAAAGATAATAGCTTTAAAAAACGATAGAACTAATTCCATTGTCGGCGCGCATACGATTTTGTTAAGTTTTTCTATTGTCATTATTCCTTAAAATTTTTTCTCCAATTTGTTTTTTATATACTGCGAAAAGCAGAAATCGCAGCTATCTCCTTTAGTAGTAACGTTTTTCAAAGAACGAAAAACACTTTATTTTCGACACGCATACGATTCTGCTAAATTTTTCTATTACCGTATTCCTTAAAAATTGTTTTTCTTCAATACATTTTTTATATACTGCGAAAAGCAGAACTCGCAAAAAAAAGATGGATTTCTCCATCTTTTACGAAATAATTTTGATATGAGTTAGCGGATAATAGACTGCTTGGGCTTTGCCCAAAATATCTTTACTTTGAACCGTTCCAAATGAACGGCTGTCCTTTGAAATCCTTCGATTGTCTCCTAAAACAAAATACTCATCTTTAGGTAATTTTTTCTCACCAATCAATTCATCTAATTTGAAATCTGTTGTGTAAGGAGAAAACTGATGGTCATGACTGCGATTATTCGTTAAAAACGACTCAGCAACCTTTTCATCATTGATATAAAGCTGGTCCTTTTCATAGCGGATATCATCTCCAGGCAGTCCGATCACTCGCTTAATATAGATCGTTCCATCTGTCTGTTGAAACACTATCACATCAAACCGTTTGACCTTACTAAATTTCTCCATCAGAACCATGTCACCCTGCGATAGCGTTTGATCCATTGAGTTACCGGTCACGGGAACAGGAATCAAGAGAAATCCACGAATCACAACACCAAAAAAGAGGGAAATCAAGAGATATTTGACACCTAACCATAGATGCGACTTTGTTACTAAATTTTTCAATTGCTTTTCCCCTCGCAATCAAAACCAACAGAGCGATTCTGTTAGTTATTTTTTAACGTTTCTATAGCTTTAGCATAAGCAACATCATTGGATTTGACAAGTGCAAACACTTTTTCCTGAATAGCATCCACTGTTTTATCATCCAATGCACCCGTTGCAGATAAATTGTTTTCTGTCTGGATTTCTATTACTGCGTCCTTTGTGGCCTCGTTAAATAAATCACCCTCCGTGGGATAGCCTAGAGCCTTTAGCATGGTATTAAGATTTTTGATCGTATCGTCTGTATCACCAATACGCCAATTTGATTGCTTGGAAATAGGTGGGAGTTTGGCATACTCCGGGTAGTCTGCCTCGATGGTCGGTGCCACACCTTTTCCCTCAACGGATGAACCGTCCGGGGCAAACCATTTCATGATCGTCAGCTGAACAAAATTATCTTTACCAATTGGGCTAAGCGTTTGAACACTGCCTTTTCCAAAGGTATTCACACCAATAATCGGATAATTTTTATTCTTGACCGCTGCTGCCACTAATTCTGCTCCATATGAACTTTCTTGATCTACTAGAAAAACGGTAGGTTCTTTGACTTTGAAGCCTTGATCAATTTCTTTGCCAGCCTTGTCAATCGATATGACCTTTTTATTGTTTGAGAACTGAGCGATTGTATCACCATTGTCTAAAAAATAACTGGCTACCCGTTCTGCTTCAGCGATTAGTCCGCCAGAATTTTGACGAAGATCAATCACAAACGATTTCGCGCCCTGTTTACGAAGCTGTTCAATAATTGTACGAAATTCTAGTGCTGTTGTTTCACGAAAATTATCGATTTGAATTGAACCAATGGCCGGATTGTCTTTATCAATGCTGCCCTTCACTGTGTCTTCAGGAACAACATCTCGTTCCAGTGAGACTTCAAACTCTTCACTGCCTCGTTGGATCAGTAATTTTACCTGTGTACCTTTTTTACCGCGGATCATGCTAACGATTTGATCCAGTGATTTATCCTTAGTCGTTTTGCCATTTACTTCTAGAATAATATCTTTAGCTTTCAATTTTGCCTTTTCTGCGGGAGAATTTTTGACTGGTACTCGATCAATCACAGGCAGTCGATTTTCTAACTGTAGATTCGCTCCGATACCTTCAAAGCTTCCAGCCACCTTCGCGTTTAGCTCTTTGGTTTCCTTTGCGGTTAAAAATTCTGATTCAGGATCTTGCAAAGACTCAGTCATCCCGTTTAAAGCCCCTTGAATCAGCTGTTCCTTATCTACTTTTTCAACATAATTTGTACTGATTAAATCATACAAATCTTGAACATCATCCAGATCGTTACGAGTTATTTTAACGACTGAATCGTTATCCATTGCTTGTTTTTGTTCAATAAAATGAGTCACCACCGCTGTAATCACGATAGTACATATGATCGATATGATAAAAATCGATACTGGTAACGTTTTTTTCTGCAAGGCGCATTTTCCTTTCACCCTTTTTTTCATGATAGCATGCTAGAAAAAAAAGGAAAAGCCTTCAACAACTTTTCCTTTTGAATTATTTATTGTTTTCTAAGTATTTATCCCAAACCTGATCAAACAGATCCATCGAGTCTAAATAATTGACACTCAATTCTAGGTAATCGGCAACCTCGTGATAATCCTCCGATTGCTTCGGAAACATGATGTCCTTAGCAACTGCTCCAGCAAACGCTTCGACAGGATCATGGGGATTGTGGCCGCGTTGGGTCAAGATATAATGATAAAAGCTTCTTCTCATTTGATTCACCTCGATGATTGCTGCTGATTTAATAGATCAATCATTCGCTTTCTTTTCTTTTGGTAAATACAAACTAAATTGGATGTCATCGCCAACAAGATCAATGTGGTTCGCTTTGATAAACATGCCATTTTCTAGTTTGAATTCATTTAATTTCAACACGATTGTTTGATCTTTAGGATCAATTGCTACCCATTTAGGGAATTTAAACCCGCGTTTTACTGTTTCCATAACCTGACTAACCGGCAAGTTCAAAGAACCGATCGATAGATCCCGTGCTTTTAATTGAACATTGCCATTATCCATAACAAACGGATCAAAGTAAAGATAAAAATCGACATTCGCCCCTAATATTTTGAATTCGCCCTTTAGCATCGCTTGATTTTCCAAGTAGAATTCATACTTCACATCGGATCCCTTTTGCAGATCATTCAAAAAATACTCCATTACGGTGTTCAATTTCTTTTTATTCGTATTCATCGTTAAGACTGGTGAGCCCTTTGGCACCGTTGTTTCGCTGCTAGGCGGCAAATTTGTTTCTCTGGCCGTAAAAATACGTACAGTAGAGAAAATAATCCCGCCTAATAGGATACCCACCAATACGAGAAACGCGATTTTCCAACCGTTAATTTTGTTCTGTACGGCTTTCGTTGTTCTTGTTTCTGTCTTTTTATCAGCATCCTTCTGATTTTCGAGTTCTTTATTTTCTTCCTTTTCTGCCATTAATTGCGCTCCTTTGTTAACCATAAATCCTTTGTGTCGACTATTTTCTCTTGAATCGCTGTTGCCATCAATTGATAGCCTAAGTTATTCGGATGGAAGTTATCTTCGTCGTAAAGTGCATCGTTCTTCACTTCCGAACTAGAACTGGTCGTCTCGTCACTATCTTTCGTGGCGATTCCTTTGTAAAGCAGATCATTGACTGGGACAAAGAAGCAATTTGACATTTCCTTAGTCAAACGCTCAGTCTCCTCATTCCAGTTATCTACCACTGTTTGCATCGCCTTGATATCTGGAAAATTCAAGTAATAGGGATTGTAGATTCCTACGACATAAATGGGGGCTTTCGGATTCAGTTCCCGCATTTCATCCAAGATATCGGTCACATACTCGCCGTATTTTTTGATTGGTCGATTGAACTGTTTCGCTGATTTCGCGGTAAGATTCTTTTGAAAAGCTTGGAAAAGGTCATTTCCACCAACTGTCATGGTAATAAGGTCCGCACTGGCAAGACTGTTACGCAAGTCTGAATCCTTTTTCACACGTTTTAAAATCTGATCACTGCGTTCACCAGAAATACCATAATTGTCTTTTTCGACTGAAGTCAACTCATATTTTTGTTGTAACGCATCGGCTACTAAAGGAACATAACCACCGCGTTTCGTCTCATCGCCTACTCCTTCAGTCAGCGAATCGCCTACTGCAACAAAGTGAACAGATTTCTTATAGTTCTGACTTTCATCTCGAACCACACGGATTCGCGACTCAGCTTTAGGAATAGTCAAAAAAAGAATGAGTAAAGTAGCAATTGCTGCTACTAATGGAATCAGTAGTATTGAAAATCGTTTCATTCATCTGCTCCTTCTTCTAAATCATAGCTCGCTATAGATTCCTCTTGATTAGAAAAGTATCTGCCTGGTAAAAAAAGCGCCTCTATCTCTAGAGGCAGGGACGTTTAATCTGTATAGTACATGATGGCAAAGGCACCAGGTCCTGTGTGAGTAGCCACGATTGGGTTCGTGTGCAGGACGGGGATATGCATATCTGGGAACATTTCTTGTAAAGCCTGTTTCGCCTCATCGATAAAATCAAGTTTACCAGCATAAGAAATTCCGATTTGTTTCACATTAACCTTTGCTAGCTCATCTTTGAAAGCTGCAAACCATTTGCTAAATGTCTTTTTGCCGCGACCTTTTGTGATTGGCAACAATTCACCATCTTCCAGCTCCATAACCACTCGCATATTTAACACGCTGGAAATGACTCCAGCTACTCGACTAATCCGGCCGCCTTTAACTAAATTATCAAGTGAGGATATACCGATAAATAGCTTACTGTGCTCTTTCACTCGTTCGACACCAGCTAAAACTTCCTCTAATGAAGCACCCGCTTCCGCTAGCTTAGCTGCTTCGATGACTTGAAAAGCTTGCGATTGATCGATAAATCCGCAATCAATGACTGTTACATCACTGCTGCTAAGAAACGTTGCTTGACGCGCTGCTTCGGCAGTCCCGCTTAAGGTATGTGACATATGGATCGAAACGATAGGACTCCCATCTTTTCCTAGTTCATCATATAATTCTGCAAAATAGCCAATCGGTGGTTGGCTGGTTTTTGGTAGATTTTTAGCCTGTGCCATCATCTCCATAAAGCGCTCGCCTGTTAGTTCGTCATCGTCAGGATAAACCACATCATCGATCATCACTGATAGTGGGATAACAGTAATATTTAATTCATCACGAACCGATTTTTCAATCGTACAAGATGAGTCGGTTACAATTTTAACATTTGGCATTCTGATCCTTCTTTCCATACCTAGTTTCAAATTAATTTCAGTATATCAAAACTAATGAAATAAATCATTGTTGAAACTACTTCTTTAAAATTCTTGAAAGAACCGCAGTTTTAAGACTCGACTCTTTGATAAGTTTCGAAATAATAACGATAAGGATTCTTTTCATCCTTTTGACCTTGATTTCGCTCCGTCAGCTGCCATTTGTTCCATTCAATTTCTGGAAAATAAGCATCTCCCTCGAAACTTTCTTCGATAAACGTCCGATAAATCTTCTCACAGTAGGGCAAGAATTCTGTATAGATTGCAGACCCGCCAGCGATAAAGGTCTCTCCGTCATTCTCATCAGCAAAAGCCAAAACTTCTTCTAAGGAATGCATTACTACAACATTTTTAGCCTGATAGCTCGTATCTCGTGTTAATACAATCGTTTGACGATTTGGCAGAGGTCGCCCTCCCATCCCTTCAAAGGTTTTCCGCCCCATAACCAAGGTGTGATTGATCGTTGTTTCTTTAAAAAATCGCAGGTCATTTGGCAAATGCCATGGTAAACGGTTCTCTTTACCAATCAAACCATTTTTATCCTGCGCCCAAATCGCAATTAACATACCGTTCCTCCTACCATGTAATAAAATTTTAATTTTCTTCAATAATTTCGCTCAGATACTCCCAACGAGTCATTTTTTCATCCAGAGCCTGCTCAGTCTGATCAATTTCTTTTTGTAAATCCTGTAATTTTGTAAAATCATCGCCTTGATGATTCATCGCTTCCGTTAATTCCTCGATCTTACCTTCTAACAAGGCGATATCATCTTCAATTGTTTCCCATTCCTTCTGTTCATTATAGGAAAGCTTCTTCTTGCGCTCTTTTTGTTGAGGCTTTGTCTTAACAACCTTCTCTTCTTTTAACGGCATTTGCTGATCTAGATACTCCATAATCGAGCCAAAATAAGAAACAATCTTTCCTTCTCCTTCAAAGATCAATAATTTCTCAGCTACTTTATCTAAGAAATAGCGATCATGAGAAACGGTGATCACGGCACCTGAGAACTCCTGTAGATAGTCCTCTAGTACCGTCAATGTGGCGATATCCAAATCATTCGTAGGTTCATCTAATAATAAAACATTCGGTTGCTGTATCAGCAATTTTAATAGATAAAGTCGTCTTTTTTCTCCGCCTGATAATTTACCAATTAGTGTTCCATGCATAAATCGAGGAAATAAAAAACGCTCTAGAATTTCCGCTACACTAATTTGTGAACCATCTCGCTGCTTGACTTCTTCTGCTGCTTCTTGCAAATAGGCGATCATTCGTTTATTGGGATCGAGCGTTTCATTTTGTTGGGTATAATAAGCCAAACGAACGGTTTCACCAGTTTCAATAACACCACTATCTAATTGTAATCTTCCAGCTAAAAGGTTGAGCAAGGTTGATTTCCCTGCCCCATTCTTTCCAGTAATACCTAAACGTTCCTTCGTTTGAATCAGTAAATCAAACTGATCCAGAATTGTTTTCCCTTCGATCGCATACGAAGCTTGCTTTACTTCCAAAACCTTCTTACCAAGACGAGTCGTCGCAATGTTCATCTCGAGCTGCCCATCGGTTTTGACTTGATTTAAATTCTCCTTTAGATCTTCAAAACGATGGATTCGCGCCTGTTGCTTGGTTGTTCGAGCTTTGGCACCTGCACGCATCCATGCTAACTCTTGCTTATAGAGCTGCTTTCTTTTGCCTTCCTGTTCAACCGCGACTCGGTCACGCTCAGCCTTTTCAATCAGATAAGCTTCATAATTTCCTTGATACTCATAAAGCTTGCCAAACGAAAGTTCAAAAATGCGATTCGTCACACGGTCTAAGAAATAACGATCATGGGTAACCATCAACAGCGAGCCTGTATAGCTTTTCAGATAACCTTCCAGCCATTGAATCGCATCATAGTCTAAATGGTTGGTCGGCTCGTCCAGTAATAAGAGATCTGGTGCGTCGATCAAAACTTGAGCCAATGCGACACGCTTGATTTGCCCCCCTGAAAGCTCACCAATTCGCTTATTTAGCGTATTAATTCCTAACTTGTTCAAGATCGCTTTCGCTTCACTATCAGCTGTCCAAGCATCTTGCTTGTTCATCGCTTCTTCAGCTAGAGTGAATTGTTGCTGAGAGTCTGCAGTATTCTCATGAGATAAGCGTAGTAAAGCCTTTTCATAGTCGCGGACTGTCTGCATTAGCGGATTATTCCCCTGAAAGACAACATCCAAAACCAATAATTCTTCAGAAAAAGTCTGTTCCTGCGCTAAGTAGCCAATCCGATAATCGCTCGCTTTTTCGATTGCCGAAACATCACCATCTCCACTATCTTTACCGGCTAGAATTGTTAGCAGACTGGATTTACCAGTTCCGTTGACTCCGATCAATCCAATTCGATCTTTCTCGTGAATTAAAAAGGAAATACGATCAAATAACGTTTTATCTCCAAATGTTTTGTATAGCTCTGTTACTTTTAATTCTTTCATCTCAAACCATCCTCAAATTTCTCTACGTTATTGTAACAAAAAAAGACCGTAAAGGAAATTTTTCCTTTACGGCTTTCTCAACTATAAAAAAAGAATAAAATTTTCAGATGAGTATATCGCTTTACAGTAGGCATATCCATGTCCGGCTTCACAAACTAGCTTTTCTACGCAAGCTGCGCATACAGTTACTGCTAAACTTCATTAAGCAGAACTAGCATATAGGCAATAAGCAAAAATATTTCGAAATTTGAGAAGCACCGAGGAGGTACCAATCAACATCAGTTCTCTTCGATCACTGTGTTTCTTGGCAATTTAGAAATATTTTGGCCTTATTGCTGAGACACACAGCGACTGCTTGCAGAGCTGATGTGGAACAGTACCTACCTGGTGCTCAAAAGCTGAGCGAGTTCGCGAAGCACTTCTTAATTCTTACCAATTAAAATCGGCAAAATCCGAGAAGTGATGTGAATGAGCCGGTCCTCTTCCATGTGGACCATGTCCATGCGGTGGTCGTGGACCATCGAAGCCTCTACCTCCACCAAAGAATTCCTCTGAATCTTCTTCGCCTAACTCATTTTTTAACGTTTCATTTAATTTCTCAACTAAACGTGTCCATTCTGCCTTCTCCTCATCGCTAAAATCGGCAAATAACTCCTCGCCAAAATCTGGCGCATCGGAAATCTTTTCAGCTTCTTCGCGGCCTTGTTCAGTTAAACGAATGATCATCACACGACGATCTTGTTCTGAAGCTTCGCGGGTAATTAATTCTTTATCCTCTAACTTTTGCAATAATTCTCCAACTGATTGAGGTCGCATGCCAAGGACAAACGTCAAATCCTTTTGACTAATCTCTGGATTCATCTTCAATAATGCTAGTACTCTTCCTTGACCTCGATGTGGTCCGTAACCCTGATTTTTTGCCATTTGACGATGGTAATAACGTCGTAAGTCATGTTGTAGCTTCATAAATTGTTCATTCATTTGATTTTCCATAATAATCTCTCCTTATATTGTTCAGGTACCTTACATTTACATAATACAGGTACCTGAACAATATATCAAGGAATTACCTAAAATTATTCCGGTACCTTAGTAATTTCTTTAGAAATCTGCTTCAAATGAAAAACTAATTGTAAAGTTAGCTCAAATTTCAGGGAATTCTTTTTCTGGTCACACCAATACAAAAAAAGTGACAAAAAAACAAGCATCCTTAATTGAATGCTTGT
Organism: Enterococcus raffinosus; assembly: GCF_018917525.1. GTDB lineage: Bacteria > Bacillota > Bacilli > Lactobacillales > Enterococcaceae > Enterococcus_A > Enterococcus_A raffinosus_A. The sequence goes on along the minus strand of NZ_JAHLOS010000004.1, from coordinate 136,759 downwards.
TTTAAATGTCTTTTAAAATTGATCGCCGTATACATCATCCACATTTTTCGTTGGATCAATTACGATATATAAGCTTTTTGTTTTTTCAGAAACTTTTGTTGATTGATATACATTGTCAAGACCTTCAGTGTCTTTGTCCTTATACGGGAAGTACACAGAATCAGGATGTCCTGCACGATAAATAATATCCATCCGTTCGATGTCTTCAAATTTACGTGCGCGTTCAAACATACCTAGTTCTAATCCACCCAAGTTAATATCCGTCGTTTGAACATGGTCACCCTCTTGATAAATTTCGATCTTGAATCCCGCACATGGATGAATTTCTACAAATTCACTTCCATGAATTCTTCCGAAGCTAGTGGTAATTTGTTTAATCCACAAATCGCCAATGTAACGACGATCGATCGTCCATGTTTCGCCATTACGAAAATAGAATTTTAACGCTGTCATTTCTCTTGCCATTCTACATTCTCCTCACTACTAATCTAAAACAAGTTTAGCATACCTTGAGTAAACGGTCACATGTTGTGCTCTCACTTCACTTTTTTTAGGAAAGCTGCTGTTTCTACAATCACTCGCTGATGATCAGCTTCCCCGATCAATTGCTCTTTGTCAAAGGCTTTAATAGAAAATGACACTCTGTTTCCTTCATTTTCAAGCATTTCTGCCTCAACTTTTACCTCTGCTCCCACAGCAGTCGGTGCTAAATGCTTTAACGTCATTTTAAAGCCAACACTGGTCTGCTCAGAAGAGAGTTCGGATGCTAAGAGCTGCTTAGCACAATTCTCCATCATCGCTACTAAAGCTGGGGTTGCCAACACTTCTAAATCACCTGAACCCATGTTTAACGCTGTTTGTTCTTCCTTCACCTGATAAAGCTGGACGATTTTTTTCATGGCATCTCCTTTTTTAAGAATTCTTTTGCAAAAGCTAATAACTCTTCTTTTTCATTTTTTAAGTTTCCCTCAACGACTTCCTGCTCTAACTTGTTGAGTGTCATACTGATCCAAGGTCCGCGAGGATAATCGAAATGATCCTTTACTTCATTTCCCTTTACTGCAAGATCTTTTAACGAATAGATTGGTAGAAATTGGTAAAGCAAACGAATTTTCGCTAAATTTGGTTCGCGATCAAAATAATAAAGTAAATATTCTACAGACAATGCCAATTCTCTGCCAAGTTGATACAATGTCCAATTATCCCACTCAAATTTCAAACGGAATTGCAAAGCTGGTACCATCTGAGTTACTTCTCTAATCAATTGATTTGAGCATTTCCATTCCTTCATAAAATGACGAATGTCCGTGATGTTCATATCGAGCATGGCCATTAATAGCGTCCACGCTTGACGCTCAGTCGGAATTGCTGGTCCGCGAAGCTCAGAAAAACTTAATAGCGCAGCACCATAATCACGCAGCCCTGGACAGTAAATGTAGCATTCGGATTCTACAAAGGAACGCAAACCTGCTTCACGGAAGGAACCCATCATTAACTTGACAAATTCTACGTTAATTCGTTCAACAGAAATCTTAGCCAATAATGAATGATATTCTTGAATCGCCTCGAAGGTATTAGGCTCTAATGTAAAGCCCAAATGGCTTACAAAGCGTAGAGCCCGCATCATCCTTAGAGCATCCTCGTGAAATCGTTCGTAGGGATTTCCCACTGCCCGTAAAACTTTATTTCGCAGATCATCTAATCCATCAAACAGATCAATCACCGTTCCGTCGATTCCCACGGCTAGCGCATTAATGGTAAAATCACGTCGCTTTAAATCTTCCTTTAGCGAACGAACAAATTCCACATGATCCGGACGACGATAATCCTGATACGTCGACTCCGTTCGAAATGTCGTCACTTCATAAGTAGCTTCTTTTGTAATTACCATCACTGTCCCGTGATCAATGCCCACATCAATTGTACGGTGAAACAATTCCTTTACTTCTGCTGGAAAAGCGCTAGTAGCAATATCTACATCATGGATTGGTTTGTTCAGTAGGATATCTCGGACACTGCCTCCAACATAATAGGCCTCGTAACCGGCCTCCTGTAATTTCCGTAGGATGGGCATCGCCCCCTGAAACTCTAAGGGAAAAGCTTCTAATCTCATTGAACATCACCTTCTGTCAATCCATCTTTGCGTTCGAACCGAAAGCGATCGCGATGGTTAAACTTTTCCATATTGCGATTGAAGGTTTCTGTTAAATCGATCCCTAAAGAATTCGCCATGATAATGGTCACAAACAGAACATCCCCCAGTTCTTCCTCAACTGTTTTTGGCTTCTCTGTTTCTTTCTTTGTTTTTTCTCCATAATAATGATTGATCTCTCGGGCTAGCTCTCCAACTTCCTCTGTTAAACGAGCCATTTGGCCAAGTGGGGAAAAATAACCAGTTTTAAATTGTTGGATATAATCATCAACTTCTTGTTGCATGATTTTCATTGTCTTTTCATTCATCAAACCACCTCAAACCTATCTTATCAAAAAACAGATTTGTTTCCTATCATGTTGTTGTAACTATCTGAATTTCATGCTATGTTGGTTGAGGACTGAAATTGCACAGAATAAGTGTCTGTGCACGTTTTACTGACTATCCAATCAGCAAATAAAAACGGGAGGTGTCGTATGGAAACGACTATGACTACACGGATCAAAGAAATTCTATTTATTGTGGTAGGAACAGCTATTTATGCATTTGGTCTCGTCTATTTAAATATTGCGAATCATTTAGCAGAAGGCGGCGTCACTGGTATTACTTTGATTATTCGCGCTCTTTTTGGCATCGATCCTGCCTACACAACATTACTCATCAATATTCCATTGATTTTAATCGGTGGAAAAATTTTGGGAAAACGTTCTTTTTATTACACAATTTTAGGAACCGTTTGTTTATCCGTCTTTCTGTGGATTTGGCAAAGAATTCCTCTGCAGATCAATTTAGACCATGACCTATTCATTGTTTCTATCCTAGCAGGTTTATTTGCCGGTTTCGGAAGTGGCTTGGTTTATCGGAATGGTGGTACTACTGGTGGTGCCGATGTTATCGCACGGATATTAGAGCAGAAGATCGGCTTTACGATGGGGAAATCATTACTGATTTTTGATATCGTTGTGTTGATCTGTTCCTTAACCTACCTAGACCTGAAACGAATGATGTACACATTAATCGTCTCATTTGTCTTTAGTAAAGTCGTGGATGTACTATCTTCTGGTGGGTATGCAGCCAAGGGTGTGATGATCATCTCAAACGAAAGTAATGTAATTGCCGAATTATTGATGGCGCATTTGGAACGAGGAGTCACTTATCTTCATGGTGAAGGCGGCTTCTCATCAGAATTAAAACGCATTGTTTATATTGTGGTTTCTCAACAAGAAATTAATGAAGTGAAAAAAATTATCCATTCCGTTGATGAGAAGGCCTTTATCCTGATTAGCAACGTCCATGATGTTGAGGGGGAAGGATTTACTTACTTAAGGCCTCAGCGACGAAGATTTACTTTAAAACGCTCCAATTAAAAAGCATCGCACGGACTGACACTCACTGCCAGGCGTGCGATGCTTTTAACTGTTTAACGTAAGTTTCAAGCGATTCAATTCATCTGATAATGTTAGAAAGGCTTCTTTGTCACCATCTTCTAACGCCATATCGATTTGCTTCTTAAGTAAATTGATTTGAGCCTCTTTTTCTTGATGCTTTAAAAAATTCTCAACCTCTGAGACGATCTCCTCACTGACATTGTCATTCCAGGAAAGAGCGGGATTGTCTTCAAGTACCGATAAATATTGTGCATTTTGCCAAGAATGCGGAAACACACATTCCAAGTATAAAGGCTGTTGCCAATGCAGACGAATCTCATGAAAAATTTGATCACTATTAGAAAACTGATGTCCTTCAATTGAAAATACCATCGGCTCTTCCCGTTGTGTGATATCGCGAAAAACCAATCCACGTTCTGTTGCTAAAGCTTGCTCCACAATATGGACATTTCGCAAAATTGCTTCATGATTAATTAGATAGTTCAAAATCCAGATCACTTCTCGTCGTTGAAAACTCACATTATTGATCAACCAGACAAGAAATTCACGTTTTTCACCTACATCGATCATTTTTCCTCACCTCTCTACTCTTCAAGTAATGATTGTACTTCTAAATCACCTGGTTCCATTTCTAAATAGTTGGTTAATACAGCGCGGGCTGTTTCTAATTGTCCATCTTCGCGTAAAAATATTCCGTAAGCTTTTAAGAAATCCGGTTCGTGCGCCAAATCCTCATAAGCCTGCTTATAATAGGTGCCAGCAGCGGCAAAGTCCTCTAGTTCGTTATAGGCCTGAGCCAAATTCCATTCGGCATAAGGGTTGCCCTCTTCATCCATTTTACTGATCATTTCGATCGCTTTATCTGGCTGCTCTTCATTTAAATAAAGATTACTTAAAGTTAGCAGCGTCTCATCCGTTTTATCCCCCGTTTCAAGCGCCTGCAGCAATAACTCTTCAGCTTTCTTGCTGTCACGTAAACGATAAGCAATTTCTGAAGCCAAATGCAAAAGTTCAACCTGATAAGGGTTTTCCTTGATTCCTTCCTCTGCGGCAAGTAACGCTTCTTCTAGCAGTTCCTCTTCTTTCAAGCTGTCAGCAAGATAGTAATAGCCGCTTTGATATTGTGGGTCAAGCGTAATCAGCTCCTGCAAATAGTTGATCGCTTTTTGATGATCGTGGATTTGATAGTAAGTAAAACCTAATTGAAATAAACGATCAGAGGTATGCTCCTGCTCTAAAGCACTTTCCAAAAACGGAATGGCTTCTTCAAAGCCCCCCATCATACTATAGGCTGTACCGATTCGCTCATCAATCGAGATGTTGGCAATTTCGTCTACTCCCTGTTTCTGAAGCTGTCCATATTCATTGATGGCTTCTCCTAATTGATTGGTTGTAAAGTGAAGTTCAGCTAAAGCAAAGGTAATCAACGGTTCCTCTGGCGCAATCGTTTTTGCCTGTAATAATTTTGCTTCACTCACTTCTGGAATGCCTAAGACCTGATACAAATCAGCTGTTACTAATAGGCTTTCTAAATAATTATCGCTTTCTGGTTCAATTTTTTCTAAATATTCAAAGGCACCATCAATGTCATCATTTTCGATGGCAATCTCTGCTAATGAAAGATAAAAAACATCCTCTTCTGGAAACTCCTTTAACAAATTCTCCAAAATACGTTTAGCTTCCTCAAGAAATCCCAATGCTTGTAGTTCTTCCGCTAAACTTGCCAGTATTTCTGGTTCGTCATTTTTTAGGGCCTCTTCGAACAGTAGATTGGCCTCGCCTAAATCTTCATCTTTTAGTGCTGCGAGCATTTTTTTACTATAACTTGACATCTATTCTCCCCTGATCTCTGTAACGATTTTTTGATACACTTCAAATGTTTGAAGTAATTCTTTTTGTGTCGGAACTTTTTTCATTCCGACTTCACCGACTTGAATTAATCCAGCCAGTGGTTTTTCTTTTGCTAGTGCAATCACCTGCTGACCGTAATCAGCCAACGAGATTCCCTCTGGTACAATGATTGGAAAACCTAATCGCACCAACCATATCATAAAATTTTTGAAATTGAAATGAAGATTACTTGCAGAAACATTCCACGCTAGTTCAAACAATAATCCAAACATTGTTTTCATACTATTTGACAGCAGCGAACCGTTTTCCGTTTGAAAAAAAGCTTTCTCAAAGGTTTTACCGAAATCATTGAGCTGTTGGCTGTTGGTTTGATAATAATTGATCAGCCTTTCGCTGAATGCCGAGAATGACTGCTGCAAAAGCGCCTCGCGGGTAGGAAAATTTACATACAGACTTTGTAAAAAAGGATAATCACAAACAAGCCCACAGCGAATCAATGTCAAGAGATCCACCATCTTCCCAGTTGTTTGCTGATCCGCCAAAGTATGATCAAACAAGATGCTTTGAGGTACCTCCTCAATCTCCATAACTGTCATCAAATTTTTTTCGGAAAGAATTTGATCAACAAAAGACAGACTTTGAGCAAAGGAACGTAGTGAAACTGGTAAGAAGCACAGCTCGGCTTTAAAGTTTGCAACATGATGAGTAAAGCCCAGCAACTCAATCACACCTTCATTGCCAATACCAAGAAAAATCGTTTCTTTTTGCCGACTAAACCGATCCAAAAAGTGAATCAGATCTTGAAAATTATTCATTGTATTGCAATAACGATTGTTCGGCGTAATGAACCAATTATGTGTACTTGATTTTGGAATAAATTTTCTTAGCTTTTCCGCATATAAATCATAGTAGCGCTGGTTGCCGCAAAATAGAATCTGTTTATTTTCCAAATCCTTTTCGCGCATCATTGAAGCGACAGTTTCACCATACGTGATTCGCGTTTCATGAAGCTTATTTCGATATGTTACTTCCATCACGTTCACCCCGTTTACTTCATTTTATACTACAAAAAAACCTCCCGCAACAAATCTGCGAAAGGCTGTTAGTCATTTCCACAATAATCCTCAAAAATCTTTCAAGTTTCTATCTTTTTGAAGAAAATGAAAAATTATTACACACAAATCAAATAGCTTATTGATTTTACGGTGTTTGCTGTTGGTTTTGAACTGGTGTTTCTTGACTAGAAGGGGTTTGTTCCCCGTTTGACTGATTTGATTGAACGCCTTGATTTCCTTGCGGCGTTTGCTGTTGATTTTGTTCCTGTTGCGGGTTCTGCTGTTGCTGATTGTTTTGACCCTGCTGCGGTGTCTGTTGCTGATAATTCTGCCCTTGTTGCGGCGTCTGTTGATACGGTTGCTGATTTGCCCGCTCCTCCACCTCAGACAATTCTTCAAAGGTTAACACACCATCATTATTTAAATCCGATGGCGAATAACCCTCTTTGATTACCCGCTCACCATTTGGCAAGATACGAAGCACTGTTACCTGTTCTCCCCATGGTGTGATCAATACTTGTCCGATACTTGATGTGTCGATCGTTGAGGATTCGATAGTTGCTTCTGTTGATGCACCTGTGGAATCGTTTAAACTTATCTCCCGTTTCGGAATTACCTCTTCTTCAGATGAGCCATAGAAATAAAGTCCAACCATCACACCTATAAGCAAAAGCGGAACAGATACGATTAATATAATAAAGTTGCGACGCTTCCTTTTCCTATCTTCTCTTTCTATTTGTGCTTCCGCTTCCAAAAAGGCTTGTCGCCACTTAGGATCATTTTGCCTTTGTGCAAGAAATTCATATGAATGCCAAGAATCATTTTTTGGAACATAATACAATTTCTCCTTCGACATCGCTTCACCCACCTTCTCCTTTTTCATTAAATCCTCTTTATTATTCTATCCTAAGCCAAGCCTTTCGTAAAATAAAAAATAAGTTACAAATTGAGTGAAATAACGACACCTCGTAGAAATAAGTCTCAAATAATCTTGGTTCTATTTTTAGAGAAAAAAACCGTTGTGACTCAAAAGTCACAACGGTTTTAGCAGCAAAAATTATTTAACTGCATCTTTTAGCGCTTTACCTGGTTTAAATGCAGGTACTTTGCTTGCTGGAATTTCGATTTCTTCACCAGTTTGTGGGTTACGTCCTTTGCGGGCCGCACGTTCACGTACTTCAAAGTTACCGAAGCCGATCAACTGAACTTTTTCACCTTCAGCTAATGCGTCTTGGATAGTTGAAAATACAGCATCGACAGCAGCTGTAGCGTCTTTCTTAGTTAAGTCAGTAGCTGCTGCAACTTTTTCGATCAATTCTGCTTTGTTTGCCATGAATGAATTCACCTCCTGAGAAATGAGTATTGATGTTAAAAACATCATCTGATGAACTGAGTGGTCCAGTCATCAGCAAAGAAATATTGATTTGGTCAATATTCTGTTATAACGATAGCATAAGAACCTTATGTTAGCAAGGTTTTTAGCGATTAATGGCACAAAATTCATGGTTGTTTTATCATTCGGAGAAATCTGTTGTCAGCAAAATAAAAGTATGATAAAATACCTTATTTTCTTCTGCGAGCGATTATTTTTATCGGCGTTCCTTCAAATTCGAAAGCTTTTCGAATTTGATTCTCTAAAAAGCGCGCATATGAGAAATGCATCAACTCTTCTTCATTCACAAATACGACAAAGGTTGGTGGTTTTACCGCCACCTGTGTAGCATAAAAAATCTTCAAACGTTTGCCCTTATCTGTTGGTGTCGGGTTAATTGCTACTGCATCCATGATGATATCATTTAAAACTGATGAAGGAATCCGCAAGTTTTGATTCATGCTGACTTCTTCAATCATCGTTGGAATCTTGTTCAACCGTTGCTTCGTCATAGCAGAAACGAAAACGATCGGTGCATAATCTAAATACGCAAATTCATCACGAATCTCTTCTTCAAACTCTTTCATGGTATTGGTATCTTTTTTCACCAGATCCCATTTATTAACCACAATGATCACTCCGCGACCCGCTTCATGAGCATATCCTGCAATTCGCTTATCTTGTTCCCGAATGCCTTCTTCCCCATTTAAAACGACCAGAACAACATCTGAACGATCGATTGCGCGCATCGCCCGCATAACAGAATATTTTTCTGTATTTTCGTAAACTTTCCCGCGTTTCCGCATTCCAGCGGTATCAATCATCGTAAACTCTTGGCCATTTTCACCGACAAACTTTGTATCGATTGCGTCACGAGTCGTTCCTTCAATATCAGAAACAATGACACGATCTTCGCCTAAAATAGCATTAATTAAAGAAGATTTACCGACATTGGGACGACCGATCAAACTAAACTTGATTGACTCGTCTTCATCCTCTTCATTGTCTGTCGGGAAATGCTTAACTGCTTCATCTAATACATCCCCTAAACCTAGCCCGTGACTTCCTGATACAGGATACGGTTCGCCTAGACCTAATGAATAAAATTCGTAGATATCGTTTCGCATTTCAGGATTATCGACCTTATTAACCATTAAGATAATTGGTTTTTTACTGCGATACAAAATTTTAGCGACCGCTTCGTCGGCATCAGTAACGCCTTCTTTACCGCTTGCCACAAGTAAAATGACATCTGCTTCATCAATGGCGATTTGTGCTTGTTGTTTAATTTGTTCCATAAAAGGTTCATCGCCAATATCAATTCCACCAGTATCAATGATTGAAAATTCGTGGTCTAACCACTCGCCTTTTGCATAGATACGGTCACGGGTAACACCTGGGGTATCTTCAACGATTGAAATGCGCTCTCCAGCGATCCGATTAAACAATGTTGATTTTCCGACGTTCGGACGACCAACAATAGCAATTGTAGGATTTGACATAATTTAACTCCTCGTTCCTATTAAATACTTTTCTACTAGAAAAAATCTGTCTGATAGACAGCAGATACCAGCTACTTTAAAAGTAGTGGTACTTTTTCCAAATTCTCCTTAGTTTAACTAAGAAAACTCCTTCTTGCAAGAGAAGGAGCCATTTTCATTAAAATATCAGCTGTTCGCTTATCATGGAAATCAAATCGGACAAAAAAGACGTGCTAAAGCACGCCTTCAATGAATTCTATTCTTGGTCTTCTGAACTTTCATTTAAAGCATCGCCTAAGATATCACCCATAGTGAAACCAGTATTTTCTTCTGGCATCTCGTATGTCTCTTCTTCAGCTGGCTCTGGTTTTGCTTCTTCAGGCTTTTCTTCTAACGCTTTGATTGAAAGAGCTACACGATGATCTTCAGGATGTACTTCTAAAACCTTCACTTGGACTTGGTCGCCTTCATGTAATACTTCATGAGGGGTTGCAATATGTTTGTGAGAGATTTGAGAAATGTGCACTAAGCCTTCCACACCTGGGAAGATTTCAACAAATGCTCCAAAGCTTGTCAAACGTTTCACCGTTCCTTCAAGTACAGAACCTGGAGCCGCTTTTTCTTCAATATCTGTCCAAGGTCCAGGTAAATTCGCTTTGATAGATAATGAAATCCGTTCTTTTTCTGGATCAACAGAAAGCACTTGAACTTCTACTTCATCACCGACACTTAATACATCAGCTGGTTTAGCCACATGACTGTGAGAAATCTCTGACACGTGAACCAATCCGTCGATGCCGCCAAGATCGATAAAGGCTCCAAAGTCTGTCAAACGAGCCACTTGACCTTTGATGACTTGACCTTCGTACAATTCTGCCAAGATTTCTTTTTTCTTCTCAGCTTTTTCTGCTTCAACTACTGCTTTATGAGATAAAATCAAACGATTTTCAGAAGGTTCGATTTCAATGATTTTGAATTTCAAAGTTTTTCCAGTATACGCTGAAAAATCATCAACGAAATGATCATCGATCATTGACGCTGGCACAAAGCCGCGCACACCTACATCAACAACCAATCCACCTTTAACGCTGCTGGTTACTGGTGCTTCGATAATTTTTCCATCTTGGAATTCTTTCTCAATATCTTCCCAAACTTTCTTCGCGTCTAAGCGGCGTTTAGAAAGGAGATAACTTCCATTTTCTTTGTCTTTTCCGATAGAAGAGATAACGACTAAATCAAGAATATCGCCAACCTTGACTTCTTCATTGATATCTTCAACAGGTAAAGTTGAAAGCTCTTTTGCAGGAACAACACCTTCTACTCCCGCACCTTCAATACCAACGATAACTTGTTTATCTTCTAAGGCAAGCACCTCGCCTTTAACAATATCGCCAACTTGAACTTCATTCACACTTTCCATTGCTGCTTCCATGGAAACATTCTCGTTGTCCATCGAATTTTGTTCTAAATCTGTCATGTCGTTTGTCCTCCTTACCAACAATTCTGCGTAAAATACACTACATGTCCTATTTTAGATGAATCCACATGAAAAATAAAGCGATTTCTTCTTTTTTTCTAAAAAATTGAAAGAAATTCGCTTTATTTATCGTTTTTATCCAAAATTTAGAAACCTTTTGACTGGATTACCTCTTTAATCTTCGTTACTACCTGTTCAATTGACATTCCAGTCGTATCGACCAATTCAGCATCTGCTGCCTGAACCAGAGGTGAAACTTCCCGATGCGAATCCAAATAATCTCGCTTGGCAATTGCTTCTTTAATCGCCTCAAAATCCATCTCGATTCCTTTTTCCTGATTTTCTTTATAGCGGCGTTGTGCTCGTTCTTCAACGCTTGCGACTAGAAAGATTTTTACTTCTGCTTGCGGCAGTACGGTTGTACCAATATCACGGCCATCCATGACAATCCCGCCAGCTTGAGCTAGCTGTCTTTGCGATTCGACTAATTCTTCTCGAACCTTTCCATGGGCGGAAACCTCAGAAACGGCCCCCGTTACATCTGGTTGTCGAATTGCTTGTGTAATCTCTTCATCATCAGCAAAAACAAGCTGACCATGAGCCGATTGCTTAAAGCTGATCGGGTATTTTTTTGTTAATTCAGCCAATCCATCTTCATCTGAAAACGCGATATTGTGTTTGATTGCTAAAAATGTTATAGCTCGATACATCGCACCCGTGTCAACATAAACAAAATGAAAGTCACTTGCCAAAATTTTCGCTACGGTGCTTTTACCAGACGATGCGGGACCGTCGATTGCAATTGAAATTTTTTCCATGTTCTGCCTCTTTTCAATAAATAAGCCGTAATCGCTAGCGATTACGGCAAAGTATTCAAATTATTTAATACGCACTTGTTGACCTGGATCAAAATAGAAATTGCTTCTATCCATCCCATTCAGTCTTAAGAATTCATCGACACTCAAGCCATAGCGTCCAGCAATTTGTTGTGGACCTTCACCTGATTGAACTGTACCATATTGGGCGTTTGCATCATTCGTTGTACTTGAAGATGGTGTTGTTTGTTGCGCAGCTGCTGCAGAACGTGATGCTTCTGCTTGCGCTTGTGCCTCTGCGGCTGCCTGAGATTCAGCTGCAGCTTGTTGCTGTGCTTGCTGATCAGCGGCTTGTTGTTGCTCTTGTTGATTTGCTTCTGAATCTGTTGAAGATGTGCTTTCTTCGGTGCTGCTTTCTTCCGTGCTTGACTTTTCTGTTGAAGAAACCTTAGATACCTGAGTTGTACTCTCAGGAGAGGCTGCTGGTTTGTCGTTATCACGAGTAATCCAGAAAAAGGCACCAGCTGGAATCAAAATAAGGGCTAATAATAATGCGACTAGAATCGTCAAGAATTTCGTATTTCCGCCACCTTTGTTTCCACCACCACTACGACGAGACTGGCTGCGTGAATAGGTTTCTTCTTCACTATCAGATTCGTAAATATGTTGATCCCACGGTTCGTTGTTCGTATCGTTATAGCGATCTTTTCTACTCAATTTCTCTAACCTCCTAAATGCTATCGCCATGTATTATACCATAGCTCTTGAAAATGTGGCGCCAATTTTCAATCTTTCTCATCATTTTTAAAAATTTTTTGAATAATTTTTCCCCAAGAAAGCTGGACCTCGTTGTTCATCTGTTCTACTGCTTTCACCTTTAATAAAGCATCATCGTTATCGCAGCATTTTTGATTATTCTCAGTTAATGTTTCCCCAAAATAGGCAATCAAAAATGCCCGGCGGCACTCTTTAGTAGAAATGTAATCCAACATTTTTTGTAGTTGAACCTTTTTAGTCTTACCTCGCTGGCTTAAAAGCTCCATCAAGCGAGAGCTTTCGTTAGGGAAAAATTGTTCCCATTTTTTTATTAACGGATCCTCAAAGACCAAATCAGTCATTCGTTGCTTGATTTCAAATAATTTTTTTGATTGATCGGTTTGCTCCTGAAGAAAATGATGAATATACTCATCACCTGCTTCATATAACAAAATTGCTTGACTTAGTTGACCATCTCTACCAGCACGACCAACCTCTTGTAAATAATTCTCTGGTGAATCTGGTAAATCATAATGAATAACAAAGCGAATATTTTCCTTATTGATCCCCATGCCGAATGCATTCGTAGCTATCAAAATCCGTAAATCATCCGCTAAAAATTGTTGTTGCAGCATTCGTCGTTCTTGACCGCTGAGTCCGCCATGATAGTAGGCAATCGCGTGCTGGTGTTTAAACGTTTGATACAGTTCTTCAACTTTTTTTCGGGTGGCACAATAAATAATTCCCGAACCTTCTAAGGTCGTTATTAACTCACGCAATTTTTCCAATTTGTTCTCTTGGTAGACAAAGTAACTGATATTAGGACGGTCAACAGAAAAAATAAATTCCTGTGCCGATTTTTCTCGAAACAGCAGCCTTTGGATATCCATTCGAACTGCTGGTGTCGCCGTCGCCGTCAATGCCAAAACTAAGGAGACACCGATGAATTTGATACCATCGGCCAGCTTCAGATATTCCGGACGAAAATCAATCCCCCACTGAGAAATACAATGAGCCTCATCCACCACGATAAATGCTAATCTTGCTGCTTTTAGAGCCTTTTGGACATCCGCACTCAAAAACATTTCCGGACTCATGAAAATAAATTTATAATGATGGATTTCATTTAGAATCCACTGTTTTTCCCAAGAGGAAAGCAGACTATTGAGGGCCATAGCTCTTTTTTCTCCAAGCCGCTGCAACTGAGCCACCTGATCTTCCATTAAAGAAATCAGTGGTGAAATAATGATCACTGTCCCATCTATGAAATAACCAGGCAATTGATAACACAATGATTTGCCAGTTCCTGTCGGCAACATCCCTAACACTGATTCTCCATTTAGGATCGTCTCAATAATTTCCTGCTGACCAGGTCTGAACTGATCATGATGAAATTTTTCTCTTAATACTTGTGTTAAATCCATTGTTTTTCCCTCAAATAATAAATTTGTGACAAACGAAAATTTAAATACGGTACATCATACTCTTGGTAACGTTGATCTAGTACGTCTTCACTGCTTAACTGGTTAAAGTCGATCAGCTCGAAACGTTTAAAGGGAAATGCTTTCTCTAACAAAGCCCATTCAATAAAATGATCATTAATTGTTCCTTGCTTTAAATGACGAAGTTGTAAAATTTCGGCTTCTGTTTTACCAGCTAGAAAGTATTCTCTGGTTTTCAACATACTTTTATTAAGATTCTGCTGATCCAACGCTGATAATAATCTAGCCAGCTCTCCCTTTTTAACCTGAGCCAAAAAAAGATCAATTGCATGCTGTCGAAAAAGTTGATCCCACGGCGCAACTTGGTATTTTTCAGGTAATAATTGAAAAGCTGTCCTCCCTTGAAAATCATAACCAGAAAATTGATTAGCTAAAAAATCAGCTTCTTTAGAAGGCAATTGTTGAAAAATCGTCAGTAATTCTTGCTGGAAGTGTTTGACTAAATTCGGCCCAGAACCTGCCAACCATTTTTTGATCTGCTGTAAATAGAAAGGACGATTTTCAATTGGCATATATTCTTTTTCACCATAAGATAAATGACTAATGACCTGCACCGCAAATAGAAGCAGTTGCCAAGAATTCTCACGTGTTCGACCATAGCGTAAATTATCCAATCCATTAAGATCAAAACTCTCCTCAGACAATCGATCCTTGCCTCGAGAGGTCAGTTTTCCAAAACCTTCATCAATAGTAATCCAGCCAGTAGCTAGTAATTCCTGAAGTTCTTTTTGAAAGTCAACCTCTTTTAAATTTGGTAGTGCTCCTAAATAAATTAAATTATGATAAAAAAAACCGTGCAGCAAAACAGAACTCGTTCTTTTGCCAACTAATAAATGATACAAAGTCGAGGTCCTTATCTTGTAGCCAGATTGAAATAACGTTAAAATAAAAAAAGTCATAGTAAAATCTCCTGTGGAAGGTGAAAAAATGAAATGCGAAATCATTCCTGAGCGCTGTATCGCCTGTGGTTTATGCCAGACGATCGCTCCAGAAATATTTGATTATACCGACGACGGACTCGTTCTTTTTGTTGGGGAGCCTGAAGCCACCCATGAATTTATCCCTGAAGACAAACAAGCAGCAGTCGTTCAGTCAGCTAAACGTTGCCCGTCTCATGCTATCTTATATCAAAATTCATAATAACATATTTAAAAAAAGTTCACGAATACGAGCGAATTTTCGCAAAAAAAATTCTCAGACTAAAAACGTCTGAGATTTTATTATTTATACTGAATGATGTTGCGAAGTCATCGTCTTTTTCGATAACCAAGGAAGTAGCTTAGCATGTAAGGCTAGGAAAACAACGCTGACGAATACCCCCTTAAGAATATTGAATGGAACAATCCCTACTAAAATATAGCGACCTAAGCCCATTCCCAGCATCTGTCCAGCTGAAAGGCCAAATGCCTTCAAGTAAAGTGGTGTAATCACAAAGTAGTTTGCGATACTCATAAAGATCGTCATCGCCAGAATACCTAAGCCTAAACCTATAACGCGTTTTGAGGTTGTTTTTTTTCTAAACATTAAAAAGATCGGTAAGGTATACAAGGTTGATGCGAAAAAGCTGGCAAAGTCTCCAATCAAATTGTCGATCGAAAAACCGGTCATCGTCAAATGCAGCAATGAACGAATAAAAGCTGTCGCAACGCCCGTCAATGGTCCAAAAATAAACATATTGATCAAAACTGGAATATCGCTAAAGTCTAACTTTAGAAAAGGAAACATCGGGAGAATAGGAAAAGCGATAAATTGTAAAATCAATCCCATTGCTGCTGCCACTGCTACTGCTGTCATTTTTTGTAACCGTAAGTTCTTCATGTGAAATCCTCCGTTTCGGAATCATCTTCATCGAACCATTTGAGCCAGACCTCGACACAAAAAAACTCTATGCTTCAGAAAAAAGCATAGAGTTACTTGAATATGATCTCACTCAAATAAGCTCTATCTTCTTTATCCAGACTGTACTGTCGGTATCGGAATTACACCGAATCGGCTGCTTGCGCAGTTCGCGGACTATTACCGCCGGTCGGGATTTTCACCCTGCCCCTGAAGACGAACCTTAAATTATTTTTTGTTGTGAATTAACTATAACAAGTTTACTATCAAAAAACAAGTAAATAATTTTCTATTTAGATTGGTTCAGCAAAGTATTGATTTCCCTTGTATTCAAACGACGGTATTCTCCTGGTCGTAATCCCTGCAAAGTTAAGTCGCCATAGCGTTCTCGTTTCAATTTCTGAACAGGCAGACCGACTGCGGCTAACATATTTTTGACCTGATGATTACGACCTTCATGAATTGTCAGTTCGACGATACTTGTTTCTGCCTTTTTATCGGCTGAAAGGATTTCAAAACGAGCCGGTGCTGTTTTTTTCCCCTCAATGCGCACCCCTTTGGTCAATGGCATAAGTGTTCTTTTCTCCGCGAACCCTTTCACCTTAGCCACATAAACCTTGTCAATTTGATGCTTCGGGTGGGCTAATCTTTGTGAAAAGTCACCATCATTCGTCAAAAGTAAAATACCCGAAGTATCATAATCCAAACGTCCCACAGGATAAATTCTTTCCGGAACACCCGCAAAATAATCCGTCACGACTTTTCGATTTTTGTCATCACTGACAGCTGAGATCACACCACGAGGTTTGTAAAATAAATAATAAACAGGTTCCTCTTGATAGATTGGCACACCATCGACTTCGACGATATCCTTCTTGCCTACTTTTGTTCCTAATTCCTTCACCACTTCGCCATTTACTTTGACCCGTCCGCCAGTAATATACTCCTCGGCTTTACGGCGCGAGGCAATCCCCGCGTGGGCGATAACTTTTTGTAATCTCTCCATTTATTGTCCATCCTCTTCTTTAAAACGATCATAAAACAAATCCAATGGTTCATCATCGTCGGCTAGATCTGCTTCCATCTTTTGTACATCCGGTAATTCTTCCATATCTTTCAATCCAAAATAATCCATAAAATAAGCGCTGGTTCCATATAGAATTGCACGACCCGGACCATCGACACGACCTTTTTCCTCAATGAGTTGACGTGCTACCAATGTTTGAACCGCCCCACTTGATTGTACTCCCCGAAGTTCATCAATTTCTGATCGGGTCACCGGCTGTTTGTAAGCAATGATAGACAACGTTTCAAGAGCTGCCTGACTTAAACGATTGGCCATTGGTGAACGTGCAAATTCTTTTAACAAAGGAGCAAATTCCTTCTTTGTACTTAAAACAAAATGATTACCGACCTCTAGCAGGGTTAACGCGGAAGCGGCATTCGTTTCATATGATTCCTTCAGATCTATAATGTTTTGATAGATTTCGGGGGTTGGTCTTTTCAAAGTAAAGGCCAGTTCTTCTAAACTAATTCCTTCTTCACCTACCACAAAAAGCATCGCTTCGATCTGGCTTAATTGATTCATACAATGACTCCTTTAAAAATTAAGATTGGTGCGTATGTTTCCTCCTGAGTGGCAGTAGCCTCGCCTTTTTTCATCAATTCCAATAACGCCATGAAAGTTGTGATCATCTCGTCTTTAGTATATTGCACAAAAAAAGACTCCAATGGCAAGCCTTCGTTCTCAGATAGTTTATCTAACCGCCGACCAATCTCATTCACTTTTTGATCAACCGTGATCGTCTCAGCGGTCACAGTCGTCTCCATAGGCTGATTTCTTTTCTTACGTTGCAGAACATCATGTAAAGCCAAAAAAAGAT
The DNA here is from genome assembly GCF_018917525.1 of Enterococcus raffinosus. GTDB lineage: Bacteria > Bacillota > Bacilli > Lactobacillales > Enterococcaceae > Enterococcus_A > Enterococcus_A raffinosus_A. The sequence goes on along the minus strand of NZ_JAHLOS010000004.1, from coordinate 119,191 downwards.
CAATGGTATTCAATTGATTTTTAGGCAGAGGTAAAATTTCTTCTTCATATTCAGAAAGATCCATGGGAGCCTTCGTGTAAAACAAGCTGCGTTCCTGTTCCTTTTCAGATAATACCGATGCTGCGTACTTATATTTCCGGTACTCTAAAAGTTGCTGAACTAGAGCGTCTCGTGGATCTTCTCCCTCTTCGTCGTCATACTCAAACTCTACTTCGGGTTTAGGCAAAAGCATTTGACTTTTGATCGACATTAAGGTTGCTGCCATCACCAAATATTCTCCAGCTACTTCCAACTCCAATTTTTTCATCGCATGAATAAAATTCATATATTGCTCCGTCACTTCCGCGATGGGAATATCATAAATATCGATTTCCAATTGCTGAATCAAGTGCAGCAATAAATCCAACGGCCCTTCAAAAACATCTAATTTTAAACTGATTGTTTCCATTTTATCCTCGCTTATGTTTTTGCCATTTTGCTAAGAAAGCAGATGTTGCTGGTGTCCCAATTATTGTTTGATCTGGATATATCGCCTGCAATTCTTCCATCATTTTTAGGCTCACACCTTCTCCTCGATAAGAAGGGTTTAAGCTGATGTCATGCAAAACAATTTCTTGATCCTCTAGTTGGCTGACTCCAACGACGCCTTGGACATTATCTGATTTTTCATCGTAATAGCAGTAAAGCTGATAGCGATCATCATCCTCATAGGTATCAATTTCTTTTAGCAAGTGCTGATGGTCCTTCAAACTTTCATGAAAACTTAAAAGACCCATTGCAATTTTTCGTTGATTTTTTCGATAGTGACTAAGCATTCTTTCTCCTCCTGTCAAGCCCGCGGAAAAAATTCTTTATAGACTTCGGTCATTCTTCGTTTAGTAATATGGGTATAAATCTGAGTCGTAGAAATATCAGCATGCCCCAAAAGCTCCTGTACTGTCCGCAAATCGGCGCCATTTTCTAGCAAATGCGTCGCAAAACTATGACGCAGCGTATGAGGAGTAACGTCCTTCATAATTTCGGCTTTGATCACATATTGTTTTAGATTTTTCCATATCCCTTGTCGGCTCATCCCGTGTCCATGGTTGTTCACGAATAGAAACGTTTCGTTTGGCGATTTCTTAGTTAATAAAGGACGAACCTCAGTTAAATAGCGTTCCAGCCAATGGATCGCGTAGTCGCCAAGGGGAACAATTCGTTCTTTATCTCCTTTTCCGACAGTTTGCAATAGTCCCATTTCTAAATGGATATCTCCAAGCTTCAAACCAATCAGTTCACTAACACGTAACCCCGTCGCGTACATTACTTCTAGGATTGCACGATCACGAATGCCTAAGTCTGTCGTCGTATCCGGGGCAGCAATCAAACGTTCCACTTCTGCTAATGAAAGGGTCTGCGGTAATTTTTGAGCTTTTTTCGGACTATCTATATGCTGCATTGGATCATGATCCGTGTAACGCTCCTGACGTAAAAACTGATGAAACCGACGTAAGCTGGAAATCATTCGCGTGATCGTAGTTGATGCTTTCCCAGCTTCTGTCAAATTCGTCAAAAAAGCCACGACTATATAACGATCGACAGCCTGCCATTCGCTGACACCCTGCTCCGTCAGAAAGGACAAATACTGATGAATATCCCTTTGATAACTGACGCGAGTATTCTCTGAGAGGCCCCGTTCAATCGTTAAAAAATGCAAATATTCCGTTATTTGTTCATCCATGTTCTCACCACTTTCGCTTTATCATAACAAAAAGTCCCTTGAAATGATAGCACGTATCTTTGCAAGGGACTATATAAATTAATTATAACTTAATCCATTTTTTCAAGAAGCTTTATGCTTCTTTTTTTGCTTGACAGCTTTGACAAATACCGTGAAAAGTTAAACGATGATCCTTCACCAAAAAGTGATACCGAGATTCTACCACACGTTCTACTTCGCCTAAAAGGTCTTCTTCAATCTCTTCAATATTTCCACATTCAAGACATAGTAAATGATGGTGAAAATGCTCTGCCCCTTCTTTACGAAGATCATAGCGTGCTAAGCCATCGTCAAAACTGATTTTATTGACGATCTGCAATTCAGTCAAAATTTCTAAGGTCCGATAGACAGTTGCTAAGCCGATTTCAGGACTTTTTTTCTTTACTAGAAAATAAATCTCCTCGGCTGATAAATGATCCTTTTCATTTTCCAATAACACAAGAACAGTTGCTTCCCGCTGAGGTGTCAACTTGAATCCCGAATCGTGGAGCTGCTTTTTGGTTTTTTGTAAGGCTAGGATTGCGTTCAAGAGAACCCTCCTTCATCTAATTTAGAATAATTCTAAACAACTAGCTGTACAACTGCTGCTTTTCTTAGAATTATTATAGTTTATCACCTATATTTATGCAAGGACATTCTCAATTAGCTTTTTAATCGGATTTGACCTTCACTTTGTTCAATCAATTTCTCTTTTAGCAAGTGACCAATTGCCCGTTTAAATTGACCTTTACTGATCCCAAAAGCTTCTTTGATCTCTTCGGGCGCCGATTTATCCCAATAAGGCAAAGAATGTTCAGAATTTCTTTGTAACAACGTTAAAATCATTGCCGCATCATCGTTGATCATTTCATAACTGCGTGGTTTTAAGGACATATTCAACACCCCGTCTGGACGTGCGCCAATGACACGAGCTTCAACAACTTCGCCTAAACGTGGTTCTTGATAGCGTTCAGAAGGGTGGATAAAGCCGATATAAAAATCTTCCGTAATTAAATATGATCCAGCAACCTTCAAACGATAGATTGTGCCCTTTTTGTTTTCATTCTGCATGTCTGCATTGCCAGCGCGACTTAACGAGTGGAAAATCGCCTCGTCAGCCAAAACACCCCACATCCGATCTTTTTCATCGACATGCATACTGATCATCAGGCGGTCGCCCTTTTTAGGCCATAATTCCTTCATACTGGGCATTTCATCTAGAGAAACCACCATGTCTTTGTCTGGTAAACCGATGTTCACAAAAACCCCTAAGTCTCTACGAACATCCGTCACTTCTCCGAAAGCATAATGTCCGATTCGGACCTGAGGGATCGCTGTAGTAAAAATAGCCTCTTTCTTTTGATTCACATACCCAAAACCTTCAACTGACTCACCGATTTTGTGCACTTCCGCTTCATCTTTTAACAGATGAAAAGTCACGCCATTTTTTTGCACTAAATACATCGTATCGTTTTCATCAATGATCAATCCTGTAAAAACTTGACCTAATAATTCATTCATAATTGTTGCTCCTTTTAATTTCACAATGTCTATTTTTTTCACTCATGCTATTGAAAAGCTTTATGGCTATCTCTGACATTTTACCACAGCTCATGATAAAGGCTGGAAAGAAAACTTTCTTTCCAGCCTTTATTTTCTTTTAATTTGGACCATTACCTTTAAACCAACCTGTTTTACAGTTAATTGTTACTAAATACATTGGTAGGTCACTGTCTGTGTAACCTTTTGTTAAGGAAGCACGATTGGACGTAGCGTACAAATTGTAATATCCTTCGCCATTCTCAACTTTCACAGGCTCTAAGCTATATCCGCCTTCCACGATGTAGCCTCGCGAAATACAGGTTTGAATAACCTTTTCCTTAACTCCAGGTGCCCATGCGTAGGCATCACTGCTTGTATCTCCAGCCTGACTAGTGTCAGAAGAAGTTTTATTCTGAGCTTCTTGAGCCGCTTTTTCTTGCTCGGCTTTTTCCTGAGCAGCTTTTTCTGCTGCCGCCTTCTCTTCAGCAGCCTTTTTCTCTTTATCCTTCAAAGTTTGATCGACTTTCGCCAATTCATCTTTTTGAGTTTTCACTAACTCCTGATTAGCCACTGCTTTGACAGCGTTATTCGCCTGATTGTATTGATCACGATTGACAGAATCAACCACGTTGCCATCCTTCAGTAAGCCGTCGGCCGCTTTTTTTGCCGCCTCAATCTTGGAATATTGATCTTTCGCATTGGTGATGGCCTGACTCATCAAAGTATCAAACTCTTTATCTCCTGTATTAACAGTCAGATTCACAGGTTCAGCCGTTTTCAATAATGGTTTATCCGCAATCTTGTTTCCATTGATCGCAGCGCTAGTAAATAACTGATTAACAGATTGCTCGGCCTTTTGTTTATTCGTTAATTCATCATAGTTTTTTTTCAACTCGTCGTAACGCTTATGATCTTTATACTTGGATAATTCTTCATCGATTTTACCCGTGTTAAGATTCACTTTATCTGCAACAAGGAATGTATGTTGATCATCCGTGTAATAACTATCAATACTTTCCTCGATCGAATCAAGGGCTTTATTTTCTTTTTTAACAGTCGCAACGCGCTGCGCTTCGACTTCCTTCTCATGTTGATAGTAATAAGCACCGCCGACACCCAAAACAGCGATTGCTGCGAGTGTGATATACATTTTTTTACGACTTTTCTTTGGTTTTTCTTCAGGCTGCTGATTTTCTGGCGGAAGATCGCCACCGTCAGATTCGCCAGTTACTACTGAATCAACTGAGCCTTCTGCTATTTCTTCAGAGTCAGAAACTGGGATTTCTTCTTCATAAGGAGTAGCTGGATCAAGCGAAACTTCTTCCTTCAGAGAGGCCTCCGTTTGAGCAGGTGAAGTACTAGCATCTTCTATGACTTCATCATTTTCAACCGGTTCCTCAGATTCGGGCTCTCTGTCATCAATCATTTCATCAGAAACAGGCTCTTGCGTTTTTGCAGTAATCTGCTTATTCGTCTCTGAATTTTCGACTTCATTAACTGAGTCCGCGTCCGCTTCAGAGGCAGCCTCAGATTTATTTTCAGTTTCACTATTTTCGGATTTTTCTTGGTCTTCTTTATGTTCACGAATATATTGGGCTAATATCGGATTCATTTCAGGAGTTTCTTCATTATTCAATTCTTTAGAATTTTCTTCTTTCATTTTATCCTCATTATCCTTAAACATTTTTTGCACAGATTCAATTGGCATATCTGCTAGATCAGACCATTCGATTGTATCATTTTTATCAGTGATTTCTTTGGTATCTTCTTGATCATTTAACTGTAGTGAAAAGCCACACTTCGGACAAGTTGTGCATCCATCGACTGGTTCATAACCACAGTTAGGGCATTTTTGCAATGAAATCGGCTCCTTTTTTTCAATCATATGCTTTAATCTATCATATGTTTAGGGATGTTCCAAGCAATTTTCGAACGAATTAATCAAAAATAATAAATTTCATATGCTTTTTGAGAATGGCGAATCGATGCATTTTGGTCGCTGTTTCTCCATATAAAAAGCTCCTCGAGGAATTCCCCGAGGAGCATAAATGTCTTTTATTCCAAAAAGTCTTTCAATTGTTTAGAGCGTGATGGATGGCGTAACTTACGCAAAGCCTTCGCTTCGATCTGACGAATCCGTTCACGAGTAACTCCAAATACACGACCAACCTCTTCTAATGTCCGTGTTCTGCCATCGTCTAGGCCAAAACGTAGACGTAGAACATTTTCTTCACGGTCAGTTAGGGTATCAAGAACATCTTCCAATTGTTCTTTCAACATCTCAGAAGCAGCGTGTTCAGCTGGACTAGTCGCTTCCTGATCTTCAATGAAATCGCCTAAATGAGAATCGTCTTCTTCACCAATCGGTGTTTCCAAAGAAACAGGCTCCTGAGCAATCTTCAAGATTTCACGAACTTTTTCAGTCGGCAGATCCATTTCAGCACCAATTTCTTCTGGTGTTGGTTCCCGGCCTAAATCTTGCAGTAATTGACGTTGCACCCGAATCAATTTATTGATAGTTTCGACCATATGAACTGGAATACGAATCGTCCGCGCTTGGTCAGCAATCGCACGAGTAATCGCCTGACGAATCCACCATGTGGCATAAGTCGAGAACTTAAATCCTTTACGATAATCAAATTTTTCAACGGCCTTCATCAAGCCCATGTTTCCTTCTTGGATCAAATCTAAGAATTGCATGCCACGTCCAACATAACGTTTAGCGATACTTACAACTAAACGTAAGTTTGCTTCAGCTAGACGTTGCTTCGCTTCTTGATCTCCTTGTTCGATCAATAAAGCAAGTTCAACCTCTTCTTCGGCAGTCAATAATGAAACGCGTCCGATTTCTTTTAAATACATACGAACTGGGTCATTGATCTTGACACCAGTTGGGGCCGATAAATCTTCTTTTTGAGCTTCCTTCGCTGTTTTCTCATTTTGTTTCAAGCTAGCCTTAGAAGGTTCACCATTTTCATCGACAACACTGACACCAGCGTCTTCGATTTTTTGGATCAATTGATCCATTGCTTCCGCGCCTAATTCATAAGGTGTCGCCAAACGATTCGTTAACTCGTCGTAGACCACCTGTCCTAAAGGTTTTTTCTCCTTAATGAAGGCTGCTAAAGCTTTTTCGTACTCTTTTTTGTTTTTTACATCTGCCATAAAATAAATGCCCCTTTCACTTCTAGGCTTGTTTCAAGCGTTTCGTCAATTCGATAATTTGCACGGTCAATTCTAATTCCCGTTGCTGGTTCCCGCTTTTTCTGGCCTCAAGCTGCTCTTTTTGTCGTTGTTTGATTTCCTCAGCAATGCCAGATTGGGAAATTACCCGCATCAGATCATAGATTTCGCGTTCATTACTATCTTCTGACATGGATATCATAGAGATGTCGATGACCAACTGCTTCATCTCGTCCTCTTTTAAATAGTTCAGGAAGTCCGCTAAAATGAAATTTCCATGAACCATCATATAACTATCTAAGTAAAGAAGCAATTCTTGATACTGATCGTGAATAAATTGAAACTCCGTCTGGACTAATTGTTCACGGATCGAACTTTCATTCATACTGCGATACAGTAACATTCGTTCGGCTTTTTCTTCTTTGGTCAATACTTTTCTGACCGTTTGGGTCGGTGCCGGAGAAACCGGAGCTTGTTGTTGTCGACGCTCTGTCCTAATTGTCTGTCGAACCATTTGCAACTGCTGCTTCAAGCTTTCACGCGTCAAATGAAATTCATTGGCTAATTGACCTAAATACAAATCTTGTTCCACAGGAGACTGTACTTTTGCCAAATCCTGCATTAAGACCTCCAAATAATTTAGTCGATCCGACTCATTATCCAGATTCAACCCTTTTTTTCGATAATGCATCTTAAATGCAAAAGGAGTTTGACGACCATGCTGCAATAAATTCTGCAGCTCTGTAACACCGTATTTTCGCAAGTATTCATCTGGATCGAGCTTTTCCGGTACAGTTACAGTTGCCAGATTCAATCGACTATGTGTATCTAAAATCGATAAAGCGCGATCTGTCGCTGCTTGCCCTGCATCATCACCATCATAGGCGATAACCACTTGACCTGTCACACGCTCAATTGCCGCAATTTGTTGTTCCGTCAAACTAGTTCCCATGGAAGCTAATCCAATTTTGATATCGGCCTGCCAAGCAGCTAATACGTCCATGAACCCTTCAAATAGTATCGCTTCGCCCTGTTTACGAATTTCGTTTCGGGCTTTGTCAAAATTGAACAATACCTGCCGTTTATTGAAAAGTTCCGTCTCAGGAGAATTCAGATACTTCGGCTGATCTTCTCCAGGAAATTCCTTTGTTTTCAACAAACGTCCAGAAAATCCGATTGGTTTCCCACGAAAATCATTTAGTGGAAACATCACTCGCTGATAAAAACGATCGCTAAAACTACCGTCATCTCGGCGAATAAATAACCCGCTACGTTCCATCAAATCAGCGCTTACCTTGTCTTGCTGTGTCACTTGAACTAAGAAATCCCGTTGACTAGGTGCAAAACCGATCTTGAACTCATTAATCAAATCATCGCTCAAACCACGTTCGTGAAGATACTCTAACGCTTCTTCACCAACCTTCGTATTCATCAGCAAATGATGATACAAGTCTCGCGTTCGTTCATGCAACGCAATTAATTGTTGTTGCCCTGTTGACGTTTGGTTCACAGGCTCACTAGAAATCTCGATACCTAGAGGAATTTGTTCCATATCGGCAACTTTTTTTACTGCTTCTGGAAAACTGATTCCTTCTAGCTCTTGTAAAAAAGTGTAAACATTGCCGCCCTTACCGCAACCAAAACAATGAAAAATCTGCTTGTCTTCAGCAACCGAAAAAGATGGAGTCTTCTCTTCGTGAAATGGACAAAGTCCCAAATAATTTTTGCCGGATTTCTTCAATTGGACATATTGACCAATGACCTCAACAATATTTGTTTTCTCACGAACTTCATCAATCACCTGTTGGGGAATTCTTTGCGCCAAAACCTCACCCCAATTCCCAAAAATATGATAACAGCCGTAAAAATCGCCCTAATTCATCTCTCGATCAGCGCGATTTTTTTAGACAAACTTATACGTCTATCATTTTAGCATATTTCTTTATTATTACAAGCTTTCCGCTCATTATTTTAACTATTTTGAAAGCTTCGGAACAGCGTGAGGAATCGCTTGTTCATTTGCACGATTTCAGCATAAAACATGTTTCCACCGTTTTGATACAAATAGCCCCCATTGTATAACACAGACTGAAGCTGCATATACCGATACGTGTGTTGTTGGTCATTGCCATATCCTGGTGATAAAACATCTCGCGAGTACTTTTCAGCAAGCTCCACACTGTTTTTACCACCGTGTTCTTGGACATACTGAATATATTTTGTCCCGAAGTTATATGCTTGAATTGCAGTGTTGAGATCACAGTCCGCAGCTTTCGCCTGCTTGTAGCTTTCCGCAAAATGCTTGACGCCACTTTCAATGCTCTCCTGTTGACTAATAATCTTTCCACGACTGCCATAGGCACTTTCGGAGCTTTGCATCAGGTCTGTGCCTTGACCCTTTGACTCAGTATACATAATCCCTAAAATAACGTCCGTATAATCTCCTACTCCAGCTTGATCTGCTAAAACTTGCACATCGCTGCGATAGCCGTTGACTGTATTTGTATTTTTATATATTCGAATTGCAAAAAATCCACCAACCACCAAGACCGTAAGAATTGCAACTATAATAATTATTTTCAAAAGTTTTCCAATTATCTTTAACATGAAATCTACCCATCTGTCTTCTTTTTTCTCTATCCATACTACAAGAGTCAATTGACCTTTTAAAAGCAAAATATGATAGCTTTATATTTAATTAATCATTCTAAAGTTTTCATTTCGTTCCATAATTAAATTAATGTGCAATACTTAAAAAAATCGGTATACTTAACACTGGTAGGTGATGTTGTGAAAAATGAAAAAAAAATTGCTCAAATGAGCGATGGTTCAGAAATTTATTACGAAAAATATGGACAGGGTCCAGCACTCTTTCTGCTTCACGGCAACGGCGGAAGCGGTAGTTACTTTTCAAAGCAATTAAACAGTTTCAGCAAACATTTTAACGTCTACGTTGTCGACAGCCGCGGACATGGACGTTCGACCAATACGCAAAAAGAAACAAGTTTTCATTTAATGGCGGAAGATCTTGCCACCATCATGGAGCAGGAAGGACTTGATCACGCTGATCTCTTGGGCTTCAGTGATGGTGCTAATTTAGCAATGGTTTTTGCGCGACTTTTCCCTGACAAGGTTGATCACTTGGTTTTGAATGCTGGTAATACAGTTCCTAACGGTGTACGAACGCTCTATCATCTCTTGAGTTATGTGCAATACGCGATCGTCTGGATCGGTGCATTTGTTGATACAGGTATGCGTAATTTTTTACCTATTTTGCGTCTGCTTTTCCGTGATATCGGATTGTCAACTGAAGATTTAAACCAAATACAAGCCCCCACTCTGGTCATCGTGGGAAAACATGATTCGATTAAAACACAGCATTCAATGTACATCGCTCGTTCAATACCGAACGCGAGTTTTGCGATTGTTTCTGGTCAAGGGCATATGTTTGCGCGTAGAAATCCCAAGCGTTTCAATCAAGAAGTCCTTCAATTTTTAATCGGTGAGGAGTGATTCGATGGAAAATCTTATCGGATGGGTAAAAACACATTTAAGTAAATTTAAAACAATCTTTTTGATTTCAGTTATTATCATTGTCTTGTTCGAATTATCAAATATTGCAAAAACAATTTCCTTTGACCAGCTTTCAACAATTTTCAGTGAAATCAGCATCTGGAACATATTGCTAATGGCGGTAATCGGGTTAATTTCTGTGGTTCCAATGATCGGCTACGATTTCACTTTAAATAACATCTTGGAACAAAAACCAAAGAAACTGTATATTTTCGAAACTAGCTGGCTGGTCAATACCTTGAACAACATTGCTGGTTTCGGCGGAGTTGTCAGCGCGGGATTACGATCTGAATTTTATGGCAAACAAACATCTGGAAAAAAAGTTATTCAAGCATTATCTAAAATTTTAGTCTTTACAATGTCTGGACTGTCAATTTATGCGCTGCTTTCTTTTTTCTTAGTCATGTTCGACGACCATAATCAATATCTACGCCAATACTGGATTTGGTTAATTGGTGGTGGCCTTTATTTTCCAATTGTTTTTTGTTTAAGCCTTTTTGGGAAAGGGGAATATTTAGGCGATCTGAAAAGTTCACATCGTTTGGAGTTGATCGTAACTTCCTTTCTCGAATGGACAGGAACGTTAGTCAGTTTCATTTCAATTGGCTTATTGATGGGTGTTCATGTGAACATTCGCGATGTTGTTCCGTTATTTATTGCTGCGACAGTAATCGGGATTGCTTCGATGATACCAGGAGAACTCGGCAGTTTTGACTTGATGATGATTATCGGGCTTTCAGCGCTGGGAACTCCCCGCGAAACAGTTGTTGCGTGGCTTTTACTATTTCGACTTTTTTATTACTTGATTCCTTTTGCCATTGGCTTGATTTTCTTTTTTAAGAATCTCGGTACAACGATTAATACACGCTATAAAGGAATTCCGGTCAGTCTATTAAAAGAGTTGGCTCACAAGTTCGAGGTTATTCTGCTTTATTTTACAGGAATTATGCTGGTTTTATCAGCAACAATTCCCGAAGCATTTATCCGACTGCCTTTCTTACAACGGCTGAATCCTATACACTCACGTGTAATTGTCGTCTTTCCAGCAATTTTGTTAGGCTTCTTATTGATAGTTTCAGGTCGCGGAACTTCTGCACGAGTGAAAAGAGCTTATACACCCACAATTATTATTGTGGCCTTAACTTTTCTATACTCCTTGCTAGCTGGATTTCGCTTTTCAACAGGAATATTTCTAGCATTGTTATTACTTTTTGTTATTTTTTCAAAAAACGAACTATTTAGAGAGCAGCTCGTTTATTCTGCTGAATGGATAACGATTGACGGAATAATTATGGGTAGTTTAGCGATTTTGTACATCATTATCGGCGTGTATAACAGCCCAAACATCCATCATCGTCATCGTTTGCCAGAGTTTTTCTTGTTTCCTAGCGAACAAATTTGGTTTGTAGGTTTTATTGCTATCTTGATAGTTGCTTTCATTATCCTTTTATTGATTCGTTTTTTGAAAAATAAACGCATTCAAATTGGTGAAGAATTAGATGAATCTCGTATTCAACATATTTTATCGACTTATGACGGCAATCCTGACAGTCAATTGGTTTTTTTAAAGGATAAAAAGGTCTTTTACTACAACAACGGTGATGAAGACACAGTATTCTTTCAATTGTCGACCTTCAACAATAAAATTTTAGTAATGGGCGATCCTTCGGGAAAAGCAAGTGACTTCGAGGCTGCTACAGAAGCATTGATTAATGAAGTCGATCGCTACAATTATTTACCGGTTTTTTATGAGAATAGTGAAGAGATGGTCATGATTCTTCACGAGTTCGGCTATGATTTTATCAAATTCGGTGAAAGGGCCCATGTACACCTGCCAGACTTTACGTTAAGCGGCAAGAAGATGAAAGGCCAGCGCTCTAGTTTTAATAAAGTTCTTAAGGAAGGTTATCAATTTGATGTTATTAAACCGCCCTTCTCAACTGAGACAATCAATGCCTTGAAAACTGTCTCAGATGAATGGTTGGGAGGTCGCAAAGAAAAAGGCTTTTCTTTAGGTTTCTTTTCAGAAGATTATTTGCAACGGGCACCAATCGCGGTGATTAGAAATAGCGATGAAAAGATTGTTGCTTTCGCAAATTTCATGCCTACTTATACCAACAGCATCGGCACGATCGACTTGATGCGCCACAGTCCAGAAGAGGCACCAAGCGGTACGATGGACTTTCTTTTCATCAACCTGTTCCAATATATGCGAGATGAAATGGGCATTGAATACTTCGACCTAGGCATGGCACCGTTAGCAAATGTTGGAACCTCCCGCAAAAGCTTCACCCAGGAACGAATTGCCTATTTAGTTTATAATTTCGGCTCCCGCTTTTATTCCTTTGGCGGGCTAAAGGAATACAAAGATAAATATGCTAATGAATGGCTACCTAAATATGTACTCTATTCCCGTGATAGTTGGATTGGTTATGTCATGATCGCCCTTTTGATTACAGATAACGCTCCAGTTCAAGCTGAAAAAAAATATCATGGATTCCGTCGATTCATCTTTAGAGATTAGTTGTTTTCATATTAGTGATTATTTTGTAAATAAATATTCGCTTTTAAAAAAGTTCAAAAGAGTCTGGAGTAATTTATTCCAGACTCTTTTTAATTTTGATTTTAATCATTTTCTGATTCTTTTCTGTTCTAGCCTAGCGTTTATTTCTGCCAGATCAAAGGCCTTCCAAATTTCTTCTCCGCGAGAATCTTCAAACGGTGTATCCCCTTTCGCTTTTACACAAACAGCATACTGAAATTGCACAGCTTCATTCACAAGAACCTTTTCAACCATGATTTGATGCTCCCAATCACAACCAAAATCATAGATATATTCAATTTTTGCACCTTCTTGAAAATCCTCATCAATTAATCGTCGCTCTTCGGAAAACTGCGACATTTCTAGTTCACTCGGCCCAATCATTTTAGTCCGATCTACAAAGAAACTATGTAAATGGCTGTCTTCCCATCCAAAACTAATTTGGAGAATATGATGCAGCTGCTCATAAGTGATGCCGGCTGGAATCTTTAACCGTCGCCAAATAGGTGGTTTGAAGCCTTTCAGGTCAACTCTAACAAGATAACTAGTTTTTTGGCTCTCAATTTTTTTCTGTTTAGGAAATGCTAAAATATTGTCAGGAACATTTCTTTTTGGTGCCTCTTCAAGGTCATAGTATTCAATATTATAAGGGTCTTCGACTTCAAAATTTCCTTCACGCCACTCGTCCATAATAGCTAATTTTGCTTTAGACCAATAATTAGGATTGCTCATACGAGTCAAAAAGGCCGTTTTATTAAGATAAATGAAATAGTGCATGTCCTTACATTCTTCCTCAGTAATAATTCTTTCATGATACAACGCACTATAGAGATCCAAAAGGATTTGATACGCATAGAAACTTTCATCTATAAATAGAGGCATGTGTTTAGGCATGTGATGAATCAAAGCATCCTTCACAATTTGTTTGTCTAACAGCTTACTACTTAACTTTCCTTTATCAACGAAGCTTATAAAGAATTCGACTGTGCGAATAAGTCCATCTGGTTCAGCGAGTCCTCCCGCAATAAAGTAATGCATCATGTCTCTGGTCATTCGATCAAATAGCTTGTCCAATTTATCCATATGAACCTCCTTCAACACATATTCTCTTCACATTAATAGTAAAAGAAAAAAGAGACTCAATCAACAGCGAATTGACTGAGTCTCCATAATTATTTCTTGCCACCAAAGGCATCCTTCACCTTGCCAAAGAAACCTTCCTCTTTTTGTTCACTAACGGTTTGTCCGCCAGCTTCTGCAAATGCTCGTAAAGCTTCCCGTTGTTTCTCGTTCAAGTTCTTCGGTGTGACGATTTTTACCGTTACCTGTTGATCGCCATTGGTGTTCCCACGAAGTCTTGGTGCTCCTTTTCCACGAAGTCTAAACTTCGCACCTGTTTGGGTTCCAGCAGGCACCTTTAATTTCACATCGCCATGAACAGTTGGAATGTTAATCTCATCACCTAAGGCTGCCTGAACAAAACTTAGAGGCAATGTGTAATAGATTTCTGCGCCATCACGATCAAAGATATCACTTTGTTTCACTTTGAAGACCACATACAAGTCACCGTATGGTCCTCCGTTGATACCAGCTTCTCCTTGATCAGCTAAGCGCATTTGTTGCCCATCTTCTACACCAGCAGGGACTTTCACCTTGACTGTATGAGGACGTTTTTCATGACCTGAACCATGACAGGTTGGACAAGGTTCTTTAATTTCTTTACCAGTTCCATGACAAACATCACATGTTTGACGACTCATTACGCGACCAAGTGGCGTTTGGTGTTCCACATTGATTGAGCCGGAGCCATGACATTTATGACAGACTTCTGGTTGTGTTCCAGGTTTTGCACCGTTTCCGTTACATGTATGACAAGTTTCTTCACGGTTGTATTTAATATCTTTTTCCACGCCAAAAATAGCTTCCTCAAACTCCAAGTTGATCGAATATTGCAGATCTGACCCTTGTCTTGGTGCTTTAGGGTCCGCTTGACGTGAACCACCGCCGCCAAAGAAGGATTCAAAAATATCTTCAAATCCAAAGCCGCCTGCTCCGCCAAATCCACCAGCGCCTCCGAAGCCACCTGCTCCGCCAGCACCGAAGTTTGGATCGGTACCTGCATGACCGTATTGGTCATAAGCAGCACGTTTTTGTGGGTCGCTTAGGATCTCGTAAGCCTCAGAAATTTCCTTAAACTTTTCTTCAGCATCAGCTTCTTTATTAATATCCGGGTGGTATTGCTTGGAAAGCTTACGATATGCTTTTTTTATTTCATCATCCGAAGCGCCTTTTTGCACCCCAAGGACTTCGTAATAATCCCGTTTTGTAGCCATTGGCTTCCCTCCATAATTTCATAGAATCGTTAGTATTGTATCACACTCAAAATCGATACGATACTTTTCTTAGATTTTTTCTAAAGGAATCACCAATCTTGAAAGAAAAAAGGCCAAAGCGATGACTTTGGCCTTTAGTAACGAATCAATTATTTGTCGTCATCGTTAACTTCTTCAAAATCAGCATCCACGACATCATCCGCGCCGCCTTGAGCTGCGTTTGGATCAGCCTCTGCTTGTTGTTGTGCTGCTTGTTCATAAAGTTTAACCGTTAAGTTTTGTACGATTTCGTTCAACGCATCGCGTTTTGCTTTCATTTCTTCGATATCGTTCGCTTCAACTGCTGCTTTCAATTCATCGCGAGCATCTTCCGCTTTCTTCACTTCATCCGCGTCAACTTTACCTTCTAATTCTTTCAAAGTTTTGTCAACTGAGAACAGTAAAGCATCAACATCGTTACGTAGATCTACTTCTTCTTTACGAGCTTTATCGGCATCAGCATTTGCTTCAGCGTCTTTTACCATCCGTTCGATTTCTTCGTCTGATAAGCCTGAAGAAGATTTGATCGTGATTTTTTGTTCTTTTTGTGTTCCTAAGTCTTTCGCAGAAACATTAACGATACCATTTTTATCGATATCAAATGTTACTTCGATTTGAGGAATTCCACGAGGTGCTGCTGGAATATCTGTCAATTGGAAACGACCTAATGTTTTGTTATCCGCAGCCATTGGACGTTCACCTTGCAACACATGGATATCTACTGCAGGTTGGTTGTCCGCAGCGGTTGAGAATACTTGTGATTTGCTTGTTGGGATCGTAGTATTGCGATCGATTAACTTCGTGAATACGCCGCCCATTGTTTCAATACCTAATGATAATGGTGTTACGTCTAGTAATACGACATCTTTCACATCACCAGTGATAACCCCACCTTGGATTGCAGCACCCATCGCTACTACTTCATCTGGGTTCACTGATTTGTTTGGTTCTTTGCCAGTTTCTTTACGTACCGCTTCAACAACAGCAGGGATACGAGTAGAACCACCGACTAAGATTACTTCGTCAACGTCAGATTGTGACAATCCAGCATCTTTCAACGCTTGACGAACTGGAGCTTTTGTACGTTCCACTAAATCAGCAGTGATTTCGTCAAATTTCGCACGAGAAAGAGTTGTTTCTAAGTGCAATGGACCAGCGTCACCAGCGGTAATAAATGGTAAGCTGATTTGAGTTGAGCTAACACCTGATAAGTCTTTTTTCGCTTTTTCAGCAGCATCTTTCAAACGTTGCATTGCCATTTTATCTTTAGAAAGATCAATTCCGTTTGCTTGTTTGAAATCAGCAACTAAGTAATCGATGATCTTGTTATCAAAGTCATCCCCACCTAGTTTGTTGTCTCCAGCAGTAGATAATACGTCAAATACGCCATCTCCTAATTCAAGGATTGAAACGTCGAAAGTACCACCACCAAGGTCAAATACTAAGATTTTTTCATCTTTATCAGTTTTATCTAAACCATAAGCTAATGCTGCTGCAGTTGGTTCGTTAACGATACGTTCAACTTCTAAACCAGCAATTTTACCAGCGTCTTTTGTTGCTTGACGTTGTGAGTCATTGAAGTAGGCAGGAACTGTAATAACAGCTTTTTCAACTTTCTCACCTAAGTAATCTTCTGCAAAACCTTTAATGTATTGTAATACCATGGCAGAAATTTCTTGTGGTGTGTATGATTTGCCATCTGCTTCTACTTTATACCCAGCTTCACCCATGTGACGTTTAATAGATGAAATTGTGTGTGGGTTTGTCACTGCTTGACGTTTTGCTACTTCACCAACTTGAATCTCACCGTTTTTAAATGAAACAACGGATGGTGTTGTGCGATTTCCTTCTGGATTAGTAATGATTTTAGCTTCTCCGCCTTCTAAGACAGCGACAGCAGAGTTTGTTGTACCTAAGTCAATACCGATAATTTTACTCATAGTTGAAAATCTCCTTTTCCATTATATGTTTAATTAGTAGTTTATATATTATTGAGCCACGATCACCATTGCTGGTCGCAATACGCGATCATGTAGCTGATACCCTTTTTGCAGCACATTCACAATTGTTTCAGGTTTTACCTTGTCCTCTGCCGGAACAGTTTGCACTGCTTGATGCAGATTCGGATCAAATGTTTCACCTTCCGCTTTGATTTCTGTGATGCCTTCTTCTTTTAATGCAACGGTTAAACTTTCAAGGACCATTTCTACTCCTTTTTTCAGGCTAGCGCCTTGATCGTCAGTAACCTCAGTTGCTAGGGCTCTTTCTAAATTGTCGATCGCTGGCAATAATTTCTTGCCAAGATCTTTTGAACGATAGCGAACTAGCTGTTCCCGCTCGTTCTTGTTGCGGTTGGACATATTTGCGATCTCAGCACGAGCTCGTAAAAATTTGTCTTCCATTTCGTTAAACTTGTTCGTCAATTCTTCAACTTCCGAAACTTCTGGAATGTCAATGTCTTCCGCTTCTTTCTCAGTCGATTCTGTTTCTTTCGATTCGACTTCGTCTAATTCTTCTTCAACTTCTTGTTTCTTTTCTTCTGCCACTGCGCGTACTCCCTTTCTTTGTAGGAATCGTTTCTAGTGATACAAACCCAAAGAACGATAATAATCATCCAATGCATTTGTCAACTCATATCGGAAAACTTCCAATAGCCCAAAAATTTTTGAATATGGCATCGATGTCGGACCCAATAAAGCAATCGTTCCACGACCGTGCCCGCGAATTTCATAATTTGCTTGAATCATACTTAGGTGATCAAACAAGTCATTGCCCATCTCCGTACCAATCCGAACATGAATATCACTATCAGAAGGTAACAGTAATTGTGTCAGCTCATCCGAATTCTGCATCAATGAATACATTGATTTCACATGGTTAAAGTCTTGATCCGGATTGAAATTCAAAATATTCATTCGTCCACTGACAAACACCTTATCCTCGAAAGCGTCGTTCAAAATCACATCAAACAGATGACTGATTCCTTCCGTCGTTTGAAAATAGCGATGTAAAATCATTGGAATCTCGGTTCTCAATTTCTGATAGACGCTGACCAAAGGCTGACCTACTAAACGATCATTAATGATACGAACCATTTTTTCAAGGTCCTGACTGTCAACATTCTCAGGAATACGAAAAACTTGGCTCTCAACATTTCCCTTGTCTGTGACAATAATCGCCAGTATTTGTCGGTCATTCAATGGAACAATCCGAAAGCCGGTCAATGTCCGATCTTTCATTTCTGGTCCAAGCGAGAACGCCGTATAGCTGGTAACTTGTGAAAGTATTTTGGCAGACTGCTGAATGATATCATCAATCTCATGAATATCTTTCTTTAGCGATCTACGAATCTGGTCTACTTCTTGATTACTCACCTTAGCTGGCGTTAGTAGATGATCCACATAATAACGATAGCCTAAAGCGGATGGGATTCTCCCCGATGAAGAATGGGTTTTCTCCAACATACCTAATTCCTCTAGCGCCTTCATATCATTGCGGATAGTTGCGGAGCTTGCTTTTACGCCTTCTTCCATCAAACTTTTTGATCCGACCGGTTGACCCGTATTGGTAAAATTTTTGATGATCAAGCTGAGAATCAGTTTTTGTCTTTCCGTTAACATTCTTCTCATCCTTTAGTTAGCACTCTTTCTTTTTAAGTGCTAACTCGATTATTAATATACCAACAACTTCTATATAAGTCAAGGAAAAAATACAAAAAATTAGCACTCTCGATATGAGAGTGCTAATTATCCTTGCTTAGTAAAAACTCCTCGAAAACATCGTTCCCTCGAAACAGGCCCTCCTCAGACAGGCAAACCCTTGAATTCGTCTCTGTTATCAGCTTTTGCTGCTTTAATTTTTCGATTACCTCACCATATACATCCATCATACTGAGACCAAAACGATTTTCAAAAACGGTTTTATCAACACCTAAAATTTTTCTTAAGCCTAGGAACATCTCCTCTTCAATCTGAGCTTTTTGAGTAAGGATTTCTTCTTCTAACACAGGGAGCTGATCGTTTTTCAATGACTTTAAGTAATGCTGGATCGGCCCACGATTTTTATATCGTCGATTTCCAAGATAGCCGCTAGCACCCGCCCCCAGGCCAAAATAATTTTGATTATTCCAGTAGACTAAATTGTGCTGGCTTTCAAAACCAGGTTTTGCAAAATTGCTGATCTCATATTGCTTTCGTCCCGCTTTTTCCATCGCCTCGATAGTTTCTGCATACATTTGTGCCTCTAATTCTTGCTCAGGAAGATGCATTTTCCCACGTCTAACCCAATTCATAAACATCGTTTGATTCTCTAAAATCAATGAATACAGTGCATAATGTGGTAAATCCAAAGCCAAGGCTCGTATTACCGTATCACGAAAACTTTCTAGGGATTGACCCGGCAATGCATAAATTAAATCAATCGTTACATTCCTAAAATCTTTTTCTTCTAGCAATTGGATCGTATCATACACATCCTGTGCTGTATGTTTACGGCCGATTTTTTTCAGCAAACGATCATCAAATGTTTGAACACCCATTGATAAGCGATTGACTCCATAATTTTTCATTACATTTAACTTATCAGCAGTCAAATCACCAGGATTCGCCTCTACTGTAAATTCTCCATTATTATATGGAAGAATTTGGCGCAAACCACTTAATAAGCGATCTAATTGTGTCGCATTTAAAGACGTTGGCGTACCGCCTCCGACGTAGAGTGTCTTCATATTTTCCACTGGATTCTGACTTAACGCCAAGCGTGCCTCTTTCAACAACGCTTCAATATATTCATCTACAGGCTGTCCTTCAAGAAAAACTTTGTTGAAGTCGCAGTAGTAACAAATATGTTCACAAAACGGGATGTGAATGTAGGCTGAAGTAGATTTTGTCATCTCGTTCCTCTTTCTTCGTAGTAGTAACAGACGTATTCTAACACACATCTCATTGTTAGAAACAAACACTTGCTTTTATCAAGCTTTTCTAATGTATTTTTTACGTTCATAAGAAAAACTCGACGCTACTGAACAATTTTTTTCAGGTCGTCGAGCTTTGTATTTTTATTTGTAGAATTTGCGTGTGTAGTAAAAAAAGATACTCCCAATAATCCCAAAGCCGATTAGCGAAAGCGAAGGATTCGCTTGATCATTTGTTTTAGGGTATTCCTTTGCTTGTATATTTTGTTGCTGATCAGCAGTCTTTTTTGACGTTACAGACATGGTCGTGGGCGTTATTTCTGCCTCTTTCCCATCTGCCGAAAGGTCATCCCCAGCTGAATCAAGAACCTCCTTGATTCGATTGATGCTGCCTTCGATATCCCCTGTGCGATTTTGAACATCCGAAACAGCTGCTTGCGCGTTTTCTGCTCCTTCTGCTAGCTGACCACTTAATGCCTGTGTGCTGCTTTTGGCCTTTGAAAGGCTTTGCTCAATCGTTGTACGATCTGCCTTCAATTGCTCTTGCAATTTTTCAGCTTCAGCAATCCTTTGTTTAAAATCCGCTCGTGCTTGGTCTAATTGCTTTTGCGCCTGTGCCCATTGATCTTCCATTGTGGCGTGATCTGTTTGAATGTGATTATTCACCTCATTAAAATGATTTTGAAAATCATTGTGCGTCTGATCTAATTGATCTCGAATCGCAGCAAGATCATTATGCAGATCTTCATGCCGTTTCTGTGAATGCTCCTGAGCCTCAGCAATATCTTGTGCAATCTGTTTTTGGCGCGCTTCAAATTGTTGCTGAGCCAATTTTAAAGCAGCCTCTATTTCTGTCTGTCTATTTGTTAGTTCATTAGAAGCGGTTGTACTATCGAAAGTTTCTGATGTATCTGTTATCTTAACTTCTGAATTAGCCACACTTGCGAAGGCGTCTGTGTTGAACCAAAAAAAATTCGCAGCGATACCACTACATAATACGATTAAAGCTAATTTCTTCATTAATTATTTCATCCCCTCGACAAGGATTATAGCTAAAATCATACAAATATGTTAATAAACAAATTGATCGATTTGTCTAAAAAATTAATGGTTGTTCGATTTTGACAGAACACAAGAAAAAGCCAACGAGTATTCCATTGGCTTAAAAATAGTACGTTTTATTCGACTATTCTGTTAAAAACGTTTGAATTGCTTTTGCATTTGCTTCGGTATCTAGTTCTAAAACACTTCCACTTGGCGTATTATTGTTAAATTCCCAAGTTTTATCGATTGGTACAGCTAGAGTTTCAATTTTTTTAGTATCACCTAAAGCAAAATCCTTGCCTACACTTAAAATCGTACTTTCAGATAAATTTGTGTCAACATAGCCCAATAGCTTTCCAGTTGTTTTTGGCAATTTACTTAATGAAGTAACATTTGTAACTTGCTGCGAGATGGCTGAAAGTACTTGCTGTTGTCTGCGAATTCGACCAAAATCACCTTCCTCATCTTCACGGAATCGAGAATACTGTAACAATGTATTCCCATTCATTTTTTGTTTGCCCGCTTTAATAAATACTTGATCCAAATCTAGGTCCTTTTCCGCATCAATAGTTACACCTTTTGGAAACAAACTATCAATCGCTTCTTTAAAATGATCGAAATTAATCGTGACATAATATTCAATTGGAAGATCAAAATTTTCTTTTAGCGTTTTTCGTACTAATTCAATCCCACCATAAGAATATGCCGCATTAATTTTATCTTTCCCATGACCAGGAATGTCAACATAACTATCTCGCATAATTGAGATTAATTTAGGTTGTTTCTTTTTTTGATCGTAATGAGCAACCATCAAGGAATCTGATCGACCGCGATCTTCTCCGCGAGAATCGGTATCGATAATCAAAATGTTCAAATCATTCTGATCCGGAGCCTCTTCTCCATTGAAGGGAATCGTTTGCTTCGACTGGGCGTTTTTGGTTGATTCATAACCTTGTAAAAATGAAAAAATTAGGTAACATTCAAAAACTAACAATAGGCCTAAAATAATTAAGATCACACGTTTGAAAACCTTCATTCGAAATCCTCACTTTAAAAATAGAAATAAGTTTCCTAAACTACCTATCCAGTGTATACCAAAACGAATCTTCTTCATTATTAGCGTATGCTTTTTACGATTTTTTTATAAACTCTTGCTATTACTGTCATTAATGATTCCTAAAAATGAAAAACAACGACAAAAAAACCGCTAAGCTAAATAGTTTACGGTCAGTCGTCATTTATTCAGTTAAGTCCTTTTAGATAGTTAATAAATTAGCTCACTAGATTCAAAAGGGTGGCAGCTACTTATTCCACTCAATTACCTTTGTTGTTAACTCTCCAACTTCAACTAGCGTATAGTTCCCCTGCTCCAATGCGATTTCCCAAAATTCATACTCCGGAAACCAGTTTTTCAAAATAACTCGCAATACGCCCAGGTGTCCAACAATTACAAAATCTTGCTTTTTTTTAAGCAGCGTTTCTAAACAGGCTAAGACACGTTGCTGAAAATCCGAAAATTTTTCCGCATTTGCTGGAGTTATCTCAAAGGGAGATATTAACCATTTTTCCCATTCTTCTGGGAATTTCTCGTTTATTTGATCCGCACTTAATCCTTCCCACAACCCAAAATCTTTTTCATCTAGTTCTTTTAAGGAGATTTTTTTTTGGCCTGGAAAGATCAATTCTGCTGTTTCGATCGTTCGTTTCAAACTACTTGTATAAATAGGTACCTCAAGCCACATTCCCGCTAATTTTTCATTCAACAGATAAGCCTGTTGAACCCCAGTGTCGTTCAAGGATACATCTGTTTTTCCATAAAATAAGTGACTTCGATTGTATTCTGTTTCTCCATGACGAATCAAAATGATTTTCATAAAAAACCTCTCATTAGAATTAAAGTCAATAAAAATACTACTTGTGAGATAGGCGAACAGGCGCCTAAAGTATCGCCATTAAAACCACCAACTTTACTAATGACTAATCTGCGATAAAGCCAAACAACTAAAAGGTTAACAATAAAACATACAATCCCTGCTCTACCTAAAAAAATGAACAACACAAAAAAAGAAAATAACTGACAAATTAAGACATTTTGCTTTTTTACATTCAAAAAGGTAGTACCTAATCCTTGAGAATTATTTCCAGCATACTGCATCTGATAAAACAATAAACTGATTCCATTTTTCCCTACAAGATTCAACAATAAAATAACAGTCGATTGCAATCGGATATTGAGATTGGGAAGCAGCACTAAAAAGCTAAAGACTAAAAGTAGATAATAAAAAACGATAGCCAAAACGCCGTTACTACCAACGCGGCTGTCCTTCATGATTTCCAGCATACGATCTTTATCACGAGAAGAAAACAGACCGTCAGCCATATCCGATAAAGCATCTAAATGAAAGCCCCCAGTTAACATCACATCAAGAAACAATATCATAATCCAAGCAATACTAGGACTAAAAAAATGCTGTAACGGCCAATAGACGACCGCCTCTAAAAAGCCAAGCATTAATCCGAACAGCGAAAAAAAACGGACGCCTGAACGCATTTTTTCTTCAGGTTCATCAACTACGATCGGAATCGGTATTCGAGTAAAAAATTGAAAATACAAAATCAGACTATCGATCATTTTATCTTCATCGGGATACCGGCAACCACGAAAAATACCGCATCCGCTTCCTTTCCTAAGGATTGGTTTACATGTCCCAGGACATCTCTAAACCAACGAGAAAAAGCATTTTCGGGAACGATTCCTAGGCCTACCTCATTTGTCACGACAACCAAATCCGCCTGACTGTTCCTCGCTGCTGTAAGAATTTTTTGCCATTCTGCGAGAATCTCAGCTTCAATTGCAGCTTTCTCTTTTTGCGATAGCCTCATGATTTCTTCGTCAATTATTGTGAAGTCCTCACCAAATCGTTCTTTCATTAAGTCAAAAAAATAATTGGTTGACAGCATAGTCGCACAATCTAATAAATGTGCTGACACTTGTGCTTGTTCAATCACGTCAGCAACAACCAAGTATGTTTCAGTGGTTTGCCAATTTTTAGGACGTCGTTGTTGATGTAGAATTACTCGATTGGCCATTTCGGGATCTTGAGCCGAACAATTCGTTGCAATGTAATTGATTTCTGCCTCTGTATCCAATAAGCTCTCTGCAAAAGCTGATTTGCCACTGCGTGCTCCGCCAGTGACTAATGTAATTTCTCCCAAAATTTATCACCTCTTTTTAAATTCACCGATTTTTTTCAACTCGGAATACCTTGCCATAATATCTGCTTCCTGTTCTGATCTAACTGCTACTAGAATGACCGTTGCCGGCCCCGCTGAGCAATCTAGATTTTCCACTTCTGAAAAATGGATCTGAAATTCGGAATCCTTTGTCATCAATTCCGCTTCATAGCGAATACCTTTTGAACCTACGGGCAACATATCTAAAACTCCAGACTCTGCTCTTAAGGCCTTTACCAAAGGATAGGAAAAAATAGTTTTGCGATTTTTCACAACCTGTTCGCCAACATAAGGCTGGCCTAATTGCATGAGACTGCAGGCTTCCTGCATTTCAAAATTTTGTTTGCCGGCCTTTGTCTCGGCGACCACTGTGATTCCGACACTGGTCGTTTTAGTAGGCATGTTTTCCTCTGTGCTGCCATTAAGGGGAATATTAGAAAGCTCAGCTTTAGCCAATTCATCCCTTATCCCTTTTAACATTCGTTCTCCAGTAGGAGCGTATTCATTACCGATCAAATCTATCACAGCAATCGGTTCTGCTCCATAGCATAATAATTCCATTAGGGGAACACGCAAACAAAAAGCGGCTGTTACTGCGGGATCAATTTCAACGGCATCGTGTTCCTTCTCTCCAATACCCGCACTAGAATCACAAGCGATCACCAGCCACTTTTCCTTTGAAACAGGTAAAATGGAAAGATCTCGGTATTCTTTTGTCAAACTCACAGGCCGATCACTCCTTATTCTTTGAAGGAAAAATTAGTTTAGTCGAAAGCGTCTGTTAATCAACTAAATTACCCTCACATAAATTCAACTCAAAAGTAGTATTAATGTCACAGAAAAGCGCCATTTTCTTGGTCAACTCTTCTCAATAAACAATCGTATAAATGCGGCATATCATAAATATCTGGCTGGATAGCCACATGCTGTTCTTTTTCTATTACTCTAGCTGTAACTGGTCCAATAGCGGCGATCGTTAACTGCGC
The DNA here is from genome assembly GCF_018917525.1 of Enterococcus raffinosus. Classification (GTDB taxonomy): domain Bacteria; phylum Bacillota; class Bacilli; order Lactobacillales; family Enterococcaceae; genus Enterococcus_A; species Enterococcus_A raffinosus_A. The sequence goes on along the minus strand of NZ_JAHLOS010000004.1, from coordinate 94,065 downwards.
CCAAAAATTTTCGGGCAACCGCTTAATTGTTCCAACTGTTTTGCTAAAAGAATTCCAAGCAGAAGGACTAGCAAACAATACATAATGGATGGTTTCATTTGTTATTAGTTGTCGTAACCGTTTTTGATCCTCTGAAAAAAACTCATTCCTGTAAATGACCTGCTCCAAAACTACATGTCCTTGTCTAGTTAAAGCATTATAGATTACACGCCGGGCTTGAAATGAATGTGGCCAAAAAACACGCTGTTTCGATCCTACAAGGCGAAGCCATTCCTCTACTAATCCTTCGGAAAAGCCTTCTTTAGGCTGAAAATCAACAGGATACCCCAGCTTTCGTAATGTTTTGGTCGTTTGATTGCCAATAGCCAGTATTTTGGCCTGACGATTCAATTGAGTAAAATCAAAATACTTCACGGCATTAACACTAGTGAAAAAAATCCAGTCATACTCATATTCCAAGCTTTGATGCGGTTGAAAAACCGTACGATTCATCGGAATAGCAACAACTTCCACACCTTTTTCTGCAAAGGCGTGCTGAATATTATTCGGCATACTTGCTTCTCTAGTGTATAAAAGTTTCTTTTTGATCGTTCTTACACTCCTCAATCAACGTAATTGCACCCTGTTGGATCAGATTAGCAGCCACCGCTTTTCCTAAAATCACCGGGTCATTCCCCTGAAGTGTCTCTTTTAAAATAATCTTTCCATTTTTGCTGCCGATCATTCCTGTTAGTTCATAAGAACCACTTTTCGCCTGACAGTAGGCTCCGACGGGAAAGGTACAGCTGCCATCCATACTATTTAAAAAAGCACGTTCTGCAGTTACTGCTATCGCTGTTTCTGAATGTTCCATGGCCTTCAACATCTGAAGGATTTCAGTATTATCTTTACGGCATTCCAAAGCAATTGCACCCTGGCCAATCGCCGGAAGCATGACTTCAGTAGATAGTTCTTGATGATAAACGGTTTGATCCAGCCCAAGGCGTTCTAATCCAGCTAGCGCTAACACAATCGCATCGTACTGGCCTTCAGTCATCTTACGGATCCGCGTGTCGATATTTCCTCGAATAGGTTGAATATCAAAATCTGGTCGTACATGCAGTAAATGTGCCTTTCTACGAAGACTACTAGTTCCAACAATGGCATTTTTTGGTAAAGTTTCTAATGTTTTCCCGTTTTCTCTAATAATCAGAGCATCTGTTGGTGAATGACGCTTCATTATACAAGCCAACGCTAATTCTTCGTGAATCGTGGTTGGAATATCCTTCAAGCTGTGGATCGCAAAATCAATGTTTCCCTCACGAAGCTGATACTCTAGTTCTCTTACAAAGCAGCCCTGTCCACCGATTGCCTGTAAGTTATGCGTTGCAAGATGATCTCCTTTTGTTTTAATTCTTACTAGTTCAACTTCCACTTCTGGATAATGTTCCTGAAAAATAGCTAACGTTTGTTTTGTTTGTGTCGTGGCCAATTTACTACCGCGTGTGCCAACTCTCAGCTTTTTCATTTTTTTCCTTCTTTCACTCGATGAGCTCATTTTTCTAGATCATTTCTTCCTGTTAAAAACAGGAGGACTGTTCTCATATAAGATTTCTGATTGCTCAGCTTGCCCATTGACCCAACGAGCTAAAGCAAAAAAATAGTCAGATAAACGATTTAAAAACTTTAACGCCTCTTCGTTAATTGCTTCATTGTATTCCAAGAGAGCTACTGCATTTCGCTCAGCTTCTCTGGTAAAACAACGGCAAAGGTGTAAATTTGCGGCTATCGTTGTACCTCCCGGCAATACAAATCGATCGATTTTGGGCGACTCTTCCCAATAAAAATCAATTTTTTCTTCCAACCAAGTAATGACCTGTGATTGAACCTTATAGGGACGTTTCTCTTCAGGTGTTGCAAAATCACTGCCGCAATCAAAAATCCACTGTTGGATCTGTACCAATTCTGTATGCAGTGATTCTTGTTGACCGAGAGAAGCTACAGTAATTCCAACTTGAGCATTTAATGTATCAATTGATCCATACGTTTGGACACGAGGAGCACTTTTTTTTGCTCTTCCCCCTCCGACCAATCTGGTGAATCCTTGATCCCCATAGCGCGTATAGATGTTCATACATTTGCCTCCTGATTCACAATTTGATAGATTTTTTCTAAATCAACATTCTCACGAACTAAATCAGCCAGCTTATCATACTGCTGATTTTTACACTCATGATACGGTAACGCAATTTTGTCAATTGGAAGTAGCCCTTTTTCAGCTCGAACCTGATTTAACAGTTTCCTTCGCCAAGCACTGTTATCAAAAACACCATGCAAGTATGTCCCGATGATTTTCTTATCTGAACTAACAGCGCCGTCTTCCTTCAAAATTGCTTGACCATTGGCGGAAATTATTTGAGCAAAATACTGCTGCTCGTGATTCTCTGATCTTCCCATGTGAATTTCGTAGCCGCTGATCGTCTCATCCTCGATGATTGCTTCTACTCTCGTAGTCGTTTTTTCTGCTTCAAAAAAGGTTTCTGTGTTCAATAGACCTAATCCATCGATACTGCCAATAGTCGATTCTACGTGATGGGGATCATGCAGTTTTTTCCCAAGTAATTGAAAACCTCCACAGATTCCAAAAATCATTTTTCCTTCGGCTTTTACTCGTTCAATCTCTTTCGCTAATCCAGATTGCTGCAAGTAGAGACAGTCTTCTAACGTATTTTTACTGCCAGGTAAAATGAGAATATCCGGACTGCCTAGTTGATCATTCGGAAAAACATACCGAACTGACACATCTGGCTCACTTTCTAAACTCTTAAAATCAGTAAAATTGGACATTTTAGATAGCCCAATTACAGCAATGTCTAAATCTTTCTGCGTATTATACATTCGGCTCACCTGTGATAAAGCCACACTATCTTCATCTTCAATATTTAATTGTGCATACGGGATGACCCCAACCACCGGAACATCAGTCAAGTCTTCGATCATTTTTAAGCCTGGTTCCAACAAGGCGATATCGCCGCGAAATTTATTAATGATAATTCCTTTAATTCGAGCGCGTTCTTCATGCTCCAGTAAATGAATCGTGCCATAAATTGAAGCAAAAACACCGCCCTTATCAATATCCGCTACTAAAAGGACCGGAGCATCGGCAATTTTTGCCATTCCCATATTTGCAATATCACGACTATTCAAATTAATTTCTGCTGGGCTACCTGCACCTTCAAGGACAATTACATCATTCTCTTCTAGTAACTCCTGATACAGATCAGATATTTTTTCTATCAGCTGAGGCTTAAAATCATGGTATTCCACAGCATCCATATCACAAAGGACTTTCCCATTAAAAATTACTTGCGATTTGCGATCAGAGGTAGGTTTTAATAAAACCGGATTCATTCGTGCATCTGGCTCAATTCCGGCAGCCTCTGCTTGGAAAACTTGTGCCCGCCCCATTTCCTTTCCGTCCAATGTGATATAAGAATTCAACGCCATGTTTTGTGACTTAAAGGGCATCACTTTCATTCCATCTTGATGAAAAATACGGCATAAGGCTGCCACCAAAATACTTTTGCCTGAATCCGAAGCAGTCCCCTGAATCATCAAGCTTTTTCCCATTTCCTTCACCTCGCTCTCATTTCTGTTTTCATAAACTCTTGTTGATTTTTCACTAGTGGAAAACCTAATTGCTGGTGAATCTTGACCAACCAAGGCTGCTCTAAGCCAGCAGTCTTAAGAATCTTCTCATCCAAAAATACTTGGTCAGTCGTTCCTTCTTTAATGATTACTCCCTTATCAAGAACATACAGATACTCGCAAACTTCATACATTAAATCCATATCATGACTAGAGAGAATAATTTTGGTTCCTTGTTGGATTAGCCGTGAGATAATCTCGATCATCTGTTGCCTGCCGGCTGGATCCAACCCTGCAGTTGGTTCGTCCAATAATAGCCATTTCGTTTTAAGCATTAAAACACTGGCGATCGCGATCTTTTTCTTTTGACCATAACTCAAGTATTGAACAGGTTTCTTTTTCAAATGTTCAATTTTAAGTAGAGTAAATACCTCATCCATTCTGGCTTGAATCTGTGCTGGTTCAATCCCTAAATTTTTTAGTGCGAACGCGACATCATCTTCCACAATCGAATAAAAAATCTGATGTTCAGGCTCTTGAAAAACAATTCCAACTTCCTGTCGATACTTGTACAGCGCTGTTTTTTTATAATTCAACGGTTTATTATCATAAATGATCTCGCCTTTGCTTGGTCGTAGAAGTCCTACGATCGCCGCAAACAAGGTTGATTTTCCTGAACCGTTTGCTCCTAAAACGCCAATCGCTCGATGATCGCTAAAATCCAAAGAAAGATGATGCAAGACATCTGCTTGATTTTCGTAACTGATGCATAAATCTGTTACCTTAAACACGTTAGCACCTTCTCTCATTTAGTAATTATAGTGGAAAATCACCATCAAAAAATTTCATTTCAAGCGAAAGAATCATCTTATTAAAACGATCAAATGTTTGAAAAAATAGAAGCTTAATCAGTACTCCTAGTGACTGATAGCTGTTTTTTAATCCTCTGAATCCAAAACGCATATCCTGCGCACGTTTAATAATTAGAAGTTCATCAATGAAAATAAAAATAAAACGATACATTAACATGGTTAATTCAATCAATAGCGCTGGAAAATGAGCTTTTTTCATAATCAATAAAATTTGGTGAAAAGGAACAGTTAAAATAAAAAAATAGGTACAGATCACACAACTAGCCGACCGAAAAAACAAGCGTGTTCCTAAATAAAGTGATGCTTCGGATATTCCTAGAAAATGATGAAATACTGGAATCTGAAAGATAAAATCTTTTGACTGTGAGCTAACGGAAAACAAGATTGTTAAGATACTAATCACAAGAAAAGGCGCTGGAACCAGTAGCCATTTGAAATACCTGCTTGCTCTCACTTTCGTAACAAAGATAGTTGCTCCACCAATAATGAGACTTATTAGCACTTGAACCATTGGCGGCGATAGAAAACAACTGATCAATAGAAAAAGATACAAACAACCTTTTATTCCTGGAGATAGATCAAGTAGCCGGTTTTCATAAGCAATCTTATCAATTAACAGCATTTTTATTTTTTCCTTTGTAGTAACCTAAAATATAGGTAATGATTCCTACACCTAAGCTTCCTTGAAGAGTAAACAATAAGCTTTCAATCTCTCCACTCTTAGGTTCTAATAATGAATTAAACCACGGTTCATAATCCGGATTAATTTCCGTAATAACGGTTTCTGCCTCGCCATCTGAACCGCCATATTCCCCGTTTTGATTGATCAATAAAGCCCCAACCATCAAAGCAGCTACTGCCAATAAAAGAATGATATTCAACCCTGTTTTTGATTTATTTTTTTCCATTGTTCAAAACCCCTCTTTCATGAAAAGGAAAGTTCGCTGAAATAAGATTATAAGCAACGACGGTCAAAAGCCCTTCGGCAATGGCAATTGGAATCTGAGTCATCATAAAGACACCTACAAATTTCATGATTGCTCCAAAAATACCTGATGAGGGATCAGGGAAAACTAGTCCTAGCTGAACAGAGGTGGTAAAGTACGTCGCTAAATCCGCAATAAACGCACACAAGAACAAACAAACAGACGTTGAAACGTTCGCTTTTTTCAGAAGCAGGTAAACGCCATAACCAACAAATGGACCAACGACTGCCATAGAAAAGGCATTTGCTCCTAAGGTTGTTATTCCACCATGAGCTAATAATAAGGCTTGGAATAATAAACAAATGGTTCCTAAAACACTGATCACTCCGGGTCCAAAGAGAGCCGTTCCAATCCCCACACCCGTCGGATGGGAGGTAGAACCCGTAACTGATGGGATTTTCAATGCTGATAAGATGAAAATGAAGGCACCACTAAAAGCTAACAGTACTTTGTTTTGTGGATTCTCAGCCACAGCTTTTCTGATACTGAATAATCCATAGAGAAAGAACGGAATGAATGCCGCATACCAAAACAAACACCAGCCAAGGGGTAAGAAACCTTCCATGATGTGCATCGCGTGTGCCTTTTGAGGGACAACTAGAATTAAAAGAAGCGCGACAAAGAGAATTTTTTTAACTGTTTTTACTTTCATCTTTTTACCTTCCTTTCAACGTTCTATTTTTATAAACAATCATGGTACTGAAATAGGAAAGGGAATCCTGCTCATCCAACTCATTTAGTCCAATCATAATTTTCTCTGACGACATTGAAGAATCACTGACCAATACCGTTTGTCCTAATAAATCTAGCTCCGTTAAAAGCTTTACTATTTTTGGCAGTGCAATCGAAACCTTCATTAAAATAACTGTAGAAATATTTTTTAAAGCGATTCGTAGTATTTCTTCATCAGCAGCCGCAGGTAAAACGGCATAACTCTCTTCATCAATTACCAAAGGAATCTGCAACTCATTAGAAATTTGGCAAAAAGAAGAAATGCCTGGAACTGTCTCTGTTTCTATTTGTTCTGTCATACGCTCTAACAAATAACTATAGGTACTATAAACCATAGGATCACCTAAAGTTATGAAGGCTACATTCAAGCCGCCCTTGACATCTGAAATGATTTCCTCAGCAATCTTGTCCCAAGCGTTTCGTTTTTCCTCCCAATTATTTACCATCGGGAAGTGACGTTGTTTGATTGTCAAGTCCTCTCTTAAGTAAGGAGTAACAATTTGTAAAGCGAGACTTTTCCCGGCCTTCTTGGGTTCTGGCGTATACAGGCAGTCAACCATTTGCAAAACTTCTTTTCCACGAATCGTTAATAAATCTGATGCTCCCGGTCCAGTCCCAACTCCATAAAATTTAGTCATTTGTCGATCCTTCCATCATTGCTGCTGCATGCTCACAAAATTGCTGTTGTATTTCCTGAAATTCACCCATACCACTAAGGTGCGCCTCAACAGTAAAACCAGCCTGTTCCAACTGAGATTTCCAAGAATCCTCTTCATCAGAAGCCATATCATTTGTTGCATGATCACCAGCCACCAACATTAATGGGTAAAGCTTGATCTTTTTATATCGGCTTTTTTTAAGTCGTTCAATCAATAAAGAAATTTCTGGATAGCTTTCCACCGCACAGATAAAGATTGGTTTTTCCAAAAGCATGTGATCAAGACAAGCGTAGACTGTAAAAGCTGAGTGTTGACTACCATGTCCCATCAAGACAAGTGCTTCATCATCCTTAAGATCAGCGGACAAGGTCTCTAGCCAAGCGACAACCTTTTGATAATCTTCAATACTGCTAAGTAATGGCTTCCCAACTTTGACAAGCTCTAGCTGATCCTTATAACGCATTGCTTGATGCAAAGCCTTAGAATATTCAATTCCAGGAATGATATGAAGGGGTTGAACATAGATTTCTTTATAGCCCTCAGCAATCAGTTTTTTCATCTGTTGATCTACCGTTAAAACCGTTACATTTTCTTGTTCTTTAATCTTTTTGATCACCTTATTGGAAGTAAAGGCGCGAAAAACTTCTAATTCAGGATATTTCTCTGCTAACTTTTCCTCTACAGCCCCAATTGTTTTTTTTCGTGTCTCTGGATAACTTGTTCCAAAACTAACAGCAATTAATGCAGGTTTCATCGCTTCATCTCCTCTTTTATTTTTTCTACGACTTGGTCAAATGTAGGTTCTGCCGTCTGAACCACAGAAAGCTGATAGCTATCGAAGACTGCTTTTGTCTTCTGCCCCATCACGATCACTTTCTTTTGCGCGACAGTCGCTAACTCCTCCTCACTTAATGCGGTTAGAAACAGGCGTGCTGCTTTTGAATTTGGAAAATACATCAGATCTGCCTTTTGCCAAAGATCAGGAATATCAACAGTGATTTTTTCCTCATGTGTAAGAAGTTTTTCAACTGGTAATTCACGATTTTTTACTTCTGCTAGTACTAAATGATCGCCTAAAAATAAGATGTTCGAGTCTTCTCCTAATTGCTGCATGCATTCCGTTAAATCTGGATAATTCATATCAGGTCGTATTCCGGCCTTTTCCAGAACCGATCCAGTGTGATGTCCAACAGAAATAAAATACCAGTCGGCTAATTTTCGCCAGTCAATTTCCTGTGTTTTCATTGCTCGAATAAACATTTCTACACTTAGTGGATCAGTGAAAACTACTTGTTGAGGCTTAGAAAAATCAATCGTCGTATCAAAAAATTCAGTACTACTTGGTGGTAGTTCGATAATTTCCGCGCCTAAATCTGTTAAACGACTCACCATACGTTTCTTTTTTGAAAATGAAACAGCAATACTGATTGAATACAAAGGTCGTTCTTCAAAGAAGTTTAGATCCTCTCTTCGTGTAACCACCTCGCCAATCACGATCAAACTAGGCGGCTGCAATTCAGCGGCACAGGCTTTTTCAAAAATTGTTTCTAATGTCCCAACTACTGTTTTTTGTTGTTTACGACTCGCCCATTGAATGATTGCCGCTGGAGTATTCTTATCCTTCCCATGAAGCATCAGCTGCTCGGTAATTTTCTTTAGTCCTGACATCCCCATTAGAAAGACTAAAGTTCCTCCAACCTTGGCCGCTGTCGCCCAATCAATTTCACGTTCTGAATTATTTAAATGCCCAGTATAAACATGAAAATCTGCTGCCAAATCTCGATGAGTAATTGGGATTCCGGCGTAAGCTAATCCCCCAATTGAAGAGGTAATTCCCGGAATGACTTCAAATAGGATGCCCGCTTGTTTCAAAGCCGCCCCTTCTTCTCCACCACGACCAAAAACATAAGGGTCACCACTTTTAAGTCGGACTACATCAAGGCCTTGTTGGGCTTTTTCGACCATGATTTCTTCAATTTTTTCCTGTGGAACAGGATGGTAATTGGGCTTTTTGCCTACGTAAATTTTTTCACAGGTCGCTTTACAGGAATTCAGAATCGCTGGATTAATCAAACGATCATAGACAATCACATCTGCCTGTTTGATTTTTCTCAATCCTTTAACGGTCAATAATTCTGGATCTCCCAGTCCTGCACCAATTAAGGCGATATGTCCAGTCATTTCATCGCTCCTTTTTTTTCGTTAACGATTGGTTCTTCTTGCTTGTATAAATTAGTCCTTCAATAGAAGAAAACTTTTCAGGATAGTCTAATTGTTCACGTTGAATGACAACACACGGAATATTTAGCTCTTTACAGGCTTCCGTTTTCTCAAGAAAACCACCCGCAAGACCGCTTTCTTTAGTAATCATTACCCCAGCCCGATTATGGATCAAAAGCTCGCGATTGAGTTCCTTAGAAAAAGGGCCCTTAAGTGCTTCGATATGACCAGTGGGTATCTCCAGCTTTTCAACTGCGTTTAATACCTCAACAGTTGGCAACACTCTGGCAACAATTCGTTCCTTAGGCAGATACTTTAAAAAATCCGCCAACGTCTTACTTCCAGTGGTTAAATAGATCTTGCCTGAATAGTTTAAAGCCTGTTCACAAGCAGCTTTTATTGATTGGACGGTGATCATCTCATCAGTAATCAGTGAAGGACGTTCAAATCGAAGATAATTAGTTCCAAGCTGAATACAAGCCGTCATGGCGTTTTTTGAAACCTCGATCGCATAAGGATGTGTGGCGTCAATCAGTTGAGTGATTTGATGTTTCTTCATGAATTCGATCATTTCTCTTGTACTTAGACGTCCCTTAACCACATTGCTTGTTACTGCTGTAGCCAAATTCTCTCCGTAATCCGATACAACAGATAAATAAAAAGCTAGATTCGCTTTATTTAATTCCTGCGCAATTTTTAAACTATCAGAGGTTCCTCCAAGTAACAGAATCATAATTGATAACCTCGAGGAGTAATCATTCGGCCATCCGATAGATAGGTTTCTTTATTTCCAACTAATACAACAGTCGTCATATCCACTAAGTTTTCGTCTACATCGCCTATTGAAGTAAAGATTGCCTGTTCTTTTTTGCGACCTACATCTTTAGCCAATCCGATGATTGTATCTTTTGATTTATATTGTTGAATAATTGCTAATGCCTTTGCTAAATGATCCGGTCTGCCTTTGCTTCGAGGATTATACAGGCAGATTACAAAATCGGCGCTGGCTGCTGCGTGAAGTCGTTTTTCAATCATTTTCCATGGTGTCATTAAGTCACTCAAGCTAATGTGGCAAAAATCATTCATTAGCGGAGCACCCAACAAAGCTGCGCCAGCAATACTGGCAGTAATTCCAGGAATCACTTTGACTTCAAGCTCTTCATCCATTTGACTGACAAGTTCTAAGACCAAGCCTGCCATCCCATAGACGCCTGCATCGCCACTAGAAATGACAGCGACATCCTTACCTGTTTTAGCTATCTCAATCGCTTTTTTACAGCGATCAATTTCTTGTTTCATTCCTGTACTGACAATTTCTTTTTCACCAACTAGCTCTTTGATTAAACGAACATAGGTCGTATAACCAACAATCACTTTCACCTTTTTAATAACTTCAATAGCTTCAAGTGACATCTTTTCCTTCTCGCCTGGCCCTAATCCCACAACGTATAGCATGTGTCGTCTTCATCCTTTCCCAATGCAAAGGTGACTCCCTTATTGGCGTAACGCTCAGTCACCACTTTTCCATTACTGGCTAAGTCAGCCGCTGCCAAACAAACACTTCCAACTCCTGTTACGTTTTTAACAAAAGCTGACTGCGGATATTTCTCTGAAACGGTTAATAATTCTGCTGCTGAATAGGTTTCAAAGGGAATCTCCAGCCATTCAGCTAATTGGCAGATTCCAGCTTCTTGTTGCTTAATATCGATACTAACGATTTTCTTAATACTGCGAAAATGGATGTTTACTGATTGACAAAAAGTAAGGTATTCTTCTTTGATGATTGAAAAATCAATTCCTTTTTTTGCTCCAATCCCTAATACATACCGTCTTGGCACAATCTGGATTATTTTTTCAGAACCTAGCTCTTCCTGTTTGTCAGAAATAAGCAGTATAGCTTCATAGGAATCAAATGAATCTCCTTCTTTGATCAAAGAAAGCCCCCGAAGATCGCTTACCCAGTTTTCCTGTTGGATCAAACCAACTGCTTGATGCTCTGCTAAGAGTCGATTGACCCTCTTAGTTGTCTCTTTGAAATCTGCATACCAGCCATTCAGCTCTTTGCTCAACAAATCAAGAGCCGTCACATTTTGTACATCCGTTGCAGTGGTAATCACCGGACAGCTGTTTAATTTCGCAGCAATCTCTAGTGTCAGCTGATTGCCGCCGCCAATATGACCGGATAAAAGACTGATCGTGTGCCGACCTTTTTCGTCTATTACAACAATCGCAGGATCTTTTCGTTTGTCCTCCAATACTCCTGCAATACTACGTACTACGATTCCAGTGGCCATGATGCAAATAAGCGCGTCATATTGATTGAATAATACCTGAATTCCTGTACTAAATTTCCCTGTCGGAAAAAGCAGTACTTCTTCATCCAATTTATCTTCTGAGACAAAGATAGGGGTTTCCTGATCCCATTTACCTCGAAGTTCTTTGGCTAATTGAATACCCGCTGAAGTCAAGGCTAAAATCGCTGCTTTACTCATTACGCTTCACATCACGGTACTCATGTTTGAAGGAGGCGTCATACAATTTGGAGTAGTAATACTCATCTCCCAAAAACTCTCCTACCATGATTAAAGCTGTTTTCGTAATATCTGCTGCTTCGATTTGCTCTGCGATCTTCTCTAATGTACTAACGATTTTCTTTTCTTCCGGCCAAGTAGCTTTATAAATAACCGCTACGGGCGTTGTCGGTTGATAACCTCCCGCTAGTAATTCGTCGACTACTTGCTTGATTCCTTGTACAGAAAGAAAAATCACCATTGATGTTTGATGTTGAGCAAAAGAGCGCAGACTTTCCTTATCTGGTACCGGAGTTCTTCCAGCCATACGAGTAATAATCACACTTTGAGAAACTTCAGGGACAGTATATTCCACGCCTAAGCTAGAGGCTGCGCCTAAAAAGGAACTTACACCGGGTGTACAGGTAAATTCGATCTTACGTTTTTTTAGTTCTTCAATTTGTTCACGAATTGAGCCATAGATAGAGAAATCACCTGTCTGTAACCGAATAACTTCTTTATTTTCTCGAACGCCGTGCGCCATTTCGTCAATGATTTCGGTTAGATCCATTGAGGCACTATTAAAAATCTTGCACTCTTCTTTGCAGTACTTTAGCAGTTCAGGATTCACAAGTGAGCCTGCATAAATAACAATATCTGCTGTTTTTAATAACTGATAACCTTTGAATGTAATCAGTTCAGGATCACCTGGTCCCGCACCGACAAAATGTACCTTCGCCATCTACTTATTCCTCTTTTCTCGTCTCGATAATAATTATTGGATTTTGTGGTTTAAAATAATGCCCTTGACCTAGTTTCGTAAACTGACTCACGTGCATCTGAATCGTTTGGAAGGAATGATGATTGGTTTCTAGCCACTCCATTGCACGAAGAGCATTTTCTAATAAAATGAAATTTAATACTAAACGACCGTCAGGCTTTAGCAGCTGGAAGCTCCAAGCAAGTATTTCAGCCATGTTTCCACCCGTTCCGCCAACGAAGATCGCATCAAAGTTATCCTCTAGTTCAATCGGTGCTTTGCCAAGAATACTGTGGATATTTGTTAACTGAAATTTTGCTAGATTTTTCTTCAAAACGGCTACGGCAGATTGATTTGAATCAATTGTTGTCACTTCTAAATTTGGATGTAGCAACGCCGCTTCAATCGCAATACTGCCTGTTCCTGTGCCAATATCTAAAAACTTATCTGCTTTATCTAATTGCAACTTTGCTAAACTGACCGTTCGGACTTCTTCTTTTGTCATGGGAACCTCGCCCCGAATAAAACAATCATCCTTCATTAATTATCACCACTGCATTCATTTGATAGTCTTCATCAGGAACCTCAGAAGCTTTGTAACATCTTATTTTTTCATCAGTGTAGCTAAGGTTTTCACCTATATAAAAAATCGGATCATTGCCTCGTTTTAATGCTTCTTGTGCCAGTTGATAAGGACCTATTGTTTTGTCAGTTACCATCCCGACTTTTGGCAACTTAAAAATGAGCGGAAAATCCGGAGATTTCCCGTGACTGCTAGTGATAAAGCAGTCCTCCATCGGAATATTGATTCGATTGAATAAATACTGAAGGGAACTAATCCCTGGTAAAATCAGTAAGTTTTCTGCCGAGAATCTTTTAAGCAGCCACTTGCCAATACCATACGTCAATGGATCGCCAGAAGCCAAAATCACGAGTTCATCCTTTTGATGATCGTTTAAAAACACTGCCAGGTCATCTAGTTTACGGGGAAGCAGATGAGTCTTTTGCTTCTTGTTTTTAGGAATAATTTCCAATTGCCGTTCACTTCCGATAATCAAATCAGCCGCCTCAATGGCTGCTTGAGCTTTACCAAATAAATAGTCTTGTGTTCCGCCTGGTCCGATACCTACAACCGTAATCATCGCCACTCCTCCTTTAAATGCTCCAGAGGTTTAGTGGAAGCTAAATATCCTCGTTGTGAGGAAAAAAGAACAACTTCAATACTGGGCTCATGTTTCCGATATTTTAATAAATCTTCAGAACGCTTCTTGACTTTATCTGCCAGCACTTGATAGACCGCCTCGTATCCTGCGCTGGCAATAATCTCTCCAGCAGCCTCAGTCGTTAAACATTTCTCGATTTCTTGCAGCTTGGACACAGGCATCCCTAGTAGCGCTAGATTTGCGATCAAAATTTCCGTCCGTGCATCTGCATCTTTACTGTGGGTAGAAAAAATCCCCGCAGAAACCTTAATCAATTTGCCTAAGTGACCAACCATCAGAACCTTTTCAAATTCTAAGCGCTGAACTTCTTTTAAGACATAGCCGACAAAATTACTCATTGAAACAATATTCTCATTGTTGAGTTTCATTGTATTGAGAACAAAATCCTCACCATAGTTGCCTGGACATAGAATGACTGAGGAATAGCCTTGGCTTTTCTTCATTTCTAATTCCAGCGAGATAGACTGCTTCCAGCCATCCTCAGACATCGGGGTGACAATGCCCGTTGTTCCTAAAATCGAGATACCGCCTACTATACCTAAACGTCGATTCATTGTTTGCTTAGCGATTACCTCTCCTTCAGGTGCAAAAATCGTCACCTTCACGCCCTGATTCAGACCGATGATTTTGCGAACAGACGCTTCAATCATTTTTCTTGGAACAGGGTTAATTGCGGCCTGGCCAACTGGATTTTGTAACCCGACTTCCGTTACCCGACCGATCCCGATTCCACCATCGATTAGAATTTGATTTCCATCAATTTTGACGACCTTTGCGCCGATTAACATCCCATCTGTCGCATCCACATCATCACCGCCATCTTTTACAACAAAAGCTTGGCTGCCATCTTCTATAGCTTCAATCGAAGCGATTGGAATGGTTAGACTTTTTTCATTGGGTAATTCAATACAAATCTCCTCTGTGGCTTCCTCTTCAAAAAGGAATGCTGTAGCAGCAGCCGCAGCGGCCGTGGCACAGGACCCTGTTGTATACCCTTTTCGCAGCTTTTTTCCGTTATAGAAAACAAACTCTTCCATCAGTTTTCCCTTTCAACCAATTGATACAACATGGCATTGATAATCGCCGCAGCAACATTACTGCCGCCTTTACGACCTCTAGCTACAACTGCTGGGACGTCACTTTCAAACAATGCTTCTTTTGATTCTGCGGCACCAACAAAACCAACAGGAGCGCCAATAACAGCAACGGTATCCAATTCTCCTTGTTGATATAGCTCCAGTAATTTAAAAATTGCCGTCGGTGCATTTCCGATAACAAATAGTTTTGGACCAGAAATTGTTGCTGCTCGTTCTATTCCTGCCATCGAACGAGTCATACCTTTAGTTTTTGCTTGTTCGGCCACTTCTGGATCGGCAATGTAGCATTCATAACGAATGCCTAATTTATCCAACAGACGCTTATTGATACCGCTAAGTGCCATAGTTGTATCTGTAAAAATTGTGCCATTTCCTCCCAAGAAAAATTTCTCTAACTCCAAAATAACATCGTTAGAAAAAACTAGATTTTTCAAATAATCAAAATCGGCACTTGTATGGATCACTCGCTTAATGATTTTTTCTTCCTTTGGTGATGTGAAAACATAGTCAGGAAATTCCTGATCAATGATTCCTTGAATGATTTTGAAACTTTCCGTTTCAATCAATTGAGGATTTCTTATATAGTCCACACTTTTTCCCCTTCTCATAAAAAGTAATTATTAATGATTATTGCGATAATACTAAATACAATCAGACTCAGAGTCGCCGTTGTATATAAAAGCTTATTAGCAGTTAATATATCCTTGGGCTTCGCTGAACGAAGTGAGACTCCGATCGTAGGTTTATAAATTTCAACACCATGATAATGGTGTGTTCCGCCAAGTTGGATTCCTAAAGCCCCTGCGACAACTGCTTCGGGATAGCCACTGTTAGGACTCTTATGATTGCGACAATCCGTCTTCCCTACTTTCCAAGCATTGGAAGTATTTAGACGTAATATTCTTGCTGCTCCTAGTAAATAGAGCCACGTCAAACGAGCAGGGATAAAATTCCAAAGATCATCCATTTTTGCAGAAAACCAGCCGATTGCGCGATATTTGGGTGTCACATACCCCACCATTGAATCTAGCGTATTGACAGCCTTGTACATCATGGCTAAAGTAGGCCCGCCGAAAAATAGACAGAGTAATGGAGCAATGACACCATCACTGGTATTTTCAGCAATCGTTTCAATCGTTGCTTTGGTAATTTCTTCTTTCGTTAATTCTTTAGTATCTCTACCGACAATCATCGCAACCTGTTTACGAGCATTATCCAAGCTGTCGTTGACTAACTTCTGATAAACCTTTTTACCTTCTAGCGATAAACTTCTGGTTGCTAATGTTGTATAAGACAAATAGATATAACAAACCATGCCAATAATAGGATGAATCAGAAAACTAAGTTTCAAAAGGATAAATGTTACCAATCCTGATCCAAAAACAGTTACCAACCACAATAGAACTCCCCAACGATAGTTCTCCTGATCACTTTTTGTCTGGGTGAATCTCTCCTGAAACCAAGCGATAAAATTGCCAATCAGCTTAATTGGATGCGGCCAGCTGTATGGGTCGCCAATCAATAAATCTAAAATGAAAGCCACAATAATCCAGTAGATCATCTGCTATTCCTCACTTTCTCCAGCAGATTCTGAAGAAAATCTTCACTTTGATAAAAGTGAAGGTGAAGGTAACTGCCAAACGTGTTCTTTTTCTGATAGCCGCCAGTCCATCTCTTCACGACTTCGCCATCACGTTCCTTTCGCATTTCCAAAACTGTTGGTTCATTACTTTGAAAAATCGAATGATGGAACTCGTGCCCTACTACGGTTGTTCCTTTTTTCCCGATCAAAGTCTCTTGGTTAAGGTCGCCGTAACAGTAGCCAAATTTTCGAAGGCCAGAAGTCATCTGACTGACTCCTTCAAAAATCCCGACCATCGGATAATTCTTCTCATCGTTAGTAAAGGCAGATCCTAGATACATTAACCCTCCACATTCAGCTAGCATAAATGCGCCTTGCTCGTGCTTTTCCTTGATACTAGCGCGCATTGATTGATTTGCTGAAAGCTCTCGGGCAAATTCTTCCGGGTATCCACCGCCAAAATAATACAAATCTGCATCTGGAAGGCAGCTATCCTTTATTGGGCTGAAGGCAATCAGCTCCACGCCATGTGCCGTTAGCAAATCAAGATTATCTTGATAATAGAAATGAAAGGCTTCATCCAAAGCGTATGCGACCTTGATTTCCGGAAATTGCGGATAATACGGTGGTGTATATCGGATTTTCTCATTCGGAAGCCGCTCTAATAACTGATCAAGCTCAAAGGTCGCTTCTAAGGATTCTGCTACCTGCTGAATTTTTTCTGTCACATCGTTGATTTCTCGATCAGGGACCAATCCTAACTGTCTAGAAGGCAGCTCTACTCCTTTTTCTCGCTTCAAATATCCGAAAACAGGAACATCGGTGTACAATTCCACTGCTTTTTTAATCAATTGATAGTGTGTGTCAGAGGCAACTTTATTAATAATGACTCCACAAATGTTTAGTTTCGGATCAAAATCGACGAATCCCTTAACCACTGCCGCCACAGATGTTGAGGCTGATTGCCCATTCACTACCAGCAATACGGAACAATCCAACTGCTTTGCAACTCCAGCACTGGAGCAAAAATCCTTGTCTACCCCTAACCCGTCAAAAAGCCCCATTACTCCTTCAATTACACAAATGTCTGCATTTCCCGCTTCTTTTTCGAAAAGTGTTTTCATTCGTGCATTATCTTGAACTAGAAACATGTCCAAATTCCGTGAAGGGTTTCCGGTAATTCGCGTGTGGTATTCGGTATCGACGTAATCAGGACCGACCTTATAGGGTTGAACTCGATACCCGCGATTTTGCAAAAGTTTCATTAAGCCAAGCGTTATCGTTGTCTTTCCTGAGCCGCTGGAAACAGCGGTGATCATCAGCTTCTTCATTCATTTTCCTCGCTTCTATCAGTTCTACTCCTCGGTAGCAGCTTTGATGAACACTGACCTTGGAATACCAACGTGACACATTGGATTTCTTTATCACCTCTAGAACTGCTGGGATTTCTTCTGGTTTTTCAATCATGATTCCAACTACTGAGCCACTATGTGCAACGTTGACTCCTAACCACTGATGGTACTGTCTAAGCTTCATCAATTCTGAGAAATAGGGTTTAGCTAAAATTTCCTGATTTAATAGAGCGCTCTGTGTCGCCGCCTCTCCAAGCATTTGCAACGATTTTTCTCTCACTGCCCCTACATAACACTGATAAACTTCTGTAAAGAGTGCTCGCTGTTGAAAAAATAGGCGCTCGTTCTCTTGTGAATGAAAAATTTCGGTTTCTAAGGTTTCTTCTGGCTCCAAAACAACCACGTAAAAATGGGGAGCCCATCCGCTGCTCTCTCTAACTGACCCATTTTTCTGCTCAAACAATGTAAGTGTTGGGAAAAGAATACTGTCTGTACGTTCAATTGCCAAACAAATGTCGATAATTTCATCTCTGGTAATCTTTCTTCCATAGTAAGTAGTTGTTGCTTGGCAAGCTGCGGCAATATCCGCCGTACTACTAGCCATCCCTTTAGCTATCGGTAGTTCTGAATTGATCACGAAAGATAGCTTTTCTCTTTTAGCATTCGGTATTCTTAAGTGATCCAGCGTTTTATTGATCGCTTTCTCGATTTTTGGTTTAGCTCCTTTAGAAGCAATTCCCGTTTGAAGCGTTACTTTAGAAAATCGATCAATTCCATAACTAACTAATTTTTGCGAATCACCTAGCCAGCCTTGAATCAATTCTCCGCATGAACCGGTACAAGAAGCCGTTACTCTCATAAAATCGCCTCCAATGCATCAAGTAAGGATTTGTTATCAACTCTTGATTTAACTGCAATTCGATAATATTTTTGAGACAAGCCATGAAAGCTATTACAATTTCGAATCAGAATATTTTTTTGGATCAATTTTTCTTGTAGACAACCCGAACCCTGATATCGCAAGAAAATAAAGTTTGTCTGACTAGAAAACGTTTCTAGCTCCTTAAATTGAGCCAACCCCTTTTCTAAAAACCTTCGTTCCTCTGCAATATAGTGCTGGCTATCCTTAATAAATCTTGTTTCCTTCAATGCTTGCTGTCCGGCAATATCTGCAAAGGTATTAATGTGCCAAGGCACAGTTTTCGCTTCAATTTGAGCTAGAACAGCGCGATTACTACTTAGCAAGTAGCCTAAACGCAAACCTGGAATCGCAAACATTTTTGTCAACGATCGAAAGATGTAGAGGCTTTTATTAGTGCTGATTGAAGAAACAAGCGAATATTCCTCCCTTGTAAAATCTACAAATGCCTCATCGATAATTAAAGCTATCTCATTTCTCTGACAAAATTGAGACAATTCCTCAAGCTCTGATTGTTTCAGCATTTGACCAGTTGGATTATTGGGGTTACAGAGGCAGATGCCATCCACTTGCTGTTCCTTCGCTGATTGTATCAATTCTGAAATTGTCCATTGAAAATTGCGTTGCTCCAAATTAAAATAGCTAAATTCAGTTTTTTGTTGACTAAAAGCTGCTTCATACTCCATGAAAGTCGGTGCAAGCAATAATAGTCTTTTCAGCATAAGCGTTCTTCCCAACATAAATATCGCCTCAGCAGCCCCATTGGCTGGATAGACAAATTCTGCTGAAATCTCGTGAAAATCAGCGATTGACTGGATTAGTGCGTGGTATCGAATATCAGGATAATGAACTAGCTCCGCAATGCCCTTCGTTAGTGTTGCTTTGACTCCTTGGGGAATACCTAAGGGGTTGATATTTGCACTAAAATCAATTAACTCTTTCTTATCTATCTGATATAATTCACTGATTTCTTGAATATTTCCTCCATGCTTCACTGCCATAACAACGACTCCGCTTCTTGATTATTTTAGAAAGATTGCTTCTTTATATTTTTGTGGGATTCCTAGAATCACAATCTCAGATAGAGTTAAATTCACGACTGTCGCCAAGGTCAGGGGGACGAAAAGCATGAAAACAACCGGCCCCATCAATGGATAAAGCAATAGCAAATCCAATGGTACATTGATTACGTAAGCCACCAGCATCGAAATTATCGAAGCTGCGACCTTATTTCTTTGCAACTTTTTGCGCGTCCAGCTATAAAAGAACATACAGGCCGCCATCAATACAGCAATAATCAGATGAATTGGCAAAGTATTAGGAAACCCTGACAGTAACGCTGAGATCATGTGTCCGAAAAATCCTAAAAATGCTCCTGCGGCAGGGCCAAGAATGATTGCACCAATAAATGCGGGAAAAGAGTCTAATGCGATTGAACCAAGGATTTTAATGTTTGCCCCAATCACACATAGCGCCAGCAGAATTGCTAATGTTGCCAATTTCTTTGTTGAATACTTCATCATGTTTCACTCCTTATTCGTTTTAATGTATTAATTTTTCAAGTAAAATTAGTTCGATTCGAATGTCGTATATCATTCAACTAAAGTTCTTGAGCTTTATTTTGATTCTTATTGCTTAATATCCTTCTGTTTTAAGTAACCTGCGAAAAGTTGAACTGACATCCTTATTACTTTTGATATACTATTTGTTTTCTCAGTAAATTCTGATTGATAACCAAAAAAAATAAACGCAGCGAGTCCAGAAAAGATGGTCTCGCCGCGTTTTTTATTTGTCTAAATACACCAAATAATACCGTTAGCAAAATAATCTTCCCAATCCAATTATTTTTTAATCCCTGAACAAGGTATCCTGACTTTGCATCCATTTACTATCTCGCCTTCCCGAAAAGTGGCTTGTGAGAGTTCATCCGCATATACAGTAGAAAGGGGCTGTTGAGGATTTTCACCTCATTCCCTTGATCAGTTATTAAGTATTCAATTTTTCTTTATTATAGCAAACGTTTCTCCTTATTCTTGGCTTTTTTCCATAACTCAGCCACATTGTGCTATTTTGAAAAAGGTAAGAGCAAAATATTACTATATTTAAAACTGATTGACGATTTAAAAAAATGATGATCGAAATATGTACTATCCTCACGGAATCATGCAATCGTCATCATCATTCGCTCTAGAATGTAGAAGAGAACTGTGTCCTTCAATAATCTTGATATGTATTCTAAAAAGATAGTCTTCAGAATCTTATTTCCCTGCTCAAACAATATAAAATACTGCTATTTTCAGATTTAACTACTGGTTAAAGGTTTTTCTTGAATTTTAATAAAGCAATCAAAGGAAAGCTATTCAATCGCTGAAGTTCAGCCAAATTTTGTTATTTCGAACCTAAAACAAAGCAATATATTGTTATTATTTATTATTCGATTTGAAAAATCATTGATTTATCAATCTTTTCATTCATTTTTATCTACCGCTTTTTTGATGAAGTAATTCTTTTAAATCAAAATTCATCTTGTCTTTTTATTTAAAAGAAAATAAGATGGAGAAAAGACTTTAAGGAGCGGACGATGACTAAAAAACAATCTTCACAAAATCTGATTTTGATCATTACCACTACTGTGTACTCATTTTCTAGTATGATCTCAGCATTTTTTATGCTGGGAAGTCAATCACTTATTTGGTTTTTTATTAGTGCCCTCTTTTATTTTATTCCCTACGCACTGATCGTAGCGCAGTATACCAAAAAGTACGCACATCGCTCAGGAGCGATCTATGACTGGTTAAAAGAGTCCCTTTCTCCTAAGGCAGCTTTCACAACTGTTTTTTTATGGTATAGCAGCTACTTCATTTGGATGATTAGTTTATTTATGAAGATTCTCATTCCAATCTCTATTCTGTTCTTCGGGCAAGATATAACTACGTCAATGAATTGGTTCGGTGTTTCTTCTCAAATATGGTTAGCGTTATTTTCTATATTGGCAGTAATAGGTATCACTTGGATGAACAAACGTGGCTTCCAAGTCATTTTCCGTTTTCTGCATATTAGCGGTTACGCTATGGTTGGTTTGTTAATCCTTTCGTTATCTGGTAATTTAATTTTGATTTTTAAGAATCCCGAACTAGTCTTAATAAATATCCATCATAGTTTGACTGTGCCAAGTTTTTTTCAAGAATCATCGAGCCGCCTGCTCTCACAGCTGCCTTTTTTCATTTTTTCGATCACCGCATTCGGGGGATTGGATACGATTGCGAGTCTTGCCGATAAAACAAAAAAAAGCCGCAGCAGATTTCCGCGAGCCGTGATTATCAGTTCGTTTGTTGTGTTATTTTTATACGTTAGCGGCATTATCATTTGGAGCTGTGCAAATAACATTGACGGCTTACGGGAGACAACGTCTCTTCATTTGGGAAATCTAATGTATGGTGTCATGGAACAGTTGGCCAAAACATTGGCTGGCAGTTTCAACCTGTCAGTTAGTCACACGCACTTATTGACTCAGATTTTTATTCGTTACACCGCCCTGACAATGGGGCTGGCATATTTGAGTCTTCTTAGCTCAATAAGCTATGGTCCATTGAAAAGCTTGATAAAGAGTACACCTAAAGTTTTCTGGCCAAAATTTTCAGCACTGAATAGGAATCAAATGCCTGAAAATGCACTTTGGATCCAAGCCTTGCTGATTTCTTTATTCATTGGGCTGTTGTCATTTAGTAATACTTTTTTATCAGATTTATTTAATCAATTAACCTACATGACGAATGTTTCACGAGCGATTCCATATTTTATTGTCGCAGCTAGTTTTCCTTTCTTTTTAAAGAAAAAAATCATCCAGAAACAGTCATTGATTATTAAAAATAATTACCTGAATTATTTTCTTTCCATAAGCGTTTGTGTCTGTATTTTTGTTGCAATTGCCTTTCAAATATATGAACCCTTGAAATTAGGAAATTATCTGAACTTTTCAACCTTGCTTTTAGGTCCAGTATTCTTTGGTGTTCTTTCCCACTTCATCTATTTTCGCTTTGAACAGAAAAAAGCTCTAGTGAATTTGTCTAAACAAAACAGCGAAAATCCGTAAAATCATTGACTAAGGAGTTACGCCTATGTACCCAATCTTAATTGATATCCAGCAGTTTTCTGTCCTAGTGATCGGCGGTGGGAGAATAGCCACTCGAAAAGTTTGCGGATTGATTGAAGCAGGTGTAAAACCCACGGTTATCGCGCCGAATTTTTCTGATACCTTACTAACAGCAAAGAAAAGTGGAAAAGTTTTATTGCGGGAACGTTCCTTTCAATATGGTGATACTACTGGTTTTCAAGTCATTTTTATCTGTACAGATAATCCAGCAGTCAACCAAGCTGTTTTGAATGAAACGACACCGCGACAACTCGTAAATGATACAACCAATCAAAGCAATAGCAATTTTTTCAACATGGCATGGATTAAAGAAAAGGATTTTGGGATTGCATTAACTACTAAAGGTGCCAATCCGCGAAAGACCAAGCTATTAAAAGAAAAAATTCGTTCATTTCTAAAAGGAAACTCATTAGAATAAAAAAACGCCTGAATACAAACTGTCCGAACAATTGAGCAGCGTATTCAGGTGTTTTTTTTATTCGTATTCAAATGAGGCCATTAATAAATTGATCAATGGCATGAGAAATAAAGATTTCCACTTCCTTTTCATACTGATCGCTGCTAGAGTAGGCGTGCAGGAAAGCAAAGCCTATCATACTAAAAAAAATAATTTCCGCTGATTTTTTCGGGTCATGGATTTTGACTTGCTTTTTTGACTTCATTCTAATCAAATAATCCTCCAGCGTCTGAATAAAGGCTGTTGGAATTTTCTCAATATAAGGCATCGTTTCTTGATAAATTTCTTGTGCGCGAAGCCCTAAGGAAAAGCGGACAATCTCTGGCGTCACCTGTGTGAGATACGCTTCCATCATCAAACGAAGATCGCTGGTTAGCTCCCATTGAAATTGATCATAAATCTCCTTATTTACAGAAGGAATCCACTCGGCTTCTTTTAATGTTGCCAACAGTAGTTCTTTCTTACTGCCAAATTGCCGAAACAGCGTCACTTCGTTTACTTGCGCTTCTTTTGCAACATCTTTTGTTGTCATGTCACTGTAGCCTTTTTCAACGATTAGTTTTCTTGTAGCAGCCATAATATTGCTTCGCGTATTTTTCATACAGGAAATACTTACTCCTTTATTAGACTTGCGATCGCCACACTTCCTCCCCGAATCACTTCGATTTCTTGAGAAATGCTTTGTTGGAGATCGGTAATTAGTTGGTTATTTTGCGCGTCAGTATTGATACACTCGATCAGCATTTGATCTGTTGTTTGATCAATAATGATAAATCTGTTTGCCTGAGTCAATCCATTTAGATCGTTTTCGAGACTTTCATAATAAGGCAGCTTAACGTACATTACCTCTTTAGTGTGAATGGGAATGTCGGTGTAATCAATCACTTGGATCACTTCGATCATATTGCTTAATTGATGTTTAATTTGTTTAAAGGTTCGCTCATCGCTAAAAAGGCTGATAGTCATCCGAGAAATATCTTTGACCTCTGTCTCACCAACCGTTAAGCTATTTAAATTATACAATTTTCCGGAAAATAATCCAGAGACTCTTGCTAATACGCCAACTTCGTTTTCAACGTAGACGCTTAACCATTTCTGTTTAATTGTCTGCATAAGTAATCATCTCCTTCAACCCTTGACCTGGCGGAACAATTGGTAAGACCTTTTGTTCTGTCTTAAGCATAAACTCCAAAATAAATGGTTGATTTTTAGCACCTTTTGCTCGGATAAATGCGTGGTCAAGCTCTTCTTCATCAGTGATTCTAATACCGTCTACTCCATAGCTGCGGCCTAAAGCGATAAAATCTGGTAGATAAGACATGCCGTCCTCACTTAACTTCGTGTAAGAATAGCGTTTGTCATAGAACATTTCTTGCCATTGACGAACATTTCCTAAACTTTCATTGTTGAAAATGCAAATAATAATCGGAATTTTTTCTAACATCACTGTCGCAAGCTCTTGAAGGTTCATTTGAAAACCGCCATCACCCGTAATTGTCAGGACATCCTTTTCCAGATTCCCTAATTTGGCCCCAATAGATGCTGGAAAACCGAAGCCCATCGTACCTAATCCACCTGAAGTCAGCAGTTGTCTTTCTTTTGTGATTTCAAGAAATTGGGTCGTCCATAACTGATTTTGTCCAACGTCGGTTACCACGATTGCATTTGAGAAATGTTCGTTGATTTTTTTAATAATCTTTTCTGGTGTTAGTCCTGCTTCTTCCATGTGTACAGGCAGGAGTACATTCTTATTCTTGATTTCTTGTAACCACTCTTCATAGCTTGTCGTGTGAAGCAGGCTAGTGATTTTTGGCAATAACTCTTTAATATCTCCTACTAACCCAATATGTGCATCAACATTTTTATTAATGACTGCCGGATCAATATCTAGGTGAATCAGTTTTGTAGAAGGACAAAATACTGCAGCATTTCCAGTCACACGATCATTTAAACGTGTTCCTAACGCGAAAAGAACATCACTGTTCAGAATTGCCTGATTGGCTGCATAGCTGCCATGAATGCCTACATTACCAATATAATTCGGGTGATTACTAGGCAAAGCCCCTTTTCCCATAATCGTGCTAACAACTGGCAGATTGTACTTGTCAATAAAGGACACTATTTCTTTATACGCCCTCGCACGATGTACACCACCTCCAAGCAGCAAGACAGGTTTCTTAGCGGCTTCGAGTATTTCAGCTGCGGTTTCTAGTTTTTTCAGTGAGATCATTTGCGTTTTTTGTCCACCGCGGATCGCTACTTCTTTTGGATATTTTTCTGAACCAAGCTCCTGCTGAATATTTTTTGGTATATCAACTACCACAACCCCTGGCTTACCAGATTGCGCGATAACAAATGCTTTCTTCAAAATCCTCCCTAAATCCTCTCGCTTCCTGACTGTCACAGCGTATTTTGCAATTGAACGACAGATTCCTAACATATCTACTTCTTGAAAAGCGTCCTTTCCAATCAAATGTGTTGAAACCTGTCCCGTAATACAAACTAAAGGAGAGGAATCATACCCCGCCGTAGCGATCCCTGTTATAAGATTCGTCGCCCCTGGACCACTAGTGACTAGACAAACACCGACTTTTCCAGTGGAGCGCGCGAATCCATCTGCTGCATGAATCAATCCTTGCTCATGTCTGGGCAAAATAACACGAAACTCCTCTCTCTGGTAAAGCGCATCAAACAAATCAATCGCCTGTCCTCCCGGATAAGCAAAACAAACCTCAACCTTCTCCTCAATTAATGCCTTAACAACCAATTCAGCTCCCGAAATCATTTTACATACCTCCTAATAATGCAAGTGTTAACTTGCATTTTAACATATAAAACAGCTTATTTGTTAAACGAATCCAAAAAAAGACCGTCCGCAATTGAACGATCTCTTGAAGCATTACCATTTTTCCAATTTAACAGCCATCTCCCAAAAGGCATATTCCATTTTACTGCTAATTACGAAGGACTCGATCATTTGCTGCTGCTCTTGGCTTGAACTTTCCTGATACAAGCGATCTAGTAGAGCACGCTCCCTTTTAGCGGTCCCACCAGCATAAGTCTCAATCCAGCGCTGATACAAAGGATTAGGTGAGCCTGCCTCAATCAAGCGAACACCAATTTCTTGATAAAGCCAAGCACACGGCAGCATCCCCGCGAAAGCTGTATTTGGTGTGCCGTCAATCAGCTGTCGATACATATGAGAGACATAATGATAAGCCGTGGGTGCAATCGGCGTGTTCTGAATCTCATGTTCTGTAATCATTAATTCTGAAAAAAACTCCTCGCGAATTGCCATTTCACCCAGCCTAAGATTTTCAGCATTTTCTTGCAACTGCTCTTGAACTTC
This sequence comes from Enterococcus raffinosus, assembly GCF_018917525.1. Classification (GTDB taxonomy): domain Bacteria; phylum Bacillota; class Bacilli; order Lactobacillales; family Enterococcaceae; genus Enterococcus_A; species Enterococcus_A raffinosus_A. The sequence goes on along the minus strand of NZ_JAHLOS010000004.1, from coordinate 67,567 downwards.
ACGATTATTTGTCTGTTCCGCAATTAAGCTGTAAAGTTTGCTAAAGTGTTCTAGGTAATAACGATCCTGGAGTAAATAATAGCGAAAAACTTCCGGCTTCAAATCTCCAGCTGCCAGCCCGGTGATAAACGGATGTTCAAAGCTTCCCTCCCAAAATGAAGCTGCCTCTTGACGTGCAATTGCTGTAAAAGTCATTCTTTTTTCTCCTTTGTTTGTCATTTTTTTACTCCTGTTTGATACAAATCATCCAACAACACTAAATCACAACATAAAAAAACCTCCTTTATTCTCATAAGAATGAAAAGGAGGCTCCCTGCTCAAAACAAGCATACAGAAAAGAAAACCCGACCGAAAAAAACGGTCGGGTGCAAAATTCTAAACATCACACATTCCCTGCGTCAGTACTAACTGTTTCAGGTTCAATGGGTATAATCTCAGCTTCAAAAGCACCCCTAGTGTCATTCAATTAATAAAAGTATAGCATACTCTTTTTAGAAAAACGATTCCTATTTAAAACTTCTCATGTCTATTCAAAAATTCTTGATTCCTGAACAAGGATTCGACTGGGTGTCAAAGTCGCCTCAGCTATTGTTTTTCCTGTATTTTTTAGATAATCCTTTACGAGATGATAGCCAATCGTGTAACCCGCGTTTCTTGAAAGTCCCACGGGTTGATATCCTTGCTCACGAGCGACTTCATCTCCATACATATAAGCAGAAACCTGATCAAAGCCGCGAGCATCACGACCAGCCTTCATTACCTCAATCGTGTAGTCTAACTCTTCCTGAGCGTACTCTTGTACCCATGGTCCGCGCTGTTCAACACCGTAAAGTGTTTCAGCAAAAACTTCCGCTAAGCCTTCGATCACTAAGTAATCCTCGACACTCACATCTCCATGATTAAAAGGTTCATAGGTAAAACGAATATTATGATTAAATTCATGCGCTAAAGCAGAATTTAGTCGTGTCCGATTGAACTCATTCGGTACAACGATCAGCAAAATATATCCGGGTATCCCACCAAATCCGCTATATCCTTCACTCGCCATCAAGACACTGTTTTCCGAATCACCAAGCAATATATTTACAATAAATTCCTCTACGGGTATTTGATAGCCAATGGCAGTGAAAAGCTGTGCACTTTTCTCAATAACTTGTTCACATTCCTTAAAAATATTCGTGTCTCTTAAAAGTTTTACTTTGGTTTCAATTAACTCTCTTCTTTTTCGCGGGGTCCAGATGCCCATCATCTCTGATGCCATCAACACATCATAGCCTCCGGGAGTTTTTGCCATGAGGGGGACATTTAAGTACCGCCACATTTCCTCAAATGGCTGCATTAGCTCATAGCAAAGGGTATTTTCATCCTTTTTATCCTGCAAATACGCTTCATAATAGGACAGAGAATCAATTATCTTTACGTTAAAATCATTCATTATGATAACCTCCTTGCCTTTATCATAATCGTTGACGTTACGTGAAGGTCAAGCAATTTTAAAAACGCACCTTTTTTGTAATTCGCAACCTAATTTGCAAACACCAGTAATATATGTTAGCATTTATTCAGGAGGAGATTTTATGGAGAGTGAATTAACTATCAAAGAAATAAAAAGAGGCTATACAAAAAAAGGAGATTTTCTTTTCCATTGCTTGTATTGTGATCAAACTTTTGATGATCGCTTCGTTTATCCAATCAATGAAACCAATAGCCAATTAGCTCGAGCCGAAGGTGCAATGATTTATCATGTAAAACACCAACACCAAGGTCCTTTTGACGCGTTGCTAAATCTTGATAAAAATCAAACAGGTCTAAGTGATACACAGAAAAAGTTTCTGACTTTATTTAACAAAGGTATTGATGATCAGGAAATAGCGGAGCAGTTGAACATTACGACCTCTGCTGTGAGGAATCATCGCTTCAAATTTAAGGAAAAGAAACGACAGGCAAAAATTTTGTTAGCTTTGCTGGAATCTATCGAAGAAAAAGAACAGGGAGAATTTATAGCGAATTCTATCATCGATTCTGACGAACGATTTGTGTCCACAGAAAAGGAAAGAGAAAAAGTTTTTAAAACTTTTCTTGATGAAAATGGAAAGGCAAACCAAATTCCTAAAAAAGAAAAAAAGCGAATTATTCTTATTCAAAAACTCGCAGAGAATTTTGCTTCTGAAAAACAATATAGCGAAAAAGAAATCAATGAAATCATTGAGACGATGTTCGATGATTACGTTACGATTAGACGATATCTCATAGAATACGGATTTTTAGGTCGAACTGTTGATGGCAAGACTTATTGGAAACTATAGCTTTTTAAAAGGAGGACTTAAGAATGGTATTACCTATGAAAGTGGATCATATCCAAGTTACGGTGAAGGATATTGATGTAGTCGAAGCTTTTTATGATGGGTTGATGGAGGCTTTGGGCTTTGATTTAAATAAAAAAATCAAAGTTTATTTGGAAGAATTAGATATGAATGTCATCGAATATCTCGATCAATCCTATGATTTTGGTATCTGTTCAGCACTCAAGGAGTATCAAGAGGACACAATCCATAGACGAAAACCAGGAGCGATCCATCATATCGCCTTCCGAGCTTCTTCTAGAAATGATGTCGATCGAATCTATCAAAAGGTACTTGCACTCGGGGCTGAGATTTTAGATGAGCCACAAATTTTTCCGCAACATGGGCCAAATTATTATGCTCTCTTTTTTAATGATCCAGATGGAATCAAATATGAGATCGTGAATAATGATGATCATGTTTAAGAAAAGTCAGCGAATCCACGCTGACTTTTTTCATTCCTTAAATATTTCCACATCTTCTAAGGCTCTGCGTAAATTGATCGCATCCCAGGGTAAATATTCACCGATACTAAACCCAACGATTTCAGCGTTTTCAGAAACATCTTTAATAATCCGGGCAATTTCTTCAAGCGTCATTGTTCCAATCGGGGCAGGAAATTTTTCTACATCCAAGTATGGTTTACCAGGATTGATTGACCGGTAATCCAGAGGAGACAATACATCCAAATCAAAATGAATCGCCAAGTGCTTCAATTGATTCTGCTTCATCCACTCAATGATTGCGCGACTATCCTCCACCAATTTATCTGGTGTGAGATAATTCATCTTCAAATCATTGACTTGATGATCACATGGGCGCAGCTCATCGTATTTCAACCCCGCAAGCATAACCTGTTCTACTGTAAAAGGATGGCGGATTTTTTCGGCAAACTCTGGTGCTCCTTGTCCTAAAAGATTTCCCAATACATGCATATGACCCTTTTGACTGTCATTAATTGTTGACATATCAGAGTGAGCATCCAACCAAAGAATTCCCAGGGAATTAGGATATTTTTCATGCAAATAATCGAAGGGCGCCTGAGAAATGGAACAATCCCCGCCCAAAGTAATGACTTTTTCAGGTTGCTTTTCCGTTAAAATCTTCGAAGCTTCTGATAGCTGTTTTAATAAGCTATTTCCACCAATCACGCCATTTTCGATTGGTAACTCTTGTAAAGTATTTTCATCGACTGTAATTTGAATTGTCTCTGCTTTATTGCTTTGCGGGACAATATGCTGCAACAATTCAGAACCAAAAACATAATTTGGATTATTTCCTCCCTGCCATTGAGGAAATACTAATCGGAGCGTATTACTCATAAAATTTGCCTCCTTTAAAATTAATAGTCATCAGACTTCTATTAGATAGCGAACCACTTTTCTTAAGTATACAAGCCTTCTGCTATGAGAAGCAATTGCTCTTGAAAAGAAAAAAGAATCGGGACTAACAATCGAGTCCCAATTCTTCATGTACATACAAAGACATTTCTTCATTTTGATCAATCAAGCGATAGAAGTATTTAAGCTGGTCCTCTTCTCTGGCCGCAACGAATGCTTCGGGCAAATCCATGCATTTTTGAATGGCGAAAATCCAGATATCTGCAATAAATTCATCACACATTTTTTGATGAATAAGGCTTAAATTAAAAGTATTCACTGGCATATTCTTCCACCTCCTGTCTTTCTTGCTCTGACCGAAAGACAATGACTAATCCTTTAGAATCCGCCGATAATACCATTTCTATTCCTGTTACTTCAATGCTGTGTGCCAAGACATAATAATATAACTGGTCCACACTCCAGCCTTTTGCGGCTAGTGTAACCATTTCCAAACACAATTTATCTACTTTTAATTCAACTTCTGGTGTTGCATACACCATCATGGGTGCATAGCAACAGATGTTTTTCAATCGATCCATCACAATCATCCCCTCTTAAGTATAACAAAAAAAGGCTTTCAAAAAGTGACAAAAACCCTCCAACATCTTTTAAAAAATGAAAGAATATTCACGAAGCTTACTCTCCGTTGCGTTCATAGCTTTTAAATAATAATCAATCTAAATTCTTTTTATTATTTTTTTTCGCTATATTATATTCTGTGTACTGTTTCTAGCAAAAAATAATTTTCTAGAGTTCACTATTCTCAATATCTATTAAACGAAAGATCTCCTGCTGACTTAGCAGGAGATCGAGTTTTTAATCATTTCACTACTCTTCTTCAAGTATTCACCAGTGATTGTTCCACTTTCTAATAAATCTTCAGGCACACCGCTAAAAACAACATTGCCACCATTCACACCACCATCTGGTCCAATATCAATGATCCAATCGGCTTGTTTGATAATTTCACTATGGTGTTCAATGATAATCAATGTATTGCCGTTTTCTACCATTCGTTGAAACAATCCATTTAATTTTTTAATATCTGATAAATGTAAGCCGGTCGTCGGTTCGTCTAAAACAAACACAGACTCATTTTGTGTAATTGCTTTGGTTAGTTTTAACCGTTGACGTTCACCCCCGGAAAGTGTGACTAAGTTCCGGCCAAGTGGCAGGTAGGTTAGCCCCGTATCAATCATCGCCTGTAATTTCTCGATCATTTTTTTACTGCCGAGCCCTTCATAAAAATCTTGCAGCTCTTGCGGTGTCATATCTAGCACGTCTAAAATTGTGCAGCCTCTTAAACGATAGCTTAACGCTTCATCGGAAAATCGATGTCCTCCACAAGCTTCACATTCATTTACGATGGGGTCCATGAACACTAACTCAACCATTGTCTCCCCCTTGCCATGACACGTTGGACAAGCTCCGGTTGAATTGAAGCTGAACATGCCGGCTGGAACATTGTTTGCTTTAGCGAAGGTCCGCCGAATTTCATCGTAAATACCTAAATACGTGGCTGGAGTGGCTCGATTTGTCGCTTTGATTGGGGCCTGATTGATGATGGATATTTCATTAGGAAACTGTTCTGGCAGGACTTTTGTAATTAGCGTGGATTTTCCTGAGCCAGCTACACCAGTGATGACTGTCAATACATGCTTGGGAATATCGATTGTCACATTTTTTAAATTGTGTAAATTCGCTTCTTTGATTGTCATTTTTTCATGCCAGCTGCGAGGCTCAGTATTGATGGGTAATGTCTGGCAAATTTCTTTTCCCGTTAGGCTGTCTGATTGAAGCAGAGCTGGATAATCTCCACGAAAAATGATTTCCCCGCCCTGTTTGCCCGCCAAGGGACCAATATCAATGACTTCATCGGCAATCGCAATAACATCTGGGTCATGCTCCACCACAAATACCGTATTCTCCTTATCGCGAAGATCCTGCAGCAGCCGATTGATACGAGAAACATCGCGTGCATGCATCCCAGTGCTTGGCTCATCAAAGATATAAAACATACCGTTTAAAGCACTTCCCATGTGCTTCACTAATTTCACTCGCTGAGCTTCTCCACCAGACAAGGTCGGAGTTTGCCGATCTAATTGTAAATAACCCAATCCTATATCGATCAGCCGTTGAACCTGTCGCTTAATTTCATTGATGACCTCTTTCACTTCAGGATAGTATAGTTGATTTAGAAACAGCAGTAGTTGATTCATATCCATCTGAACACAGTCTGCAATGGAGCACTCGTTAATTTTCACAGACAAGGTCTCCTGATTCAAACGGCGACCTTCGCAATCCGGGCAAGGTGCTTCATATAACAACTCTTTTAATTTCTCCTCATACATTTTGCTGCGCTCGGAAAGATCACGCTTCAAAATAATCCGTTCATAATTACGACAAATTCCTTCTAATTTCGGATTAACCGGTGTCAAATCCTTTTCTGGATGCCCGTAGATCAATTGATTCCATTGAGGAGTGGTTAACTCCTTCAAGGGTTGATCGTTATCAAAAAAGTCGGCCGAGGCATACTGCTTCCAGTACCAGTTTCCAACCGCGTATCTGGTATCATTAATCGCTCCTTGATTCCAAGATTTTTCACAATCAATCAACTTTTCAAGATTGATTTGATTTACACGACCTAGTCCAGAGCATGTTTGGCACATCCCTTGAGGATGATTGAATGAAAACTGACTTGCTGACCCAATATGAGGCCGACCGATTCGAGAATACAACAAGCGCAATAAAGAATAAGTTTCGGTGATTGTTCCTACTGTGGAGCGTTGGTTCCCGCCCAGCGGAGTTTGATCGATCACGATCGCTGGATTCAGATTTTCGATCCGTTCCGCTTTCGGTTTGAGATACTTGGGCATCCGGTTGCGAACGAATGCCGAATAGTTCGCATTCATTTGCCGCTGCGCTTCAGCCGCAATCGTGTCAAAGACCAAGCTAGATTTTCCTGAACCTGAGACACCTGTAAACACGATCAATTTGTTCTTTTCAATCTCCAGTGAGATATTTTGAAGATTGTTCTGAGTTAAACCTTTTAAGATTAGTGGTTTCATCGTATCCCCTCCCTGTCTTCCAGTTTAAAGTCTGCCGTAACCGGAGAGTCAAGGAGAATTTTACCGAGTAATCTCCATCCTTAGTTGGATGTACGTTAGTCGTTACTTTCCTATAATAAAACTAAATTTAGCTATGTATGAAAGGAATACTGTGAAGAATCTTCGAATTGGATTTTCTCCTATTGGACTACTAGCTGTTTGTTTCGTGATGCTGCCAAACGTATTGTCGCTATTTATTTATGCGCCCGTGAATGCCTTGAGTCAAAATGAAGCAAACTTCTGGCTATGGAATCTGCTTGAAAACATTGGTCGGTTTGGTATCATGATCACTCTTTGTGCATTCATTAATAAAAACAACCCAATCAAGAATCGAAGGGTAGACGTGATGGCGATCGGTTCATTAATCATTTATTATGCCTTTTGGGGCTTTTATTTTAGCGGCCATTTTAACGCTTGGATACTAGTCGGTATGGCAATTGCCCCATCGATCTTTTTCTTGTTGACTGCTTGGAAATTGCGAAATCCGTTTGCTCTTTCCTTCGCTCTGCTTTTTGCACTTTTCCATAGTGCCATAACCAGCAGCAACCTCCTCTTCTAACTTTTTGACGCAAAAAACAGCCCATTTGATGAGCTGTTTTTTGCTATAGATAGCTTGCCCTTTTTAATTCATCCTGAGCTTTCGTTAAATTCTTCTCATTGACTAAAACAATCGGGCCCGTACAGCCCATCCCGCTTTCTGCATAAATCTTAGCTTCCCACAGAACTTTAACCGCATCCTCTAATTCCATGATTTCGATTCCTGCGATTTCGCTAGTAACGATTTCCTTAGCAGGTGGTTCGATTTCTTTTGCCTCTGCTGCTGGAGTCGCCGTTAGGTCAGCGCAAATCTGTTTCAACCCAGCTTGGTCAGCCTTTTGATATTCACTCTGACTGATTTTATCTAGCTTTCCTTGAGCTAATTGATAAGCGTATTCCAAGGCATTGGCGATCACAGGTGCCCCGCTTGCTCGTGAAATAATGCAGATATTACGATCGTAATTTCGTCCAATCCCCGGACCATAACCTGCTCCTAATGTTTCATAATTCCCGCCGCTTGTATAAGCAGAGAAAAGTTTCATCAAAAGGTTGCCGGTCAGACTATCGCAGACTACGACATCAACACTGCCTAACAATAAATCATTTCCGCGTAGCACTTTTCCGCCGTCTTCTCGTTGGCTTGTACCAAATGTCAGCTCATAGCCATTTTCTTGCAGTGCCATCAGTGAACGTTCGACTGTTTTGGCTCCTTCGACATTCAAAATTCCGACTGTCGGCTGATTGATTCCACAGGCTTTGGCGGCAACGATGCCATTGATGGCATTCAGTACCATCGCTTCATTGCGCACGCCACTGGTTGTTCCAGTCGTTGTCGCTAAAAACAGTTCTCGGCCTAAAGCTGGCGTGAGTACCTTCCCAACAGTAGAAACACCGATCGGAAAATTATAATGCAAAGTCACGCAACCTTTTATTTCACCGCTATCAAGCAGTTCTTCCATAATCTCGGCAGACTCTTTTTGACAAGTCGTAGTCGAATAGTGCTCAAAATCTTTAGCCCACTCTACATCGCTGCCAATCAGAATCAAATCAAACAGATTTTTTTGCTTGATCGCGTAAGCAGCCTCTTTCATGACCTCTGTTCCTAATTCGCTGCCGTCGATGGTCAAACCAATTTTGAATCTCGATTCCATTCGACCGGTTTCTAAACTAGTAGCCAAATCCTCGAAAACTTTTTTAACTGTTTGTTTCACTTGATCAGACATGGCTCCACCTCTATTCTACTGAAAGATTGGCAGCAAAACTTCTTAATGCCTGTGCCACTTCTCGTTTAACCAGTTCTTCTAGATCTTCTTGGTTTTCCTCAGAAACGTTTCCGCTATTGCGTTCAATCAAGATCGACACGCCATCGAATAAATTCGTCATTCTTCCCAAGAATAATGATCCTTTACCAACGATCATGGCGCGATTTTTTTCACCAGTGACTAAATCTTCTGCGGCAAATCCTAAATAAGGAATTCCACTAGGAATATGTCCTTGCGTCGGTGCCCAGCCAACCAATGATTTTTCGTTTACAAAAGTCATCAAGTCTTTTTTCTCAATATCCTTCCGTAAAACACCGATTGCTCCAATCATCTTCAAATTTGCCAATGGAACATCGCCGGCTCCAGCTGGTTTCGTGATATCAGGATTTTGCATCTCCACTGAATAGACATCAACATCCTTGATCGTCATTCGTGCTTTTTCCAAAATACTGGCGATCAAAGCTGTGGTTACGGCTTGCGGACTTGAACCACTGCCGACTTCATGTTTACCAGTCAAATCATGACGCAAGATCGGATGTATACCATCATCTTCGCCAATCAGCGCCGCAAAACCGCCTAGTACATCTTCTAATATAGGTAGATTTTTACCAACATGTGATTTCCCGTTCATCCCTAGTTTGGCAGTTGCCCCTCCGGCTACGAGCACGACGTTTTTATGCGTACCTGCTGCCACTAGAGAAGCTGCGGTAATCAACCCATGTGTTGGACCCGCACAGAAACTGCGAATATCGGAACCTGTCGCATGGACACAGCCGCATAACTCAGCGATCGATTTGGCGAAATTACCGCCACCTCGTTGATTCATATCCCCACAAGCTTCTTCACTGCATTCGATCACATAATCAATTTCTTTAGGATCAAGCTGATGCTTTTCGATTAATTGTCGCAATGCCAAAACACCACTGGCTTTCACCACGAGATTTTCCAGCATCACATGTGCATTCAAGTTCACATCGATTTGATGCGCCGGACTAACACAACCAACTAATTTTCGATCATAATACAATCCTTCGGCAGCATTTTCAGCCAGTTCATTTTCAATCCACTCAAGCGGTTTTTCACTTTTGATTTTATCTACATCCTCTTTAAAAAGCGGATGTGCCGCCAGAGCCGTTCGAACTTCTTCTGCAAAAGCTTCTTCTAAATGAACCAATTCAAAAACATCGGCGATCTGTAATAAGCCGTAAAATTCTAATTCAGGCATGATTTCGCCGAATTTTCCTTCACGTTTACCCTCAATGGACTGATTTACCCATGGCTGTGACAGATTTTTCAATTCTTTGTAACTTAGATTTCCGATAAACGTTTGGTTTGGTGCATAATTGACTACCTCATCATAACTACGGATATGATCATATAGATTTGCCAAATATGGACTATCTGGGGTTGTAATTTTTTCTGTTGTTTGAGTGGTGCCGTTGTGCTCGATCATATCTGGTGTATGAACTAAAACATAACTCGCCCCACGTAAAGTCGCATAATTCATAAGCATCCCGTCCTAAATGTATTTCTGAATCATTTCTTCAATGGCTTCTTTCGTGCAGTCATCCTTCGCCACTTCGTCCACTTTTTCACCGTTTTTATAAATAGAAATAACCGGCAGCCCTAAAATCTTATGTTGAATGCAAAAGCGACGAACTTTTTTCTGTGAGGTATTAAATTTTGTAAAACGAATCTTATCTCCGTACTGGCCATACAGTTCTTCCACATCAGGCATCAAAGCTAGACAGTTTTCACAGGTCTCTCCCCACCAATCCACTAATACAGGTGCCTCCTGTTCCAATACTTCTGCACCAAAATTATCAACAGTTAACTCAATCATGCTGTTGGTACCTCCCTTTTGATTTTTTCTACATATTTTTGAGCTGAGAAGGCCGCAATTGCACCATCACCCGTCGCGGTTACCACTTGACGCAATACTTTTGGTCGCATATCTCCAGCAGCAAAGACGCCTTCAATTGGTGTGCACATCGCTTCATCAGTAACCATGTATCCGTATTCATTTAATGGTACTTTGCCTTCATATAATTTGGTGCTGGGCACATTGCCGATAAAGACAAAAATTCCAAATAAGCCATCCTCTTCGTCTGCTTCAAAACGAGTGAGCTCACCGGTCTTCGTATTACGAATTGTCATCGCCTCTACCATTCCGTCACCTTCAATACTTTCTACTACGGAATCGAAAATATAGTCGATCTTGTCATTGGCCTTGGCTTGTTCGACAGCAATTGCGTCTGCTGTCAACCCACTCAAGTTTTGGATGATGTGAACTTTGCGAGCAAAAGTTGTAATGAACATTGCCTCTTCAACCGCCGAGTTCCCTCCTCCGATTACATAAACTTCCATATCTTCAAAAAAGGCCCCATCACAGGTTGCACAATAGGAGACACCTTTTCCAGCTAATTCCCGCTCACCTCTACAGCCAATTTCTCTTGGAAACGCACCATTTGCACAGATAACTGCATGGGATTCGTAGACAGTACCATCTTTACAAGTGATTTTTTTGATTTTCCCATCAAGTTCTAAATCCGTTACTTCTTTCCGAAGCTGGATTTCAGCCCCGAATTGTTCAGCCTGTTCAGTCATGCGTTTGATCAATTCTGGTCCAGAGGTTTCTTCCTCAGTTTGTTTGATTGACCCGGGAAAATTGGCGATTTCATGGGTTGAAACGATTTGCCCCCCTAATTTTGTTTTTTCTAAAAGTAAAACATTCAAACGAGCTCTTGCATTATAGATAGCCGCGGTTAATCCAGCAGGACCGCCGCCGATGATTATTACGTCATACATTAAGTGAACTCCTTTCTGCTCAATTAACCGCCTGAGTGATGATTCACTCAGGCAGTATTCACTTATTCAAAAACGGTTTGTTCATCTACTGGTGTAGTCATTGCCTTTAAGGCTTTCTCGACAATGCCGCGACGTAGTTTTTGTTCTTCCTTCAAGCTTAGGTTTGGATTTCCTAAAGGATGAGGAATTGCAACTGCTGGTACGATCCGATTCGCACCAACAGTTTGCGAAATTGGAACAACTGTACAAATGTGGACCACAGGCAGACCTGTTTTTTCAATTTCTTTTACCATCGTTGCACCGCAACGCGTACAGGTTCCTCAGGTGGAGGTTAAAATAACTGCATCGACTCCATCTGCTACTAATTTTTGAGCGATCTCAGCCGCATACTTCTTCGCATTGGCAACAGCCGTTCCGTTACCAACCGTTGTATAGAAGTAATTATGCAGACTACCGATCACGCCTTCTTTTTCCATTTCTCTCACTATATCTAATGGCAAAACACGGTTTGGATCTTGATTTGCATAAACAGGGTCATACCCGCCGTGAGCCGTTTCGTAAGAATCTGCCGTTAGTGTATCAACATTCTCGATGGAATAGGTTCCATACTTTGATGCACTGCTCGATTCAATTCGATCTGGATTGCCTTTAGGAACAATTCCGCCAGAAGTCACAAGCGCAATTCTCGCTTTTGACAGATCACTTATCGCGGTGGCTGGCGCGACGTTATCAAATTCAGGCATTGGGTATTCAGTCGTAAACTCCTCGTCCTTCAATTTACGCACGAGCATGTCAACAGCACGCGCTGAACCACGTTTTTCATCCTGAAAATTTTTACGATAACGAACAAAGTAATTATCCGCTTCTGGCGAAACTTGTTCTTTTTTCAACAATTTCAACGCAAGACTCGCAATCACAGGTACCGCCTTTCTCATACCAGCCGCACTGTTTCTGGTCGGCACGATATAGGCAGCCTTTTTGTACATCTCAACTCCCGGATTTTCTTCATACATCCCAGTTACAGCTGGAATACCTAGTTCAGTCATGACTGCTTGAGCAACTTCTCCACAAGCAATACCATACCTGCCGGCGTTAAAAGCTGGTCCTGCAATAACGATATCTGGTTCAAATTGTTTGATACGATCTAATACATCCTTTTTGGCACTATCCAAGTTCTCATTAAAGAAACTGTCACCACACACTACGGTGCCGACGATTTCTGCCTCATCGCCAAATGAATTCATAAAAGCAAGACCTGGTCCTACTACTTCAGCTTTTGAGAATGGTTGGATATCCGCCTTTTCTTCACCACCGATTCCAGCATAAAACTGGTTGATGTAGTGAACAACTTTAAACTTAGTCATAAGACGCTCCTTTATCATTAGTATTTCCCGTATTGATTCCTCATTTCAGAAACTTCTTCAATGATGTCATCAACATCTAGAACCATTTCCATCATGCCAATCTGCTCTTCAAAAACATCTGCGTCGACAACTTCTTTAAATTCTGGCTCTACAGCGTGATATACAGCTAAACCTAGCTGTTCATTGGTTAATGGACCTGCATACGTAGGGTCGCCGTTCGTAACAGTTTCAGCAGCTAAACCAGCTGCCTCGCCTTCGGCAGCACCGATCAGAACGACAACGTTCTCTGCTCCGAAGTTTTCTGCTGCTTCTTTTACTCTACGTTGGTTTTCTAAGTCCATCGCCCCAGCGGCCGTTCAGACGAAACATTCTGTGGATGAGAATATTACGTCAGCGCCGGTACCTTCAATACAAGCTTCGATCGCTTGTCCTGGGATACCATCACGGTCGCCGATCACTAAGACTTTTTTATTTTTTAAATCTAAAGTCATTAGTATTTCCTCCCTATTATGATTTAAACGCCTTTTGCAGACATTTTGTTAAAACCAAGTTCATTTGTTGCACCGGTGATTGCCTGAATTTCAACTTCAATCGTGCCATCCTCTTTCAGACTGCCATCAAAGCCGCCTGCAATGACATCGACATAATCTAATTGACCAATTAAGCGATCCATTTTTGGTAATCGGATCGTTTCATTCGCGTTTCCGCCAGTAACGACTGCAGTGGCTAATTTATCCGCATCTGCTAACGACTGGCTAGCTCCGTCTCTTCCAGCATATTCATCTGTAACAATTACTGTTTTGATCCCTTTTTCTTCGACCTTTTTACAATTCATGATCAAATCTGTATCTGGATTTCCAAATCCTTCTTGAGAAATGATTACTCCATCTAATCCTAGATATTCACTTAATTTTGCGACAAAATCACTGGAACGGTGTTTATCTTTTAAATAAACGGTTTCGTTGGTGACAATCACACCGACAAAATTGATTTCTTTCCCATGCTGCTTGTATAAATCAGCGATTACTGGATTGTTCAAGTGATGGTATGTCGTATTCTTATCACACGCAGACACGCAGTTACCACTGATAATCGCACCATCCATAACTTCTGTTGGATAGAGAATCGTTGGTACGATGTGCTTCGCATCTGTTCCATAAACATACGTATCATGCAAAAGCCCTTGTGTTTGCAGCATGTACACATAACCAATTTTAGGCAGGTCAGGATATTGCTGGATCTGTTCTAATAAAGGCAATGTTTCAAAGGTTTCAATGCTGTCGGGCTCAACGTTTTCACCTAACTTGCCGATATAATCAGCCGTTTTGAGTCCCGCAAAACGTGCCGCTTCTTCGTATAAATGAGGATCTAACTCTTCTTGCGGTTTTAACACTAAACAAATTTCGATCAATTGAGAAAATGGCGTTAATTCAGCCCCAGGGCCTTGCATATCAACGATTCCTTCTTGAAAGCCGACAATTTTTCCGACTGTCATAACACCGCAGCCCTTCAATACATGGGTACGACCACTGCCGACCACATCAACTTTATTGATTACGCCAGGAAAGATTCCGGTTGTTGAATCAACTTTGCATCTTGGTTCGATCACATCTTTTACAGGTGTAATACGAACACTGTCACCTGGGTTGGCGATTTCGATTTCACAGCTGGTTAATCGATCGTCTTCCAAAACCAACTCTTTGATTCTCGCAGGATCGAGGGTTAATCTGCCATTTTCAATTTTCTCTTCTTCGCCTAAAACAACTTCCTTGATTTCAATGTTACCAATTTCGAGTTTCATTTATTCACCTCAGTTCTTATTGGTTGCAGACCGTTGAATCCTATCTAGCCACCCCCATTCTATCCAACGTACTCTGCGCGATATAAAAATCTACAAAAGCAAAATCGTTGAGCACCGCTAAGGACCAATTAGGGCGCTGTTTGTTTTTTATAAATTTTTCGTAGACGGCTATCGCTGATTCAATATATTCTAAACTCTCAATATCGATGTATTGAGAAGTGGTCTCTGAAGCAAAAATCGTTTTATAATAGGTTTCGTTTGGTTTGATGCTTCCACTTAACGGGTGCGACAGCAAGCGGACATGCTTTTCGATGATCTGTTGCTTTACCTCAGCCAATACGTCTCCATAAGCGCCCTCTACATAGCAAAAGTCAGCAAGTTCACTCATTTTTTCCTTCACCATTGGATTGTTTGTTATGATAATCATTTACTCACCCAGTTTCTGATTGTGTTTTATTTCACATGAGCATTGCTAAATAAACATTGAAAACTATCTATCGACGTAAAAAAGAGGACAACAACACACTGTGCCGTTGTCCTCTGTCACTAGCCTGAAAGATTCCCTCAACTTTGAGGTTGCTTCTTCGGCGCATTTCTGCTCTCCAGAGTTTTAACCAATTACGGTCCGTTTACCTGAGATGTTCACTGTGAACTCAGCTTGTTTCACAGCTTATACCTTCGGTGGCAGTTCATCTGCACTCTCCCGCAATTTCCTTTTTTGCAAACGCTTTCTACAATTGAATAGTAACAAGTTCATCCGGCAAAATCAACCCTAGATTTTTTGCAAATGTGATAAAAATGATTCTCTTGCTACAGACAAAGACTATTTAAAAACTCGATTTTTACAGAAATAAGCCAACTATTTTCAATTTTTAACCATTATAAACTTCATTGCTGAGCTCTTTTTAAGAATAATTTTAAAAAAATCAGCAAACGATGCTAAAAAGAAGCTACGCTATGACAACGTGGCTTCTTTTCATTACATATAAAAAATTGTTTTATCATCAAGTAAAATGTTCTCTTCATAGCCCTCCAAACCATTTTGTATCTCAGCAATGCTTTCCGTAAATAATTCCTCCATCCCAAACTCCTTACCTAAATAAACATTTTCAAGCTGATTATAAAATTCGATAAACGCCAATTTATTTTGTAAATTATTTATTTCAATGCCATAATATCTTAGAATTTTATGGACAAAAGCTTGGGAAAACCCTTCTTCATAGTCAAATAAGAGACAAATAAATTCCATATCACGATCATAAATCGCTATATCGCCAAAATCGATCAAACCGCAAATAGTATTCGTCTTTTGATCATAATAAACATTACTAGCACCAAAATCATTGTGAATGAGACATTTCTTTTCGTCGAAATCATGCTGCAAAATTCTTTTATAAACCTCATCGATTTCTTGCTGTACCGACTTTTTCAAAAGAGGATAAGCCGCCTGCTGAATCACTTCATATTCATATGCTGCCTTCGTTTTTTTATCTACTTCGAGTCCTTCGATGGATGATGAGAGCTCAAGTTCATGAAGGGCTTTGAAAAAGACAGCTATTTCCTTCGCGATTTCGTCCTTCTGTTCTTCAGTCAATGTCATCAAAATTTCAGCATCCAGAGGCACACCTTCGATTTTTTCTTGCCCGACAAAATCTAGTTGATTCGGCTCATCAGCTTTTCCAATAAAACAAATTTTAGGAACCTTGAGAGGTAATTTGTCGCTTATTTCTTTTAAAATAATAGCTTCCTTATATAGATTTCTAGCAGCTCTGGCATGTCTCGGAAACTTGAACACATAGGATTGATTAATCAGGAATGTCTCACTATCAAACCCTTCACCTAAGATTTCCACTGTTTCAATCGTTAATTCCGGATACGCCTGTCTAATTCTCGTCTTTGCTTGTTCCTTATCCATTAGCCACCTCATTAGTTAAGTCTAGTTTCATATACAATACTTCAAAAGGTAAATGTGTAGAATTTTGAGAACGAACGATTTGATAACCATGTTTTTGATACCATTCTCTTAACCGCGTGTTCGCTTTTATGATACCAATATCAATCTGCTTGATGTGTTCATTCCCGGCAATCTCGCGAGCTTTATCTAAAATATACTTGCCGTATTGATTCCCACGTTCAGAAGAAATAATCGCTACCTTTTCTAATGTCACTTGAGCCTCTTTCTGATAAACCAACTCAAAAAAACCAATCATTTCCTTTTCTAGATAAACTCCATAAAGCCGATTGTTTTTCTCCAGATCCATTCTCAAATGCTTTGTTTGAGTAAAAGCGCCATTCGTAGGACAATTATCGATCGTCAAATTGAATTCCTTTGCTACAGTCGCAAAACTATCGCGAATCACTCGTGCTGCAGCTTCTAAATCGTTCTGCTCCAAGAGTCGAACGGTCAGCCTTTTTTGGAAAAGTGGATCACTAGCGAGTAAAACTTTCTCTGCCAAAAAGAACCCTCCTCTATTGATTAGTCATACATTAGACTTTTTTTTGAATCGAACCCTCAATAATTTAACCATACAAGAAAAAGTTGGGTATGACCACCTTTCAATTAAAAGAATGATCTCTCACACTATAAAAATTGAGCATACTTTTCAAACTTGCTCTTCTTATTTTGAAGTCTTTTGAATCTTAAACAAACTAGTAGGCTATTTAAAAAAGTGCGGTGTAATATTTTCCTATCGCTCGGCTATCCAAAAAAATCTCACAAAATGATTGTGAGATCAGTCTGCCTATTTAGAGTGTTACTCTCAGAGTTAAGATTGAAAGAGAAGAGTTCTTACCTATCTTAAAACAATTACATAGAGATTTCAGCATACTTCTTCATAAATTTTTGATAATCAATCTTTCCCAGTGCAAAATCATGACTCAGTAAATATATCTTTTCGTTTTTAGTCGTTTCACGGCCATAGATTTTACTTAATCTTTCGTCTTCATCTCCCATAACCTGAGAGACATTCGCTTTTTTCGAAAAAGCTTCATAATAACGAATACCAAATTGTCTTTGTGATTCTGCATTAATATGAATACCATCAGGGTTTGCCTGCAACATCTCAGCACTGACCAAATAGCAATTCTGCTCTTCCGCTACGACTTTGGACATTTCATGATTGATTTCCTTAAACTCAATCGCACTTAAACCAAATCCCGTCTTTCTCAAAAAATCAGGAAGTTCACCCACAATAATCGGCAAGTCTGGTAACCCAAGTTCCTTTCGGAAATGATTAAATACGGCTTTCAATTTTTCAGCATAATCCTTATAACGTCCATTTAAACTGTCATTTTCACCTTGATGCCATAAAATAGCAATCAGTTCACTTGTTTCCATCGCAAATTTTGCTTCAGCGAGGGTATGACGAGTTAACGGCTGGTTTTCTGCCCACTCATCGATGGCGCTTCCTCCCTCCGCACAAGGAATTAACCCTAGCTTTTCATCTGGATGATCTTGTGACCATGCTGCCGCAAAAGATGCAGCAGGTCCAATCCCTGAAACCTCTCGATCAAAATGAATCGGTTCAGCCATCATTTGCCATCGTCCATTACGCAACATTTCAATATTTTCATTATAAATTGCAGGAACTTCCTTTAGATAACCACGCCCTGCCATGTTTGATTGTCCAATTAATAAAATAGATTTCATTCTCTTCTCCTTACGCAACCGATCATTTAATAGTACTTTGATTGTAATTATACCCTTATATTAAAAAAAGCCCCTCTATAATGATTCATAGAAAGGCTTATCGACTTAACTATTCACTTCTTGAAAGCTATGATCTAAACATTTTGTTTTATTCGCGAAATCATAATAATCCGGTTTACGATCAAAAAATAGTTGTAAACCAAATTCAGCATTTTCAATAATTTCCGGGAATAGTTCTGCATTAAAGCAGTAATGATCTCTGCCTATATGATGCCAAAATAGATAGGTACCACAGGTAGAACAAAAACACCTTTCTACCTGTTCACTAGATCGATAGTACGTTACAGAATCCTTCGCTAAGTGAAGATCAACATTCTCACTTTTTTCAGGATCGATTCCCATTACTGGACCAGCCGACATTTTTCGGCACATATCACAATGGCAGCTATAAACAAAGTTTCCATAGCGTTTGATAACTACCTGGTTCTTTCCGCACAAACAAGTTCCCTTCACATTTTCCATTCTGTCACCCACACTTTAGCTATTTTTAGTAAATTATAGCATACTGGTTTCTTTGTTCGTTTTCCTTCAGAACGGAAATCTGCTATTTATTTAATAAATAATATTCATTTTCGGTTGTTTCGTTCTCAAATCTACTTTGATTCAGACGATAGCCTTTGCCCCAGGTCGTCTCTATGATATCCTCTTCAATCCCCAGTTCTTTTAACTTCCATCTAATTCGTTTAACTAAAATAGACATTTGCGCTAGATGAGAGTTATTAGGAATTTCTCCCCAAATTGCCTGTGACATCTCCACTCTTGAGACAATTTCACCATTAGAATCAATCAATTTCTGGAAAAAGATTTTTTCTTTATTTGATAATACATGAAGAATCGTTTGTATTTCTTTATGTATCAACTCTCCATGTTGACTAAATACCAGTGTCTTTTGGCGTTCTCCTTTACGTACATCAGCTAATATTGTCACTAAATACTCTCTTAACTGATCAAGAGGAGAATTATCACTAATCCATCCGTCAACTCCTAGTTTCTCTATCCTGTCACGTTCCGTTTCATTGGGTATCGTTGAAACTTTACGAAAGAAAAGATTATTTTTTCTAAATTCGGAAATTAATTGTCGGGCTTCCTCATCATTAATCGTATCACTAATAATGATTCCAGCGAAAGTTTCGTCAATCTGTGTTGTATCAATTCGATGTAACAGTTTCTCAAATAGAATTTTCGAGCAAAAGACTTCATAATTTAAGGTTTGTAAATTATTTTGGAGCTTTTGTTCAAATAATATATTTTTCGTTAAAATTAAAAGAGGTTTCATTTAAACCACACCTTTCTTTTGATTCAGGGGTATTTTTGTTGATAGCACTGCGTAAATCAGACAGAAAATATAAATATCAGTCTTATCCTTTCAATTAATTTTTAGCCAATAAATCTAAATATTTGTCATTCTACAAATCTTTACTATAATAGCTATCTGTAGTGAGTTTATTTCTTATTAGATTACCTAATAAGAAATAGACACATTCTGCCTTGGCAGATTAATGTCGACACACAGTCGTGACGTTTTTCGTGACGGCTTATATCCTTAAAAAAAAAGCTCATTCAGAGCTTTTTTTAGCTGGCAATCGACGTATTTTCGAAAAGAGAATCAAGCTTTTGAACCGCTTCTCTTCTTTTTTCCATCATTGAATCTGTATATGTATCTAGCGTCATCTTAACTGATGAATGTCCTAACAATCGACTAATACTGGCAACGTCCACACCATTTTCCAAACATCGTGTTGCAAAGGTGTGACGAAGTGAATGAAAAGGAAAATTATCTAAGCCGCTACCGGATAATATTCGTTTGTATCGGTAGCTTACAGTTCGAGGTTCTATGCGTTTCCCATTAAAATTAACTACATACTCAGAGTTACTCTTGTCATGTAATCTAGAGAGAAAAACAGTTAATTTTTTTGCTAATGGAATAACACGAATGGATTCCAATGTTTTAGGTTTTTCTTCGATAATTTGCGTTCGATGGTTAAGTGAGTTCTCATCTGATACACGAATAATCGTTCGTCGAACAAATAGTATTTGCTCATCAAAATCAATATCACTCCACTTTAATCCGCAGATTTCTCCGATTCGCATTCCCGTATAAAGAGCGATAATAACCGGTACGCCAGCGGGTGTATCGATAAAAAGTTTCTCCATCTTTTTTTGTTCTGGTATAGATAAAGCCCGTATGCGATTCTTTGTTTTTTTTGGTAGCGCAACATGCTCACAAGGATTTCTCATCACACAGCCTTCTTCGACTGCAATTTTTAAATTACTATTTAGTACAGTATAGATAAGGTGAATCGTTCCGACTGACAGACCTTTCATTGTTAAGATTTCGATCAGCATTTGAATATTATCCTTCGTAAGTTTTCCTATTTTTATATATCCAAGTATCGGAAAAACATGATTCCTTAACAATCGAAAATAATTTGTATAGGTTGAGGGTTTCACTTCCTTTTTTATTTTCGTTGTCATACATTCCCGTATCCAATACTCTAAAGATTCATTGCTTTTTGGACTCATGACCATGGTCGTTTCTAGATGTTTTGCCTTCACCACTAATAATCGATCCTTGACTTCTCGATAGCTTTTTCCGTAGATGTATCCGTAAACGATTTGATTATGTTCATCACGAGCTTTGATAAAACGGCCTTCCCAGCGACCGTCTTTTCGTTTATATATATTTTCTCCTTTGCGTGGCAAATTATTCTTCCTTTCTGACGGTGATTTTGACGGCGTATTCTATTTAGATAGAAAGAGCTTTAAATCAACGTTTTTATTTCTGCAGCAAAATTCATTCTTATAAAAACAGCAAAAAGATGCTTTATATATTCATTTTTTTAATATAAAAAAATTTTTTTGCGTTTGACTTAATCAATTATGATCCCTATAATTAATTTAAATATAAATAATATATCCGAAAATTAATGTAAAACTCTTTTTTTCTCGTTAGGTAATCTAATCGGAAAAAGGAGTTTTTTTATTGACAAAAGTATAACAAACAGAAAAGTTGATACCGTTCAATTTTGGCAGGTTTAACAAGTCCAAAATGGACGTTTGTTAAATCACGCAGATGAGTGAATGAGCAGAATTGAGAAGATAATTGCAATGAAGAGAAAATTTTTTGTTCTTATATTCTATTTATCATAAAAGAATCCATCCAAAGAAGTTCGTACTTATCGATTATTTACCGAGATAACACAGAATGAATGTAGTTTCCTGCTAAATAATCATGGTCCTAAACTGCGATTTCTTAATATTTAGAAAGTTTGACTAAAACAGAAAAAAATTGAAGGATTTATTATTCATAATTATTATAAACAGAAAATTAGTAGTGAATGAAAAATTTCAAAAAAGCAAACAAATAACGGTCACTTTTGTCAGCTCCTAATCACATTTCCGCAATAGTTATTTTAAACTAATACAATTAAATTCGGCATATCAAAAAACTCCTCAAAAACATTATTATTCATAACGTTTAAAATTTTTAAAAGAAAAAAATACTCAAAGAAAGCCTTTTCATCGCTGCCAACCAATGTTATTATAATCTCGAAAAGAAGATACATTTTGGAATAAGCAAATAACAAATCAACCGTAACTGGAGGAAAACAAGGATGGATATAGTGAAGCTTGGACAAAGGCAGATTTTTAGAATGAAGAATACGAATCTTATGAAACGTGTGGCAAAATATTTTGAACAAACCAAGAATTCATCGCAGGTCGTTGAGTATTTGGTTGCGATTCTTGTGCGTGATGCTTTGCTTTATGCGTGGGCGATTATTCACTGGAGACAGTGACAGAGCTTATCCATCAACTTTTTCTTACTACAACACCGAATGATACCTTGCGAAAGCACTGTGTCTTCTTTGATTCGTTCTTTTCGTCCGAAGAATGGCAAAAAGTCGTGAATCGTCTATTTAAAAATGAAAGCGAATACCAAGAATTTACTAAGGAAACGAGGTTCTATAAAACTTACTTGGAGAAAAAGAACCATGAACAGCCGGAACCTTCCGAATACCAGTACACGTTGATATCGAGCTTCAACGACTCAAATGGGAAAAAACATACTTGGACGCTGCGTAATACAAAACGAGTCCCTAAACACTTAGAAAATGAAACTGCTAACGTCTTGAAACTTTTAACGAGCTTAACGGTTTTTCAGACCGATTCTGCTCGTCGTTTTGCTGTATATTTGAACTTTTACAGTCATGAAGGCCGAATTGATGCCCAGCATAAAGAGGTTCAAGAAGAGGAACTTGTTTCTACTGAAACTATTGAAGAGATAACAAACTCAAAAGCTTCACCTGAAAATAAAAAGTTAGAAAAACAAACTGTTGCTGCCTCTACATCGCCGTATTATGATGAAGGTACCGCAAAAGTAGCAGCGAAATCTCATTTAACCGGAGAAGTTTCGCCAAATCGATCTTCTAAAGGAGAAAAAACGACAGCCCCTGAGAACGCCTCTGCAAAAAAGGCTGCCGAATATCCCCAGAAAGAGGATACCGCCTACCAACGATACGATAAAACCAAAGATAAAATCCAAGAAGGCCGAGAAAAGAACAAAATAGATAGGGACGCTAAAAGATCTAAGGGAAATAGTGGTAAAGTTGGATCAAAAAGAAATAAAAACCGAAAAAAAAGGAAAAAGAAATGATTATAGGTGCATGTGTCGGAGATTTCTCAAGTAGGGACGCTTCAATTTTGAAGTAAGCTTATTTGGTATGTTCAAAAATTGGATTAGGACATTCATTGCTCTGCATTAACAACAAAAAAAGCTCCTTCCCAAATAAGAAGCAGCTCTTTGACAGTGCATATGATTATCCGAAATTGAAAATCAACTATCAGGCACATTGCTCGCGAATCCTTTTTACCTATTGAAATTGCTTAGTGCCAATCCAGCTTTTGCGATTATTGATTCGCAATCGGCAGTTTGGATAACAACATTATTTTATCACCGCAGCGATTTCTCCAACTTGTTTTTTACCAAAATATATTTCCAGTTCTTTGTCTTTCATCTCGGGGAAGACAACTATTACGATGTCATCCTTTTCATTTTCCGCCAAATAATTTCGATCAACTTGCACCAATAGATCCCCTGCTTTTACTTTTTGTCCTTCTTGAATAGTGGAACTAAAACCATTGCCATTCAACTCCACCGTGTCTAGTCCGATATGAATCAAGAGATCCAGTCCATCCTCAGCTTCAATTGTCAATGCATGTAGAGACGGAAAAACCGATTTGATGGTTCCTTTGATTGGTGAGTGAATCTTGCCATCGATTGGTTTGACAGCAAATCCTTCCCCCATCATCTTTTCACTAAACACCGGATCGTTCACTTCTTTTAGCGCAACCACCACCCCATTTACAGGTGTGTGAATCTCACTACTTTTCTTTTTGAATAAACCAAACATTTGTCGAACTCCCTTCCATTATTTAATTAAATATGCTAAATTGCCCAATAATTATTTTCACTTTTCTTAGTGTATAATGTCAAAGTAAGGGCTTTATTACTTTCTTTAAGAGGTGAAGAAATGGATCTAGAAATAGTGACTAAAGGAAAACAACTATCGGATAACGATCGAACGATTTTGACTTATTTGGCGGCTCATGTCAATGAACTTGAGGGCGTTTCCTTGCGAAAAATAGCTGCGACGCTCTACACTTCACCAGCAACGATCGTTCGTCTAGCACAAAAATTAGAATTCTCTGGTTACTTGGAATTATTTTATTTCCTCAAAAATCAGTACCAGCCGCAGAATCAACTCGTGGAGGCGACTGTCGATATTTCGATTCCAACAGAGAAAATCGCGCCTTCAATTAAAGACATGAAGAAAATCTATCAAGAGAATCAAGAGAAATTTATTACGATTTATGCTACGGGATTCTCTAGTATCATCGCTGAGTACCTTTACAAAAAACTGCTCGTCAACGGAATCAAAACTCTTTTTGTCAATGCCGCGGATTCTTCTGGGATCATCAACAATAATGCCGATAATATCAGCATGCTGATCGTCATCTCTAAATCAGGCGAGACACAAAAAGTGATTGAAAAAATGCATTTTTCGCAAGAACGAATGATTCCAACAATTTTATTTACTGGCAACAGTCAATCCCGTGCAACAGAAGCTGCTACGATTATTTTTGAAGTGGCCGATGAGCGTCCTTTAGATAGTCAAAATATTAAATACAATAGTTTTTTTGGCAAGCTGCTATTGCTGATGGAGTACATCGTTCAAGAATTTACGCAAAAATAATTAGATGAAATAATCTTGGGCAAGCTGTTTATAAGCAGCACTTTTTAGCGGATCAGGAAAGAACGTTGCTTGATCCTCATCAATCATCCGATTGGGTTGCTCCAATAAATAATACAAGCCAAAAATTGGTTCGTTTTGTTGTGCATAATGACAAGTAGTTCCAAAGACATCTGCTGCTAATTGTCCCAATACAGGAGTTTGGAAAAAGCCGCCGCTAACAGATAACGCTTCTTTTTTTGCCACAAGTTCAACTAACTGACGAATATTCAATAAAATGCCTTCTATCACACTTCTCATCATATCCATTCGTGTATGCTGCAAGGTCAAATCTTGAAATCCCCCTTTGATTTCATTACTCCAATAAGGTGCCCGCTCCCCATTTAAAAATGGATAAAAGCGTAACCCATTTGCGCCTATTGCAGTTTCCTTCAACAAATCTGGGAGTGCTTCATAGAAGGTTGCGGGATTCTCTGCTAAATGGTTCGCTGCCCAAGCCAAAACGATTCCCCCATTATTTGATGGTGCTCCGCTTACCAACAACTCTTTTTTTAAATAGTAGCAAAAATTCTGTTTCTCTCGATTTAAGTAAATCGTGTTCGTAATCTGACGAACCGCAGCACTTGTTCCAATCGTCAAACTGGCGGAGCGACCAGTAGCGTAATAGCTGGCATATGCTGCTAATGTACCGTCACTGGCACCAACAATGACTTTAATATTTTCAGAAAAGCCAAACAGCTCGCGTACCTCTGCCTGCATTGTAAACTCTTGAGTCGTATCTGCTAGTGTTGCCAACTGCTCTTCTTTCAAACCAAGATGATTGAGGATTTCCCCGCTCCATTCCAGTTTTCTCAAGTCAAACAATCCAGTAGCAGAAGCCGTTGCATAATCAATCACTGGCGTGCCAGTAAAATAGTCCATCACTAATTCCTTTATGCCATACCAACAAGTCTCTGCCGGGTATAATTTCTTTTCTTGAAAATAAAGCAACTTGGCAAAGGGGGACATTGCATGGATTGGTGTACCGGAAATTTCATAAAAATGCGCAGCTAATTTCGTTTGCTTAAAGCGATCAATCGTCTCTGCCGCCTGTAGATCCGACCACAAAAAAATCTGTCTCCTGCCATCATCAGGCATGAGGCTATGCATCGCCGTGCTGAAACTAAGCCTGGTGATTTCTTGCCGTAAAGTCTGCGGCAACGCTAAAATTCCCGCCTGCAAAATCGCTAAAAGCTCATTTCCATCCTGATACTTTATTCGTTCGTCTCCATAGGTTTGAAGAGGCAAATCACTTGAATACAGCAAGTTATTCTCTTGAATCACACCTAGCTTAATAGCAGTGGTTCCAATATCTATTCCTAAAAATACTGACAAAATCATTCATCCTTTACAAAGGCGTGTCCGCCAAACTGATTGCGCAATAATGCGACAAGCTTCTCACTTATCTTATCACAATCCTCCGAAGCAAAGCGCGTCATAAGTGATTGCGTAATTACTGGTACGTTTACTTTTAACCGCAATGCTTCCTCCACCGTCCACTTTCCTTCGCCAGATGATGGGATAATTCCTGCAATCTCAGTCATGTCGACAGGTTCGCGATAGATTTTTTCAGTTAATTCCATTAACCAAGAACGAATGACTGATCCATGGTTGAAAACTTGAGCAACCTCTGCCAATTCGTAATCATATGGACTATGATGAAGTAAATTGAAGCCTTCGCCAATCGCCTGCATCATCCCATACTCAATCCCATTATGAACCATTTTGAGATAGTGCCCACTTCCTGCTGATCCGCTATAAAGGCAGCCTTTCTCAACACATAAATCTGTAAACAAAGGCTTTAATTCGTTAAATACAGCTTGTTCGCCGCCGATCATCATGCAGGCACCCAGCCTTGCCCCTGCTACACCGCCTGAGGTTCCGACATCAATAAAATGAATGTCTCTTGCCATGCAGTATTCTGCATTCTTTAAACTATCGAGATAATGAGAATTTCCTGCATCAATCACAACGTCCCCTGCGTTTAGTTGATCCGCAATTTCAAGAACCATGTTGTTGGTTAAATCTCCTGCCGGCAGCATCATCCAAACGATCTGGCGCTGCATTTTATTCTCCAATAGGTTAGCCATTTTCGAATAAAAGACACCACCTAAAGTTGTGAAAGTTGTTGCCACAGTCTGATCGACGTCATAGCCTTTTACTTGATAGTGATGCCGCAATAAATTTTCAGCAATCCCCATTCCCATTTTCCCCAAACCGATCATCGTGATTTCCATTTCGAATCCTCCTGCAAATTTTTAGAAAAAAAGGATTGTAACAGCAACCTACTCAATAGTCGTTGCTGCTACATCCTTACTCATTAATTTAATTCTGGCCAAGTATCACCATTTTCGGCAATCAAATCGTCTAGTAATTCTTTGGCCACCTGTGCGCTAGGAACAGTCTTGGATAGGGTCAGCGCCTGCCACATTTTTTGATAGCTGTTTTCTACATAGGCTTCAACAACTAATTTTTCAACAGTAACCTGTTGGAACATCAAGGCTTGCTGAAAGGCTGGGATTTGTCCTTGAGCCAATGCTTCTGGTCCATCCGTTCCAACGATACAAGGCACCTCTACCATCGCATCATCTGGGAAATTGGCGATCGCGCCATTATTCTCAACGATCATCACCATCCGTTCATGGGTATTGAAAGCAATCGCACGAGCTAGATCAACAATGAACGTTGCATGGGCATCAATGTCAAACGCGATTCCTTCCGCGGATTGATTCGCGATAATTTGACGAGCATGATCGAAGACATTTTTTTCTCGTCCTTCCATCACTTCATTGGCACGAGTAAACTCAGGATGATCCTTCATATGCTCAAAGACGTAATCCGGATACAAATAATATTTCAAATAGGTATTCGGCAGGTATTCTGGCGTAACCGCTAAAATGTCTTTGGCCTTTTTATGAGTCTCCTGCCAGCTAGGGTCTGTATGCTGTGTGTCTACTTCAATTTGAGTTAAATAACCATGTTCAGAAACATATTCTCGAATTTGATCTAGATACTCATGACCCTCTTTATCCTTGACGCTAGTCCACCAACCAAAATGATTCAATCCGAAATAGCGAACTTCTAGTTCTTCTGGTTTCTTACCATTAATTTGTGACATCCGACGTAGTGTTCCTACCGGCATATCACAGATATTCAAAACTTTTGAATCAGGTCTTAACACACGACACGCCTCTGCCACAATGGCTGCTGGATTCGAATAATTCAACATCCAGCATTCCGGTGAATATTTTTCCATGTAATCAATAATCTCCAACATGCCGGTAATACTGCGCATACCATAGGCGATTCCACCGGGTCCGCAAGTCTCTTGACCGAAAACACCATGCCGCAATGGTACTTTTTCATCCTTCTCACGCATCGCATACTTTCCTACACGAATGTGAGCCATACAAAAATCGACATCCGTGAAAGCAACCTCTGGATCAGTCGTATATAAGAAGTCGATCTCAGGCGCCTGTTCCTTCAATAAAATCTCTAAAGCTTCACCAAGAACAGCTTGTCGATCACCGTCATTATCATAAAGCTTCAGTGTTCGTAATGGAAAACGCTCCAAATTATCTAACATCATCATGACGATTCCTGGAGTAAAGGTACTCCCGCCGCCAGCAATCACTACTGAAAATTTTTTCATCGCTATTCGTCTCCTCCATTGTCTCTACCTAAATATTTTTCAAGTTTTTCTCGGACCTGCGGGACTGTTAACCCGTAAACCACGTGGACATTTTCGCCATTGCTGATGACCCCTTTTGCTTGGGTCTGATTTTTTAATAAGCCCTCATTCACTAACTCTGGTTTCGCCAGCTTCAATCTCAGGCGAGTGTAGCAATTATCAATCGTCTTAATATTTTCTGCGCCGCCTAAGCCCTCCACGATTTTCCCGGATAATTCGTCATCCGATGTGGGAGCGACTAATCCACCAGCAGCAGGTACCGAAGATTTTTTCTCGTTATAATCCTTTTTCGAATACAGCTTGGTCTCCTGATCCTCATCTTCACGTCCAACGGTTTTAAAATTGAACTTAACGATCAGGAAGCGGAAAATAAAGTAATAAATGAAGAAGAAAGCAACTCCCACTAAAAGATAGATCGGCCAGCGCGTCTTTTCGGTCCCTAATGGAATGTTATAAAGTAAAAAGTCGATAAACCCATTCGGACCAATCGCCCGCGAACCAAGGACATTTAATGCCACCATACTCAATCCGCTCAATGCCGAATGAATGACGAACAACACCGGTGCCACAAACATGAACGAAAACTCAATAGGTTCGGTTACTCCAGCAACAAACGAAGTAACCACCGCTGGAATCAGAATAGCTTTCACCTTGAACTTATTTTCCGGTTTAGCCGTTTGATACATTGCTAAACACGCCCCAATCAAACCAAACATTTTCGAAATTCCCCGCGCATCCCAGATGACACTTTGTGATAACACTCTCACTGCTGGATCAGCAATTTCAGCGAAATAAATATTTCGTGCACCTTCAAAGACCTGACCACCGACTTCTGCCACACCGCCAAGTGAAGTGTACAGAAATGGTGTATAAATCAAATGATGCAACCCGGTTGGAATCAATAATCGTTCCAATGAACCATAGAGGAAAATCCCAAAGTTGCCTGTCTTTTGAATCACTCCGCCTAAGCCGTCAATTCCTTGTTGGATGACTGGCCAGATAAACGAAAGTAAAATCGCTGCCAATACTAAGACTGGAATCAATACGATAAAGACAAAACGCGCACCGCCATACACCTGAAAAGCATTATTAAAGGTCGTATCAATAAAACGGTTGTGAATTAGCGCCACGACGATCCCAAGAATAATTCCTAGAAAAACGCCCATATCCAACACTTGTACTCCTAAAACCAACGCCTGACCTGATCCTTGTAATTGATCAGGAGCCACCAGCATCTCTCTTAATTCCATAAACTTATTCATTGCATACAAGAAAACTAGATACCCAAGCAAGGCGGTAAATGCCGCTTCCGCTTTTTTCTTATTGGCTAACCCTAGAGCAATTCCTACACAAAAAATCACTCCAAGATTTGTTAATACCGGCAACAAGGCTGCGGACAAGATACTACCGAATCCCATTGTGATCGGATTATCTAAAAAGCCAAATGTTTCGATCAAGCGCGGATTCGTAAAAACGTTTCCAATCGCAATTAAAATACCAGCGATCGGTAAGATCAACACAGGAACAAACATGGCCTTTGAAAACTTTTGCATACTATCCATGATTTTCGCTTTCATCATTCTCTCTCCTTCGTTTTATGATGTGTTCAGTATACGGGGCACTTTTCTAAAAATAAACAGATACCGCTTACAACTCAACTCGTTTCACGATTTGAAACACGTTTCATGATGCTTATGCCATAGAAAAAGGAGTTTCCAAGATCGGAAACTCCTGATAACTTTGACTAGCGGATTCGTTAATAACTAAAAAATTCTATTTAGAAAGTAACTCCTTGATCGTTAATTGGATAACGTGGTCAATTAATACTGGGTTTCTCGTTCGGTAAGGCCATGCCCCACCTTCAAAAAGTGTATACAGCTGATCATCTACCGCTGTAATTTGTTCGACATACGGCGGTGTGTCAATTGAAAATTCCGCGTCCTTAATCGAGAAAAATTTATCCACCTTATTCAGGTTAAAGAAATAGATTTTTCCTGGACGGCCAGGTCCCCAAGACTGAGACATTAATAAATAATCTTGATAAAAGGTCAATCCTTGAATCATATCCAACGTTTTCCATGAACCCAAGGAACGAGCAAATTAAGAAGAAGGAACAGGTGTCAAACCTGAATGTACCCTTTCTCCTTGATCAAAACTAGAGATCTTTTCATGTGAAGCAATCGTTAACTCACCCTGATCATTTAGACGATAAGTCGCCATGCGTCCATATTCATTCAACGTAAAATAGCCTACAACTAAAACACCAGAAGTATAGGTCAGCGCAGAAGCATGAGAAACTTCTCTTAATGATAGTTGCTGATGGTATGAAATGACACTGTTCTTTTTAAGCTGATAGGCTTCTAATTCCTTCAAATCAATAGAGGCCAGACCGGCAAGCGGTCCACCCGTTGTGACCCACACCCGCTGATGCTTTGGATCATAGGCTATCCCGCCAAGATGCGGCCGTCCCGGTAAGACGACTGTCTTAATATAACGATGGGTTTGACGATCTAATAGGTAAATTACGGAATGATCCTGATGATCGTGACTGTAGGCTGAGATCAAAAGATAATTTTCTGTTACGGCAACTCCCTGCGGTGTCATCGTACGACTATTAGCAATCCCATTCGTTACCAGATTAAGTGATTTCGCCTCATACAATCCAGGAATCTTATACATACCAAAATCAGTATTCTCCTTCTTGTCAGAAAATGCCGCCTGATAAAAATGAGGATAGCGCTCGAGCGATTCCTTCTGCTGTTCGATAGTCAGTCCCTGATGCGCTGCTTCTGCTTTTACAGGTAAAAATAAAAAGAGAAGGAACAAAAAAATGATTTCATAGTTTTTATTTTGCATTGTAGATGAGCTCCCTATTTTAGAGATACGATACTCTTGTTAACAAAACTTTAGCAAATAATCTATTAAACGACAATTAAAGCGATGCAACGTTCCCGAAAACAAAAACGAGTCTCCCATTTCTAACAGAAGACTCGTTCTAACCTTA
Organism: Enterococcus raffinosus; assembly: GCF_018917525.1. GTDB lineage: Bacteria > Bacillota > Bacilli > Lactobacillales > Enterococcaceae > Enterococcus_A > Enterococcus_A raffinosus_A. The sequence goes on along the minus strand of NZ_JAHLOS010000004.1, from coordinate 36,270 downwards.
TTTAATTTCGTTATACAGCTACATCGATTGACTCTTTGATGCTCTCTTCGCTTGATTTCTTCTCTCCCTTCGTTCGTTTTCCCCGATTGACGATCGCTACTTGCATCACGATACATAAGAGCATCAGTAAGCCGACAAAGATCTTTGTCCACCATGAGCTGAGCGTGCCCTGAAAATCGACCATCGTCCGGATCACTCCAGTAATCAAGACACCAATGACCGGTCCGATCAGTGAACCAACCCCGCCTGTCAGCAAAACACCACCGATGACACAGGCCGCAATCGCATCCATTTCTAGTCCCTGCGCATGCAGCCCATAACCAGATAATGTGTAGAAGCTAAACATGATGCCAGCTAACGAAGAACTAAAACCGCTTAATGAATAGATCATTACTTTCGTTCGATCTACTGGAAGCCCCATCAACAATGCCGACTGCATGTTGCCGCCCATGGCATAGACAGTCCGCCCGAATTGAGTGAATCTCGACAAATAGATACATGCGACAACGAAGACGATCGCGATCAGCACATTTAGAGAAATAAAGTAGCCCGGTAGCAAATAGACCTTAAATTGCGAAAGCTCATAAAAAGTATTGTCCGTGATAGGAATCGACTCGATGGAAATCAAGTAGCAAACTCCGCGGGCAAAGAACATACCAGCCAGAGTGACGATCCATGGATGCATTTTGAAATATTGAATCAGAAAGCCTTGAACCGTTCCAAAAATGAGCCCAATCACTAAACAGATCGGAATGACTAGAAAAGCATTCATGCTACCCTTTAATAATGCAGCGGCGATCATCGAAGTCATCGCGATTACCGCGCCGACAGATAAGTCGATTCCACCTGTTAAGATTGGGAAACAAATCCCGCAGGCCAATACGATCAAATGGGCATTGTTGATAAACAGATTCAAGATCACTCGTAGTGACAAAAAGCTAGGATACATGATCGAGCCAGCTAAAAACAAGAGTAAGAAAATACCAATAGATGCCAGCAATGGAACATTCAAATTACCAATTTTAATTTTCAACAGAGACACCTGCTTTCCGTTTCTGTTTCATCGCTGCCGACCATTCCTTCATTCGTTCAGAAGAAAGCAGCACGACAAAGATCACTACGATGGCTTTGACGACCATGATCGTCTCTGACGGAATCCCGAAGGTAAAGATGGTCGTACTCAATGTTTGAATAAACAGTGCACCCACAACAGTCCCGCCAAGATAAAATTTCCCGCCATCCATTGAGGTTCCGCCTAACACTACGGCTAAGATCGCATCCAGCTCCAACATCAAGCCATTATTATTTCCATCTGCGCTGGAAACATTCGCGCTATCCATCATACCGCTCAATGCTGCCAGTACGCCGCAGATTATGTAGCAGATCCAAAGAACCTGCCGTGTATTGATCCCTGCATAACGAGCCGATTGCTCATTTATACCAACCGATTCGATCGACAATCCTAGCGAGGTTTTTCTTGTTAAAAGATAGACAGCAGCAACGATCAAGCCCATCAATATTGCTGGAAAAGGTAGACCTAAGAAATAGCCGCGACCGATAAAGGAATAGGAGGTCTTACCTAATGTTAAAATCTCGCCGCCAGAGATAATCTGGGCGAAGCCACGACCGACTGTCATCAAAATCAACGTCGCGATCATTGGCTGGATATTCAACTTTGCCACTAAGAACCCATTCCATACCCCGCAGAGACAGCCGACCAGTAAGCCAGCAGCAATCGCCGCCACAACTGGTGTTCCGATCGTCAATAAGTAGGCTGCCACCATCGCTCCTAATGCATTGACTGAACCAACCGAGATGTCGATCCCGCGTGTCGCGATCACTAGGCACATTCCGATGGAGACAATCACCAAGGAAGCCCCGCGATTCAATACATCGATCATACTGCCATATAAATGACCGTTATTGATCGACAATTTGAAAAAGTTCGGTGAAAAAATTAAGTTGAACAATAAAATCAGCAGCAAACCGACGACCGCCCATAGTTCTTTGCGCTTCAATAATCCTTTGAGTTTTTCCATTACGATACCTCCCCGGCGATAGCGCTCATAATATTTTTTTCAGAAATGGCTTCTTCAGCCAATTCGGCCACTGAGAACCGATCTCTCAAGACAATGATTCGGTCACAGCAGCGCACCATCTCCTCGTACTCGGAGGAAATAAACAGGATCGACATGCCTTTTCGTGAAAGAGACAAAATCAAACTCTCAATTTCTCTTTTAGATCCGATATCGATTCCTCGTGTCGGCTCATCTAAAATCAAAAGTTTGGGTTCTGTTACCAGCCAACGAGCCAACAGCACCTTTTGCTGATTCCCTCCTGAGAGTTCTCCAACTTTTTTATCTGCATCTGGTGTCTTTATGTTCAACAACTCAATATATTGTTCGGCGATCTCCTGCTGTTCTTTGAAGCCGATACGCTTCCAGCCGCGTTTCGCTTGTAAGGAAACGATAATATTCTCGCGAATACTCAGATCTGCCAGAATCCCTGAAACCTTTCGATCCTCTGAACAGAAGCCGATGTTTTCTTTGATGGCCTTTTGCGGATACATTTTTTTGATATGAGCATTCTCGATATAAAGCACGCCATCGTCGAATTCTTCAGCACCAAACAAAAGCTCTGCTACTTCACTACGTCCTGAACCAAGCAGACCGGCCAAGCCTAAAACCTCTCCCTCACGAATCTTCATTGAGAAATCACTGATCACTCCTTTTTTTGTCACATCCTTCATTTGGACAAACGTTGTTTGCGAATATTCATCAGCTTTTCTGAATGCCCGTGAATTTTCATCCTTGAATTCCTGCCCAATCATTTTTGTTACAAGGTCGATCTGACTCAACTCATCTGCCAAATATTCTCCGATCCAACGGCCATTTCGCAAAACAGTGATACGGTCAGAGATCGCGTAGACCTGATCCAAAAAGTGTGTCACAAACAAAATCGCCATGCCATTCTTCTTCAACTCGCGAATGATTCCAAATAATTGCTCTACTTCATTGCCATCCAAGCTAGATGTTGGTTCATCTAAGATCAACACGCCAGACGACATATCAACTGCTCGTGCGATCGCGATCATCTGCTGCACCGACACCGAATAGCTGTCTAACGTCTGCGTGACATCCACATCGATCTTCAGAGTTTCAAGTAAATTCTTCGCATCAAGATTCATTTTCTTCCAATCGATCGTTCCCAGTTTTTTTGGCTGGCGGCCGATGTAGATATTTTCCGCAACGGTCAGATTCGGACAAAGGTTGATTTCTTGATAAACTGTACTGATACCTGCTTCTTGTGCTTCCTGCGGTGTTTGCGGTTCGATCTCTTCGTCATTTAGAAGGATCGTGCCGCTAGTTTTTGGATAGACGCCGGTCATTACTTTGATCATAGTCGATTTTCCAGCGCCGTTCTCTCCCATCAAGGCATGTACTTCGCCCTTGCGGAGATTAATCTTTACATCATCTAATGCCTTTACTCCAGGGAATTCTTTTGAGATATGCTCTAGGGAAAGGACGATTTCATTTTCCATGGGGATTCCTCCTATAAACACTGTTCCGATAGATTAAAAAGGAATAGAGAGACCTCTATTCCTTTAAAAGTATTAGTAAGGTCGTGGTAAGTTTTCTTTTGCATTCTCACTATCAAAGATGCCGTTTTCAACAAATACTTCCTTCTCAACTTTTTCGCCTTTGGCTAATTTCTTGGCGGTCGCGATGATATCCTCACCATAAAGTGGGCTACATTCTACGACACAATTGATTTTTCCATCGACTACTTGCTCTAAGGCATCGTTCGTTCCATCAAATGAGATAACGGTAATATCTTTACCTGGAACTTTTCCTACTTCCTCGATTGCTTGGATCGCACCCATAGCCATGTCATCGTTTTCTGAGAAAAGCACATCGATGTTATCGCCATTAGATTTCATGAAAGCTTCTGCGACTTCTTTGCCTTCAGCACGAGTAAAATTACCTGATTGCTGTTCAATGATCTTCCAATTTTTATGCTTCTTGACACCTTCAGTGATTCCGGCTGTTCGACCTACTTGCGCGGAAGATCCTGTTGTTCCTTGCAGATGAGCGATGTTTAAGGCTTCGCTTTCTTTACCGTCCGCCTTCATCTTGTCTTCTAGCCATTTGATTCCACGTTCGCCTTCATCTTTCGAATCTGTTCCGATCCAAGCATTGTACAAATCATCGATCTTCTTACCTTTCATCTTGCGGTCTACGATCAATACAGGAATATTTGCATCCTTTGCTTCGGTTAAGACGGTTTCCCAACCTGTTTCCACAACCGGAGCAACTGCGATCACATCGACACCTTGTTGAATAAAGTTACGAATTGCTGAGATTTGATTTTCTTGTTTTTGTTGTGCATCAGAAAATTTTAAGGTGACATCCGGATCGCTTTTCGCTGCATCTTGAACCGATTTCGTATTGGCCGTTCGCCATTGACTCTCTGCCCCCAACTGAGAAAAACCAATCGTGATTTTTTCGTCTTTGTTCTTTTTTGCACCAGAATCATCTGTAGAAGCACTTCCGCCCCCACATCCAGCTAACAATGTACCAAGGATCGTTAGTGACAAAAACGCGCTGACCAATTTTTTCTTCTTCATTACTTTCCCTCGCTTTTCTTTTGATGAGTTAATCATAAGTCAAAATTGCAAACGCTACCACGAATCATTTATGGTGATTTACTTAAAATAATTCAGCTTTTTAACTTGATCTATAAAATAGATAAAAAAGAACCTTGATTATTTTTAGGGAGTTCCTATAAATATTTCTGATACGCTATCTTTGCTTTATTATTTTTCATACAATATAAATAGGAAATGATGCGATAGAAGGAGGAACCATAATATGAAAAGGTTTTCGTTCTTAGTGCTGGTGCTTTTACTACTAACCAGCTGTACTGCAAGAAACTCCCCCTCATCAAATGAAGAAAAAAAACAATATGTGATCGGATTTTCTCAGATCGGCGCAGAAAGCTCCTGGCGAGAACGCAACACTGAGTCTGTCTTAGAAGCAGGAAAAAAAGCTGACTATAAAATCCTTTACGAAAACGCGAATCAAAGTCAGACCGAACAAATCAAAGATCTCCGTTCCTTCATTGCTTCTCGCGTGGACTTGATTATTTTGACCCCTATCGTAGAAACTGGCTGGAAACATGTTTTGGAGGAAGCAGCCGATGCAAATATCCCTGTCGTTATCAATGATCGACTGATCTCGAAAGAAGACTCTCATCTTTACAAAACATTTGTCGGTCCAGATGTTCCGATCCAAGGAATCCAGACCGCAGATTTCCTAAAAACGAAATACAAAGATGTGCAGGAACCAATTAATATCGTGGAAATCCAAGGAAGCAAAGATGCCTCGCCAGCGATCAGCCGACATGATGGTCTTGTGGAAGGATTGAAGGACGATCGACGGTTTCATCTAGTTGCTTCGGTTCACGGCGACTTTATGCTTTCAAAAGGTCGGGAGGCAATTAAAAATGTAGCGAAGTTCCATGACCTCAAACAAGTTGATGTGATTTATTGTCACAATGATGACATGGCTGATGGTGTCGTCTCCTATTTAGAAGAAACAGATATCAAACCGGGCAAGGATATCACGATTTGCAGTGTTGATGGACAGCAAAGCGCGATAGATCTGCTGAAGGCCGGGAAGATCAATTGTGTGATCGAATGTGATCCGAATATGGGCGAAAAACTATTTGAAGTCGTCGTGGCTGTCTTAGATGGAAAAGACGTCCCTAAAGAAAACTACACGACAGGACGCGTGTTCTCCGAGTATTCAGATTTGACTAAAATCGATGAACGAGGGTATTGATCATGAAGCGAATAAGTATTGGAAACACCCTAGACTATCACTATAAACTGGTGATCCTCTTAGCCATTTTGCCGATGGTTTTGATCAGTATTTTCTTTATGGTGAACATCTTTCAATATCGACAATCGATTGAAAATGTCAACGATGTAAACAAGATGAATTCTGAAATGTCTACCAAAATAGACAATTCCGTCTTTTATTTGATCACCGGTAAGCCGACAAGAATGCAGGACCCGACCGAATTGATCGTTCATTATCAAAAAGAGCTGGACAAATTGAAGGATAGCTCTCCCTCTTTCGATCAACAGCAGACATTAGATATCGCCAAACGCATTTTAGATACTGATCGACACTACGTAAATACGATCAAGGAAAATATCGCAGCAGAAAAACCGATCAGCGACAGTGAAGCGATCTTAGTTGAGATTCGAAACGTCAATGTTCTACTGAAGGATACGCTGCAGGAGTTTGTGACCGGTGAGATCAACTTATCAAATAAGAAGAGCAATCAGATTTTCCAAACAATTATCATCTTGATATTCTTAGAGATTTGCTTAGTGGTCATCCTTGTTATTATCATCACTCGAAATAAAAAAAATTTGAATGCGCGCATCAAGGTTCCTATGGATAAGCTTTTGACCTCACTCTCTGAGGTTTCTAAAGGCAACTTAGATACTCAAGTGGAAAGCTCTGAGATCGTTGAATTCGATATTTTATCCTCGGAGGTCAATCAGATGACGACTCAGATCAAAGCACTATTGGAGCAAAATGACCGCAAACAACAGGCGATTGCAAAAGCCGAGTTAAGGGCTTTGCAGGCTCAGATCACTCCGCATTTTATTTACAACAGCTTAGACGCAATCATTACTTTATCTGAATTAGACGAGCCAGAGCGCGTCATTGAAACGACACTAGCCCTTTCAAACTTCTTTAAGCTGACACTCAATAATGGAAATGATTGGGTCACAGTCAAACAGGAGATCGAACATGTTACAAGCTATCTGCAAATTTTAAAAACTCGATATGGCTCGATCTTGGAGTATCAAATCACGATCGATCCAAAAATTGAACATGTCAAAATGCTTAAAATGATTCTCCAGCCAATCGTGGAAAATGCAATGTATCATGGGATCAAACACAGCCGCCAACGTGGAGTAATTCATATCAATGGCCGCCAACAGGGGGAAAGTCTAATCTTTGAAGTCACCGATAACGGAGTCGGGATGACCACCCAGCAAATTGAGACCCTGCAGAAAAATATCCGAGAACTAGACCCTACTGGGGTAACAGGCGGCTATGGACTTTATAACATTTATCGCAGATTGCGTTTGTATTTTGGAGAGACCGCTGAGCTGAAAATCGACAGTCAAGAAAATCAAGGAACGACCGTCACAATTATTTTACCGCTTAAAACAGATGTCTTTGTAGAGAAGAGGGACGAAAATGCTTAAGGTATTTATCGCAGAAGATGAAGAAATCATTCGTTTATCCTTACGCAAGCAAATTGCCAAATTAGAAAAGGAAAGCGATGTTCAATTTGTCGGTGAAGCCAGCGATGGTGATATGGCACTTTCTATGATGCAAGAGCTGAAGCCGGATCTACTATTAACAGACATACGGATGCCCTTCATGAACGGCTTAGATCTCGCTCGCTATGCCAAAGAAATGCTGCCTTGGCTCCATGTAATTATCATTAGCGGCTATGATGATTTTGCCTATTCGCAGGAAGCCATCGCCATCGGTGTCGATTCCTATATCACCAAACCAGTTACTACGACCGAACTGACTAACGCCATCAAGACATCTCAAAAACAGATTCAGCAAGAACGCGAACGACAAAAACAGCCGGATCAAAAAAATAAAATATTGCACTTTGAATACTATAAAGAGCATTTTTTTCACCATTTAGAAAAGAGCGGCTATGAACCTAGTGAACTAATCGAGCGTCAAGAAAAGCTCAACTTCAACTTATTAGGTCAATACCTAACCGCCCTTTACGTCAAATTGCCTCAACAGCATTTGAATGAGCAGAACTATCAGTATTTAGTATTACGTTTAAATGAAATCTTTGGTTCGGATAAAAATGTGTTATCGGTGGTCTATGACACGCTGATCATCAAGTGTTTAGTGAGTGCTGCAACCGAGTCCGACTCAATGGATAAAGCCTATTATGCCGCTGATATTTTGAAATACGAGCTTCAAAGTATTAACGAATCTGCCTTCGTTATCGCGATCGGCTATACCTCTAATCGTTTGACTGAGCTTCGAAATAACCTATTAATCACGCAGCAATTCGCAATAGATAGTCTTACTCCATTCAATGGTAAAATCATCCGTCTTGCTGATACCCTAAATGTCGAAGATACAGGTTTTGTTTTACCAGATAAAACATTACTGAATCTTAATCTGGATTTTCACGTGACTGAATCCATTGATCTGATTTTGGACGGCTTAGAAACAGATAATGGCTTCTCTTCCTCCTATGCTTATCAGACCGCCCAATACTTGATGAAGTTCTTAGAAAAACTTGATACCACCCAAGGAAAAAAAGTCTTAGCAGAATACCAAGAATCCGATCTTGTTTTAATCAGCAAGACGCCTTCTGTTTATCGTCTTCTGATGGAAGTTCTATTAACAGCCATCAAAAATGGCATAAAAGAAAAAAGCTATCATAGTAAGAATCAAGAACATCCTGTCGTCACAGCTGTATATAAAGAAATGCTGGAAAACTACTCTGATCCAAATCTTTCCTTACAGATGTCCGCAGATAATGCTGGCGTCAGCTTGACCTATCTAAGTACGCTTTTTTCGCAAACAAAAGGCAAGAATTTTATTGATGCTCTAACGGAGATTCGACTGAATCATGCGAAAGAACTCTTAATAGATACCGATCTTTTAATTACTGCAATCGCTTTTGAAATTGGCTATAACGATCCAAATTATTTCAGCTATCTCTTTAAAAGAAAAATTGGCATTTCGCCAAAAGCATTCCGGGCAGAGCACAATAAATAAGCACAAGAAGAAAACCAAGTTCTTCTTGTGCTTATTTTATCATCACCAACTAATACCAATCATCCATCATTTCTAGTGTCATAATCCCATCATCCACACCCATTTCGAGTTGCTCTCGAATCTCCGGCATAGCTGATTCATTCACTTCCCCAGCTGCAATCAAAAATTGATAGAACTTCTTCATGGATGAGCCGGCCTTCTTAACCGCACTTTCACTGATCCAGACATTTTTTCTAGCTCCCCAACTAAAAAAGTCGCTAATCACCTCAAAAGTAGATACTGCTAGATCATAGCCATAAAAAATTAAATACCCGCTCAGATAATCTTCAATATTAGCTACATGTTTATTTACCGTCTTCTTTGTTAATTTTTCATGTTGTTCAAGGTATTGTTTAAATGCAGCTAAAACTAAGCGATTGTTCGCCAATGCAGCTTCATACTCTTCATCAGAAAAATCAACTACTTTGAAATCAGCTAGGCTTTTCCAACTTTTTTCTACCAAATATTTTTTCTCTACATCTTCTTGCGAAAACTCACGAAGAACAAAAGGCTTCTTAAAAACTTCTCGTAACTTATCTAGCGGACGCTCGCTTTTATAAAAGGAATCTGCTAAGTAAAGACTAAGCTTAACATCCACCAGCATATTCAAATTAAACGTTCCATGATACTCCATGGATGTAATCATGTTATTAATGATCCCAGTAATCACATGATTATATCCTGCACTTACCTCTATATCACCAGCCAAATCAAGATATTCAGCAATTTTTGCTTGAGAGATTCCAGCAGCCTGGAATACTTCTTCGATTGCTGCAAGAATAATTTCCCCTAACTGCTTCTTAGTTTGAGCGTCAATTCCGATCAATACAATCGGAAAATATGTCAAATCATTAACCAATAATAAAACTTTCTTTCGTTTAACATTGAAGTAATTCGCATGCCAAGAAAAAAGCGGATTCTTATCCGAAAAACTTCTCGCCATTTTTTTATCCGCCACTTCAGGTAGCTGATTAAATAAAGGTAATGCCTTCTTCGCTGGATTGATAATCATTTTCGCACCTCGCCTAATCATTCATTAAACACAGTGTTAGTATAACAAAAAATGAATCCTGAGTTACACCATTTTTGGTAAATACAAAAAACGAGCTTTCCCATAATAGAAAGCTCGCTAAAGTCTGTTTGAACAGAATTTTTATTTTTCCTCTGCGTTGGCGTCTTTGAGACCGTATTTCTTGTTGAAACGATCGACACGTCCATCTGCTTGAGTGAATTTTTGACGTCCAGTGTAGAATGGATGAGAGTCTGAAGTTACTTCGACACGGATTACAGGGTAAGTGTTTCCGTCTTCCCATTCAACTGTTTCTTGTGAAGATTTAGTAGAACCTGACAAGAATTTGAAACCTGTAGTTGAGTCCATGAACACAACTGGATGATATTCTGGATGAATTCCTTGTTTCATAGTTTTTTTCGCTCCTTTGCCCTGAATCATTTGCTGGTTCAGAGTTATTTTTGCAATTTGCAACATGAATATACTATCATGAATGATTCGACAATGCAATTATCTTTTTTGATTTCTTCGAACGGTTTTTCCACCGAATGAAACGTCTTTGAAAGCTTTGAAAACTTGGTCGTTATTCTTTGTCTTTTTCAGGAAATTGACAAATTGTGAGGTATATTCTAATGAGTCGCCTGTCATGTTATTACGCAGCTTGAAGACCTCTTCAAGACGAGACGGCGCCATTAATAATTCTTCCTTACGTGTACCTGATTTCTTGATATCAATAGCAGGGAAGATTCGACGTTCAGATAATTCGCGAGATAATTGTAATTCTAAGTTCCCTGTTCCCTTGAATTCTTCATAAATCACGTCATCCATCCGACTACCAGTATCAACTAACGCGGTCGCCAAAATCGTCAAGCTTCCGCCTTCTTCAATATTACGGGCAGCACCAAAGAATTTTTTCGGCTTATACAATGCAGCTGGATCGATCCCGCCGCTTAATGTCCGACCGCTTGGGGGAACAACTAAGTTATAAGCACGTGCCAAACGAGTAATACTATCCATCAAGATGACCACATCACGCTTGTCTTCGACTAAACGCATCGCCCGTTCTAGCACTAATTCCGAAACACGCGTATGATTTTGCGGCTGTTGATCAAAAGTTGAATAAACCACATCGCCTTTGACGCTGCGTTCTAGGTCAGTCACTTCTTCTGGACGTTCATCAATTAAGAGGACGATCAATTCAACCTCGGGATAGTTATCAGTTATACCATTGGCGATTTCTTTCAGGATGGTTGTTTTGCCGGCTTTAGGCGGTGCAACGATCAAGCCGCGTTGTCCAAATCCTACCGGTGAGAAGATGTCGATCATTCGTGTAGACAAACGACCGGGAGTTGTTTCTATAACTAACTGCTTTTCAGGATAAAGTGCCGTTAGCGCAGGAAAATGTGGGCGCTCTTTGGCTTCTTCTGGATCTTTGCCATTAACGCTTTCCACATGCATTAATCCATAATAACGTTCTGATTCTTTGGGCGGACGGGCTTTTCCTGCCACCTTGTCTCCGTTTCGCAACCCAAAACGACGAATCTGTGAGGAAGAAATGTAGATATCTTCCGCACTCGATCCATAATTGATTGGACGTAAAAAGCCGTAGCCATCTTGCCCAACAATATCCAAGACTCCTTCCATATAAAAGAAGCCTTGCTTTTCTGCCTGCGCACGAATCACAGCCAGCGATAATTCCTTCTTATTCATTTGACTATAATAAGGAATTTTAAAGTCTTTTGCATAAGCATAAATTTCTTTTAGCGTCTTGTTTTCAAGTTCCGCCATTGTTAAATAATCGCTCATTATTCCGCCTCTTCCTCGTCGATCATTTCGATAGTAGCACCAAGAGCTGTCAGTTTGTCAATAATATGATCATAGCCTCGTAAAATGTATTCTACATTAAAAATCGTCGTTTTGCCTTCTGCCATTAATCCAGCGATAACTAAACAAGCCCCGGCACGTAAATCAGAAGCCACTACTTCTGCGCCGTGTAATTTGTTCGAGCCGTTTAACACAATTAAATTGCCCTCTACGCGGGCATCAGCGCCCATACGGACTAATTCGGGTATATGATTGACCCGTTTGGAATAAATCGTATCAATGATTTCAGCCGTTCCTTGAGCTTTTAATAGCAGCGGTGTGATTGGCTGTTGTAAGTCCGTAGCAAAGCCTGGATATGGCGATGTCGTAACGTCGACTGTTTTTAAATTCTTAGATGGCAGCACTTCAATACTGTCTTCTGAGATATTCATTTCCACGCCAATCTCTTCTAGCTTTGCGATAAAGCTTTCAATGTGCTCATAGATCACATTGTGAACAGTTACGCCTTCGCCCATCGCAGCAGCCAAGGCCAAATAAGTCCCTGCTTCGATCCGGTCAGGAATAATTGAATGAACACAGCCATGTAATTCCTCGACTCCTTCAATCCGAATCTCATCCGTACCCGCACCACGAATCTTCGCACCCATATTATTCAATAATGTTGCAACATCAATAATCTCTGGCTCACGGGCAGCATTTTCGATGATCGTCTTGCCTTTGGCTTTTACTGCAGCAAGCATCACGTTGATCGTCGCACCAATAGAAACCACATCCATAAAAATGCGATCCCCACTTAAGCCATCTTCATCTGTTCGTAAATAAATCACGCCATGTTCATTTGAAACTTCTGCGCCTAAACTCTCAAAGCCTTTGATATGCAGGTCAATCGGACGAGGCCCTAAGAAGCATCCACCGGGTAATCCTACAACTGCTTCACCGAATTTACCCAACAAAGCACCCATGAAATAGTAAGAAGCACGTAAAGAATTGATTTTACCACTTGGCATCGGGATCGATACGACGTTACTCGGATCAATCACCATACGATTATCTTCAAAAGACACTTTTGCTCCCATAATCTCTAGAATCTCGATTAATGAATGCACGTCTTGGATGTCTGGAACACCTTCTAAAGTTACTGGCGAATCCGCCATAATTGCTGCTGGAATTAATGCGACCGCGCTGTTTTTCGCGCCGCTGATTGTAATATTTCCTGATAATGGCTTTCCACCATGAATTTCGATTTTTCTCATTTATTTTCACCTAATTAATTATTTTGAAGTTTATAGACCATTATCCATTCTAGCATATTATCGCCTGTATAAAAAGGAAGCTTTCTCAAATCTCACAAGAAAATAAGCAGCTTTTTCATGCGCCATTAGGATTCGATTATCAGAGAGCTAATTTTTGTCTTCAACCATTCTTACTTAAATAAAATTATTTGTTTTTTTAAAATTTTCAGTTTTAATTTATGTATTCAAAATGAGTTAAAAATCATTTTTTTCATATCAATCATAAAAAAGATAATTTCGTAAAAATCTACAAAAAAAAGCCTCGAAGCAATTGCTCCGAGACTAAAAGAATCTAATTAAGCTTTGTTTGCTGAACCGAACCAGTCAATATGTTCTTCAGCATCTTTAACGATTGCAGCAACACCTGGTGCTAACAATTTACGAGGGTCAAAGCCTTTTCCTTCTTTATCTTTGCCAGCTTCGATGTATTCACGAGTTGCTTTAGCAAATGATAATTGGAATTCAGTGTTAACGTTGACTTTAGAAACACCCATTGAGATTGCTTTTTGGATTTGTTCTTGAGGAATACCTGATCCACCGTGTAATACTAAAGGAACATCAGAACCTACAGCATCAGCGATCGCTTGTAAGTGGTCAAATGCAAGACCTTTCCAGTTTTCAGGGTATACGCCGTGAATGTTACCGATACCGCATGCTAAGTAGTCGATACCTGTAGCAACCATTTGTACACATTCGTCGATGTCAGCTAATTCACCAGCACCGATGATTCCGTCTTCTTCACCACCGATTGAACCAACTTCACACTCAACAGAGATACCTTTAGCGTGAGCTTTTTCAACAACGTCTTTAGCCAATTTTAAGTTTTCTTCAAATGGAAGATGAGAACCATCAAACATGATTGAAGTGTAGCCAACTTCGATACATTCTAAAGCAGCTTCATAGTCACCATGGTCTAAGTGGATTGCAACTGGTACAGTGATACCCATTGAGTCTACTAAATCAGTGATGATGTCTTTAGCAACTTTGTATCCGCCCATGTATTTTGCTGCGCCCATTGAAGTTTGGATAAGAACGGGTGCTTTTTTAGCTTCTGCAGCTTTTAGAATAGCTTGAGTCCATTCTAAATTGTTTGTGTTGAATCCACCAACTGCATATCCGCCTTTACGTGCAGCTTTTAAGAATTCTGCTCCTGATACTACTGGCATAAAAAATTCCTCCTAAGGTTTTTTACTATTTGGTTAAGCCATGCTTAACTAACGTGTTAATTCTATCAAAGTTTTCCCATCTTTGCTACTGCTAACCATCCGATAAAACCTTTACATTTCAACTTTTTTGCTTTTTTAATACAAAAAACTGAAAGGCGTCTATGCCTTTCAGTCAAAATTACTATTTTGCTTCTTTACTTTCCAGTGACGCACCTACAAAGGCTTTGATCAATGGTTGAGGACGATTAGGGCGTGAGATCAATTCTGGATGGAATTGACAACCCACGAAGAATTTGTTTTCTGGAATTTCAACAATTTCAACCAGACGATTGTCAGGAGAAACACCTGAGAAAACGAGTCCCTTATCTTCAAATAATTGGCGGTATTGGTTGTTGAATTCATAACGATGACGGTGACGTTCTTGAATCACCTCTTCGTTTCCATACGCAGCAGCAGTTTTGCTGCCTTTTTTCAATTTACATGGATACAAACCAAGACGTAACGTTCCACCTAAGTTTTCAACGTTTTCTTGATCCGCCATCAAATCGATAATATTGTTTGGTGTGTCTGGCACTGTTTCTGCTGAATCTGCTTGCTCCAAGCCAGCCACATTGCGGGCAAATTCTACACATGCCATTTGCATCCCTAGACAAATTCCTAAGAATGGCACATCATTTTCACGAGCATAACGAATCGCTTCGATTTTCCCTTCGATCCCACGATCGCCAAATCCGCCAGGAACCAAGATACCATCCGCATCGCCTAGCACTTCTGCAACATTTTCTCGTGTAACATCTTGAGATTGAATCCATTCCACTTCGATATCTGACTCATAAGCAAAACCAGAATGTTTTAATGCTTCAACTACAGAAATGTAAGCATCTGGCAGTTCCACATATTTCCCAACTAAAGCAATTTTGACCTTCTTCTTAAGGTTCAGAACTTTTTCTTCCAATGCACGCCATTCCGTCATATCAGCTACAGGTGCATCGATTTTTAAATGATCACAAACGATTTGATCCATTCCTTGTGCTTGTAACGCTAAAGGAATAGAATAAAGAGTTTCAACATCGCGAGATTCAATCACTGCTTCTGGCGCTACATCACAGAATTGAGCCAATTTATTCTTGGTACTTTGAGAAACCGGTGATTCTGTACGGACAACTAAAATATTTGGTTGGATTCCCAAACCACGCAACTCTTTTACGCTGTGTTGTGTCGGTTTGGTTTTCATTTCACCCGCTGCTTTTAAGTAAGGGATCAATGTAGTATGGATATACATTACATTATCCGCGCCAACTTCTGCTTTCATTTGGCGCAACGCTTCTAAGAATGGCAAGGACTCGATATCTCCAACCGTTCCGCCGACTTCTGTGATGATCACGTCTGAGTCTGTCATCTTCGCCGCACGCATAATTTTTGACTTGATTTCATTGGTGATATGCGGAATTACTTGGACGGTTGCGCCTAAATATTCACCTTTACGTTCTTTGCGAATAACCTCTGAATAGATTTTTCCTGTCGTTACGTTGGAGTATTGATTTAAGTTGATGTCGATAAAACGTTCATAGTGACCTAAGTCTAAGTCCGTTTCAGCACCATCATCTGTTACAAAAACTTCTCCGTGTTGGTAAGGACTCATCGTACCCGGATCGACATTGATATATGGATCGAATTTTTGAATGGTCACTTTCAATCCTCGATTTTTAAGCAAACGACCTAAAGATGCTGCTACGATCCCTTTGCCTATTGATGAAACTACGCCGCCAGTTACAAAAATATACTTTGTCATAAATGAAAAAACTCCTTCATACTAATTTGCAGGAAACGTCTAGAAAAAACAAAGAAAGCTCCCTATCCAATCGAATAGGGAGCTTTGAATTTACTAAACACTTGACCCTTCTAAAAGGGTGCCCAAGCAATATAATAGCGACACTTTGAGAAAATGTCAACTGTAATTATTCGTTGCTTACAGTTCTTTAATCAAACAATCTTCCGAAAAAGCTCTTCTTTGGCTTTGATTCAACCGTTTCATCGTCATTTTGAGACGAATATTTTTCTTCGATGTCGATAATTTCTTGATTCACCGCATGATCGGTCACTAATAATACGCCAATACTATCTTCTGAGTCAACAGTGGCATCATTAACGATCGTGAAGTCAACAGAATTTTTAGAAGCTAGCGCGATAAACGCATTCTGCAAATTCCCATCAACCGCCCCATTTATCAACAGTTTCCCTTCAGGATACTTTTGGATTTCCGAAATCAGGTGTTCGCGATCCTGTTGATTTCTCATCTCTTTTATCGTCATACTTGCAAAACATCGTTCACGAAAAGTCCCTAAATATTTTCTTTGTTCATCAGGATTGACGCGTGCCGCTCC
This sequence comes from Enterococcus raffinosus, assembly GCF_018917525.1. Lineage (GTDB taxonomy): Bacteria > Bacillota > Bacilli > Lactobacillales > Enterococcaceae > Enterococcus_A > Enterococcus_A raffinosus_A. The sequence goes on along the minus strand of NZ_JAHLOS010000004.1, from coordinate 19,701 downwards.
AAAACGACCTTTGTCTAAATATTGTTGTAATTCATCTTTTGCCATCTTTCTCACTTCCTCATAGATATCTCTTTTTGAATCTAGTATATCAAAGTACCATGAAAAATGCTGAATCTCTGCAAAAAAGCACTATCTGCTTTAAAAATGATAAAAAAACCATTGTGCTTTTATTTCTACTATTTTATAGTAAAAGAGGTGTTTAAATCTTTACTAAAGCCCGTTGATTAACGGGCTTTTATCGTATTTTTAAAAAGGAGTGTTTTAAGATTAAGCGTTATAAAAATTTATTACAACAGGAGTTTCGACATTATTCTAAGGCGAAGCTTCAAAAAGATCTATTAGCGGGATTGACCGTTGCGGCTGTGGCCTTGCCTCTTGCGTTGGCCTTTGGGGTTTCTAGCGGAGCCGACGCGGCAGCCGGGATGATCACAGCCATTATCGCAGGAATTGTGATCAGCAGTCTTTCCGGCGGCTTTTACCAAATTTCTGGACCAACAGGTGCAATGGCCGCCATTCTAATGGGAATTATTGCCACACAAGGTTTGGCTGGGGTTTTAGCTGCTACCTTTATTGCGGGCGCTATCTTATTGCTTGCAGGTTTATTCAAACTCGGAAGTCTCACTTCCTTCATTCCTTCACCTGTTATCACAGGTTTTACTTCAGGAATTGCTATCATTATCGCTCTAGGACAAATTGATAACTTTTTCGGTACAACCTCCATTGGAGAGAGTGCTTTAGCAAAATTAATGAGTTATCGCTTTAATTTTACGCCGGATTTACCGACTCTTTTATTGGGTATTATTGTTTTGTTGTTCTTAGTTTTTTATCCAAAGAAGTGGAGCCAATTTTTACCCGCATCACTCGTTGCAATTATTCTAGCCACATTTGCTTCTATTCTTTTCCATCTTCCTGTTGCAAAGGTTGGGAAAATCCCGACATCCTTATTAACAGGAGAACGGCTCCATATAGCAACGCTTAACTTCTCTCTGATCAAACAATTATTCTTCCCTGCCGTCAGTATCGCGATGCTGGGGATGATCGAAAGCTTGCTTTGCGGCGCTTCTGCTGGACGCATGACAGGCAAAGACCTTGATAGTAACCAAGAACTAATTGCTCAAGGAATCGGCAATATGATTTTACCTTTTTTCGGTGGTATACCGGCAACAGCGGCAATTGCTAGAACAAGTGTCGCTATAAAATCAGGTGCTCAGACACGTTTGGCAGGAATTTTCCATGCACTTTTTCTATTTCTTTCTATGATCATTTTTGCTCCGATCATGTCCCAAATTCCTATGGCAGCTCTTGCCAGTGTTCTACTGATAACCAGCTGGCGAATGCATGAATGGACGACGATAAAAACGATGATTCAGCAAAAAAATCGAACAGCCATCCTTTTGTTTTTTGTAACAATGCTTTGCACGATTATCTTTGATTTGAGCATCGCGATTGTCATCGGTGTTATTTGCGGATGCATTTTCTTTATTGCAAAAAGTGCCCGAATTTCTATCGTCACCGAAGAAATTGATTGGCAAAGAATGGCGTTACCTCATTCTGATGTAAGCTCTGATTGGGCAGTCATCTACATCACTGGCCCTTTGTTCTTCATGTCTGCCAATCAGTTAAAAAGAGAATTGGATCAAGTAGTGGATAAAGAAGGAATCATCTTTTCCCTTCGCGGGGTACCAAATATTGATGTAACAGCGCTTGACACATTTGCTGATTATTTTTCCGTGGCAAGATTGAAAAAGCAACAACTGGTCTTTACTTCTATGCAGCCTGAAGTAGAAAAACAGTTTCAGCAGCTATGGGCGAAACAAACCAATTGTCCCATTCAGCACCCTACTGTCGCACATGCACTTCATGCATTGCATCAAGAGTATTAAAAAGTAATAGAGAGTTCAGTGTATTCAAAAACACTGAACTCTCTATTTGCTTTAAATGCACTACTGATTTTGTTCTTCCAATTGTCTGCGTCTTATTTCTTCCGTCTGTTTGTTTAAATCGTTTTCGGCCTGAACTAATTCTTCATAGGTAAGAATGCCATCATTATTCAGATCAGCCTGAGAGGTTTGTTCGCTAATCACTCGTTCGCCATTTGGCAAAACGCGAAGAACCGTCACCGCTTCCCCATTCGGGCTAACCAGCACTTGCCCAACCTGATCATTTTTCTGAGCTTCCTCAGAACTAGATGGTGTTGTTTGGGTCGAGGATTGCGTAGCTTCTGTTGTTGCCTGCGGCTCTGCGACAGGTTCTGTTTTTGAAGTCTCTTCTTTAGATCGCTGAAAACTAACAGATGGCTCAATGTTGATTTTCTTTTCAACCTGTTCACTGTTTTTCTTAGAAGTCAAAGTCAGCTCTTTAACCTTTGGCTCATCTAATTGATATTCCAAACGAAATAGTCCGTGCTCATCAGCAGATTCCTTTTGATTTTCGATGGAAACCACCGCATCTGGCTCTGTTGTTCCGGTAATGATCGCTTTACCTAGTTCATCCGTTTCAAAAGTCTTAAAGCAAATAATCTCAAGCTTCTTCTCTTTTTCAGAGGAAGATTGTGAAATACTCGCCTCTCGCTTTTGTTCTTTTTCAGTACTACAACCAACTAACAGAAAAACACTTGCAGTTAGAACTGCAAAACTAACAATCTTTTTCATAATTTCCTCCGATTTTTAAAATAGCGCTGCTCTTTTCATTATAAACATATCAATAGAACCATTGTCTAGATGAAAAAACTTATCTCTTAGAAGATTTATTAGTTGAGAAAAAGTTCTAGAAAGTTCTAGTTAGAATAAACGAAAAATCCTCCTGTCTAAAATTAGACAAGAGGATTTTTTAGTATCATCAAATAAAACATAATAGACAGAAAAACTATCTTAATTATTTACCGATGAATGGGTTGTTTTTTAAGTTGTAGAAAGATTTGATTCCTTTGTATTCTGCAACATCACCCAATTGGTCTTCGATACGTAATAATTGATTGTATTTAGCAATACGGTCAGTACGTGAAAGAGAACCAGTTTTGATTTGGCCAGCGTTTGTTGCAACAGCGATATCAGAGATTGTAGAATCTTCTGTTTCACCAGAACGGTGAGATACAACTGCAGTGTAGCCAGCTTCTTTAGCCATTTCGATAGCATTGAATGTTTCTGTTAACGTACCGATTTGGTTAACTTTGATAAGGATAGAGTTAGCAACACCTAAATCAATAGCTTTCGCTAATTTTTCAGTGTTTGTAACGAACAAGTCGTCACCAACTAATTGAACTTTATCGCCTAAAGCTTCAGTTAATTTCTTAGTACCTTCCCAGTCGTTTTCGTCTAAGCCGTCTTCGATTGAGATGATTGGGTATTTAGCAACTAATTCTTCGTAGAATGCGATCATTTCTTCAGTTGTTTTTTCGCCTTCGCCTGAATCAGCTAAAACGTAAACACCTTTTTCTTTATCGTAGAATTCTGAAGAAGCAGCATCCATAGCAAGAACGATGTCTTTACCAGGTACATAGCCAGCTTTTTCAATAGCTTCGATAATTACTTCGAAACCTTCTTCGTTAGAACCAAGGTTAGGAGCGAATCCGCCTTCGTCACCAACTGAAGTAGCAAGACCTTTAGCTTTTAAGATTGAAGCCAAAGCGTGGAATACTTCTGCACCATAACGTAAAGCTTCTTTGAATGTAGGAGCGCCAACAGGCATGATCATAAATTCTTGGAAGTCGATAGAGTTATCAGCATGTGATCCACCGTTGATGATATTCATCATAGGAGTAGGCAAAACTTTTGTATTGAATCCGCCAAGGTAGTTGTACAATGGGATTTCTAAGAAGTCAGCAGCTGCACGAGCAACGGCGATAGAAACACCAAGAATAGCGTTGGCACCTAATTTACCTTTGTTAGGAGTGCCATCTAATTCGATCATAGCAGCATCAATAGCAGCTTGGTCACGTACGTCGTAGCCGATGATTGCTTCAGCGATAATGTTGTTTACATTATCAACTGCTTTAGTAACACCTTTACCGCCGTAACGAGCTTTGTCGCCATCACGTAATTCAACGGCTTCGTATTCACCAGTTGAAGCACCTGAAGGAACCATACCGCGGCCGAATGCGCCGTCTTCTGTATAAACTTCTACTTCGATTGTTGGGTTACCACGTGAGTCTAGGACTTCGCGTGCGTAAACGTCTGAGATAATTGACATGTTTTGTCTCTCCTTTAAAATTTGTTTTTATTAAAGGGTTAAAAACCCTTATAACCAATATTAGTGAAAATCGCCGGCAGTTGCAAACAAAAGCCGCAATTTTCTATAAAAAATTATTTTGCGCCTTCTAATAAAGCTAAGAATGAGTCAGCTTTCAAGCTAGCTCCGCCGACTAAAGCACCGTCAACGTTTTCTTTTGCCATGTATTCAGCGATGTTTTCTGGTTTTACAGAACCGCCGTATTGGATACGAACAGCTTCAGAAACTTCTTTACCATAAATACCTTCAACTGTTGAACGAACAACGCCGCAAATTTCATCAGCGATTTGTGCATCAGCAGATTTACCAGTACCGATTGCCCAGATTGGTTCGTATGCAATAACCATGCTTGAAACTTGTTCAGCAGAAAGGTCAGCTAAACCAGCTTTGATTTGTCCTTCGATCCATTCAGCTGTTTTGCCAGCTTCATATGTTTCTAAAGACTCACCGCAGCAAAGGATTGGCAACATGCCGTTAGCAAAGATTGCTTTGGCTTTTTTGTTGATTTCTTCGTCTGTTTCATGGAAGTATTCACGACGTTCTGAATGGCCGATGATGACATAATCCACACCAAGATCAGCTAAAGCGGCAGGTGAAGTTTCACCAGTGAATGCTCCAGCATTTTCCCAGTAGCAGTTTTGAGCAGAGATTTTTAAGTCAGTGCCTTTAGCTGCTTCAACTAATTCTTGTAAGAATAAAGCTGGTGATCCAATCACTGAATCTACTTTATCATTAGCAGGAATGTTGTTTTTTACTGCTTCAGCAAAATCTTTTGCTTCTGATGCAGTTAAATTCATTTTCCAGTTACCAGCGATAATTGGTTTACGCATTTAAAAAAACTCCTTTTTGAATTTTTATTGTCTAATATTACGAGCTAGCTCTAGCTCTCTTCAACAATGAGCGAAAATTTTGAGAAATTTGAGAAGCAATTTATCAAAATTTTAGACTTACTGCTTGAGAGCTGAACGAGCTCGAAATACTTTTCTGATTATTTGTCGTTGATTGCTGCAAGACCTGGTAATTCTTTACCTTCTAGTAATTCAAGACTTGCACCGCCACCAGTTGAGATGTGAGTGAATTTGTCAGCAAAGCCAAGTTGTTCAGCTGCAGCTGCAGAGTCCCCACCACCGATGATTGTTGTAGCATCTTTCAAGTTAGCGATTGCTTCACAAACACCGATTGTTCCGCGAGCGAAGTTGCTCATTTCGAACACACCCATAGGTCCGTTCCAAACAACTGTTTTCGCGCCTTCTAATGTTTGGGCGAATAAAGCGATTGATTCTGGTCCAATGTCAAGACCCATTTGTCCAGCAGGAACATCACCAGTATGTTCTTCCGTTGGAACGTCGTTTGAAAATTCAGCCGCTGTGATTGAATCAACTGGTAAAACTAATTTGTCGCCAGCTGCTTCGATCAATTCTTTCGCCAAATCCACTTTATCAGCTTCAACTAATGAGTTACCGATTTCCATGCCTTTAGCTTTGTAGAAGGTATAAGTCATTCCGCCGCCGATTAAGATTTTGTCAGCTTTAGGAATCAAGTTTTTGATTACGCCGATTTTGTCAGAAACTTTCGCGCCACCTAGGATCGCAACCATCGGACGTTTAGGTTCTTCCACAGCTTCGCCGATGAATTTAATTTCTTTTTCCATTAAGAATCCAGCAACAGTTGGAATTCCAGTAGAAGCGATACCTACGTTTGAAGCGTGCGCACGATGAGCCGTACCAAATGCGTCATTAACGAATACATCGCCTAATGAAGCCCAGTATTTACCCAATTCAGCGTCATTTCCGCTTTCTTTTTTACCGTCGATATCTTCAAAACGAGTGTTTTCAAAGACAACCACGTCGCCGTCTTTCATGTCTGCGATTGCTGATTCCAATTCAGAGCCACGAGTTTCAGGTACAAACGTTACATTTTTACCCAATAATTCGCTTAAACGTTCAGCAACTGGTTTTAATGATTTGCCAGCTTTATCTTCTTCTGTTTTCACACGACCTAGGTGAGAGAACAATATTGCTTTGCCGCCTTGTTCTAAAATGTAGTTGATTGTTGGTAACGCCGCTTTGATACGAGTGTCATCAGTAATCACGCCATCCTTAACAGGAACGTTAAAGTCCACACGAACTAAAACTTTCTTGTCTTTCAAGTCAAGATCTTTAACTGTCATTTTTGCCATGAAAGAAAACCTCCAAATAATTTTTTTAAATCTTTATTATTATACAACTCTTTTTGACAAAAGAGCCAATGATAAACTTACGAAAAAAACGGAGAAGCGCGTTGCTTCCCCGCCTTGTTCAGACAATGTCATTTTCGTTTAAACTAAATCTTAAAGTTTAGCGAAGTATTCTAAAGTACGAACTAATTGAGCAGTGTATGACATTTCGTTGTCATACCAAGCAACAGTTTTAACTAATTGTTGGTCGCCAACTGTCATAACTTTAGTTTGAGTTTCATCAAATAATGAACCGAAAGTCATACCTACGATATCTGAAGAAACGATTTCGTCAGTGTTGTAACCGAATGATTCGTTAGATGCTGCTTTCATTGCTGCATTTACTTCATCAACAGTCACTTTTTTGTTAAGAACAGTAACTAATTCAGTTAATGAACCAGTTGCAACAGGAACACGTTGAGCAGCTCCGTCTAATTTACCGTTCAAGTCAGGAATAACTAAACCGATAGCTTTAGCAGCACCAGTTGAGTTAGGCACGATGTTTGCTGCAGCAGCACGCGCACGACGGAAGTCGCCTTTAGGGTGAGGTCCATCAAGAGTCATTTGGTCACCTGTGTAAGCATGGATAGTTGTCATTAAACCTTCAACAACGCCAAATTCGTCATTTAAAGTTTTAGCCATAGGAGCTAAACAGTTAGTAGTACATGAAGCACCAGAGATAACTGTTTCGTCACCAGTTAAAGTTTCGTGGTTAGTGTTGTAAACGATTGTTGGAACATCGTTACCACCAGGAGCTGAGATAACAACACGTTTAGCACCAGCTGTTAAATGTTTTTCAGCAGCAGATTTTGAAGTGAAGAATCCAGTACATTCTAATACGATATCTACTCCTAGTTCTCCCCAAGGTAATTCTTCAGGGTTGCGGTTAGCAAGAACTTTAACTTCTTTGCCGTTCACGTTGAATGAACCTTCGTGAACTTCAACAGTTCCGTTAAAGCGACCTTGAGTTGTATCATATTTTAACAAGTGAGCCAACATTTTAGCGTCTGTTAAGTCGTTGATAGCTACAACTTCCAATCCTTCTACATCTTGGATACGGCGGAATGCTAAGCGTCCGATACGTCCAAATCCGTTAATTCCAACTTTTACTGTCATTTAAGATTTCCTCCTTATGGAATCAAAAAATATATTTATTTTAAAGGGGATGTCCCTTTTAAAATCTCGTTTGCCGCAGCTTCATCGGTGATGAGCCACGTTTGTTGTGGAGCATTTTTCATATACGCTGTAATGGCTTTAACTTTGCTTTTACCACCAGCGACTGCAAGAATCGTCGGCATCTTTTGAATATCCTCTAAGGATAATCCGATACGCGGCACCTTATGAACGATCTCTCCGTTCTCGTCAAAAAAGTACCCAAAAGATTCTGCAACGGCATTTTTTTGTTTTAGACGAACAATCTCATCTTCTGTCATTTTTCGTCTGGCTGCCATGTGCAATGCTCGACCAATACTGTGAACTACACAATTGGCTTCTTTAATCATCGCCAAGACATTTCTGATGGAAGGTTCCTTCAGCAGAGTGTGATACGCCTCTTCGCTTAATTGCTCTGGGACATATAAGGCACGATGCTCACCATGAGCATTGGCTGCCATCAAGGCACTGACTGAGTTAGCTTGAATCGATACGGCTTCGCCGATACCGCCTCTAGCTGGAACGAAAAGATTATGTCGTTTTGCTGTTTCTAATGGACTGACATGTCTGGCAACTTCGGCCATCGTTGTACCGCCCATCACTGCAATAATATTTCGGCCTTCTGGCAATTGACGCTGCAAAGCCTCATCAACTAACTCACCAAATTCACCGATTACCTTTCCCTGCTCATCACTGTTACCAGAAACGATCAAGCATCGTTCGATCTTAAAAAGTGAAGCAAGTTGTTTTTCTAACTGATCCATGCCAGTAAACTGTTCCATCAATAGTTCTAAATGCTGTAACAGTCCTTCGCCCTTCTCAGTTAATAACATGCCGCTCTTCGTTGCATCAATCAAACGCTGATCTCTAAGATAATCCGTCTCACCACGCAATACCCGCTCGGTAAGACCTAATGAATCAGCTAAGTTTCTTCGACCGATCGGCTGCATCCAAAAAATATTCTGCATAATGCGATATCTTTTCTTTACAACCTCTAGCACATCAGGGGCGATTGCTTCAAGTACTCTTAATTCACTTAACAAAGGAATTCCTCCGTTGGACTTAAGTAGTCCCTCATAGACTTTTAGCGACCCATGAATTTTAAAAAAAATGCAAGAAAGTCAAATTACTCGTTTGAAATTTGCTGATTTCTTACATGACAAAGTGTAACAGTTTTGTGCCTTATACGCAAGGAAAAAGCCAAGTTTTTTTACTTGGCTCAATCAAAACGTTTTCTTTTCGAGGAGCTGGGAATATTTAGCGCATCACGATACTTTGCGACCGTCCTTCGAGAAATTTTTTGCTCTTTTTCTGCGAGTAATTCTACAATTTTTTGATCGGATAACGGTTTGCGCTTATCTTCTTTTTCAACGAATGATGCAATTAATTGTTTGACCTCATCTGCAGAGGTATCCTCATCATTAACTTTATTAACAAAAAAGCTGCGCAATTCGAAAACACCAAAATCAGTCTCAATATATTTTCCGTTGACGGCACGACTAATCGTTGATTCATGAACTTCCAATTGCTTCGCTACATCTTTAAGCATCAATGGCTTTAAGGCTCCCTGCTTTTCTTCAAAGAAAGCCGCCTGATGCTGAACAATGATTTTCCCAACTTCTAAAATCGTATCTTTTCGTTGACCAAGCGTTTTGTTCAACCATTCAAATTGTTGTAGTTTTTCTTTCAAGTAGACTTTGGTTTCTTCGTCGGCTTGCTGTTTCAAACGATTAAAATAATTTTCCTGAAAATTCAGTCTTAGTTGCCCCCGCTTATTTGATAGCACAACTAATTGTCCGTCCCTTCTTACTAATGTAAGATCCGGAATAATAAAGTTCGAATCCTGCCCGCCAAAGCTTGCTCCTGGGAATGGATTTAACGTTCGGATATAATCTAAAATTTGTTGAACCTGCGGTAAGCTGATTTGGTATTCTTTAGCAATCTGCTCGAATTTCCTCTTTGCAATCGCATCAAATGATTCTTCTAATAATAGATAAGCTAGTTCTGGCGCATAATCATCCTGCTCAGTCTGAAGCATCAAGCATTCCTGTAAATTTCTTGCACCAACACCCGGCGGATCTAATTGCTGTAAAAGTGTTAAAGCGTCCAGATACTGAATATCTGTCGCATTTAACTCCTCCTTTATTTCTTCTTCATCAACCCTCAAATATCCATTAACATCGATATACTCTACCAAGACCAGCATGATTTCACGAATAAAAGTATCTCGATAATTTAAATGTATCTGATTGATTAGATGTTCAAATAACGAAACAGGGTGATCGGCAATTTGAATAAAGGATTCCTCCTTAACCGCACCGCTGTGCATTTGCATCAAATCACTTTGAATTTTTGGAGCAACTACATCAAACAATGGATTCTCTAAAGAAACTGTTTCAACGTAGTCTTGCAACTCCTCAGTGTTAAATTGTAATATTTGAATCGCCTGCTGCAGCTCCTGTGTCATCGCCAATTTTTGGGTTTGCTGCTGCTTTTGCGAATAACCTTGTTGAAACTTCATATACTTTCCCCTTGTTTTTTTAAAATAATATGCTAAACTAATAATCGTGCTTGCGCCCTTAGTGTAGTGGATATCACGTAAGATTCCGGTTCTTGAGACGGGGGTTCGATTCCCTCAGGGCGCATACTTTTACGACACTTCTCATTTTTGAGGAGTGTCTTTTCTTTTACCGATACATTTAGTCTATCTCCATAGGTTCCATTATACTTTTTTAAGGGTTACTTATCAATTTTATCTATTTCAACTCCCTTTTAACGCACAAACCCTGTAATAGCAATAATTATCAATGATTGTTTACACGGTTAAAACAAGTACGAAATCTTCAATTGCTGAAATTAATCTTCTATAAAGATAAAAATAACCTCTCTGGATAGGCTGCTCAGCCTACCTAGAGAGGTTTCATTTGTTTATTTCTTGATCAGCAATGCTTTACTTTTCGGATAAGTTGGAAATTGATTCATCGGAATGCTCCAGTCCTGCTCTGGTATCGAGAACTGATATTTATTAACAAGCTGATCAGAAAAGACCCTTAACGTATGCAAAGTAATCCATTCTCCAGCACAACGATGCATTGCTTCAAATTTCCCTCCGCCTTGAGCAATCATCTCGTATTCTTCATCATAAGAAATATGCTTTTCTTTTCCTAGGTAACGAGAAATTCGAAAGACCTCAGGCGTTTCAATCATTCGATCATCATGGTTTGTTCCATAAAGATCAAGAACAACCCAACTATCTTTTGGAATTAAGTATCCATCAACTTCTACATCTTGTTTTGCGAAGGCTGGTAGCATTGGAAAGAAGGGATAATATCGGCGCAATTCCTGAATAAACGAATCCTGTAATTGGTCAAATTCTGTATGGAGACGTTGGTAAATATCTGGACGACTAAATAAAGCATGTCCCATCAAAGCAATCCAAACAGTCAAGGCCACAGTCGGCCGAATCACATTTAATAATTCAACAGCCGCGACGTCGATTGGCAATAATTCACCATGATCATCTGTCGCTTTTGCGAAAGCATAAAGAGCCACATCGTCTTTTCCTGCCACCGGATTGGTTCGCGCATTTTCGATTAATGATTGTGCCCATTTTTCAGATTTTTTACGATTGTCGATTCCTTTGATGTGGGTCGCAGGGTTTGTTACAGCAGAGCTAATCATCGAGATCTGATATTCAGCTAATTGATCTACTTCTTTCTTAGAAAATTGAGATAAATCAATGCCTGCCCACTCACAAATCGAACGGAACAGAACATCTTTAGCCAAGTCGAATAATTCAAACTCCCCTTGCTGTTGATCTAATTTCTGTGTCAAATTTTTGTCAAGAATACGATGATATTCCTCCATCCGTTTTGGAGTCATCAAATCCATAAAAATGGTTTTTCTGTGCTCATGCGCTTGACCATCTAATGTTTGCACGCCGTTTTCTCCAAACAATGTCTTCAAAACAATTTTCGGCATTGCACCTTCTCGTTTGAAATTTTGCGGATCATAGAACTTCTTAGCCGCTTCTTTTCCATAAATCGCAATCACTTCTTTGTTTAGAAGACGTGCTTTGACAACTGGAGCATTTGCCTCCTTGCGTAATTCCGAAAGCAGTAAATAGCCTTCGTCTAAACGATCGGTCACATCTGTTAGCTTGATTTTAATTTCCGGTACTTTTTCCATAGCAAACCACTTCCTGTTCTTCTTTTTCTAATTTTATACTATCGCGTTTCATAGACAAGAATCAAAGGAAGCGCTTGTGAACGCTAAAAAAATGAATAAAAAAAAGAATAGATCGCTATGATCTATTCTTCATCTTCTTCATCATCATCAAATTCATCGTCGTCATCATCGATCACGCTTAGATCATCTTCGATTCCGCCTGGAACGACTTCTTCGTCGTCTTCGCTTGCATCCGCTCCAATTTCTTGTAAATCGGAGTTGTATGCTGCGATTTCGTCATCATCATCGTCATCATCGTCGTCGATTTCATCTTCTTCATCGTCTACTAACAGATCCGTATCTTCTGGATCGTCATCATTGTAGTCAATCGCATCTTCATCATCATTGATAAAGGCATTGACTTTTTTACGTTTCTTACGACGAGGAGCGTCCTCTTCTTCATCTTCTAAGCCATGATTCACTTCTTCATCAATTGAATCAATCGCGTACCATGAACGTAATCCCCAACGATTATCTCCTAGAGAAATAAAACTCCCATCAATATTCAAATCGGTATAAAATTGTGCTAATGCATCACGAATCTCACTGTCTGACTTGCCAAGATAGTTTTGGATTTGATTTACTAGATCCGAAAAATCCATTACATCTGCGCGTTCTTCCAGAATTGCGTGTGCCACTTCAATCATTGATAATTCATCTTTGTTCAAACCATCAAAAACACTAAGTTCCAAGTATGACACGTCCTTTCAAAGTCTACTCCTTATCATACAAAAACCAAAGGTAAAAAGCAAACCTTTCTTATGCTCAGGTGGTAAATTCTAAAACCATCTGATAATCACCGACTTTTTCTTCTTTCATTAAAAGAGAATAATCGATCGTAATGATTCCTGAAAATGGCCGGTCTTTTAAACTCACATGCATTTTTTTTGCGTAAGTTGTGATCATGAACATACCAAATGGTGTTTTATAACTGGTCTCCATTTTTTCGCGATAAGCAAAACGCATGCGCATTCGAGTTTCACCAGAACGAATTAATTGTACCTGAGAATCCGGCATAACTTTGACCGTAACTGGAATTTCTTGTCCATCTGGCTGGATCTCCTTGTAGCGAATGTAAAGCGTGTCACCCATCTTAACAACTTGACCAGGTAGATCGAATACAAAGTCTTCTGTCTCGTTATTCTGAGTGACTTTGGTTTGTACTTTAATTTTTGCGGGAATACCTTCATTGATATTCACAGAGCTTCCACTCCTTTTTTAGTCTCATACACTTTTTTTAAACATCTATCACTTTCATATACTGCTGTGGCATAAAAAAGCCGACGAAGCACAAATAAAGTTGATATTCTTCCACTACTTATTTTTGTCGGTTTTACTTTTTTTGTCAACTACTTCTGCTTTTTGAGCGACATAATTACTTACTTTCTGTATTTTTGTTTATAATAGGAAGGAATACAAGGAACGAGAGGAAGATTAGATGAAAGAAGCGTTGCTATTTGATCAAGGAATGCTCCCATACACAGACTTATTCAATCCCTTTGCTTTGACCGATGTATTAACGGAATTCAGCGGTGAGCAAAAGCAACCAATCATTCACTTTTGGCAGTTGCCAAAAACGTTGATCTTGGGAATGAAGGATAGCCGTGTTCCTTATTTTAGTGAAGCACTTAAGGCTGTTCATAAAGAAGGCTACCATTTGCTTTTACGCAATGCTGGCGGTTTGGGTGTAATTAGTGACACAGGCATTTTGAATGTCTCATTAATTCTTCCTAAGGACACAATTACTGCCTTGTCGATTGATGACGGCTATCAGGCAATGGTAGACTGGTTAGAGAAAACTCGCTTTGGCAAATTAGGAATAGAAATTGGCGAAGTCGCTGATTCTTATTGTCCAGGTAAATATGATCTTTCTGTCAACGGAAAAAAGATTGCTGGAATCGCCCAGCGCCGAGTCAAAGAAGGTGTTGCAATTATGATGTATCTTAGTGTGAATGGCGATCAAAATCTTCGAGGACAGATCGTTCGCTCCTATTATCAAAGCGGACTCAAAGAACAATTTGGTGTAAACTACCCACCCGTTAATCCTGATAGTATGACGACACTAGATAACGCCGCGTCATTTGAAGTATCCGTGAACTCTGTAAAAAAAGAGTTGCTAAAAGTGATGCCTCATCATGATCAAACAAACGCTCTATCAAATTTTTATCAGTTAGAAGAATATAAACGCCGCATTCAAAATATGCAACAACGTAATACGCTCATTCAGGAGGTACTTAATGACTTATAAATATCAAATGCTGCCGCTGGAAAAAGTTTTTCGCGATCCAGTTCATAATTATATTCATGTTCAGCACCAAGTAATTTTAGATTTAATCAATTCAAAGGAAGTTCAACGTTTGCGACGGATCAAACAGCTTGGAACTACCTCCTATACTTTTCATGGTGCAGAGCATAGCCGTTTTTCACATTCGTTGGGCGTTTACGATATCACTCGCCGAATCTGCGATATTTTTCAGCGCAATTACTCTCAAGAAAAATACGGTAAAGATGGATGGGATGATTCCCATCGGTTGGTTGCTTTATGTGCGGCGCTACTGCACGATGTTGGTCACGGACCCTATTCCCACACGTTTGAACATATTTTCCACACCGATCATGAAGCTTTGACTGTAGCGATCATCACATCGCCAGAAACTGAAGTCTTCCAGATTTTAAATAATGTCGAAGAAGGCTTTCCAGAAAAAGTTGCCAGTGTAATCACCAAGACTTATGACAATCCGCAGGTTGTACAAATGATCTCTAGTCAGATTGATGCCGATCGAATGGATTATTTATTGCGGGATGCCTATTATACTGGGACAGAATATGGAACATTTGATTTAACCCGAATCTTGCGCGTCATTCGTCCCTATGAAGGCGGAATTGCCTTTTCAATGAATGGCATGCATGCCGTAGAAGACTATATCGTCAGCCGTTATCAAATGTATGTTCAAGTTTATTTCCATTCTGTTTCTCGTGGAATGGAAGTTCTGTTGGAACATTTATTGGATCGCGCCCATGAATTGTACCAAGAAGATGCGGAAATTTTTTCACTTCATTCACAATTCTTGATTCCATTTTTGAAGGAAGATTTTTCATTGGAGGACTATCTAAAGTTAGACGATGGAGTTCTGAATACTTATTTCGCACAATGGATGGAGGAACAGGATTTAATTCTAAGTGATCTAGCCTATCGCTTTTTAAATCGCAAGCCTTTAAAATCAATTACAGTGGATTCCAGTGATAACCCCTTACTAGTCGAAATGAAAGATTTGGTTGAAAAGGCTGGGTTTAATCCCCGCTATTATACGGCGATCAACTCCAGCTATGATTTGCCTTATGATTTGTATCATCCAGAAAAAGGCAGTCACCGCACACAAATAGAATTGATGCAAAAAGACGGCTCGATGATCGAGTTGTCAAAAGCTAGTCAATTAGTCTCTGCCTTGACCGGACAGGGTCAAGGTGATGTTCGTTTCTATTATCCAAAAGAAATGACCCAACTAGATAGTAAAAACTCGGATCTTTTTGATGACTATTATCGAGCTTTCACAAAACATATTCATAACGGCGCGTTAGTTAACTAAAAAAACTTTCTGATCTTGATTGATCAGAAAGTTTTTTTCTTTAGCCACTCTTCAACAGCCCATTTGTGACTGCCGCGTTTCAATAATGCGATTGCTTTTGCTGGCTTCTCCCAGCTGCTATTGTTCCCCTCTTCTAACGGTTCGGAAACTTTTTCCCAGCTTTTTGTGGAATAAAAATAGCCTGGATTATAAAAGAAGGTTCCACGATGACGCGAGTAGAAATATTCGTCCGCTTGTCCTAAATATTCCGACAAAACGACCTCAAATCCTAATTCTTCGAGCATCTCACGCTCAATCGTCTCTTCCTTCGTTTCATTTCCTTCGATTTCTCCTCCAGGTAAAAAGTATGCACCATTAGGAGCTTGAACGAGCGCAATTTTTTTATCCTCATTCATTAAAATTGCATAAGCTGCATAACGTGCTTGATATTTTTTTTCGGCTTCCTTTTCGCCAAACACTGGGATCATTGTTGTCCTCCTAAGTAACGTATTTACTAGCTAGTTTACATTAAAAAAAACTCATAAACAACCACTGAGCATAAATGCTGAGAAATGGATGTTTTATGGTATCATGAACTTAATAATAATTAGGAGGTTACTTACTTATGAAAATGGCACACACTTGTGTTCGAGTAAAAGACTTAGAGGCATCTGTCAAATTTTATCAAGAAGCATTCGGATTTGAAGAATCTCGTCGTCGTGATTTTCCAGATTCAAAATTCACACTTGTCTATTTGACTTTACCAGGTGATGAGTATGAATTGGAATTAACCTACAACTACGACCATGCCGCATATGACTTAGGGGATGGCTATGGTCACATTGCCATTAGTTCCGATGATTTAGAAAAGCTTCATGAGGAACATAAAAATAAAGGTTTCAACGTGACGGATTTGAAAGGTCTTCCAGGAACGGATCCTTCGTATTACTTCATTACCGATCCAGATGGCTATAAAATTGAAGTTATTCGTTAAAAAAGCAACTGAGCTAGATTCATGTATTTGAATCTAGCTCAGTTTTTTATTGTTTTAATGGACACGAGAGCCGCTTATCACTCTCACCGCATAAACTATTTTGATACTCCTTCATATAAATTGACGGAGTACGTCCGAATTTTGATTTGAATTTCCGACAAAAATACGACGTGTCGCAAAAGGCCCATTTCAAGGCCACCTCTGTAATGGACAGCTGACTATGAAGCAGATCATGTGCAGCATGACGCAATCGTTCATTCGTAAGATATTTACTGAAGCTCAAGCCTTGCTCCTCAAACAGTTTTTGAATCGTTCGCTGCGAAAGCTTAAAATGAGTTGCTATCAATGATAAATTCAATGTTTCGTTAGATAAATGACGCGTAATGTACTCTTGAATTTGAGCAAATTGGACGATATTTTGCTGACTAAGCTGCTGATTTTCATATTGGATCAGCCAATGGCAAAGCAGATCAAAATAATTATCTAGCACCACTAAAAGCTCAGCCTCAGAAAGCCCGCTCAATTGCTCTTCAAGTAAAAAAGTGTGGTCGAAAATTATTTTTCCCAACCCGTGACGACAGTTTAACCTAAAACAAAAATCAGCCATGTTTGGAATTTTCAACGAAAACATTTTGTAGGGAAGTAAGAGATTGATTCCCTCAACACGTGATAATCGCTGATAACCACCGTTTCCAGATAAATCAAAAAACAAGCATTCCTCTTTGTTCAATAAAACACTCTGTCCATTATAAGAGTGACACTCTCGACCAGAACGAATAAATCGCAATCCAATATATTTTTGATTGCGGTGTTCATTAACAAAGAAACCCGTAGATGCTTCATGATCGCTGTACGTGATGACCATCTCATTAATTACATGAATTCTAGAATAGTGCATGGCGACCTGCTCATCCGAAGAAAGCGAATAACTGAAATTCACATGGTCCAAGTTTTCAATATATTCCTGCGGATCAGTAAATTCTAAAGATAAATACTTCCCCATAAGGAGTCCTCCAAATCATTCGTAAAAACAACAAATAGTCTGCGTAATTATTCAATTCAACGACAAAGAAAATACTTAAAATAGAGATAGGAGCATTAAACACGATCTTTTGTGATTAGTGTAACAAATAAGGTTAGGCATATCAATTAATGGAGGGTGAAAAGATGAAGCGAAAGTACAAACCGTTATTTGAACCATTTAACATTGGTAATGTCGAAATTAAGAACAAATTCTGTATGGCACCTATGGGAACTCTCGCTCAAACTGACGAAACGAATAGTTATACGCCGGACGCTGTTGATTATTTTGAAGAACGCGCTAGTGGCGGCGTAGGATTGATCATTACTGGTGCAAACTGGGTGGAAAGCGCCATCGAAAAACACAACGATGCCTTCTTCCCCAGCCCTGTAACTAATGAAAGTGTCTACGAAAAAATAGGAAAAGAAATCACAGATAAGGTCCACCCTTACGGAACAAAGATTTTTATGCAGCTCACTGCCGGACTTGGTAGAAGCGCTTTGCCAACAGCGCTAAAAGATACAGACTATGTCGCACCTTCAAAAGTCATGAATCGTTGGATAGATGTCAAATGTCGAGCGTTGACAACCGAAGAAGTGGAATCAATCGTCGATGGTTTTGCCGAAGCAGCTCACATTGCCCAAAAGGTTGGTTTCGATGGAGTCGAAATTCATGCCATGCACGAAGGCTATCTGTTGGATTGCTTTACTATGACCCTATTCAATCAACGAGAAGATAAATATGGTGGTGATTTAAGAGGACGGCTAACTTTCCCAATTGAAATTCTACAGGCAATCAAAAAGCGCTGCGGCGAAGATTTCCCAGTTATTTTACGATTTAGTATCAAAAGCTATATCAAACAACTTCGTCAAGGTGCCGTGCCAGGCGAAGAATTTACCGAGTTAGGACGCGATGTCGCAGAATCTTTGGAAGCTGCCAAAATTTTGCAAGAAGCCGGTTATGATGGTTTTGATGCAGATGCGGGAACCTATGATGCGTGGTATTGGGCACACCCACCTATGTATTTTGAAAAAGGAATGTATTTGCCACTTTCACAACAATTGAAAAAAGTAACCAACGTACCTGTCATCGTCGCAGGTCGAATGGAAAATCCAGAGATGGCCGTTGAAGCACTTCAAAATGGCAAAATCGATGCAGTCGGAATCGGACGACAATTATTAACTGATCCTGAATACGTCAATAAAGTCATGCTTGACGATTTAGCAGATATTCGGCCATGCTTGGGCTGTCATGATGGCTGCTTTGGGCGATTATTAGAAGGCGGCCGTGGTTCCTGCGCGGTAAATCCACAATGTGGGCGAGAGAATTTTGTCCGGATTGAACCAGCAATGATTAAAAAGAACATTTTAATTGTTGGCGGCGGACCAGCCGGTTTGGAGGCTGCCCGTGTAAGTGCACTTCGCGGACACAAAGTAACTCTTTTTGAAGCTCGAGACACAGTAGGCGGTTCATTGATGATTGGCGGCATTCCTGCATTTAAACACGATGACTTAGATTTAGTTGAATGGTACCAACATCAAATGAAGAAATTGAATGTCGACGTTCGATTAAATGAGCTTGCGACAAAAGAAAAAATTCAAGAGTTAGCTCCCGATGCCATCTTTGTAGCCGAGGGTTCCACGCCAATTCATTTGGATCTCCCAGGTAGTGAGAACATCCCTGTCAACTTAGCTGATGAAGTACTAAAAAATCAAGTCTCACTTGGAAAAGAATGCACAATCATCGGCGGCGGTCTTGTTGGCAGTGAACTAGCCCTTCACTTAGCACTGCAAGGTAAAAAAGTCACTATTATTGAGGCATTGCCAGAAATTCTTAGGTCTGGCAGTCCACTTCCACCAATGAATGAATGGATGCTTAGAGATTTACTAGCATTCCACAATGTTAAGATTATTACGAATGCTAAAGCGAAAGAAATTACTACGGACGGGTTAACAATTTTAGCAAACGAAAAAGAACAGATAATCGCTTCAGACAATATTATTGTCGCTGTTGGCTATCGCTCAAAAGGTGAATTATTCGAGGAGTTACGTTATGAATCACCATACGTTTATCGCCTTGGCGACAGTGCCAAAGTCCGAAATATTCGTGCGGCGATTTGGGATGGCTTTGAGGTTGCACGTACCGTATAAATAAGAAAAGAGTCGTTCACTGGAAATTTCGGTTCTATAATATTTTGTGTTGGTGAAAAATCGACTTCGATTTTCTACCAACACTTTTTCTTCGTTTCAACTCAAAAAGAGACTCACTTTTGGTAAAATTTAGTCGACCAAAACATCAC
>NZ_JAHLOS010000003.1 GCF_018917525.1 Enterococcus raffinosus | reverse complement strand
TAGGATGGTGAGTTCTTCATCATCTGTTAAAAAGCAGGCATCCAAATTCTTGGAGCTAACATCTAAACCGACAAATAATTTCATGAGGGAAGGACCTCCTTTCGATTGTATTTTGGAAATTGCTTGGTACCTGAGGGATATCCCAGAAGACCGTTGCCTAACGACAGCCTCGCATAATCGTATTCGAATCACTGGACATCAAAGCCGCCCCAAATCCTGTTACGAAAGGGTAGACATCCAGTGGATACAGCTAGTGTGTTGGAGGATATATCAACGGTTCGGGTCACAGACTTAATAGAGCAGTCAACGCCGCAAGGAGAAGAAGCATTTTCCCGTGAGTCCTTTCCAGGAGTCAATTCTAGAACATCACACAAGCACCAAGCAACTAAAGTGTTATTAAATTATCAAAGAACAAGAGAATAAAACTGGAGTGATTTATCACTCTAAAAAATATATTACGAGGAGAATCAATATGACAAATCGTGTATGTGAAATTTTGAACATTGAGAAACCCATTATTCAAGGACCAATGGCGTGGATATCGACTGCTCCGCTAGTAGCGGCGGTGTCGAATGCAGGAGGACTAGGTGTCTTAGGCGTTGGCTTTGCTTCGTTAGAGTTTGTTGTGAGCCAAATTGAAGAAACGAAAAAATTGACGTCCAAACCGTTTGGCATCAATACGGTTATGATTCCAGACTTATTGGACCCAACGACGGAAATCATTCAACGGATGCATCCGCCCGTAATCTACGCAGACACACTCGCAAACCTTGATCCAGAATTATGCGAAAAATACTTCAAGCTATGGCATGAAGTGGGCTGTAAAGTGATCGTAAAAGTAAGTTTTATTAGTGACGCGCGAGTTGCTGATCAGACTGGTGCAGATATTGTCATCGTGAAAGGTTGGGAAGGCGGAGGTCATACCACGATCGAAGCAACCACCGTATTAGTTCCGCAAGCAGTCGATGCGATTGAAACGCCGGTTGTAGCTTCTGGTGGCATCGCAGACGGAAGAGGCATGGCTGCGGCAATCGCATTAGGTGCAGAAGCGATTGAAATGGGGACGGTATTCATGGCTGCTGAAGAAACGCTGGTTCATCCAAATGTCAAAGAGGCCGTGGTGAATGCCGGAGATATGGAAACAGTCATTACTGGCTACTATAGCGGAGAGCCCTGCCGCCAACTCAAAAACAACCTGTCAGATTCATTGATTGAAACAGAAACACAGAATGCCCCTGTCGAAGTAACTGAAAAAATAAAAGCATTAGCAGAAAGCTCTCTGAAAAAAGCCATGCAAGACGGGGACATGGAAAACGGCGCTGTAATGGCGGGACAAATCGTACCTTTGGTGAAGGAAGTTAAACAGTCCTTAGATATCATTGATACAACCATTCTGGAATGCAAAGAAAGATTGGAACAAATTCAAAATTTCGCTTTTTAAAAAATTAAGTAGACGTTTATAGAATTAGAATAAAGAAAACCAGCATTCAATCGACAGTCACTAAGATTGAATGCTGGTTATTTGTTTAAAAACACTCGAGCTAAATCAAATAAGTAATTTTTTTGTACATATGAAGAATCGTCACTAATCACTGATATACCAAATAATATTGCATAAAGGCTATTAAATTTAGAATAAAGTTCAAAAACATAGCTGATAGTTGTTTCGTTTGGTAAACGATAAAGGACAAAATCGGGAATAGATTAAATCAACTTGTTTGATAAAAAATAGTGTACTTTACTCTATTTTCTTTAAAATACTGTTACAGCAGGTTTATTTAACTAAAGTAAATGATTCTCAAGAGGTACTTTATGACTGAATGTCCTTTATCTGTCTAACAAATAAAGGACATTTTTCAAAGATCTCTTTGTTTTACAACTGATTGAAGAAGGAAGGGTGAAGTTTATCCTTAGTTATTAAATTTTTCTTGTTTAAGGTTTGTGATTGTCTTATCATGGATATAAACCCAAGATAAGGATGTGGCTAAAGTGATAGCTTTTTTTGCGCAACTCAATCAAATGTTAACGCAATATCCACTTCTCGTACGGGGAATAGTGTGGCTTCTTTTGCTAGGTCTCTTGTTGGTAATTGTCTTATTGTTGTTTAGTTTGGTTTTCTCACCTTTAATGCTACTTTACAATAAACTGACGGATAAGAATAAAAGTAACGTTATTGCTGAAGCGGACTATTTGTTTGGCCAATTAACAGAAAAAATCACTGGGGATTCTATTGGCGAAGTAATGGTCATTGAAAGTGGCGATGCGCGGACGAGTTATCCAGCCAAATTATACCGACCGGAAGATGTTGCAGCAAAGGTATCTTTGCCGGTGGGAGCGCAGGTTTTGATTATTGATTTTGATCCTGCAGGAGTTGCTTTAGTGACAAAAAATCAGACTACAGAATAGGGAGTGTAACAGTGGACAGTTCACAAATATCATCAGTTTTTAGCAATCCTTTTTTATGGATCATTGTATTAGGTATCGTATTGCTTGCCTTTTTAATGGCTCGTTACCGTATTGGAAAACCAGACGAGGCTTTGATTATCACAGGTTCTTTATTAGGCAAAGACGGTATAAAAATTTTAAAAAATAGTGGGACCTTTGTTATTCCAATCGTTCAAAAGGCTCACAAGTTAAGTTTATTAACCCATAAATTAGAAATTGGTACACCAGAAGTTTACACCGAGCAGGGAGTGCCAATTAAGGCCAGTGCCACGGTGTTGGTCAAAGTAGGAAATAGCACAGAATCGATCAAAACAGCAGCTGAACAATATTTG
Source organism: Enterococcus raffinosus (assembly GCF_018917525.1). Classification (GTDB taxonomy): domain Bacteria; phylum Bacillota; class Bacilli; order Lactobacillales; family Enterococcaceae; genus Enterococcus_A; species Enterococcus_A raffinosus_A. The sequence goes on along the minus strand of NZ_JAHLOS010000003.1, from coordinate 215,807 downwards.
GGAAAATCAACTCAAGAATTAGAAGATGAAGCACAAGAAGTATTGGAAGGTCACTTGCGGGCAATTTTAGGGACGATGACAGTAGAAGCAATTTATAAAAATCGTGATGATTTTGCAGAACAGGTGCAACAGGTTGCTTCGACAGATTTACGGAAAATGGGTCTAGAAATCGTCTCCTTTACGATTAAAGATGTGAGTGATTCAAATGGCTATCTGGATGCTTTAGGTCGCCCGCAAATCGCTGAAGTGAAGAAAAATGCTGAAGTAGCAGAATCAAATGCACTGCGTGAAACACGAATCAAGCAAGCAGCTAATGAGCAGTTAGCTCAACAAGAAGAAATTAGTCGTCAAACGGAAATTGCCGAAGCCAACAAGAACATGGCTTTGAAACAGGCGCAATATAAGCAAGAAAAAGAAGTCGCTGATGCAAAAGCAGAACAGATTGCGGTTGGCGAAAAAATGAAGATCGATTTGATTGAACAAGAAAAAAATATCGAGATTCAAGAAAAACAAGCAGAATTAACTGAAAAAGAATTGAATGCGAGCTTACGGAAACAAGCAGAAGCGGATAAATATGTTGTCGAACAACAAGCTCTGGCAGAAAAAGCCAAAGAAATTGCTCAAGCGGAAGCAGATGCCGAAAAAGTTAAATTAGCAGCCTTAGCTGAAGCAGAACGAATTCAAAAACTTGGGGCAGCAGATGCTGAACGGATTCATAAAGTTGGGGTTGCCGAAGCAGAAAGTAAGGAAAAAATGGCAATCGCTTTGACCAAGTTAAATGAAGCAGGTATTTTGATGGAATTCATTAAAGCCTTACCAGCAATCGCCAAAGAAGTCAATGAACCAATTAGTAATATCGATAAAATAGTCAGCTTTGGTGGCGGTGAAGGCGTACATGAGTTAGGGGAAGCCGGCTTAGCTCGAACGTTTGATACCATCAAAGAAACCACCGGTTTGGATTTGGTCACATTGATCAATGATTCAATGGCCACACGAAAAGGCACCGAAGACATCGTTAATACATTACAACAACAGCCGCAAAAAGTGATTGTTGACCGATCAGAGGATAAGTCAGAGAAATAAAAGCTTTATGATTATTTTTTAGCAAGACAAATAGAAAAGAACACTGATCTTACAAAAAAATAGTAAGGATCGGTGTTTTTTTTCTAAAGTTTTGTGGCAATGAGAAAATTAGATTTTAGAAAATTTACTTTTCACGAGAATAACATTCATTTTTCGATCTTTTTTTTAAAAAGTTTTACTTATTTTGCCGTTTTGCTAAATTACTAATATCACGTCCACAAATCATTCATAGCATCGCGTTTTTTCTTCCCGGCGATATGAGTATAAACCGTCGTAGCGGACGTCCCCGATTGTCCCAGCTGCTCAGCGACTTGCACCAATGAATTGGTTTTACTATAAAGCTGTGTAGCGACAGAGTGACGCAGCTTATGAGGTGAGATTTTGATCTTGAAGGCTTCGGAATATTTTCCCACCATTGCCTCGACTGCACCGCCGGCGATGCGCTTGGCTTTGCCGCGGTAACGTGTTAAGAAGAGGGCGGATTCGTTTTCGTCTGGTTGATACAGCTGTTGTCTTTGGGTAAGATAATCTGTCAGATATTCGATCGCAATCGAGGAAATGACGACCATATCCCATTTTCCGCCTTTTCGATAGACGCGGGCTTCTCCGGCATTCAAATCGAGATCCTGAACATTCATATTGACCAGTTCAGCCAGCCGCATGCCGGTTCCCAGAAAAAGTCCAATAATGGCGAGATCTCGAACTTGATTTTTCTTAAAGGCCGTAATGGCTTGGCGACTTTCCAGCGTTTCAATGTAGCGATGTTCGACAAAATCGAGAAAGTCCAAGGCTTCTTCATCTAAGAAAAGCTTCTTCTCAATCGCGGCTCCGCGTTCGGCCATGGTCTTGTTATCCTTGACATTTGCGACTTTTCCCATCATATTGTGTTCAAGATAAGGTTTGCCCGTTTTTCGGTCGATCGCCTCATTCAAATAGCTGAAGAGGGAGCGAAGAGCGGTTACGCCTCGTTGAACGGTAACATTTTGCCGCAAGGGCAGGGCTTGTTCGCTTTCTTCTAAACGCTTCTTAGTGGATTCTTTTAAAATTTTCGGCGCCTTGACTAAGTGGGCTTTGTAAAATTCCAAATCCTCCGGCCATAACGCCGCAAACTCCTCCAGCGTAATTTCTGAGAGTTTCTCGGCCGAAGAAAAGCCTTCTTGGATCAGCCAATTTAAGAAACGTCGGTATTCTTTGGCGTATTCATATAAGGTGATAGAAGAGTACTGATCACCGCTTTTTTTACGAAAATAATTTTGGACGAACCAGGGGAAATATTGGATTTCTTCCTCCATCCGTCGATTGGCTTCTTGTTGATTCATCGCTGCCAACTCCTTTGTAACTAAAAGTATAAGACAGCGCGCAAAAAGTGTCAAACGACAGTTATTTTATAACGGTCAACTATCATTGAAACAAAATATAATTACCTTCATCGGTTATTTAATAAATAGTAAAAAGAAAATAGTTGTTCATTTTTCGGAAGAAAGTCCATGCTAGAAGGGTTATACTATCGGTAACAAAGGGGGAATCCGAGATGATTACTTCAAAGAAAAAACAAGCAGAGTATTATCACGCTTTGAAAGAAAGAGACCGCAGCTATGACGGAATCTTTTTTGCAGGAATAAAAACGACGGGAATCTTTTGTCATCCAACCTGTCGAGCGCGCAAACCGAAAATGGAAAACTGCGAGTTTTATCCAACAGCAGAAGAAGCGCTGCTTGCAGGCTATCGGCCCTGTAAAATTTGTCATCCCTTGTCATTTCCGCAGGCAATTCCGGAAGAGGTCCAGCTTTTGGTAAATGCAGTGGAAGAGCAGCCGGAAAAACGCTGGAAGGAGGCAGATTTTTCAGCGCTTGGATTGAACTCCGCCACAGCGCGCCGCAAATTTAAAGAGGTCTACAACATGACCTTTGTCCAGTATGCTCGAGCACGACGGATGGGTCTGGCCTTTAAGGAAATCAGTCAAGGCAGCAAGGTAATCGATCAGCAGCTGGAATCTGGATATGAATCAGCGAGTGGGTTCAATGATGCCTTTACAAAAATCATGGGAAATCCCGCGAAAAAAGTGGCGGCGCGTACCTTAAACGCCTCATTTATCTCCACACCGATCGGGCGAATGCTCTGTTTAACCGATGACGACGCGCTCTATTTATTGGAATTTGAAGATCGGCGCGGTTTAGAACGTGAGATCGAAGTGCTACGTGATAAATACAATTTTCGGATCATCTATGGTCAAACAGCCATCAATCAGCAGGTAGAAGAACAATTAAGCGAATACTTCAAAGGCGAACGGACAGAATTTGAGCTGCCGCTGTTTTTTGACGGCTCACCTTTTCAAAAAGAGGTCTGGAACATTTTGATGACGATTCCTAGCGGTGAAACGTTGAGTTATCGCGACATCGCTCTTCGTTTAGGTGATAAGAAGAAGGTGCGGGCCGTTGGTCGGGCCAACGGATTAAACAAAATCGCGATCGTTGTTCCTTGTCATCGAGTGATCGGCAGCGACGGCAGTTTGACCGGCTATGCAGGCGGGTTGAAGCGCAAGCAGTATTTACTGGAGCTGGAAAAGAAGAGTCAGCCTGCTATTGAAAAATAATCACTATCTGAAATAATCTTGATTGAGAATCGACTTTTCAATCAAGGTTATTTTTTGCCTTTGATAAGAAAGCAAAAATACCGAATGTAAGCCAAGTAGATTAAGTTCCATTTAAGTTTGACTGATTACATTAACTGAAAGAAGGTTAATTTTTAGGAGGGAAAATGATGAGCAATAGAATTGTTCGAATTGGTTTAACGATTCTTATGGGTGTCTTTTTGTTCAGTGGTTGTAAGAGCAATGAAACTAGCAGTAGTCAAAGCGAAAGCGATACTGAAGAAAAAAAGAGTAAGGTTGTGCTTAAGGATGCAAAGAGCAAAAAAGCGATCGAGCAAGCCTTAAATTTGAAGAATAATCAAGAGCAGGAATGGTCCTACACACAAGAAGAGGATGCGTGGGTCTTATCAGTCGTTACCGCAGTAACAAATCCGGAAATTGAAGAACAGCAGGGCGTTTCAGTCTGCGTTCCGGGAGCCTATGTTACAGGGATTGACACGAATAATGACGGGAAATCAGATGTTACAGTGGATAGTTATTCTAGCGCGGTCAAGGGAGCTTTAGTTATCGATCATGACGCCAAAATCACCAGCACCAATGGTCAAGTGTACACGGCAGATGATGCTCCGGTTATTTTGAACACTGGCGCTGCTGGCTATGGTTCCTCTGAAAATTCAGCTGCCTCCGCTACTTATGCCAGTGATGGGTATATCAATGTGGCATGCGGCAACCGTGGGAAACAAGATACAGCAACGAATGAAGCTGGTGAAGAGTATTACACTGGGGATGCTCCTTTATGTTTAGTCGATCAGAAAAATGCCGCCCGCTATGTGAAATACAATATGCTATTAGGCAATCTTCCTGGGAATGCCAATTACTTTGTTTCCACTGGTGGGTCAGGCGGAGGCGCTCACGCCACGATGTTTGCGGCAACCTCCAACAATCCCGATTATTATGAGTATGAGATCGAAGCTGGTGCTGTCGGAGTCTACGCCAATACCGATGGAAGCTATTCATCAACCGTTACCATCGACGGCAAGGAGCAAAATTTGTCAGATGGTGCCTGGGGCTGCATTGCTTATAGCGCGATCACTTCCTTGAAGGAGGCGGATGCGGCATTGGCTTTTGAATATTCGATGGATAGTACGTATGAGTTCACCACCTCTTTTCAAAATCAGCTGGCAGAATATTTATCAAAAAGCTATATGGATTCTATCAATGAGCAAAAGCTGTCTGTTTCAGAAGCGGAAATCGGATTTGATTTGAACAATGATGGAGACAAAAAAGATGAAGTAGCGTTGACAATTAAGTATGACTTAGAGAAATATCCAGAGACGAATGGCTATTATGGGACGTACTTAGATCTGTATCTCATGGAGTTTACGGAAAACCTGCAGTGGTATTTAGATAATCTTGATTACTCAGAAGGCTGGACCTGGTTTAATGACGAAGGACAGGCGTTAAGCGATGAAGAGGTAGCCGCAATGGATGCTCAAGCTCGGGCAACAGCGTTTATTGAAGGACGATATGCGAAAAGCAGCAGCTCCGAAAATGGCCCAGGCGGGATGGGCGGTACCCCGAATGGCGAAATTCCTGATGGAAATGGGCCGCCGACTATGACAGGCGGAGCAAACGAAGTGGGAACACCAGACGCCGGAACCTCCCAATCAAATTCAGGCGGCGTAGATTCCGCCAATTATGAGACATTTGCAGAAATGTTGGAAGCTTATCGATCGGATATCACCGAAATTGAAAACGGTGATAAATACGGAAACAACATTGTTGATCTGTACGATCCTTTGAATTATATCGGCAAGAAAGACACGGAAAACCCTACATGGTCGAAGATTATTATGGGAGCCGCTGAGGGGGATATGTCATTGTTTTCATCCTTGAATTTACAGATTGCTTGGCTAAATGCTGGCGTAGATAGCACCATCGAATGGCAGTGGGATGGTGGTCACGTGCCTAATGAGGTACTGGGTGATTCCTTTAGTTTATACGTGGATCAAATGTATGGTGAATACGTAGAGGGAGCGGCTGCAATTAAAAAAGCCCAAGCCGAACCGCAAACGGAAAACGGGACTGAAACTGCAGCCTCGGGGACAGATATCAGCAGTTGGGTCAATTATAGTGATGAAGGAGAAGTATCAATTTCTTTAGCAGATAGTGCGAGTTATCGAACCGCAAAAGCAAGTAAAGCTGTTCCTGGTTTTGATGTGATCGATTACGGACAGGAAGACTATGTGTTTGGAAATGCTACGAAGGATGCCCGACACTGGAACCGAACCTTACTAGATATCTTTGATGAAAACAGCGACCAACTTTCCGCGCTTTTCAACAAAACAGACTAAAATAAAAAGCAGTGCTGGTTGAGAAAACGAGCACTGCTTCTTTAATTAAATCGAAAAATCATCGCAACAAAAACCAGAAAAAGAACAAACAACACCGCCAGCAAACAATAAATCTTCCGTTTGAGCTGAAGAAATGATTCTACTTCAGCCGGCTTCATAAGACTGGTGGTTTTTCGACGGGCAAAAAGGTAGAGCAGCAAACCGCCGCCGTTTTGTCCGCCAGTAGCGATCAGTGACCAAAATTTCGGATTCTTGATGCCGCGACTTTTGGCATCTAGCATGACCAACGAAAAGAGATAATAAAACAGACAACTGGCCCCTGCCAAAATTAACCCCATTAAAAGAAGCATTATCGCTGTATAGTTCATAAACATCCGCTCCTAAATTTTTTTAATAATCAGATAGAAAAGCGACAAGCTGTTAGCACCAATCAGTGCAAAAATCAACCAAAGAAATACGTCACTCATTAAAGGATTGGCTAGAAGAAGCAACATCAGCAGTCCATTCACTAAAAGTAGAACAATAAAAATCTTCAAGAAGTGATTGACTACGGTATTCTCCTGCAAATGCTTGACCATTTCTTGATCTCCCTTCAATAGTTCATCGAGGGAAAGACTATAAAGCTCGGATAAGCGAATGATTCGCTCAATATCAGGATAGCTTCGGCCATTTTCCTAATTCGACATTGTTTGGCGGGTAATTCCTAACTCAGCTGCCACGTAATCCTGTGTGAAGCCCAATTCTTTTCTACGTATTTTTAACCGTTGTCCGACATCCATTTTTCATCCCTCAATCACCATTTATCTTATCTCTAGCATAAAACAAAAAGCGAATCCTCGCGAGAAAAATCGGGTAAAAAAGCTTTTACAACCTGTAGTTCAAGGGTTTCTTCAGATATTAACGAACTATAAATATCGCAAAAGAAATACTGACGAAAATCTTTTTATCAAAAACTGTTGACAATTAGCTTGGCGAGGTCTATATTATGGATAGATACCGGTGGTATGTAAGGAGTTGAAGCCGTGGCAAGAGGAAAAAATCCAGAAGAAACGAGGCGTAAGATTCTAGCCGTTTCGAAGCAATTGTTTCTTGAAAAGGGCTATGACAATACGTCGATCCAAGATATTGTCAACGGTCTAGACGGTATGACAAAAGGGGCGATTTACCAGCATTTCAAATCGAAGCTTGAGATTTTTGAAACGATTATTGAGCCGGCGGATACGGTTGAAGAAAGTTTACGAAAACATCAGGGGAATACCGGACTAGAAAAACTGCAAAGCGCAATCCTAGATGCGTTTACCGATTATTCTCGGATGAAGCTAAATTATTCGGCAGCAGTTACCCTACGCAGTCCGCGTTTTATCGGAGAGCAGATCATCAGCATGTTTAACGAAGTGATTCCTGAAATCAAAAAAATCGTTGAAGAGGGCATCGCGGATGGCTCAATTGAAACGGACTTTCCTGAAGAGGTCGCGGATGTGTTGATGATGAATCTGAATACGTGGATCGGGTTACACTTGACCGTATTTTCGGAGGAGCAGCTGAAGCGAAAAGTACTCTTTACTAAGAAGCTGTTCGATGGTGTTGGTATTCCGATCTTCAATGAGGAGATCATGACAGAAGCGAATAAGATGTTTGCCTATTTAAAAAAAGATAGCGAAGAATAAGCTATTTTTTTTTAAATTATAGATACCAACGGTAGGTATGTTAATTTGAATCAGTGATTTTGAGGTTGTTGCTTAAGAGTGAAGAAAGAAGGATGGTTATTATGAGAAAAAATAAAAATTTTAATTTGTTAATTGGGAGTCAATTATTCTCCGTTTTAGGAACGACGATTGTTCAATTTGTGATTTCATTGTATGTGCTGGATATTACAAAATCAGCGTTGACCTTTAGCGTGATTGCGTCATTATCAATTGTTGGACGTTTGATTTGTTTACCTTTCTGTGGCGTGCTAGCGGACCGTTTGCCGAAAAGAAATTTGATGCTGCTGATGGATTGTCTGTACCTTATTTTATCGATTGGTCTGTTTTTAGTCACACGTTTGGAAAATCCTGTGACGGCGATCGGAATCTTGACAGTAATCATTGGAATGGTTTCGGCTTTTGAAACACCAGTGGTTCAATCAGCGATTCCCGTAATCTGTGCGGAAGAGGAGATTCCACGAGCAAACGGGATTATCAGCTCCATCGGTACATTAGGAACGGTTTTAGGCCCGATCCTTGCGGGAATCATTTATCGATTTGACGCGGTTTACCAAATTTTTATTATTACAGCATCCCTATTTTTAATCGCGATTTTCTGCGAAGTGTTGTTAAACATTCCGGTTCAAGCACAAGGTGCAATGGATGGGACGCTTTTCCAGGTTGTTATCGGTGATTTGAAGGAAGTAGCAAACTATTTGAAGGCGCAAAAAGTAATCGTTAAAGTGGCGGCAGTGGCATTTTTATTAAACTTTTTCTTAGCTTCTTTTATTCAGGTGATCATCCCGTATGTTTCCCGGATTCAATTAGGTGCGACCGACGCACAATTTGGCCTAATGAACACGATTCTCGCAATCGGCAGCTTACTTGGTACAGTTATCTATGGCGTGATTGCCAATCGCTTGAATGAAGCCAGTATTACCAAGAACTTGATCTTAGTGGCGATTCTCTTTAGTTTATTAGTCATCCCATTCGGCCTGATTCAAGATCCAACGTCGGCTTTTTGGGTTATGACCGTCATCGTGGCCTCTGCCATGGGCGTGGTTACGGTTGTTTCAGTCCAATTGATTGTTTATATCCAGTTAGTTTCAGATAAAGCCTTACTTGGTCGAATCATGTCACTAGTGATGATCGTGACTACCTTGGCGATTCCTTTAGGTCAGGTGATGTATGGAGGCTTTGCGGCCATAGCTTCGACACAAATGCTGATAATGTTAATTATTGCTACTGCTATTGTGACCGTTTTGATTGCAATTTTCTCGATCAGAATTTTTAAACAAATGCGTGTAAGCAATGAAATATAATTTTAAATCATACATTTTACAAAAAGTCCAATCCATTTATTTTATATTTCATAATATTTTTCTTTAGGCCGATGACCGCTGTTATTGGCTTTTCTTGTTATACTAAAAACAAACGTATGAACTTTTAAGGAGGGATTGTAGTGAGTTTCTTTAGCTATAAAGGAAAAAACATCTTCTACGAAACGATCGGAGAAGGAAAACCACTCGTCTTTTTGCATGGAAATACCTCATCATCCAAGTTATTTAAACCCATGTTGCCCCTTTATAAAGATTTCCAAGTAATCTTGATCGATTTTTTAGGCTATGGTCAATCTGACCGACTGGACAAATTTCCTACCGAACTTTGGAAAGACGAAGCCCGTCAAACAATTGCTTTGTTAGAGCACTTAAATATTTGCGACGCAAACCTAGTGGGAACTAGCGGCGGCGCTTGGGTAGCCATTAATGCAGCATTTTTAAGACCAGATCTGATCGCCACCGTCACTGCCGACAGCTTTCATGGCCGCACACTTCCTGATGATTTTGATGAAGAATTACTGGCAGAACGCTCTTCGACGATGACGGACCCTGAAACCTCACAATTTTATCACTGGTGTATTGGGGAGGATTGGAAGGACGTTGTTGAACAGGATACAGATTCTATGTGGCGTTTGATCATCTCCAGAAGAGAGCTGTTCTTCGACTCTCTGCAAATTCTCCAAGCCCCTCTGCTTTTAACAGCTGCAAAGAAAGACAAAACCATTCGTCCCAATATCGAACAAGAATATCAAGCCATTGTTGGCGAAGTCGTTCACGGTCAGTTCAAATTGTTCGACAAGCCCGGTCATCCCGCGATCGAAAGCTGCTGCGAAGAAGTAGCAGAAACCATTAATCAATTCATATATGAATATAGCTAAGAGAATCACTAAAGCGGTCAACTTACTTGAACAGGACAAGGTTGGTCGCTTTTTGATTGTTCAATTAGACAGGAGGAACGAAGATGAGATTTTTTCATTATGAAGGCAAACAGATATATTATGAAGTAATTGGTGAGGGCAAGCCACTCCTTCTACTGCATGGTAATACTTCTTCATCCAAGCTGTTCTCACAGCTATTGCCATTGTATGCGGAATTTCAAATTATTCTGATTGATTTTTTAGGTTATGGTCAGTCTGATCGATTAGCGGAATTTCCAACGGAGCTTTGGAAATTCGAGGCGCATCAAACAGTGGCTTTATTAGAAAGCTTAGGAACCAAAAAAGTAAACGTCGTTGGAACCAGCGGTGGCGCTTGGGTGGCAATCAACGCAGCTTTGCTGCGGCCGGATTTATTCACGACTGTCACAGCTGATAGCTTCGACGGTCGAAGCCTTCATGATGGCTTTGCAGACGAGCTGGTGGCAGAACGCTCGACAGTTTCAGAAGACTCCGAAGCCTCCATGATCTACGAATGGTTCATCGGCGAAGATTGGCGGGAAGTAGTAAAAAAGGATACCGATTCAATGCTGCGTTTGATTCAATCAAAGAAAGCACTCTTTTTCGACCACTTGAAAAACTTACAATGTCCATTATTGTTAACAGGCACCGTCAATGATGGCCTGATTCGTTCAACTATCGCAGAGGAATATCAAGCGATCGTAGAGGAGGTTTCTGATGCTCGAGTTGAACTATTCGAAAATCCCGGACACCCAGCGATCGGAACGAACGCGGAAGAGGTAGCAGCAGCGATCAAAGGATTTATTGCTGAATACAGTTGACGAATAACAAATTTCCGGTTATTGTTTAGTAAACAATCGAGGTGAACAATGATGGTCGGAATTCGCGACGTGGCGAGACGTGCGGGAGTCAGTCCGGGAACGGTCTCCAGAGTATTGAACAATGATCCCACGTTATCCGTCGCTGACGATACAAAAGAACGGATTTACAAAGCAATCAAGGAATTGAATTATGACATTGATAAACGCAAATATGTGAAACGGCGCCTGCCTTCAATCGGGGTAATCACTACAACCAGCCGTCAAAAGGAATTGGATGATCCGTATTTCAATGCTCTTAGAATCGGCTTAGAACAGGAAGCTCGGCGCCTGCATCTAGGCATGAATCGTGTCTATAATTTAGAAGACAATCCGAAAACTTGGCAGGATTTTGACAAGCTTGGGGCGATCATTATTGTTGGAACCGTCTCAGAAAGTGCTGTTAAGCGCCTAAGTCAGCAAAACAAAAATATCGTGGTGCTAGATAATCCTGATATCAATCAAGAAGTCGATATGGTCTATGCAGACTTTGAGCGGATGACAAAGCGTGTCCTGCAGCTTTTTTATGAAAAGGGCCATCGCCGCATCGGCTATATCGGCGGCTTTAATATTGATATTGATGAAGATGGAGAGAAAATTTATAGCGACAACGAAAAACGCTTCCGGGCTTATCAAGCATTTATGAAGGCCAATGACCTAGCGCCCCAGGCAAAATTGGGGCTGTGGGAACCACTTGAAGGAAAACGCATGATGGATGAGTGGCTGGAAGCGGGGCAAGACTTGCCAACGGCACTACTGGTCGGCAGCGATCCCTTATCTGTCGGTGTTTACCGTTCTTTGCAATCAGCTAATATCGCCGTGGGACAGGATATCGAAATCGCTAGTTTTGATGATATTGAAATTGCTGAATTTCTAACCCCCAGCTTGACGACAGTTCATATCAGCGCTCAAGAAATTGCTAAGGCCGCGGTACGCTTAGCCAAAGAACGGATCGAAGAAGAACGGCAGGAGCCAGTGATTATGACTTTTCCTTCCAAATTAATTGTACGGGAGAGTTTTATTCCCAATAAATAGTCTGTTTGAGAGCTTTTGAAAAAAAAGTTCTCTTTTTTTTTGAAATTTCTCTTGACAAAATTGTTTAGTAAACATTATAAGGTAAACAACAAGTTAAGGGAGGAACAAAAAATGCATCAGACATATGTTGAATTTAATCAAGAAAGCCTGGTATTCCATTTACACAACAATGAAATCTCTTACATCATGCAAATAGAAGAGGATGGGGTTTTCAATCACTTGTATTTTGGCAAGCGTATCCAGCATTATCACGGAAATAAAACCTATTTACGTAGAGATCGCGGCTTTTCAGGAAATGTACCGGGTAACGCTGAAAGGGCTTACTCGAAAGACACGCTGCCACAGGAATATTCCAGTCATGGCTCAATGGACTATCGTTTACCCGCTTCGATGATCCGGCGAGAAAATGGCTCGAATCTCCATGATTTTAGATTTCATGAGTATCGATTCGAAGCAGGCAAACCAGAACTTGAGGGCTTACCGCAGGCTTATGTTTTGGCAGAAGACGAAGCGACTACTTTGACGGTTGTTCTAAAGGATCGCGATCAGGAAATTTATCTAGAGCTTTCTTATACGATCTATCACCAGCGTCCGGTGATCACCCGTTCCACAAAGGTTCTCAATAAAACGAACCAAAACATCGTCTTAGAAAAAATAGCTTCGATGCAAATGGATTTGACGAATAGTGGTGTCTACGATCAAGTCATCTCTTTACCCGGAGCTCACCTAAGAGAGCGTCAAATCAATCGCGAAAAAATCCATTCTGGTATCCAAAGCTTTGAAAGCCGCCGCGGCGCATCGAGCCATCATATGAACAGCTTCATCGCCTTAGTCAATCATGATACAAATGAAATGAGCGGTCCGGTGATCGGAATGCATTTGGTTTATTCCGGTAATCATGCTTTTGAACTAGAAAAGGATCAGATTGATCAGGTTCGTGTGTTGGCGGGGATCAATGCTTACAATTTCTCATGGGAACTGTCTTCTAATGAAGCCTTTCAAACACCTGAAGTGATCCTGACCTATTCCGATCAAGGATTGAATGGCATGAGCGGCAATCTGCATCACTTATTGCGAGAAAGAGTGGCGCGTGGGGAGCATCAATTAAAAGAACGGCCGATCCTAGTTAATAACTGGGAAGCAACCTACTTCGATTTTGACAGCAAGAAAATTGAACAAATCGTTGATGAAGCGGCAGAGCTTGGGATTGAGATGTTTGTCTTGGATGATGGCTGGTTCGGTCATCGGGACTCCGATAATTCTTCTTTAGGTGATTGGTTCGAATACGAAGGCAAATTAAAGAATGGCTTGAAAGGAATTGCAGATTATGTTCATGGAAAAGGCCTGCAATTTGGTGTCTGGTTCGAGCCGGAAATGATTTCCATCGAATCGAAGCTTTATGAGGAGCATCCCGATTATTTGATGCAGGAGCCAAATCGTACCCCATCTTCTTCTCGCGACCAGCATTTATTGGATATGGGACGCAAGGAAGTCCGGCAAAATATCGAACAACAAATTTGCCGCATTTTGGATGAGGTGCCGATTGATTACATTAAATGGGATATGAACCGCAGCTTGTCGGATGTCTATTCACTCGCGCTTTCAGCGGAAAATCAAGGGGAGACAGCTCATCGTCACATTCTCGGCGTTTATAAGTTGATGGGAAATCTGTTGGCTCGTTATCCGAAAATTTTGTGGGAAGGCTGCTCTGGCGGTGGCGGACGTTTCGATGCCGGCTTCCTTTATTATATGTCGCAATCTTGGCCGACTGATAATACCGACGCGGTAGAACGGTTGAAGATTCAATACGGAACTAGCTTAGCCTATCCGATTTCTTCGATGACTGCCCATGTTTCGGCAGTGCCAAATCACCAAACCGGGCGCATTACTTCATTAAAAACCAGAGGAGATGTAGCCATGAGTGGTGTCTTCGGCTACGAGCTAGATTTGACAGAAATGACAGAAGAAGAGAAAGTGATTGTGAAGGAGCAGGTTCAGCACTATCAAGAGATTCGTCCGCTAGTCCAATTTGGTGATTTCTATCGATTGAATAGTCCTTTTGAAGGTAATTTGACGGCCTGGATGTTTGTCTCAGAAGATCAATCGGAAGCCTTAGTTATGCTGGCTCGCACACTAGCTTCTGCGCAGCCAGTATTTCACGAAGTCTTTTTAACAGGCTTAGATGAACAGATTGTCTATCAAGATCAAGCGACGAAACAGCAATTTTTTGGTGATGAGCTAATGAATCTGGGGGTCAATGTTCCTGATTTCTATGGTGATTTTCAAACAACGCTGCTGCATTTGAAGAAAGTATAGGGGTGAAAGAAAATGATCAATAAAAACAGCCTCATGACCCGTTTATCCATTTTGTCCATCTCACTGTTACTGACCAGCGCCTTATCCATCAACGGAGCATTGCCGCAAATGCGGGCGGCTCTGGGAATGACAACGACACAAGTTGAATTAGTCGCGACATTACCAGCATTAGCCGTTGTGGTTTTTGTCGTTCTTTCCAGCTTCATCGCAGGAAAAATCGGCACCAAACGTACGGTCCAACTAGGGTTACTCCTAGTTGGCTTCGGCGGCGGATTGGCACCGCTATTTTTGAATAGCTACATTCCGATTTTGGTCAGTCGTTTTATCTTAGGCGCAGGCTTTGGTTTATTCAATTCTTTAGCCGTTTCTATTATTAATTTGCTATTTCACGATGAACCAGAAGAACGGGCATCCTTACTGGGTTATCGCGGAGCAGCTGAAAATATCGGGAACGCCGGATTAACCTTATTGGCGGGCGCATTATTAGCACTCGGCTGGAGATCCTCCTTCAGTGTCTACTTGATCGCTTTTCCCATCTTACTTTTGTTTACCATCTTTGTACCTGAAATCAAGGAAGCTAAAAAAGAGAAGACCAGTGAAAAAGGCGAGCTTAAAGCTTCTGTCTATCTGTTGGCACTTTTCGCCTTATTCTTAGTCATGACCTTCGTTGCGATCGGTGTCCGCTTTCCGACAATGGTCACAGATATCAAAGGCGCAAATTACAACGCCTCCAACTTTTTGGCGGTTATGCCGATCATCGGGATTGTTACCGGATCATTATTCGGCTTTGCCAATAAGCTGCTAGGGGAGAAATGTCTCTATCTGGGACTCGCATTATTAGCATTAGCAACCTTCCTGATCGCTGTATCAGAAAATAACTTTGCTTTGTTGCTGATCGGTTACTTTATCAGCGGAATTCCTGGCAGTTTGATTTTTCCTTTCATTTATAATTCGCTCAATCTCTATGCATCGCCAGCCAAAATGACAGCGGCAACCTCGATCATCCTGATCGGCTGCAATCTCGGCAACTTCATTGCGCCCTTTGGCTTGAGCACCTTACAGCTAGTTTCTGGTACAACGAACTTGTTTGCGCCATTCAAACTTTTGAGTGTGCTGTTGGTAGTGATTTTAATCGGAATCTTTCTCCACAAAAAACGTCCCATACAACGCAAAGTCTTAAATGGAGGGAAAAATCTTGACTAATACCTTCATGCAAACTCAAATGGACTCTGGCGAAAATTATTTTGAGACCAATGAACTAAAAGAAGAACAGGCTGTTTATCGCGATTTACTTTTTCAATTCAACCACACGCTACCTAGCAAGCAGCAAGAAAAAGCCCATATTCTAACAGATCTGCTGGGAAGCTTTGGCGAACATTCCTATATCGAACAACCTTTTCATGCGAATTGGGGAAAGAATACGTATTTTGGAAAAAATGTCTATGCTAATTTTGGCTTGTCATTAGTCGATGATACTAGAATCGAGATTCAGGATGAGGTCATGATCGGACCCAATGTCACGCTTTGTGCCGGAACACATCCTTTGTCGCCAGAGCTGCGTTTAAAAAAAGCTCAATTCAATTTGCCTATCGTGATTGAAAAGAATGTTTGGATTGGAGCGGGAGCCATCATTTTACCCGGTGTTACGATCGGTGAGAATTCAGTAATCGGAGCAGGAAGTATCGTAACAAAGGATATTCCTAAAAATGTGTTGGCTTATGGCTCGCCCTGCAAAGTAATCCGTGGTATTGACTCGCTTTAACGATTTCATTATGTCCACATATGAAAGAAGGGGTCTTATGGGATCAATTACCTTTCGAGTATCTGATGAAGAAAAGGAATTCTTATTAGCAATGGCTGATTTAAACGGTATGACTATTTCTGAGTTGGTCCGGACGAAACTGATGGAATCACTTGAGGATCAAATCGACATCAATATTAATGAAAAAGCCAATGAGCGTGATAAAAGTATTTCGCATGAGGAAATGAAGCGAGAGCTTGGTTTATGACCAGAAAATATGCAGTTAGATATGAAAAAGCTGCAATTAAGGCTTTGAAAAAAAATGGACAAGTATCAAGTAGGATTGATCCCTTGCATGGATCGAAAAGAATTTACAAAATGCCGCTGATCCTATAATTCATGGTAAAAAATTGCCTGTCAATAAATATGATTACTATTTTATTTGGGAATTATTGTACATCATGTCGAAAAAACGAAAGCTTGGTTTCAGGAGTATGATATCCCGTATGTTTAAAGGAATATTGACCATAATCCTTTAAACCAAGAAGAGTTGAAAAAGATTATCACACTTTGCCCAAGCGGAGTCGATAAAATTATTTCAAAAAAATCAAAAATTTACCCAGCCTTGAAGATTGATTTCGAAGAATTCTCCTTCAATCAATTACTAATATTGCTTAGTTAATACCCGAAGCTGGTAAAACGGCCAATTATTTACGATGAAAAAAAAGACTAAAATTGGGTTTAACGAAGAAGAGATCCGAACATTGCTTCTACAAGAAATCAAACATACGACTAGAAACTACTTATATAAAAGTAAATACAACCATGCTCTATGAAGAATTATTGGCAATGCAAAAGACAGAATTTTTCTAGAAAATGCATGAAAAGAGGACATTCACGTACTGGAATGTCCTCTTTTTCACGTCCAAAGATCATCAATCACGGAACGTTTTTCTTTTTTTACAATATGCGTATAAATCTCTGTTGCGGATGTCCCACGTTGACCTAATATTTCACTAACAGTCTTCAAATTTTTTGTCTTTCTGAAGGCCATCGTGCCAACACTATGTCGCAGCTTATGGGGAGTAGTGCGTTTTCCAAAGGCTGTGGAGTATTTGTCGATCATTTTTTCAATCGAACCGCCTTCCATTCGTTTGGCAGCATTTTTATGTTTGGTTAAAAAGAGGGCTGGTACTGAGTCATCGGCATTATAGAGCGCCTTTCGCTGATCAACATATTCTTGTATGTAATCAATAAAAATCGGGGAAATCATTGCATGATCCAACGTGTCGCCTTTACGTTGAACCTGGACATACAGGCCTTCATAGTTGAGATCATTGACATTCGTATTGACCAGTTCCGATAAACGAATCCCTGATCCTAAAAATAAAGCAAGGATTGCGGTATCTCTAATACGATTTTTTTCATAAGCAGTTTTGGCTTGACGAGAGGTCAGTTGATTGCCGTAACCATCATAGACGAATTCCACAAAGTCAATCGCGTCAGAGTCTAAATAAAGCATTTTTTCGATTTTATCTTTGCGAACCGCATCAGAAGCATCCACACCGCCATTTTCTATATTGACCATAATGTTTCTTCTTAACATCGGGCGAATCACATAATCACCCAGCTGTTCATCAAATTCCTCGATTTCCTCATTTGATAGGTATTTAAAAAGGGAACGAAGGGCAGTGATACTGCGTTGAACAGTCACTTTTAATCGATAGGTATTTCTTTCACTTAAAGGCGATTGAGAAATTTCATTCTCCGCTTTTCCTTCAAAGGTTCGTTTCGGTGATTGATTCAAAAAGGATTTATATAAAACGATTTTATCTTTATTTAGTCTTTCGAAATCTTCCAGTCGAATCTCTGAAATATCTTCAACCTGAATGATTTGTTCGGAAGAAAGCCAGGAGAGGAATCTTCGATATTCTTTAGAGTATTCGTATAAGGTATTCGTTGAACGGGGGATTGCTTCCAAATAGAGTAAATATTTTTGAATGAAATCCGGTAATTTTTCGAATTCTTTTTCGTAACGTTCTTTAAGTAGTTCACGACTCATTTCTATTTCAGTCCTTTCATTTTTTGATAGGAGAGGGGCATAAACCTCTAACTACACCATAATAGGTATATACCAATTTGTCAACTATAAAATAACGAAAACTAGATATTGATAGAAAAGGGGAGATATTGATAAATTTACTAGTATTACTGAAAAATGGTTCTTTCTATAAAACATAAAAGACGTTATCTTCTGTTAAAATAACGACAATCAAAAAAGGAGAAAGATAGGTTGCTGTGATAAAACAAATTGATTTATCAATCAAACAATTATCCATGTATTCAGTTTTAAGTCATCAATGATTGCCGCTACAAGCGCGGCAATCATTGATGCAGCAACAAATTTATCCGATCACAACGAAGCAACAGTTAAGTCAACGTCATAAAACACTCAGAATAAATACTTAGATCTGCTTAAAAATTTAAATACTTAGTGATCGACTTTGACGGTCCAAAGCATCATTTTAACTGCTTTTGATCATCCAAAAAATCATGCTTTCGGGAAAATAGATATTGTTACGAAAACATGATTTTAAACTGCATCATCTTCAGCAAGCTAAAAAGCCTTTAATATCTTAGCTGTGTTGTACAAGCTGATTGATTACTCCAAGAACATGACTGCTAGTAATTAAAGACGATTCTGAGGATCACTTGTGGGTTCTTGTCAGTCTTTTAATCTTAAAATCACTCTCAATCGTCATCTGACGACCATTTAGTGCACATTAAGATCACAATCATGCAACTCACTTAATAAACTCGTTTCAGATCATTCGCTTAAGGCTTTACTCGTAATCATCGCTTAAACCCATCAAAAAAATTTCTGTCGTCCATTCATCGGTTTCTAAGTAAAATAAAAAATCTAAAAACTAATTTGCTAAAACGATTATAAAAATATTGAAACCTAAACAAATACTGATTTAATCAGATTCTTGGTTTATCTAGCTCACGATTTATACTTCTTCTATGGTTTGAGAAAAACTAACATTATTCTCAAACCATAGAATAGCTTCTTAAACACTCCTTTCCAGTCTAACCCCTAAAAATTGTGTACAGCGTAATGAAGATGTTCCTTTTGCATACTAAATAGACTGATCTCCATTGTATTCATCAGCAGATCAGTCTATTTTAGTATAAAGATAATTATTCGCTCGTGATCAAGAATTTACTTTAGATATTATGAAATCATTGTACGCTAATAACCAAATTGACGTATTCCAATGTACCTGTTAAATTAAACGCATTTGCTTGGCCTTATCGACGGCGGTTACTCGAGAACTGACTTCTAATTTACGGTAAATGTTTAAAATATGTGTTTTGACGGTTGCTACCGAAATAAACAGCTTTTCTCCAATCGCCTTATTGGTCAGACCTTTCGCCATTTCGGCTAAAATTTCGATCTCTCGTTCTGTCAATAATGATCCTGAGCTGTAACAGCATAAATTCATTACTTGGCGATGAAAGTTTATTTCTCGCGGTTCTAAGCTCGCCTCTATTTTGTCCTTTTGCATTTCAATCAGTTGGGCGATCTCCTGGCGAAAAAGAAAGAAATCGTTAAAGATTTGGTTTTCATTGCCATAATATAAACACTCATGATAGATATTCAGCAGTTGCCTGGAATGGTCCCCTTGCATCTTCAGAATTGCTGCCAGTTTTAACAGGTTCGCCTCAATGATTTTAGCGTAAATACGCTGCTTACGACTTTTTTCCAAAATTCCATCAGTCACCTGAAGGCATCCTTGATAGTCCCCTCTTTTTAAAAGAATCATGCCATAAAATAACTGATAGGCCATATTATGAAGTTCGGGATGCTGCTCGAAGGCCTCGACGAATTGATCCTTGTAATAGCCCGACAGTTGGTCAATTTTTAGGGCGTATTTCATGATCCCGGATAGTGTAAAGGGATTGCTGTAGCTTCCGGTCGCTCCAGCCTCCAATTCTTTAAAAACTTGCCAGCCTTTTTCTTCATTACCGGCAAGATAATGCAATTCTGCTAAATTGTATAAATAAGATGCTCGGATGTGCGGATGTTTGTTCGTATCCGCCTTTTGTAAGGTTTCCGCAGCAGCCTCCAAATTTAATTGTTTCAAATGGATGCCTGTAATCGTGATAAAGAAACTAACTTGGTAAGTTTCTTTCATCTTGGAATTGCCGCCTAAACCATCTAGCTTCTGATAAACCTTTGTCAGAATAGACAGACCTTTATTCAACTCACCGGTTTCCTCGCAAATTTGGGCTAATAAAGTCTGATTGAAATATTCTAGAAAATTACTTTTACTCTTTTGATTTCGTTTTTCACTTGCCTCAAGGAATTGTTTTGCTTGCTGATAATTTTCCTTAAAAAAGAGAATCACGGCGCTTTTCAAAAAAATGAGTGCTTTAGATACATCGTCCAGCTTCAATTGTTCGATTTCTTGAATAGTATTCGGTGTCTGAGCGGTTGTTAAATAATCAGAACCAAGCAATAATTTAATGCCGCTTAATGCTCTGATTTCCTTTTGATCTGGATATTTTTCTTCCAATGCTTCTATCAACTCGTAGCAATTATCGTATTCAAGATTGGAATAATAATAGACAAATTTTTGAAAGGCAAAATCGATATTCGTCAACGCAATCTCTTTCGGTATCTGTTCAATATAGTACATTCGCCGAAAGGATTGCTCATTTTCTACGATTAGCTTCATAAGCTGCGGATATTCTCTCAACTCGAATAATAAAGAAATCCCTTCATCTAAATAACCATCCTCGATAAAAACGGCTGCTGTTTGCTTTTTCACATTTTGTTGTTGCTCAACTGGCAATAATTGAAATTCTTTGACCAGATATTCCTTAAGGATCGGATGGAAAGTAAACTTTTGCTCCACATTATCAATACAAGTAATCATAAGGTTTTTCTCCAACAAACTCTCAATCATCGAAAAGAAATTGACCTCTGGAAACATTTCTTGACTTAAATTGGGATAGATGAAGGGGAAAATTCCTGAGATAATTAAAAATTCTTGTTCCTCTTTCGATAAGTTGTCGAATATTTCTCTTGCAAGATATTCGGAAAGAATTTTATTTTCAAAGCTGATTTTTTCAGGATGTGTTTGATCGATTTTTTTAACAGCCATCAGCAATTTTAATCCGCCGACCCATCCCATCGCAGTTTCTAGTAAGTAGCTCTTCGTTTCTTGAGAAAGCTCTTCGCGAGAATTTTGCTGGATAAAGGTCATTCCCTCATTATCAGATAAAAGAAAATCATCTTCCCGAATATACTGAAGTTGTTCTGCTAATAAAAATTTCGTTAAATAAAGCTCCGGCTGATACCTAGTGGTTATCACCACATGTAATTTTTCTGGGATTTCCTCTAGCAAGCGTTCGAATGAACGAAGTACCGTCTCATTTTTTATTGTCTGAAAATCATCCAGGATTAGATACTCGTCTGCTTCAAAAGTTAAACTATTTACTAAAAAGAGGATGAATTCTTCAATATTTTCAGAGTTCATTCCTGATTGAAAATAAACAAGAAGCTCTTCTTTCATCGAATCCAACCGTTCTTTCAGTACTTCAATCAGATAGCTCCAGAAAACAATTAAATGATCACAGTCTTCATTAAGAGTCAGCCAATGCCAGCGATCTGATGGGAGATAGCTAAGTTCCTCTCGGATAGCAGTTGTTTTACCATGCCCCGCACCTGCTTCTAAAATCAGCAGTTTTTTTTGAAGGCCGGTTTGTATTTTTTCAGCTAGACTTTTTCTTCTGACAGATTTTTCAAGGATTTCTGGTGCTTTAACGCGATTCGTTGATAAGTGTTTTCGCATAAAGATTTTCCTTCCACTAAAAAGTACCCTTAGTATATCAGTTTACTCAATTTCGGACATACTCCTTTCTTGTTTTAAAAATAGCAACGATCATCAAAACCGCGCTTATGCCAATCAAATAGAGCACCCGTTGAAAATTGTCTCCATAGCTTTGACCAGCCTCAATATTTTTGACTAACTCCAAAAATTGTTTTTGCGGCAACCAATGGATTAGGTGGTTGAAGAACTTATTGCCGTTATCCAACGAGAAGAAACTTCCCGATAATATGGTGGTAATCATCATAATCATCGATCCCAACATAGTTGCCGTATCTGCTACTTGGAAAAAGGATGCGTTGCAAATTGAGAATGACACCCCAAAGCAAGCAATCAAACCAATCAATACAAGAGAATTTGATACGGAAAAACCGATATCGGTAAAGCCCAAAAGTGAAATACTTGCAAGAATCAAACTGTTGGGAATAAACAGCAGCAGCCAGGAAAACAATGTGTAGTTGGCGAATAATTTAAAAAAACTAACTGGCGTGGTGATGATCCGTTCCATAATATGTTTTTCTTTATCTTCACTAAACAGCAGCATATTCGTTACACTGGACATCAATACGAACATCAACATATAACCGATAATCTTGCTCCCGATGCCGCCTTCATTTTTCTGGTTATCTCGAATAGACTGAGGATTTTTGAAATACTCCATCAGTTCTTTTTTATATTCCTCACTTTTAAAGGTAGTTATCACAGGCGTGCCGCTTCGCATATCCACAATCGCGTCATACGTTCCTAAAGCTAACGCTGATGCTTCAGGTTTTTGTGAAAGCCGATCTATTTTTACCGTGTCCGAGACAATCTCTTGTTCGGAACCACCGATTAATCCAATTTTAGTAGAAAAATTTCCCTTACCGCTAACAAAAACTGCTAATAGAATAGATATAAGAATCAAACCTAACATAACAAAGAGCCGCGCTTTATTCTGCCAGGTTCTAGCCCAATCATTTCTGAACATCGCGATCATACATATTCCTCCCCATTAAATAAAACCATCGACACTGTCAGTATCAAAATAAAGAAAGCGACTAGCAGCAATAGGACTGAAGAAAAGTTTGACGAATTCTGATCGTAAATCATTTCGAAGATCGTCTGTGCTACCTTAGTTGTGGGCAGCCAATTGCTTATCTTGACAAATGTTTCTCCCAAGTTAGCTACTTGAAATAGAAAGCCTGAGAGCATAGCCAATGCGACAGTCAAAATACTAAGAATTTGATTGGCGACTCCTTCACTTTTGAAAATGCAACACATCAAAACCCCAATACAACTGAACAGTAAATTCATTCCAATAAATAGAAGCCAAATCTGCAACAATTTTTCATCACCAAATCTTATTTGAAATAGCAATTGGCAAATCACAGCAGCAATGCTATAAAAGATGGTAGTAAATAAGAAAGCAGCAATAGCTTTTGAGAAAGGAATAAACCAATTACGTATAGGTGAATACACAATTCGTAAATTAGCCTTTTTTATTTTTTCCTCCATAAAACTATTCGCCGAAAAAGTTGCTACATACATCGTAGAAAACAACAGTAAGGTGACGCCATAATAATCGTAACTAGTGAAATAATCCCCATACAGTCCTCCTGTTAGAAAGCCCAATACTGCCACTAATAGAATTGGGTACATTAAACTAAAGAATATCCACATGGGATTCGTTAATAAATTCATCGTATCTCGTTGAATGATTTTAAAAAGCTGATACATCATTTCCCTCCCCCATTTCTTTTAATCTCGTAAGGATCGACCTGTTAGATCCAAAAAGATGGTCTCTAAATTGGCTTCCTGAACAACAACATTTTGGATTTTTTGTTGTAAACTTATGAGCTTTCCGATAATGTGATCGAGATTTTCAATCCCTTTTATTGATGTAATCAATAGTTCATTCGCTTTTATAGTTACTTCTTTTACACCTTCAATTTGATAAAACACGTCTAACGGAATTTTAGCAGCATCACTTATTTCAATTGACATCTTTTGTTCATCATTTTTTTCCTTCAATGCTTCCTTTGTTCCTTCGGCAATAATTTGACCATGATCCATCACAATGATCCTCGACGAAATTTCTTCTACTTCCTCCATATAATGAGTCGTATACAGAACCGTCATTCCTTTCATCTGCATCTCTTTAATGGATTGCAATATGTGGTTTCTGGATTGCGGGTCGATTCCTACTGTGGGCTCATCCATAATAAGCAGTGCAGGCCGATGGGCAATCGCACAGGCAATGTTTAGTCTTCGTTTCATCCCTCCGGAAAAAGTCGTGACCTTTTCTTTTCGATGGCTTGTTAAGCCTACTGACGACAAGGCAAAGGAGACACCTGCTTCCAACTCTTTTCCTTTCAAACCATACAGCGAGGCAAAGAATTGAATGTTCTTTTCTGCAGTCAACTCCTCATATAGTGCTATATCCTGTGGTACGATCCCTAATTGTTTTTTAAACGTCTGTAAATTTTGATCAATTGAGAGACCTCTGCAGGTTACTTCTCCCCGATCAAAACCCAGTGCGCCACACAAAATATTGATCGTCGTACTTTTTGATGCACCATTGGGTCCTAAGAGACACAGAATTTCTCCTTCATAAATCGAAAAAGAGATCCCATGAATGACTTTTTTACTTTTGTAGCTCTTTTCTAAGTTCTTTACTTCAATGAATGTTTTCATTAATACTCTCCTCCTGACAACTCTTATTGTAGAAAAAAAGTAATTTGAATCCTATCGACCATCTGGTTGATATTTTGCACTCAAAAAAGAGACAAAAATAGTCATTCATACGACTCTCTTGTCTCTTTCCTTTTCTATTTTATTTTTTTCTTAAAATTGATTGTCTCTATAGCGGTTATGACGCTATTTTCATCTTTCAGTGGAATCAAAACAGCATTCAATTTTCCTGTTTTATCAATCTCTGCACCGCTCGCTTCAAGTTTGCTGAAGAGTTCATTGGCAACCAGCTGCGGCCAAACTCTATCAGCGAAAAAAACACTGACTTTGATACCAGTCTCCCACACTGAGATCCAGCCCAAATTTTTCTTTTTAAAGAGTATTTTACTTAACCAATTATTGCCATCCTTGTAATAGTTCCAATCCTCTTGATAGGAATACTTATGGATTGTCTCTAATAGCTGCTGGTAAAGCTGCAGATTTTCAGGGGATAAATGCTTCGCTAAGTTTTCAATAGTTGGAAATTCTGATGGATCTTTTAAGATAGGTTTCATGGAATGCGCCTCCTTTTATGTCCAGTTTATCAAGCAGAACTTGCAAACGGATGTCAAGTTTTGTATTTATTGCTTAGTTTTTCAATCTGCTTAGCCATTTTCTCACGGAAAGTCGGAGGTTCAAGAATTTCCAGATGGTCACCGAAGGAAAGCAGGTAATTAATCGTTGTCTCATCATCAGGTAGCGTCACAACAGCAATCAAACGATTATCCTGATTTTGCTGAACATTCTTAAATTCCTCCTGCACACGATAAGCTGCAGCGTAATCGAACAGCAGTATCAGCTCAACCTGCTTTTCTGGAGCTCTTGGTTTTTCTGAGAAGATTTTTTTGGGTGTTTCTCGACTGAAGGATTCAGATAAAATCTGTACATCCCGCATGCGGGCAATTTTGAATAACCGATAATCTGCTCTAAGATGGCAAAAGGCATAAAGGTACCAAGCCTTGTTACGAAAAACCAGTTTCAAGGGATCTAATCTTCGCGCTGTGAACTGCTCTCTAGTACTCAGATAATTAATTTGTATCACGTTTCTTGAAAAAATCGCCTGCTGTAATTGATCGAATAATTCATTTCGTAATCCGGTCCAATCAGAAAAGTCGATCTCTAACCAATCAAGTGCTTCTTTTTTAAACATGGTGCTGAGTTTTGAAATAAGAGAATTGTCCAACGTTTCATTTGCGAGATTCAAGTTTTGAAGTGCAATCAAAATGTGCTGTTGTTCTTTATCAGAAAATACAGCTTTATCTAGGACATAATTCTCTTGAATAAAGATTCCGCCACCTTTTCCTCGGACTGCATAGACGGGAATGCCGGCAGCGCTTAACGCATCAATGTCACGGTAAATTGTTCGAGGAGACACTTCAAATTTTTCTGCCAAATCTGGTGCTGTTGCGGAACCCTTTTCTAAGAGTATAAAAAGAATCTGTAACAATCTGCTTTCAATCATTTGCGGCCCTCCCCTTCACAAACTAGCATATCATGAGGTGCTGAACAGGGAAAGCCTGTCTCTTAATAAAACAGATGGGTGCACAAAGGGAGCTGTGACAAAGGTTCTGTCACAGCTTCTATTTCCGAACAAACGGAGTTACAGAAGTAGATTCTTCTTTTTCATTCTTCCCAATAAAAATTGTCGATCAAACGTGTTTTGTCAATGTAAACAGCGATGGGTACTAGTATTGCTGAGTCAATCGTATCAACTTTCTGCAATGATTTTTGACTGACAATTTCAATGTAATCAATTTTTGCTAGAGGTTCAGATGCAATTTCGGCAGTCATTGCATGAATCAAAGCCTGAGAATTTCGTACACCTGCTGCAAGCTGCTCTTGTGCTAATTTCAATGCGCGACTCAATACTAAAGCTGCTTGGCGTTCTGCTGGATTCAGATAACTGTTCCGAGAGCTTTTGGCTAGACCATCCGCTTCACGAATGATTGGACAGGCGATGATCTCAACGGGAATATTCAGATCACGAGTCATTTGTTGGACAACAGCAACTTGCTGCGCATCTTTTTGACCGAAGTATACGCGATCAGGTTGAGTAATCTGTATTAATTTTAAAACGACTGTCGTAACTCCACGAAAATGAGCTGGTCGACTTGCACCTTCTAATACTTCAGTCACACCAAAGGCTTCCACATAGGTGTTAAATCCAGCCGGATACATTTCTTCCACTTCAGGATGAAAGATCAAAGCGACTCCCGCCGCGCTGCATAATGCTTGATCTGCTTGAAGCTTCCGAGGATAGCTGGCTAAATCTTCATTTGGCGAGAATTGAGTGGGGTTGACAAAAATACTGACGATGACATGATCATTGTCTTTTTTGGCCTTTTCCATCAGACTGCGATGGCCTTCGTGGAGTGCACCCATGGTAGGCACAAATCCAATTGATTGTCCCGCCTGTCGCCAGGCTTTCACCTGATTTCTGACTTCTTCAATTGTTTCAACGGTTTTCAATGTTCTTTTCCTTTCTCCAATGTTGCGATGATTTCCGGTGCGATACTAAAAGTATGCTCTGCGGCTGGGAATTGCTCCTGCTGAATTTCTGTTTTATAGTCTTGAATGGCTGAATTCATTTCTGCGCCTATATCAGCATAGCGTTTCACAAATTTTGGCTGCATCTCGCCGTACATACCCAACATATCCTGATAGACCAATACTTGCCCATCTGTCTGATTCCCCGCACCAATTCCAATTGTAGGAATTGTCAATTTCTTGGTAATCAGCGCCGCCAAGTCAGCGGGGATTGCTTCTAAAACAATGGCGAACGCACCTGCTTTTTCTACTGCTAAGGCATCCTGCAAGATTTTTTGTGCGGCTTCAATCGTTTTTCCTTGGACCTTAAACCCGCCGAAAGCATGGATCGATTGCGGGGTTAAACCAATGTGTCCCATTACTGGAATTGAGGCGCGAGTGATGGCTTGAATCGTTTCACTAAAGGCTTCACCGCCTTCTAACTTGACTGCGGCTGCGTGGCCTTCTTTGATCAAGCGTCCAGCATTGGCTACGGCATCTGGGATTGATATATGATAAGACATGAACGGCAGATCCGTTACTACCAACGCATTTTGCGCGCCTTTAGCTACTGCGCGAGAATGGTGGATCATGTCCTCCATCGTTACGGACAAGGTATCCTCATAACCTAGCATCACCATTCCTAATGAGTCTCCCACCAAGAGAGAATTGATACCTGCTTGATCCATCAATTTAGCGGTGGAATAATCATAGGCGGTCAGCATACTAATTTTTTCCCCCTGCTCTTTTTGCTTCTGCATCGTTAAAACGGTATTTTTCACTGATTTAACTCCCTTTCCATTGGTTGATACTCGCGCTCCGGATACTTCATAGTCGCGATTTGAAGCAATTTCTTAGACAGCTCGCGATAAATCCCAGTTGCTTCTGGAGGCAAGGCGGCCAAGTGATCAGTGATAGTGGAAAGATCATTTCGTTCAACTGGACCGGTCAATGCTTCACTGGGACTCATGGCTAGTAGATTTTGTGCATTTTGTAAAAACAGCTGTCGCCAAGCCGTTTGTGCAAATTCTCTGGACAATCCGCAATCTAAAAGTAGTTCTTCTGCTGTCGCTGTCAGACCTACGACTAGATTACTGGCAAATACACATGCCGCGTGATAACGAACCTTTTCCTCTGGGGCGATGGTTGCGATTGGATTTCCTAAATTTGTTAAAAGCTGTTGAACTTCAACCAAATTCTTCGAGCCCTCCAAAGTAAAAGGGACTTCAGCTAATTGACTTGCAGGTATTTCTTTGTCAGCAAAAGCCATCAGCGGATGTAGAGAAAAAGAAGCAATCTCCTTTTTTGTTACAAAGACCTCCGAACTTTTTGCTCCGCTGCAATGAAAAACGCATTGTCCCTCAGAGATTAGCGGCTCTACTTCTTGCCATACCACAGCGATTTGATCATCCGGTACAGTCAAGAATAACCAATCACTTGCTTCGACGCATTCTGCTAAACGATTAAAGGCCTGACTATTGATTTGCTGGGCACTAGCAGTCGCATGCTTAAAGCTGTGGCTGTAAAACCCTGAAATCGTGTACTTTTTACTAGCAAAGTAGCGTGCCATAGTTGTTCCGACTTTTCCAGCTCCGATAAAGCCAATTCGCATCTGCATTTCTCCTTTTTATTCAAATTAATAGAAAAAGTATAGCACAATCGAAATGAAATTTTTCTTCTTTATATAGGATTCCTTTTTTGAAACGCAGAAAAAACACCCAAAGAAAATTTCTTTGAGTGTTTTACTTCAATTCCCTTATTTCGCCGTCAATGCGGATTCCTTATTTAAAAAGAATGGCCGATAGTACGCGGCTGCATTACTCATTGGCAAGTCTTCTTCACTTAATGCGATGCCGATTTCTTCTATTAAATACTTACGTCGCTCCTGCATTCGTTCCCACATTTCTGGATAGTATTTTTGAATGGCAGCTCGTAATTCTTCATCCGCTAATACAATGCCGCCTTCACAGCTGGCGCCGGAATATCCCGGAACTGAAGGAATGATATCGAACTGGAAGATCATCCCGCTTCGAAGTTTTTCTTTTGAGCCTGGATAGACAGGTGATGCCAACCATTCTTCATCGGCGCAAAGATGTCCCGGATTCAAATGCCAGCCATATTGCGCTTTTGGTAAAACTTCTTCGATTTTATCATATAGTGTCGAGCCCTTCATGTGGATTTTGATCGTTTCAAACCACGTTTTAACAGCATTGAAATAAGGTTTTGCGATACGATCCAAATAATCCTTTTCCCCTTCTGGGAGTTCATCGCTTGAATGAACGGCATATCCGCCGCGACTTTGCAGACCGCCTTTATAGCCAGTAGTCATGGAAATCCGATCGCCTAGCTGGATTTTCTTAGCTGTCGGATATAAATTGGCCTTTTCAAAACGAGCGCCAGTTGCCATGATGGTTACGACATTCGGTCTTTGACCAAGATTATTTAAATAGGCACCGATGCTCATCTCGCTTTTTCCAATTTCCAGCTGATCCATCGCTCTTAGGATACAGTTTCCAGCATTCATGGCTCCAAATTCATAATGAGCGATTTCATTGGCATTATTGGTGGTGCGTAAGCCATTTTCACCGATCAGCAGATAGGTCGCATTTTTAAAGACTGCATCGGGTGCAGCTTGTTTAAGTCCCTCGACTAAAAAGTATGGTAACTCATAAATCACGGCATTGTCCTCTTGCTGACTGGTAAAGTTCTTCCAGCCAATCAGACCAATTCTCTCCGCGTGTCCAAGCTTCGTCTGCTTTAAAATCTCTGGCACCGTCAATTTCGTTTCCATAGGTTGGTTTGGTAATGAAAAATGCGGCATGTGAACAGCATTCGCCTCGATTCGAGCAAAGGGAACTTTATTGAGGTTCTCATTTCCTAATACCAAATAGGCTTCTCCACTTTGATGAACCACTAGTAAAGCTTCCTCAAAACGCGGTACAAAACCGGTGAAATACTCAAAATTGCCGCCATGTTCTAAATCGGCATAGATCACAACTGCGTCGTAATTTTCCTCTTGCATTTTTTTCAAAAGCTCCGCCTTACGCGTTGCCATCGTTTCATCAGTAAGTTGTACTGGTTGAATATTTTCGTCCAATTTTGGGGCACAAACTTTTTCTAATTTGATCACGATTATTTAACTCCTTCGTTTTTTTTAATCATACCATAACAAATAGCTTGAAAATACTCGCTTTTTTTTAAGAAAATCGGTAAACTTATGATTATAAATAATTTTTCTCGAAAGGAGTCAATATGAAACAGTTACTTAACTCCTCTACTTACCGCCGAATTCAGTTCGTTGAATTTTTGGATCAGCTACCTTCTTGGTGTGACATCAAAGAGGCGGCTCAAAAAATTGATTGTTCAGCGAAAACATTATTGTCAGATATTGATTATATCAATGAATTTTGGGGGGATTACATTTACATCGAATACTCGAAATTTCAAGGAGTGCGCTTGAATAATATAACCTCCAACAAGATGGGAAATGTTTATGGCTTGATCTATAGTGAATCAAATGAATTTCAATTTGTTGAAAAGATGCTGTATGAATCGAATCAGGATGCCGATTACTGGATCAACGAATTGTTTATGAGTGAGGCATCTTTTTATCGGATGGTCAATTCTTTAGAGGATTTTTTAAAGCGTCGTAGACTTCAACTCGAACGCTCCCCTTTTCGAATTGTTGGGCCTGACGAACGATGGGTTCGCTTCTTTTACCAACAGTATTTTTCTGAAGCCTATGGTGCCAATCAATGGCCTTTTACCTTGAATCATGAAGAAACGACCTGTTTTATTATGCGTACATCCACCGATTTTGATGTCTCTTTAGATGATCGTGAGATCCAAGAGGCTGCCTATTTATTTATGGTGACCTTAAATCGAATGCACCAAGGATTCTATTTACCTGAGAATGTTTATGCTGAAGA
This sequence comes from Enterococcus raffinosus, assembly GCF_018917525.1. Lineage (GTDB taxonomy): Bacteria > Bacillota > Bacilli > Lactobacillales > Enterococcaceae > Enterococcus_A > Enterococcus_A raffinosus_A. The sequence continues at coordinate 184,849 of NZ_JAHLOS010000003.1, read as the reverse complement.
AGATGATACGATCGATAAGGTTTTGGATTTCAGCCGACCGTTTGCAGAACATTTGTTGGCCGATACAGATTTCACATTGCCGAAAAAATGGTACAAGGAAGTCAGCCGGACTGTTTTCCATGAATTTTACAATTGGGACAATCCAGAGCAAATCGTTCGGATCAATGGTAAAATTGATACCTTTTTGAAAAATGTTTCAGAGGGAATTGAGTTCCCATTGAACCAAGAAGATAAACGGAAAATCATGCAAGAAATGATGTCTTGGTATGTAGAGTACAATTTCTATCCTTATCGTCAAATTATGCTGTTCGATAAGTATAAAAAATTCTCTCGAGAGATTCAGTTAGTCTATCCTATCTTCTCGACACTTGTAAAAATCCATTTACAGGATATCGAAAAGAAATCGCCTGAACTCTGGACGGATATCCGGATAAACAGTATCTTTTTCTTAATGATGAAGGAATGGTCACAGCTGCCAATTCATTTAGAAAAACTAAGACAAAAGGTAACTATTCATGTAGTGAGTGACTTAGGTCGCAAACATGCGGAAATGCTGCGAGATTTTTTAGTCGCAAACTACAGCAGTTGGACCGTCGTCAATACGTTTAATGAGCCGGTAATTTCAGTTGGAACGGAAGATTTTGAGGATTTTGCGACCTACGACATCGTCTTAAGCAACAATCCGATCAAGGGATATGAAAATGACAATGTCTTAATCGTTAATAATTTCTTCTCTGCCTCTGACCGAGAAAATCTCTGGAGCTTTATTGTGGCTCATCAAAAGAGAGAAGCTCGCAAACACTTGAAAGCCCTTGGTAATATTAAAACGAAGACTGCAAAAGAGTTGTATTTCTCTCAGCAATTGATAAATAAATAAAAATCGAGACCCTCTTAAGTTTCATCAATAAAGAGGGTCTCGATTTTTCTATTTGTTAGCAAAGACAATTAAATTGTAGTCATCATTGATACATGTCTGTAAGCTGATACGTTCTCCACCGCCAGAACTAGTGATTTGATCCCAATAATCTGTTCCGTCCTCCGCCATTCCAGAGTCATCTACTGTAACGATTTGAGATACTGTATAGTTCGACACATTATTCGCTCCATCCGAGACACTGATCGTTTCCCCAACGCCTACTGAGAACAGTACATTGAAAATACCAGGATTATGTCCAATAAAATGTGTATTAGCACCGTCATTTCCTGACTGAACGGAAGCACCGCCCCAGGTTGCGACTATATTGGGATTCGCATCAATAATTGCTTGGCCATTTCCCTGTCCTGCATTTAAATAAGATATCAATTGTCCAGCAATCTCCAATTGGTTAGCCTGCATTGTTGTAGGTTGGGGAGCTGCCGCGTTTGGTGTTGTAGACTCAGGTGCTGAGCTGTTGGCTGGTTCAGCCTCGTTAACCGTTGGCGCTGGTCGCGCATTCTGTTCAGTTGAAACAGTCTCTGATTCTTCTGGAATTAAGGCTGGGCTAGACTCTTCAGAGCTAGTCGCGGCTGCTGGATTCACACTGCTGCTTTGAGCTGTCGACTGAATGCTGTCCTTACTTGAGTCAGCCGAAGTTTCAGTTTCTTTTGTCGCTGAAGTCTCTGATTTTTTAACTTCTTTTCTTTTACTAGAAGACTGCTCTACAGTCTCTTGATCCGTTGTACTTGATGAACTATTTTCTGATTCTCCTAATACAGATGCTGCACCAGTTGTTAGAAAAAGTGCTGCGATAACAATAAATTTAAGATAGGTACTCATTTCTGTTTCCTCCTAAGCAAAAAGCTCTCTGCTATTTGCTTACAAATTAACGGATAATCAGTCCTATCACTGTAATACTGCTCGTAAAATAACCAAACATATTATTTATTTTTAACAAAAAGCTTACTACAATCGCTTTTTAATCCGTTGTTTCATAACTTTCTTTTCTAAAAACAAAACTGGTCGAGCAAATCTTGCTGGCCGCTATAGAAGTTCGACTTTTTTAGTTATGAAAAGTCATAATGAGTTAACTGATAGTCTTCTATGGAAGTAAAAAGATCTATTGGCTCACTTTTTGTTGAAGTTTTTAAATAATCTTTTAAAAGTTTTGAAATAGCGGTATTACTTGTCTTTTCAAGGGTTTCTCGAGGTTTTTCGTTTCCATTCTTTTTTTGTTTCATACAGAATTAGAGTTTTTATAAAATCTTTATTTAACTCTTTTAAAAGTTCTTGATAAAATTCAGGCTTTTCCGAGGTTAAACTAAGAAATTCCTCAAAATCTGTTGGGGCAGAAATGTTCATAGAAATTAGGCGGATTTTCTCTTGTTGATCAGCTATAGAATAAGCTTCTATCAGACGATTGAAACAATTAGATGGCATTGAGGGAGACAATTCTAATTGCTTCTTCGGAGGTGCGATGGTAAGAAAGAAACCAAACGCCTTCTCAGGCTCTTCTAGACGTCGAAGACTTCCTCTTAATTGTTCAAATACGCGGTGATAATACTCGTTTACTTTAAACAATTGGTTCAGTGTTGTAGGAATACTTTCTAATTTTAACTGATTCAAAGCATATTGCGCCTCGATTCGATTTAGCAGTAAACTGTCATTTTCTTTTTTATCGATTACTAATTTTCCTACAACTTGCCTGAAGACAAGCTCAAATAGATTGTTCACATCTTGGCGATAATCAAATCCCAGCTTATCCTGATAATTCTCTAAAAGTTCGTAAATTTGATTTTCTGGAACATTTGCGATAAAGAATACTTCAGCAGCCAGATTTTGTAGGTAGCGCTCATAAAAATCAAGACCAATAAAGTTAGCTGGAACAGCTTCAGCAAGTTGATAATCAAGAAAAGCTTGATCGACCTCAGCTGCCCCGTAATCGAGGTCGTACTCCTTAAAAAAGTTGCCAATTTCTCTTAAGCTTTCCTCAAGGGATTCAATTCCAAAGCTTTGATACTTCGCAAGGATTTCCTCATAAAGCTGTTTTAATCTCTTTAAGCGATGCATCAATTGCTGCTTTCCTTGTTCGAATTGCTGAGACAAACTTCCTTCTCCGCCATTTTTTAGAACAAACTCAATCGACTGTTGGATTCTCTCTGCTTGGTCAATGGGCATAACGCTTGAACCACTTAACCGTTCTTGTAATTTCTTCATAAAAAAAGGATAAAAAGCTGGGTCTGACAGTTCGTTTTTCATTCCTCTTCCTCCAATTCTGGAAAGTCCTCAAATGAGCCCTGAAGTGTTTCGATATCTCCTTGATACTTTTCATAGCGTCGTTCAATTTCCTCGAGAATTTCCTGATCCGTTATCGTTCCAGAATGATAGGCCCGCAAATAGTAAAAAAGTTCTTGGCAAATAGAGAAATGCTCTAGGTAATCACTTTTGTAAATCAATGGTTCCTTTGCTAAAAAACCTGCAACTGCCTGAGAATTATCCCAACTGAAATCAAGTAAGTGATGATCTTTAAAATGCTGCTTACGTTCTTCTGCAATTTCTGTAAAATCCGCCACCGATAATTGAAAACTTTTGTGATTTACTTGAAGTATTTGATTGATCGTTGTTCGCGGCTCCTCCTTTTGCTCTGATAAAAATTGGTTAAATAACGAAAGATCAAAATTAGACATTCTTTTAATCGCCCCTTTCATAGTCCTAATAGCATAGACTAGTAAAAAAGACAATCTTGAAAAATAATTGAAAATATGGTATTATAAAGACAGTTAAGGAGATGGATTTAAGTCTTCCTTAACTTTTTTTATTTCCTTTTCAAGTTAGAATCACTATTTCTGTTTGAATAAAATAACTATAAACTATTCGCACAAAAAAACCAGTGAGGACAATTTATCTGCCTTCGCTGGTTTTTTTGCTTATTCAAAATCTAAGTGTTAAAAATTCACCGAACTACTTTATTCGATCTTTTGTATTCGCTTAAACGTAATGTTCCGAATCTTAATTGGATTCAACGGAGCATCGTTATCATCTGTTTCTTGGCTAGCAATCTCCCGTACGACCGACATTCCCTCAATAACTTGTCCAAAAACTGTGTAGCGTCCATCTAACTCTGGAATCCCCCCTACCGCTTCGTAATGTGAGCGAACCTTATGAGGCAGATTCATACGATATAATTGATCTTTGTTCACGTGATTTCGTTCTACAATATAGAACTGATTCCCGTTGGTATTGGGTCCATGATTGCCGAGACAAACTGCACCGTCAAAATGATACAGCCCTTCATCTACCTCATCTTCGAAATAACCGCCGTAAATTGACGTTGCTTCGTCTCCAGAACCATCCAGTGCTCCGCCTTGGATCACAAAATCCTTGATTACCCGTGCGAAAGGTGTTCCATCATAGAAGCCTTGCTTAGCCAATCCCCGCCAATTTTTAACCGCTTTTGGTGCATCCTGTTGAAAGACTCTCATAGTGATTGTTCCTGCATCGGTCTCAATCAGACAAAGCTCTTCAGTGGGGCGTGGAGGTGTCAGCTGAAGTAAATATTGATTAGGATATTTAATGCCATGATCTTGCTCTACCACCTTTTGAATATACCAGTCTAGTTTTTCAACGCCAAGACGTGCGACTTTGATCAAATAGGTATATTCCTTTTTTGGTGTTGCTACGCGATAAGAGACCAAGCCGCGTAAATTATTGCTGCTGTCCCCTTTTACTTTGTACATACTCAAAAAATGTGCCTCTAAAAAGGTCAATTCTTGATTTCTCAAAGGATTAAATAGTTTTCCTGACTTACCTAATACAATGGAGGCAATTTCCTCTTCATTTCCGGTAGCTAAAATTTGAGTAAAATCCCGAAATCGTTCATTGATCTCTTCTTCATCCCAATGACGAGGAATCAAATGCTTGGTGACGGTTTCATTAATCAGTTTCTTTTTTATGATAACTGCGGCAGCACCGAGAACACCAGCAGCTAAAACAATTCTCCTCTTTTTCATATCCTGCCTCCAACTTGTTTTCTTAATTGTACCAGAAAGGTAGGCAATCGGTCATTCCCTTAAAGACTGATTCTAGTTGATTTTAATATATTTGATTTGCGATATTTTTAATGCTTGAATAGGTGGTTTTTACTCCCTCCCGTTTATTTATGCTCGCAATCTGTGTTAGGAGCTTAAGCATTTTACCTGCTATTGGTCATCCAGTTTGAGCGTTGGTTCTTCTTAAATCTATTATTAATTATATAATTCCCTAACGGTGTCCCTGAGTATCTCACTAAATTCTTTTAGGTCATCCATATCAATCACTTCATCCTTCAATAAACTGAGGATGTTCATTATCATCGTTGAGCGTCTTAAATAAATACTCACACTAACCTTCTTTTTATCCTGATTCACTCTTTTTTCTAGTTCTCAAAACTTGTCAGAAGCTGCGCTATCTTGTGTCAATAGTTCAAGATACTCACCGTTCAAACGATCCATGTAAGCTTCCTGCCAACCTGCGATTTTATTTCTGAATAATTTCCAGTCCTTCTCAGTGAAATCGGTATTCGATTGAGACATGCTTGCTCCTCCTTAAAATTTTTCCCGTTAAATCGTTCTGCTTTCTTCTATAGTAATTCAATAAAGAGCCTATCCACAGTAGAAGCCTTAAAAATACAGAAAAAATCAGGTCCCCTCTCATAATGTAAGAGTGAACCTGATTTTTATATCAAATGATCCCTTGATCAATTTGCTTTAGTTTTCGATAATGAGCATTGGTTTGTTCTAATTCAGCTGGACTTCCCTGCATCGTCAAATGACCGTCTTCGATGAAAATAACTTGATCCATCGCATCAAGCCCCTGCAAATGATGGGTGATCCAAATAACTGTTTTATCCTGCAGCTCATTAAAAAAGGTGTTGATCAGCGCTTGCTCCGTTATCGGATCGAGACCGACAGTTGGTTCGTCGAGTAATATGATCGGTACTTCCTGCAATAAGATTCGCGCCAAAGCTAGACGTTGCCGTTCGCCGCCAGAGAAACGTAATCCCGCTTCATCCACCATCGTCAGTAAGCCTTCTGGCAAATTCTCCACTAGTTCCTTCAATCCTACTCGAGTTAACACTTGCCAAAGCGCTTCATCTGTCGCCGCTTCATTTCCAATCCGCAGGTTATTTGCGATCGTTGTATGGAAAAGGTACGGTGTTTGATGGATAACTCCCAGATAGTTGCTGATGTCGTCACCAAATTTGTAGGTTTCTTCTCCATTTAGCGTAATTGCCCCTTCAGTCGCCCTCAGATCGCCCCGAATCAAATTCGCTAATGTACTCTTACCTGAGCCGCTGCGACCGAGAATCGCGACTTTTTCACCTGGTTGAAGCATTAGATGAATTCCTGATAAAACGTTTTTCATACTTTCAGGATAATGATAATGAACATTGTCTATTTTCAATGTCAAAGCACCTGAAATTTTTGGAGTTGCTTCATGAGGTTTCTGAATCGCTGGCAGATCATTCAAGTTTTTGATTGAATCTTTGTAGCTATTGGTTTCCTGAGCAGCTGCTGGCAATGGCGCGAAGGCATCAATCAACGGAAAGACTGATAACACAAAGGCCGCAATCCAGTTGGCCGCTCCTCCATGATTCCCAGGAAATTGACGACTGGTCCACATAAGCAGTGCGATCGTAATCACGCCAAACATCAATTGTAAGATAAAATTGCGTTTCCGTTGGAAGCTTTGAAGCTTGCGATTGACTTCTCGTAAGGCCTCTTCGGAACTTTCATGATGGTTCACATAATCCTGCCCTCGTTGACTAAAGATCCAATCCGACACGCCTAACACGTTATCGGTCAGATCGCTATATAATTCATTCTTCATCTGCTTCTGCTGTTCTTGACGAGCACCATTGATGATGACGGACCATAGCGGCAGTAAAAATACAACGATCCCTAAAAGCAGCAGCATCGCTAAAGCAAAGAAGAAAGAGAAATAACCGATCCCAATAATCACAAAAACATAGAGAAGCCAAGCGATAATCGTCGGAAAAATCGTCCGTAAATACAAATTTTGAATATGATTGATATCCTCAGAAAGCAGACCGAGAATGTCTCCGGTTCGATGATTTTGCTTAAAGAAAATCGCATCCTGCTCTAACGAATCATACAGTTTTACACGTAAATTGGAAGTCATCTTCAAAACCCAGTTATGACTGACTAAGCGTTCCACATAACGAAAGACAGGACGTCCAATCCCAAAAGCCCGTGTCAATACGATAGGAATATAAATCATTAGAATATTTTCCGGCAATGAGGCTGCTCGACTAATCAGATAACCTGAATTGAACATTAAGGCTCCCGCGCAGAAGAAGGTGATAAAGCCCAGTATCAGAGCTAGAATCAAGGATTTCTTATATTGCTTGAAAAAGGGCTTGACCCATTCATCGGTTTTTAGCACGTCGAATAATCCGATATGCTTCATCTCTCTTCACCTCGCAATGCCTGACTTAATCTCGTAAAGGCGCCATTTTTTTCTTCCAGCTCTTTCAATGTTCCCTGTTCAACAAGTTTACCATGATCCATTACCAACAGATAATCCATTTCTGTTAGCCAATGAAGCCGATGTGTCGCGAAAAAGACTAAATGAGTTTCCATCAGCGGTAACATTCGTTCCTTTAATTCGACCTCAGTTTCGATATCCAAGTGCGCTGTTGGTTCATCGAACAATAATATCTTTCGTTCTTGATCCAAAAAGGCACGAGCCAAAGCGATTCTCTGAGCCTGTCCACCACTCAGTGTGCGTGCTCCCTCGCCTAGTTTCGTATCCAATCCGTCTGGCAGCTCATTCACTAACTCCGTCAAACCAGTCACTTCGATCGCCTTTAAAATGTCTTCATCGCTGGCCTGTGGATGATAAAAAGCGATATTTTCCCGCACTGACCGCTGAAAGATATATGGATTTTGCGGAATATAAATTAATTGCTCCTGCCACTGAGGCTGATCAAAGGCGGTTAACGCCTGATCATTAAAACGAATCTGACTAGCATCAGGACGTAAAAAGCCACTCAGTAAATTGATCAATGTTGATTTTCCAGAGCCGCTCATGCCGATAATGCCGATTTTTTGATAACCCTGTACCTTAAAATCTACTTCTGCACCAAGCTTTTCTGCGTAATTGTACTGCATTTTTACACTCAACTGACTATCAGCTGACCAGGTTGGCAGTTCAAGTTTCGCATCCTGCGTCTCTGGCAGCTCTAAAATCTGATTAACATCGTCCATCGCATTTTTCCCATCCAAGGTCGCGTGATAATCACTGGAAAAGTCTCGAATTGGCAGAAAATACTCAGGAGCAAGGATCAGCACTGTCAATGCTGGAAATAAGAAAATCCCCTCATTGATTAAACGTAGACCAAGTAAAACAGCTACTACGGCAACAGATAGCGTGGTAAAGAAATCCAGCGCAAACGTCGAAAGAATCGCGATCTTTAATGTGCTCATCGTCGCCTTGCGAAAACGTTCACTGGTAGTGAAAATACTCTTGCTGTATTGCTTGCTGATGCCAAAGAATTTCAACGTATCAATTCCTCGCAACGAATCAATAAAGTGATTCGACAATACTTGAAAAACCTTGTATTGTTTGTCGGCCTTACTTTGAGCTGCATAGCCTAAGATGATCATGAAAATAATGATCAGCGGAAATACGATCAGTAAAACCACACCAGATTCCCAATCCAATAGAAAAATTGCTACTAGTAAAATCCAGGGGATGATCATCATATTCAGCATTTTCGGTAAAATCAGATGCAAATACTCCTCCACCTGATCAATCCCATCCAATGCTGTCGTGACCACACTTCCAGTTCCTTGCTTTTGCACCACCTGTGGGCCTAAACGGAAAATCTTCCGTAGCAATTGACTACGTAGATCTTTGGCCTGCTGATAAGCATACTCTTCTAGTACGTGCTCTCGCAGATAGGTCATTAAATGACGCAACGCGAAAGATCCAAAAAACAACAGTATCCAGGTTATTTGGTTGTTTAATTCTTCCCCGTTCCATAAATGCGTGATTGTCATAGACAACCCATACGCTTGCCCGATTATAAAGATTGCTTGCAGGATAGCAGATCCTGCAAGCAACATCAGAATTTTTTTGATACCGGGAAGTTGTAATAACTTCTTGTCGATCATGATTGAACTCCTATTTCATCGTAAAGTTAATTGCTAATAGTTAGACTCTACCCCAATCTCATGAGGATGCTTAATCCGTTTGCGGAAAATATAATACGTCCAAGCAGTGTAACCCAGTACAAACGGTAAGATAGTCAGCGAAATATAAGACATGACCTTCAGGGTATAAGGGCTTGAAGAAGCATTTTCGATTAATAAATCATTTCCTGGGATCGAGCTGATCAAGACTCGTGGGAACAATCCGCTAAACAATAATGCGACTAGTGCAATCAAGGTTAACCCGCTAGTGATAAATGCCAGCATTTCTTTATTTCTAAAGACGGAGACATTTGCGATAACTGTAAGCAACACGATCACCGCTAGTAAAATTAATGTCACCGCAAAATTATTTTGGAAGAAGTCTGTTTTGAAATACATCAAAATAGCAAATGCGACTAATCCAAAATAAAGAACACCGTACAGCAGCTGCGCATAATTCTTTGCGCGATAACGAACTGGTCCTTCAGTACGTAATGCGATATAGTTCAAGCCATGCAAGTAACACAATAAGGTTAATGCTACACCGCCAACCAATGAGTACAAATTAATATAATCAGTAAAGGTTGCCGTCATGTTGTGATTTGCATCCAAAGGCATTCCTTGAATCATGCTGATAAATAGAACGCCAAAGAAAAACGGAACAATAAAGCTGCCGATAGTCAATGTCCAATTCCATATCTGTTTATGTTCCTTCGGCATATGACTGCGGAACTCAAAGGAAACTCCGCGAATGATCAAGCCAAATAAAATGATAAACAAAATCAAATAGTAACCGCTAAACAATGACGCATACCAATAAGGGAACGAAGCAAACATCGCGCCACCAGCCGTCAACAGCCAAACTTCATTGCCATCCCAAACGGGTCCAATCGTTTCAACAATTTGGTCTTTTTCATGTTCGTCGTGTGCCAAAGTTTGAACTGACATACCGACACCAAAGTCAAATCCCTCTAAAAAGAAAAATCCGGAAAATAGGACGCCGATCAATAAAAACCATAATAATTGTAAACTACTCATGAGTGAACGCCCCCTTGTCGAAAGGATCAGTTGAGTCAGTATCCTGATTCATTTGATCGAGTCCTGGTCCTTTGTTTAATTCACGCTTAACTAAATAAATCATTGTTATCGCCAATCCAGAGAATAATAGGAAGTAAACGATATTTGAAATCAGCAACGATGTTACCGAAACATTTGGCGAAACACTATCTTCAATCGTAAACAAGCCGTAAACCGTCCATGGGTAGCGTCCTAACTCAGTGACTAGCCAACCAGCTGTATTTGCTAAGAACGGTGCAAAGGTACAAAACCCCATCACCCACAGCATCCAACGTTTCTCATATAGTATTGGTTTCTTCTTACGAGTAAAGAACAAACCAAGAATGGCTACTAGCAGCATCAGCATACCAAAGCCAGCCATGATCCGGAAATTCCAGAATAACGCATTCACTGGCGGATAATAATCCCGATCCCCATACTTTTTAACTAATTCTTTGTTGACGGTATCCATCCCTTTAATCGAACCAGACGGTTTATTATAGGAAAGAATACTTAACATGTACGGAATTTGAACACCAAACACCTGCTTGTGCTCTCGTTCGTTATCCCAAGCGATTAAAGTCCAGGCCGCCGGGTCTCCCGTGTCCTCATAGGTTCCTTCCATCGCTGCAAATTTCATTGGATTCGTTTCAATTAATGCCTTCATCTGAGCATCGCCGGCACCTAAAACCATGATTGACCCAAATAATGTGATGACTAGCCCAATGCGCATGGATTTCATGAAAAATTCCCGCATTTTTTTATCTTTGCGCTTTAATAATTGGAATGCCGCAAGTCCAGCAGCAATCATCCCGCCCATTGTGATTGCAGCAGCGATTACATGACCGAATTCATACCAGACCTTTGGATTAGCAATCACTGCACCAAAATCAGTCATCTCTGCGCGACCGTTGCGAAGCGCATAACCGACTGGATGTTGCATAAAGCTATTGGCCGCCAAAATCCAAAAAGCCGACAGCATTGAAGCGATTGTTACTAACCAAATAAAAAAGACGTGCAGACCTGGTTTTACCCGGTCCCATGTGAAAATCCAGAGTCCTAAGAATGTGGACTCCATAAAGAAAGCCAATAAGGCCTCCACTGCTAAAGGCGCGCCAAAAATATCCCCAACGAACCGTGAATAATCTGACCAGTTCATCCCAAATTGAAATTCTTGGATGATCCCGGTCACGACGCCCACCGCAAAACTTAGTAGGAAAATATTCCCCCAAAACTTCGCCAATTGACGATATTTTTCATTTTTCGTTTTAACAAATAATGTTTCCATAATGGCAACAACTAATACCATCCCAATCGAGAACGGCACGAAGAAAAAGTGAAAAACCGTCGTCATGGCGAACTGAAAACGGGCCAACGTCACTATATCCATTTTTATTTCCTCCCCTATATTGTGAATAACAGAACTAAAATAAATCTAATTCTATAAATACTATAATCCTTAAGAAATAAATTGCCAAATGTTCAGCTTAAGCGCTTTTTATTCATGGAAAATGAGTAAAAAGGAAAATAACTATTTAAATGTGAAATTTTGACGATTTTTGCTTAAAAACATCAAAACAAACTTGAGTTTTAAACAAAGCACTCATCAAAATAGTGTTTTCAACTTTCCTATTAAATGAGAAAAAACCACCAACGCTGGTGGTTTTTCCCTTATCTTTCCTCTTCAGCCCCATAATAAACTTCGAGATGCTGAGGTAATACTTTAAAGCTTAATGGCAGTCCTGGTCCTTCATCCCCATCAACACTCGGATGTAAGTCGACTGCTTCCTTCACTGTCAAACGTCCCTCTTTAAATGGCGTATACCCGATATTCTCGCTCGCCTGATCAACACCCTTGATAATATCTGGTACACTTTTCAATCGATCTGTAATACTTTGGTCCTTCAGATAAAGCAGATACAGCTGGCCGTCATTAATCTTAGCTTCAGGAACAATGTGTGTAAAACCGCCAATTGTTCGTGTCAACACGATAACAACTGCACTGCTTTCGACCTCGGTCTTTTCTCCGTCTATTTCTAAAGTAAAATGATAATTCTCATCATTAAAGACTTCTTTGACACCATTCACAAAATAAGCCAATTTACCAAATTTAGTCTTCTCTTCAACATCAACATCACTGATGGCTTCAGGAATACTTCCAACGGAAACAATATTCATAAAGTAATCATCATTGATTTTTCCAATGTCTAAAGACGTCTTACGTTCGATGGAGAAAGAATCAATGGCTTCTTTAGGATCCATCGGGATTTTCAAAGAACGTCCTAGATCATTGACCGTACCTAATGGGAAAAAACCAAATTTCGGGCGATAATCCTGTTCAGCTAATCCACTGATGGCTTCATTAACTGTTCCATCTCCGCCCATCGCAAAAACACTATCGACTTTTTCCTCTGCCGCTTTGCGAGCAAAATCTGTTGCATCGCCTTCTTTTTCTGTTTCCTGTACAGCCACCTCATCAAAAAACTGTTCTAATTTTTCTCGTGCTTGTCCGGCATATTCTTTTGCTTCCTCATTCCCAGAGCTGGGATTGACAATTAAGACTGCTTTTTTCATTGTTACACGCTCCCCTTTTCATCTATCTGGAAAAATGTTTCGTCGCTTTTTCTATTTCTTCTTTAGTATAACAGGCAAAGAACGTTTATTGGTTGAGGACGCTTTGCGGACAGGTGATGAAAAGCTGCTGGAAAGAAAAAAATCCTCCATTGACGTCGGAGGATTTCTTTTAGTCATTCAAATTGTAACGTAATTTCATATGTTCTGAGCCGGAGATGACCATGTCACCAAATAATTTGGTTTGACGCTTCAAGGATTCGTCTGCTAGTTTTTCATTGGCAGCTTCCAAGAATTTTTGTACATCAGATTGATCAGCAACCGCCTTATCCGTTTCATTTTGGATACCGCGATAAGCCGACATTGCTTCTAATTCGAAAGTATTACGGAAATCCACATAGAAATTATAATCCGTATCACCTAAGAGAGCAGTCGCACAGCTTAACCAGTACATATTATTTAGATCAAAGGTACCTGTCGCATCTTTGTAGCAAGCAGGTGTGTCGTTAACGTTTGAATAGAATGGTACGACCGTGTTAAAGGTATTGGCACCATAGGCTAACCAATGAACGCCAGCGATTTCAGCTGAAACATTGTTGCGAATTTGTAAAATGTGGACATTATGGTTCCGGTTGATACCGATTGGACGGATCAAGGTTTTTTCTGCTTCTGTACCGTCACCGTAAGGATCGTATTTGGTATTTTCAAAGTGAGAGCTTAACACGAATTTTACGTCTTCAATTGTGATCTTGCGGTTTGCTCGACAAATGAATGGCAGATCTTGATCCATTGGGTCTTGTTCTACTTCAGGAGTGAAGTATTTCTGACCGTACCAAGCCCGCGGATTGTTATAGACCGTATCCTTGATTGAAGAGCTGCCGAAAATATGACGCAAGTTATAGCCTTCAAAGTCTGGATTTAAATGATTATCATCAATCAATGCTTTTAAATCATCTGAACAAAGTGTATCAGCTGAGTCAAAATCAAAATCATTAATATTCATGCGGTTTGGCGCAACTACGTAAGCATCGTCTGGGATACGAACTGCTGCCCAATGATGTCCGCCAATGGTTTCTAACCACCATACTTCGTCCTTGTCAGAAAAAGCAATACCGTTTGGTTCGTAGGTTCCGTATTCTTTCAATAAAGAACCGAGACGTTCTACGCCTTCTTTGGCGCTGTGGATATAAGGTAAAACCAATGTCACGATATCTTCTTCGCCGATACCGCCTTCGACATAAGGATCAAGTCCTTGGATTCGTGGATTTGTGGTGATCGTTTCCGTTGCGGACATCGCAACGTTTTCGCTGTTAATCCCAGCCGCAGGCCAAATACCATTAGTTAAAATTGAATTAGGCATTGACGTGTAGCGTAATGGATTGTCAGGCAAGTCTACTTTCACGCCGCTGATTACAGCTTGATAGTTTCTTGGTTGATCTTCTGGTTGAACTACCACAAAACGTTGTGGGTCTAATGCTTCATGCCCATCATCGTTCCTTGAAATAATAGTTGAGCCATCAATTGATGCTTTCTTTCCGACTAGTACAGTGGTACATGAACCTTTTACTCTTTTTGTCATACTTGAAACACTCTCCCTTTTCATGGTAACTCAAGTATAACGCTAAAAAAATTAAACACCAAATGAAATCTTATCGCAAAATTTCTGCCAGCAATTCTCCGGTTTTTTCGGTTCCTTGTCTTTCTAGAGAGCTGACGATTTTAGATCCGATAACAACTCCATCGCAGACCTGCTGAAAGTTTTTGACATGCTCCTTCGTTGAGATACCAAAGCCAGCCAAGACGGGAATCTTACTGAAGGTTTTGACCTTCGCCAGATGCGTCATTAGATCATTGCGAAAATCTTGATCTGTTCCAGTAATCCCATTGACGGTAACGGCGTAGATAAATCCTTCTGCATTCGCTACTAATTCCTTAATCCGTTCTGTTGGACTAGTTAAGGATATTAACGATAACAAGGCCATTTCACCCAAATCCGAAAGCACCAAATCACGATGTTCATAAGGCAAGTCAGGAATAATGAACCCTTGGACATCGGTTCCATCTAAATCTTCCACGAGTTCCTTGATTCCATAATGAAAGAAAGAATTACTATAGCCCATCAATATTAGCGGGGCACCTGAACGAATCTCCTGCAATTTTTCGACCAGCTTCTTAAGCGTCACCTGTTGTGCAAAGGCCCGTAATCCGGCAGCTTGAATCGTCGGACCATCAGCGACTGGATCAGAAAATGGTACACCTAATTCGATCGCGGCTGCTCCTTGATCTACCAGCATTGCTATTTCTTCTTCTAGCTTATCTAATCCCTGAGCTCCTGCCATAATATATGGAACAAATAATTTTTCTGTTTCTGCTCTGCTTTTTAATGTTTCCGTCAAAGGTTTCATTGTGCTGCCTCCATTCGTTCTTTGATTTGTTGGACATCCTTGTCGCCGCGTCCTGAGAGATTCATTATGAGAATTTGATCCTTATCCATCGTCGGCGCCACCTTCATGACTTGTGCCAACGCATGAGAACTTTCTAGTGCTGGAATGATCCCTTCTAGTCGTGATAAATAATGGAAGGCCTCAACTGCTTCCTCATCATTAATCGCCGCGTACTCTGCTCGGCCGATGTCATGTAAGAAAGAATGCTCTGGCCCAATACCTGGATAGTCTAAACCGGCAGAAATCGAGAAGGCTTCTAAAACTTGACCATCGTCATCTTGCAGCAGGTGCATCTTCGCCCCATGTAAAATACCAACACTGCCTTTATTGATTGATGCCGCATGTTCTTCCGTATCCAACCCATGCCCAGAGGCTTCCACTCCCATTAATCGAACCTCTTTGTCCTCTATAAACGGATAAAACATGCCCATCGCATTACTGCCGCCGCCAACACAAGCCATTACTAAATCAGGCAGACGACCTTCAGCTTCCAGAATTTGTCGACGTGTTTCGATCCCAATAATACTTTGATAATCACGAACGATCTCAGGAAATGGATGCGGACCTAAAACAGACCCCATTACATAGTGAGTATCCTCCACTGTAGCGACCCAGTAGCGTAACGCCTCATTTACCGCATCCTTCAAGGTCTTACTGCCGGAGGTCACACTTTCGACTTTTGCACCTAACAGCTCCATGCGAAAAACATTCAGTGCTTGACGCTTCACATCGACTTCACCAATGAAAATCGTACATTCCATACCAAATAATGCCGCAGCCGTGGCTGTTGCGACACCGTGCTGACCAGCCCCTGTCTCAGCAACAACCTTACGTTTGCCCATTTTTTTAGCTAGCAGCACTTGACCTAAAGCATTATTAATCTTGTGTGCTCCTGTGTGATTCAAATCTTCTCGTTTTAAATAAATCTTAGCGCCACCCAAATTTTTCGTTAAGCGTTCTGCATAGTAGAGTGGGTTTTCTCGTCCTACGTATTGTTTCAAATAGTAGTTCAGCTCTTTTTGAAATTCTGGGTCATTTTTTGATGCTTCATAGGTTTCCTCTAGTTCTTGAATCGCGTACATCAATGTCTCAGGGACAAATTTCCCACCGTATTCTCCGTAAAAACCTGCTTTGTTAGGCTCTTGATACATATAATCGCTCCTTTTTTGATTGCATATTTATTTATGTAGCTTCATTTGTCTATCTATTGCCTTAACCGCTTGGCAAAAGGCATGAATCTTTGCGATATCTTTTTCTCCGTTCGTTTCAACACCGCTGGAAACGTCTACTACCCGTGGTTCGAAGTACTGGATTGCTTCGCCAACATTCTCAGTTGTCAGGCCCCCAGCCAACCAAAGTTTATCTTTAGGTAGATGGCGTTGATCGACTAAGTGCCAGTCAAACGTTTGACCATTACCACCCATCAGCTTGCCAGGTGGTGCATCCAATAAAAGATGCGGGTATTGATAGAAGTAAAAGATTCCTGATCTTTGATATTGAAGGCGCGAATGATTGGACGTGAAAGCTTGGTTAGATTCTTCTTACCATGAATTTGGATCAAGTCTAAACCAGCGATATCTGCGGTTTCTTCTACCTCGTTCTGTTTTGGTGAGACAAAGACACCGACTTTTTTTATCCCCTCTGGTAGATCACTCGTCAGTTTGCGCACTTCCTCTGGGACCATCTGTCGTGGACTCTCTGCAAAGACAAACCCTAGGTAAGTTGCTCCGGCCAACACTGCCGCCTCAATTGTCCGACGATTTTTCAATCCGCAAATTTTGATCATTGTCATTTTCTGCTCACCTGCAATTCAGCCACTTTGGTCGCCGGGTCCTTTGACCTCATCAATGTTTCTCCTACCAGCACCCCATGATAAGAATGCTTAACCTTTTCAACATCCTCAGCGGTCTTAAACCCGGATTCGCTGATGTAGATTCTCTCCCCTTCTGGTTGAGCTAATTTAAGACTAGTTTGTAAGGATACATTGAAGGTCTTTAGGTTACGATTGTTAACACCGATGATTTTGGCGCCGATTGCTTGTGCCTGTTTCATTTCATCTTCGTCATGAACCTCCACCAAAACTTCCAACCCACGTTTTTTTGCTTCTTGATAGAGCTCTGATAATCTTACAACAGAGAGTGCTGCAACAATCAGCAGTACAATACTAGCTCCGGCTTGCTTCGCCCGATCAAGCTGTCGTTCATCAATGATAAAATCCTTACATAAAATAGGAACCTCCACTACTTGGGCAACTGCAGCCAAATCATTGATGCGACCTTTAAAGAAAACTGGATCGGTTAAGACTGAAATGGCACTAACGCCAGCCTTTTCGTAACTTCTTGCCTGCTGTAAGATATCTACATTCTTATTAATCACTCCTTTTGAGGGAGAGGCCCGTTTAATCTCGCCGATCACATGCATTTTCTCTGGCTGCTCTTTGACAATATGATAAAAAGAAGGTCGTACTTTAGTTTTTACCGCTTGAACAGCTGTCAAGTTCTCTACCTCTTTTTCTTTTTCTAATAAAATTCTGGTCAAAAAATCCAACTATGCCACCTCCTGTTGTTTTGTGATAAGTTGCTGCAATCGATCATAAGCCGCTCCGGAAAGAATCGATTGTTCGGCTTCGGCGACTCCATCGGTCAATGTCTTTACTCGTCCGCTAGCTAGAAATCCTAATCCTGCATTCAAAAGTACCGTTTCATAGTGGGCAGACGGGATACCTCGTAAAACAGAAAGTAAAATATCTTTGTTTTTCTCAGCGGAGCCGCCAACGATACCTGCTAGTGGCACGCGTTTGAAGCCGGCCTCTTCAGGATCAAAAGAAAACTCTTCGACTGCACCATTTTGATAGATAGCGCAGTGAGTTGTCCCGGCTAGGTTGGCTTCGTCCATGCCGCCATGTCCATGAACAACGATTGCTCGTTCGCGCCCTAATTGCCCCAATGTTTTAGCAGTTTCAACGATAGAATCGCCAGCATAAGTGCCCATCAGCTGATGATCTAATGGGTAAGGATTGATAATTGGTCCTAGCAGATTAAAAATTGTCGGTGTCGCTAATTCTTTACGAATATGCATCACCGCGCCCATCGCTGGATGCAAATTTGGAGCGAACAAAAAGGCGATACCTGCTTCTTTCAACAAATAATCAATTTTTTCCGGACTAACAGTTAATGTAATCCCTAAAGCTTCTAAAATATCGGCACTGCCAGATTTGCTGGAAATACTGCGGTTACCATGTTTCGCCATAGGAATTCCGCCGCCAGCTAACACAAATGCCGCAGTAGTACTAATATTGAAGCTGTGAGAATGATCCCCGCCCGTACCGCAATTGTCCATAACCCCGACTGGTGCCGTCAGCATCGGTGTGCCTTTTCCCTGCATCACCTGTGCTAAGCCGGTCAATTCAGCTGCCGCGACACCTTTAATCTTCAGCCCAACTAATAAGGCGCTAATTTGACTGTCTGTTAATTGTTGTTCAAAGATCGCCTTTCCGATCTGCTTCATCTCACTAGTAGTTAAATCGTTACCACGATAGACTTTTTCAAATAACTCTTGCATTTATATCCCTGCTTTCTGTAAAAATTGATTAAGGTAACTGGTGCCGTCCTCTGTTCCGATAGATTCAGGATGGAACTGCAGCCCGAACACCGGATAACGTTTGTGACGAATCGCTATAATACAACCTTCTGCTTCATCTGTAACTTCTAAATCCTGAGGAATCCGCTCAGGATCGATCATCAGCGAATGATAGCGCATGACCTGCCTTTCAGACTGTCTTTGCAGGCGCGACTGCTTACCGTGCATGATCGTCGGTACACTGATAATTCTTCCTCCGAAAACTTCGCCGATCGCTTGATGCCCCAGGCAAATGCCTAAAATCGGTTTTCTGCGATAAAATCGACGAATCAGCATTTCGATCATCCCGGCTTCTGCCGGCCTGCCTGGTCCCGGAGAAAGGACGATTGTGGAGGCTTTTTCCGCTACGGCAAATAACTCTGGATCATCGTTTCGTAAAATCTTGATATTCTCTGGTAACAACTGAACCAAGTTATAGGTAAATGAATCATAGTTATCGACTAGTAAAATCATCGTCCCACCTCCATCAATGCTTTGGCTTTTTGCAAGGTTTCAAAATACTCGCTGGTCGGTTCAGAATCATATACAATTCCGGCTCCGGCCTGTACGTGGGCCTGCTTGTCCTTCACGACCATTGTACGGATCGCGATCGCAAAATCGGCCTGATCGTTCATGCCAAGAAAGCCAACTGCTCCGGCATAAATCGAACGTTTGACTGTTTCCCATTGATAAATGCGAGTCATCGCTCGGATCTTCGGCGCACCGCTGACTGTTCCAGCTGGTAAAGTTGCTTTTAAGGCATCCATCGCTGTGTGTTCCGGTTTTAGTTTGGCAGTCACTACTGATACAAGATGCATCACAAATCGATAACGCTCGATCGTTAAGTATGTCGGTACGATTACTGATCCACGAACAGCAACCTTTCCTAAGTCATTTCTACCAAGATCTACCAGCATGCGATGCTCCGCGATTTCTTTTGGATCAGTTCGCAACTCTTTGGCCAATGCTTCGTCTTCTTCTTGATTTACGCCCCTTTTTCTAGTTCCTGCGATCGGGTTTGTCGTAACCAGCTCAGCTTCGACAGTCACTAAACTTTCTGGTGAACTCCCAATTACTTGAACATCAGGGAAATCAAGATAATAGAGATAGGCGGAGGGATTGCTTTGCCTCAGCTGGCGATAATAACTAAAAGGATCAGTCGTAAATTTCGCTGACAAGCGTTGTGATGGGACGACTTGGAATAAATCACCTTCTACAATGCGTTTCTTCGCCTGTTTTACGATTGCTTCAAACTCTACTTGAGAGAAATTACTCGTAAAATGCAAGGAGCTCATTTCTAAATCTGGCAGCTGGGTTTCCTGAAGAAGTTTCTGCTCTAAATCTGCCATTCGTCTGTCCACTTGTACTTCTGTATCTTTGCTATAGCTATTTCCAACGACTAAGGTGGTGATTTGCTTTTGCTTATCAAAGATCACATAAGACTCATATAGGTAAAATTGCATATCCGGAACTCCTAGTTGATCCTTTGGAATCTCTCCGATAGCTTCGTAACAAGCGGCCACATCATACCCGACATACCCTAAAGCCCCACCTTGAAAAATCAAGCCTTCTTGTTCTTCTTCATCTACAAATACGTAGTTTTCTAATTCCTTCAGCGGATCGTCGCAAGGGTAGCTCTCATGACCGTTGTGAAATGATCCATTTTGAAAAATCAAATGCTTCACTGGATCAAAAGCGATGATTGCATAATCCTGAGCTTCAGACCTTCGTTCAAATAAACAGGTTCCGTGATTTTTCAAGTAGTAATAAATCGTCACTGGGGTTAAATGTTTTTCGAATAATTCTTTCGTTTTTCTCATTGTCTGACTCCTTAAGGGTAATTTTTAATGATGGATTGCTTAGCCTTTGGGGATTTAAGCTTGTTTGGTTTATCATTTCATTTTTTTCAAAACCATAAAAGATGAAATGATTTTCTTCCTACATAGAGTTTCACAGCGCTACTAAAAAACACAAAAAGCCCCCAAACCAAAATAAACTCTGGTTTGAGGGCGCAAGTAGCACGGTACCACCTCTTTTTACTGTTCGCAAACAGCAACTCTAATCGTCCAACAACGATCGTACTCTGTAACGGGAGTTCCCGTCGTTCCCTACTATGGTTCAAGAACGCTCCAATAAGTCCATTCACTAGGGAAAAAATGTTTCTTCTCATCAGCCGAAACTTTCTGTGATTTTTTCTATCCTAGCTACTTCTCTTAAAGACGATTTTTTTGATTTTCTAAAAAAATCCTGTCGTAACCAATGTTTTGTTCCTTTCGAACAAAAAAAGCCCTCAAACCAAATAAACTTGGTTTGAGGGCGGTTAATCCACGGTGCCACCTCAATGGTATGCCAAACAAGGCATTTCTCATTCAGTCGTCCAACAACGACCTTACTCTGTATCGGGAGTTCCCGGAAGCTCCTACTAGGTTTCAAAGCTTCGTCCAAAAGTCCATTCGCATAATTCATCCCTACTGATTCGCAGCACCATCAGCTCTCTGAAAAGGCTCATTTATGTTATTTCTCTTTTGTATGACTCTTATTTTTTTGAATATTACCCGTTTTTTTTCAACATGTCAACATTTTTTGGTAAAAAAATCGATTTATCTGAATTTCTTTGACTGTTCGTAAGGAAGATAAATTGCTAAAATAGAGACATTGGAGGCGAAATCGATGAAAAATAATCTTTTTAAATTAATTATTTGGTTACGCCATTTTTTAACAGGTTCATTTTACAATCATAAAAGCATTTGGCAAGCCTTTCCTGAGTTTTTCAATGCAGCTACTGAATCAAGTTTTCCCGTTCCAGGATTAAAAAAGGCGAGCTCTTTGAACTTAAGAAATGAAAAAGAACATTGCACATCGATGACACCGCAAGGCTTAACTTTGACAGAGGATTATTTGTTAATCTCTGCCTATTGTCACACACATCAGCATCATTCTATTATTTACGTCTTGGATCGTATTACCGGGGTCAGAATCAAAACGGTCATTCTTCCTGATTCACCACATGCTGGCGGCTTAGCCTATGACCCGTTTCATCGAAAAATCTGGATTAGTAATACTGCGGAAAAACACGCAGCGATTGCGGCAATCCGTCTTTCGGATATTGAAAAATATACAAAAGACCCAATAATGGTTGCTTATCAGCAAAAAATCGCTTTAAAAGAGTTACCTCGCGCTTCCGCTTTGACATACGATCAGGGCTATCTATATGTTGCTCTTTTTTCTTTAAATGAGCCCGGAAAATTCTGCTGTTACCCAATCAATGAAAATGGTGATCTGAAAAGAGACGAGGGCGATTCGTTGGTGAAGTCCCCTTTTGACACCTTGACGATTCCGCAAAAAATTCAAGGAGTGAGTATATACAAAAATTTGTTATTGCTGTCTCAATCTTGGGGAAAACAACCAGGAAAAATCTTTGTTTTCGATATTGAGAATACAATTGATTTTTCTAATTCTGAAGAAGCAATAAAAATTATCGAAACACCACCCTACTTAGAACAGATTTATGTTAAAGGCGGTCAGCTTTTTGCTCTATTCGAAAGTGGCGCTGCGGCTTACAATAAAAAAACTCCTTATGTGATGAAAGATGTATTACAAGTAGATTTGATGAAGCTGTTAGAGAAAACGTCTAAATAAACCGTTTCAAATAGGATAGGATGGCTAGTTCGCAAAAAAGTCCTCAAACCCATACGTGGTGGGCTACCCGTCAATAGGACAATGAAATAATGAATGATTTTTAGAACTACTCTTTCATCTTTCGAGAGTAGTTTTTTTTTAAAGCAATAACTACCGTGCTACCACTTGGTTGGCATGCTTTTCAAATACAAAACGAAAATTGTTTTGCGTTTGAAAAGCATGAGTGATTAGGCTGCTTCATAATATAAATGATGATATTCCATAGGCGTCAATACATGCAATTTTCGTTGATACCGTCCATTGTTGTAATAGTCCATATAATTCTCGATCATTGTGACTAACTCTGTACGACTCGTAAATTTCTTGCCGTAATACTTTTCTCGTTTAATCATTCCCCAAAAACCTTCCATCGGACCATTATCGATACATTTTCCAACACGAGACATGCTTTGGGTCATTCCAGCTTCATTGATTCTTTTATAAAAGTTCTGATGCGTGTATTGGAATCCACGATCACTATGAAAGAGTGGGTGCGCCTCTGGTTCTGCTTCGATTGCTTGATCGAAGGTATCAAAGGCAATATTCAAGTCATTGGTATCGCTAATGACATAAGAAACAATTCGACGATCATAGAGATCTAAGATGGCACTTAAATACACTTTATGGATTTCTGGTCCTTCATAATACTTAAATTCTGTCACATCAGTCAGCCATTTTTGATTCGGTGCTTCGGCAGTAAACTTACGATCCAAGATGTTTTCAGCAGTGTGGTACGGTTGATCTGCTCGTTTTGTAATACTGTTGGCAGAATGCTTGATGGTTGACTGAATCCCTTCATGTCGACAGATACGCAACACGCGTTTATCATTGACATGGATATCGTGTTCTCGATATAGGATATTGTTAATACTGCGGTAACCGGTTTCGGGAAGCGCATCATGGATGGTTCGTATGACTTTGGCTAACGCCATATTTTCTAACGCTCGTTCACTATACGGATGCTTGATCCAATGAAGATACGCAGAACGAGTGACGTTCATGATTTTGCACATTGGAAGAATCGCATAGCCTTTTTCTTCGTGAAGCTGTTTAATGGCTTCGTAAGCGACTATTTTTCTGACCTGTCCTAGCGATCCCTCCTTTCTAATTCCTTTACTTTTTTTAATAGATCAATTTCCATCTGTTGGTATTTTACTTGTTCTTCAAGTTGAGCGATTCTGATTTGTGCTTCTTCTTCTGGCGTCCGACTTTCTTGTTTGGCTTTTCTTTGTCCGCGACGATCTTCTAAACCAGCTTTGCCGTTTTCTTCATACCGCTTTACCCAATTGTAGAGATTGGTATATTTCACTTGGTATTTGACAGCAGTTCCACTGTAATCATAGTTGTTGGCAATGCAATAGAGGACCATTTCTACACGTTCTTCTAAACTGAATTTTTTTGTTTGACTCACTTTACTTCCACCACTTTCTGATTTGAAGTCTCCATGAGTAGTATATCTCTTAATCCAGTCTCGAAGTTGTGTTCTATTTCTTAAGCCATATCTTTTAGCGACTGTTCTTAAACCATCTGTACCATTCAGATAATCAAGTACAGCTTCAAGTTTCAATTCTTTGGAGTAGCACTTATTCCTTTTGGTAGGGAGTAATCCAGTAGGTCCTTCATTTTCATAAAGAGCGCACCAGTTCAAAATAGTAGTCTGGTCAACACCAACTTCTTTACTTGCTTGCCTTAATCCAACTTCTCTATTAAGAACCTTTTCTACAACACCAACTCGTTCTTCAACACTAAGCTTCATTTTTCTTTTACCCATAATAAATACCCCTAACTAGGACTTCATTATTTCTTTGTCCTAGTTAAGGGTAGCGTATCAACGTGTTTGAGGACTTTTTTATTTCACAGTTCCTACATAATGATGGCCATCTGGTGCAGCCGGCGCACCCTTACTGTTTACAAATTCAAATGGCTTTCCGCTATGCTCAGTCGCAACTGCCAAATGACAAAGGGCGATACCAATGTCTAATTCCGTCAGCTTGTACATCATTCCAGGAAGTCCGTTGATTTTTTTCTTTCGATAAACATAAATGGCTCCATTATTTGCGATGAAATACCACGGTTGTCCGTTCAAACCAGAAGGTGCTAAACGTGCAGCTTCGATTCTCGAATCCTTCCCCTCGGATATCTCTTTCAGAACCTTTCGATCAAAATCCTTCACTGTTCTACTACTTGGTTCAGCCGGTTCACCGAAAGCCAGTCCGATAATATAATCTTCATCTGGTTCCGCTGGTTTCATCATTCCAACCCAACGAGATGCATAACCTTTAGAAAATAGGAATAGATCGACATGCTGAAAAAGAAAGCCAGCACAGGTATCTCTTAAAGGCTGTTCCTTGCCATAAATCAAAAGATAGTGCGGCGCTTTTGGCGTTCCAATTCCTTTAACGCCTTCAGGACCGACAAGCTTATAAGTGATCTCAGCATTAGGCAAAAGTGGTTGGACTGTTTCGATAAAGTCCTTTATTTCTGTGAGTGTATTATCGGAGAGCGGCGCCATATGAAAGTTACGAGTTGACTTTCGAGTAAAAATACTTGAATACAAATCCATACAATAAACCTCCTAAACTAGAATACTTAATTTAACTATAGGTGCATCAGCTACCAATCGCAAGAAAAAACGTCAGGGATTGCTCCCTAACGTTTTTTAGTCAACATATTTTGAATCGGTTTTATTCAGCCACGCATAACCTAGTCCCATCACCAATCCACCACCAATGAAGTTTCCAATCAAGGTGAAGAACAAGTTATGAGCGACATTTCCTGCGGTCATTTCAGCGATCGTGCCATGAGAAGCAAAATACGCTAAAGAAAAAGCTGGGAAGTTAGCGATAACGTGCTCAAAGCCTAAGAAGGCAAAAATAAAGATGATAAAAATAATCGCCATTACTTTTGCTGCATCGTCCTTCATCCGTAAGCTGACTAGCACAGCAGTATTTACAACGATATTAGCAAACATTCCCTCAACTAGAATTTGACTTGTTGATTTTGTCAGCTTCGAAGCGATTCCAGTAAACATATAATTATCTGCTTCTAGGTGACCAAACGGTGCAGTCAAGGATAGTAAATATCCGCACAATACTCCGCCAATCAGATTGAATAAAATACAGGTGAATAATAACTTGATGGCAAATGATACCGACATTTTCTTTTTATAGACACCGATTGTAGTATATAACATATTTGAAGTTCCTAATTCTGCATTCATGAATAAGATCATGACTAGCGACCAACTAAACATAAACGCATAAGCCATTTTTTCCAAGCCGGGAATTGCTTCCTGCATGCGAATGGCGATATAAAAAGCAATAGCTGTTCCTAACGCTAAAAATAAACAAGCGAACATTGAACGTACTGCATAACGAGGCAAACTCGAATTAAACAAATCAATTTTTTTACTGATCGAATACTCCAGCTGAGACATTAAACCTGAATTGGTTTTCACATGCTTTTCGCTTTCAGTCACAGGTGTTTCCTCAATTTCCATAAATAAATCCGATTTCATAGGGTTCCTTCCTTCTTGGCAAAAGCCATAATGTACAGGTATCATACAAGATTTCCATACTATTTTCAATGAAAACTTGTAAAAAAATGAAATATTGAGAAAAATTGCACAAGTTATTTAATTTTTCGACCAAAAATCGTATGATTAAAGTAACAGATTGGGAGGGAAATGGATGGTTAAACAAATTTTGAAGGCAGAAGTAGAATCTTTAGGCGGTCTACAGCTGAAATGTACAGCTCGTGGCTTTGAATTCATTATTGATGAACCAGAAAATGTTGGCGGCACTAATGAAGCGATGAATCCGCTTGAGGCGCTACTCTGTTCCTTAGGCGCTTGTAAAATGATGGTGGTTCGTTTCTTTTATCAAGCGAAACAGTTTAAGCTGAATTCAATGCGTGTAGAAATCTTAGGAGAGATTGACTCTGATCGGCTAAAGGGAAAACCAGATGTAAAGGTAGGTTTTTCAAAAATCATCACGAATTATTACATTGACGCTGATAATACTGATGAAGAAATCAGAGATTTAGTGGCCTTTATTGAGCGGACCTGCCCTGTTAAAGACACCATCGTCAATGCCCCAGAGATGGAGCTGCATATCAATCCATAGAAAAGGGGCTGTGACAAAAGTCTTGTCACAGCCTCTTTAACCTTTTAGCAGTCCATCTTCATTTCAAATTGATCACAAAAATGATTAAAACCTAACTCCTCCATTTTTTTGATCCACAATTGATCGGTAAAATTAATATTATGCAGGTGAATGTTGCGATAACGTCCACTCAAATTAACCATCAACTCGCCCAACTCTGAAAGTTTCCCCTCACGTCTGCCCCACTGCTTTACATGGCCATTATCCCTTTGGTAAATAATAAAGGCATTGCATTCTTTCTCAGTGCCAGTATACATAATCTGATAATCATCTGAAAAAGCCTGTAGAATCTCTGTTCGATTTTCAAAAGAAGGGGCATCATGTCTCAGAGGTTCTAATGACTCTAGCGGAAACTCAGTGATAGGTAAATCTTGAAAATCCTCAGTTCCCTTCATTGATTCTTTTGCATTTCCCCGAAAACAAGCATACTCTTTAATAATCTCCAAGCCCATTTTACGATACGTTGCAACTGCCGGTTTATTGTTTTGAATCACTTCCAGACCATAATAAGCAAAGTCATGCTGTTTCAATATTTCCATACAAAAGTCCATCATCTGAGAATACAATCCTTTGCGACGATGCGCTGGAACAACACCAGTTGCAGCATCAAAAGCAACCTTTTCCCCATTGTATTCGCCAACTGCATTCAACAAAACGGCCACTAACTCATCCTCAAAAAAAGCCCCGCAGGACAAATCATACCGAACATTTTCACTCTGAAAACGATGATAGAGGGCTTCATCGCCTAGTTCCATTTTCACATAATAATCAGAAAATGCCTCCCGCATACAGACAGCGATTCGGGAAAACTCAACCTCTGATAAATCCTTGATTTCATACATCTTATTACCCCTTTCTTGATCATTCGATTAAATCCAGCATATCATGGAACCGTTTTATATAAATTTAAATGAGGAGTTTCTTAGCATGAGAAAAAGCTGCCTCACAAAGCGAGACAGCTTTTCATAATTAGAATCAAACAGCTTCTTTTTCAGATATTTTTGCTGGACTACTACCTTTTTTAGAAGCAAATGAAAGGATAATCCCTAACGCGATCGAACTAAATGCCGCCACGACAACTCGAATATTCTCTGGTAGTAAAAATACGATCGTGTGGACTGGAATCCAGAAACAAATGCCAACTTTCAGCCAATTGAAAGTTACAAAAGCTGTCCAATCAATTTTGCCAATCAATCTCTTCAAACTCACTGGTTCTTTAGCGGCTGCTGTTTCAATCCATAGCTCCATAATTCGATGAAAAGTATTCATCGCTGGTGCAAAGGTAAGATTCATAATACTGCTTCCAAAAAAAGCTTGTGCCAGTGAAACACCAGCAAAAGGCAGCAGTTTTCCAGCCTGTGCTAAACCAGCACCTCCCATGAATACTGGAAAAACTAGCGTCACCATACAACCAATAATCCCCCATACAACTGCTCGCAGAGGAACTTGAGCTGAAAACTGATAGTCACCAGAAGCAATCCGCTTTCCAAAGAGATCACCCATCGTCGCCAAAATCGCAAATTGAATGAAGCCTCCAATATAAGGGTGGGCAGAGCTTGCTGCCAAGATAGAATCTCTAGTAGCAGGGATAACAAAAAGCATTAACAAACCTGCCAGCAAAAGCCCCCAAACAATGTCCCCTCTTTTCATTTGATTTCCTCCAATCATTTAGGCGGCTGATAATCTTTATCCATCACAACGACTGCTTTAATGACTTCTCCGCTGATAGAATCTGCTTCGGCTTGATTGATGTTTTCAAAATCATAGTATTTGATAAATTGATCAAATGGAAACTCCCCGCGCTTGTAGAACTCGATTAAGTTTGGCAAATGATATTTTGCGATAGTATCGCCAATCAAAACACCGCGAACTTTTTTGTTTCCAAAAACTAAATCAAAGAAGGTGTTTACTTCGAATTTTTTCTGAGTCACTGCTAACGGTACGAAGGTTCCTGAATTGCTTACTGAATGAAGGGCCTTCGTCATGACAGGTCCAACACCGGTCGAATCAATCACATAATCCAAGCCCTGACCATCCGTTAGATCCATAATGAATTTCTCTGGATCGTCTTCTTTGCTGTTAAAAATGTGACTGGCGCCTAACTCCTTCGCTTTTTCTAGACGTTGATCGTTGATATCAATCGCAACGATCGGATAGCAGCCGGCGATCGTTGCGGCCATAACTGCGGAAAAGCCAACCGCACCAGTGCCAAAAACAGCAATCCCTTCGCCTACTTTTGGCTGCAAGACACTCAAGACCGCACCACTTCCTGTACCAAGACCGCAGCCTAATGGACCAAGCAGACGTAAGTCAACATCCTTATCCACTTTTACAACATTTGATTCTTCCGTCAAACTATACGTAGAAAAGGAAGATTGATTAAAGAAATTGTTGACCTCCGTACCATCTTCGGTGTGCAGAATAAATTCTCCCCGCGGATTCTTTCCAAGGTTGTTAACTGTAAACCATTTCTCACAAGAAGACGGATGACCTTCGACACAATGTTTACATTCACCGCAATAAGCGTAAGATAAAATCACATGATCCCCCGGCGCCACGGAAGTCACCGCGCTGCCGACTTTTTCAACGATCCCGGCGCCCTCATGACCCAAAACGTTTGGGAAATTGATACTGTTCCCATTTCTTTCACCATAATCTGAACGACACAATCCAGAGGCGACAATTTTCACCAATACATCCTTTGAACCTACTTCTGCTAACTCCAATTCCGTAATTTCGTATGGCGCCCCTTTTTCCTTTACTAATGCCGCTTTGATTTTCATTCGTGTTGCCCCTTTCTTATTAAAAAAATAATTGTTTAGTTAATTTTTTTCTAGTTTAGTCTGTTGGATCAACAAACTTCTTCAGCTCTTCTTCTCCTAGTACAACGCGCTCTGCGCCTTTAGATAAAGCGATCATTTCATGCTCACCTGGTACTGCTATAATTGGCGCAATAAAACCGACTCTTTTTTTTAATTCCGTTACGACGACCTTTGAATAAGCCACCCCACCGGTCAAAGCAATCCGATCAACCGCACCATTGGTGACAGTCGCTAAACTCCCAATACCTTTTGCAATCTGATAAATATAGCCATCATAAACGATTTTCAGTTCTTCATCTCCAGCCAGAATACGTTCTTCAATTTCTATTGCATTGCTGGTTCCAGCATATGATTTCAACCCGCCTTCTCGTTTATAAAGTCGCAGCATTTCTTTTAAGCTATGCTCATAGCACAGCGGCATTAAATATTTCAACGGTAAACCACCCGTACGCTCCGTTGAGAATGGCCCTTCATCATCAGAGATTAAATCAATCATTTTGCCGTTATGATGAATACTGATTGTATTTCCGCCTCCTAAATGAGCGACGATCAATGTTGAATGGTGATAATCAAACCCTTCCTCACGTGCTACTTTCATAGCCACTGCCCGCATGTTCAATGCGTGACCAATACTTTTTCGTTCTATCCCGTTTAAGCCGGAGATACGAGCTACTTCTTCAAACTCATCTACTGATACTGGATCGTAAATCAGCGCGATGGTTTTTTCACTGCCCTGCTCTTTAATTTCATAGGCCAAAATCGCCCCCAAATTTGAGGGATGTTCAATTTGTGTGACGTTCTTCAAATAATTGATCATGTCGTCATTTACTTCGTAGGCACCGGATGAAACAGGGGGAAGACTTCCTCCTCGACCAGCTACAGCGTCTAATTCCTTAGGATCGATTCCCTCTTTTTTCATGAATGCCAGTAAAATATCCCGGCGAAATTCCATTTGATCTACGACATTTTGAAATTTCCGCAATTCTTCTGTTGAATGCGAGATTCCTTGTTCTTTGACAATCTCTCCATCCACATAATAAGAAACCTTGGTTGATGTCGATCCAGGATTAATTGCTAAAATTTTCATCTGCTTCACCTCTTGCTGCAATACATCGCGACTAAAATCGAATAGACTTTTTCTTCTTCTGTTGATCCGCGTGACACCATCACAATTGGTACGCTGGCACCCATGATCAACCCAGCCATTTTCGCCCCGGCTAAGATCGTTAAGCTTTTGCCTAAGACATTCATGGTAGTGATATCAGGACCTACTACGATGTCCACATCACCTGCGACAGGACTTTCGTAGTGTTTGATTTTGGCTACTTCCTTACTTAACGAAAGATCTAACGAGATTGGGCCATCTATCCAACAACTATCGGGCTCCTGCCGCTGAAGCTCCTGCATAATCTCTTCTGCCTCTAAGCTAGAAGCAATTTTCGGATTGACCTTTTCCGCCGCGGCTAGCAATCCGACTTTTGGTTTAACAACACCAATCTTATTCATCACTTCGATCCCATGTTGAATCAGAATTTTTTTGTCTTCCTTACTAGGCGCAGTTACCATTCCGCCGTCTGTTGTCAGCAGTAGTTTATGATAGGTGGGGATCTCATTTAGAGCTACATGACTCAACAACTTGCTAGTGGCAATTCCCTTTTCACGATCAACTACCGCCTTCAAAAATGTCCTTGTTTGAATGTGCCCCTTCATCAGAAAATCGATTTCATTATTTTTGACCATCTTCACACCAATCGCTGCACACTCTTCTTCCGTTTCCGCGGAGATAATTTGTGCTGAAAAATCATGCTTCGCTAAAATGGTCCTGATCTTGGCCTCATTACCAATCAAGATCGGTTCGAGATACTCTTTGACCTTTTCATTAAAAACCGACTGGATTGTAACTTCATCATTGGCACAAACTACCCCGATCCTAATCCTTTGATTACTAGTAAAATTTGCGAGTAATTCTTCAAATTTTCGCATGAACATCACCTAATCCCAAGGTTTTCCGTCGTGTTTTGGCGTGATCGGCATCGCGATTCGCGAAATATTAATCAAATGTGTATAAGTTAAGTTCTCAGAAATTATATTGTTTCCCCATGACCCACAGCCAAGTGAAACAGTTGGATTCAGACCGTTTGCTGGAGATCCACCAGCATCAATCGTCGGTTGGTTAACCACTAAGCGACTGACTGGCAATACTTCTCCTGCGTAAAGTTGATGTTCTTTGCTATGGCTGAATAGGCCCGCTGAATGTCCGGAGCCTTCTAATAAAAGATTTTCCTGTGCGAAAGCCACTCCTTCTTCAAAGTCATCGTAACTTTTCAACGCTAGTACCGGCGCCATTTTTTCCTTACAGAACAATTCTTCGCTGCCAACTGCATCGACTTTCACTGCGATAATCTGACTACCTTCAGGAATTTCGATGCCTGCCGCTTTAGCAATCACGAGCGGATCTTGCCCAATCATTGCTGGATTGGCTTTACCATCAATGAATAAAGTATTACGCAGTTTCGTCAAATCCGCTTTCTCAGTAAAGACAGCCGCTTGTTTTTCACGTAATGCATCAAGAACTTCGGCTTCTTTTTCTTGCGGATAAATTAAGCTTTGCTGACAAGCACAAACAATCCCGTTATCAAAGGAACGACCAATAACTGAAAGTTCCGCGGCTACTTCCACATCAAAATCACGATCCAAAATCGCCTGCACATTTCCTGGTCCTACACCATAAGCAGGATGCCCACTGGAATAAGCTGATTTCACTAAGCCAGGACCACCTGTTGCAACAATCAAATCAACTGATTTCATTAATTCTTGCGATAATTCGATACTTGGCTCTTCGATCACCTGTAGTAAATCTCTAGGTGCTCCCACACTAACAAGTGCTTCCCGCATCAATTCAATAGTTTCTTTCGTGGTCTTTTTCGAACGAGGGTGTGGCGATACGATCATGGCATTTTTTCCTTTTAGCGCCATCAAGCCGTTGCCTAAAGGGGTAATTGTTGGATTGGTTGTTGGCGTTACCGAACCAATTACGCCTCTCGGGTGCGCGATCTCTATTAAACCTTCTTCAGGAATTTCTCGAATCACCCCAACAGAAGCCTTATTTTTTAAACTAGCAAAAATATTCGTTGCCATTCCCTGATTTTTCCCGATTTTATGATCCAATCGTCCCAATCCTGTTTCTTCAATCGCTAACTTCGCTAATGGTTCCGCTTGTTCAAAAACTGCTTTTGAAATTGCATGAAGCATCTTATCTACCTCTGCTTGATTGTATCCATCAATTTCCTCCATTGCGACACGTGCTCTTTGTACCATTTCCTCGATTGCCATTTCCTTAAGCCCCTTTCATTTTTACATACACGAGTGTATGTTTCTTACAGTCTCAATATACACAGGGTATGAAAGCGCTGTCAAATTCGTGAAAAAAAGAACTTGCTTGCAAAATGCTGCTGCAAACAAGTTCCCCTTTTTTTTAAGCGTTTTTAAAAATAATCGAAATACTGCGTCTAATGGCTTCAGACGTGTAATTTTTTGTAACTTCATCAGGAGTTCCTGAACCATACATTCCTTCGAAATAATTATAAAGCATACTGGAAACAGCCATCGCATCCCTCTCCTCGAAGCCTTCCTTTTTTAATCCAGTTAGAAAGAAGTTATACAATCGAGCTCGCGTTTCACGAAAAGTTTCAAGCAATTTGGTGAATTCTGGATAGACCTCTAATGTCTTTAAAGATTGCTGCATAAACTTGAAGCCCATCTGGTTTTGTGACGGAACTACCAATATTTGCACGACTTTCTCTTGAAAGCTCATCTCTTCATCTAACATAATCTCTCGTTTTTCAGACTTGATTTTTTCAATTGTCATTAAGACAACTTCACCAAAAATTTCTGATTTATTTTTAAAATGCCAATATGCAGCACCACGACTAACATTCGCATCCTTTGATATTTTATCCAAAGAAGCATTTTCAAAGCCAACCTCATAAAAATTTTGAAACGCGGTTTCCAGTAATCGCTGCTTCGTTAATAAACTGTCTTGCTTCCGTTTCATTGTCATCTCTCCTGTTTTAAAAAAACAAAAATTGACTTATTTAGCCCTATTTTTAATTTTTTTCAGTTGATTAATTAATTTCACGAAATCTTACGTCTTGTGAAATTTCTCTTTATTCATTTAAAAAGAATACGATTACATTCTCACATAAGTTAAGCATTTTTAAAAGAAAAAAACTACCAAGTTTTTCACTTGGCAGTCTCTTATTTGCAAAATTATTTCATTGGTGGGATAACCGCCAGCAAGCCATTACTTAAAGTAACATAGATCGATGAAGCAGTAGGAATGGTTTCTGTTTGACTCTTCTTCATCGGTAATGCTGTTGCAGCCAGTGCAATCAAGCTCTCGCCACGGAAAAGATTAACAAAATGTTTCGTTGACATCACCTGCGGAATCCGCGGACTATTAACAATGCTAGCAATTAATTTTGATTGAATCTGATCATTCACATCAAATTTTGCTTTCGTTACTGTACTTTCTGGCCCAGTTGTTTTTTCTTTGGTTTCTTTAGCGTGATCAAATTCAGTTAAATCATATGCTTTGATGATTGCATTTAGTTTCTCTGCATATTGTTTATCTGTTGCATAGCGTCCTTGTAGATGCTCAGTCGCATCTTTATAAGATTCTGTTTGATCTTTCCAAGTTGCTTTGTAGAAATCAGTATTCCCTGAAATTCCTTTTTTGATCAGTTTCGCATAATCTTCCAGTGATTCTTTATAGGAAGGATACTTTCTAAATTCAGAAGTAATTTGGAAGCTTGCTCCATCTTTATCCTGTTCCAATGTTTGGAATGTCACACCTTGATCCTTGAACTTCCCTTTAATTCCAAATAAATTATAGTTTGGTTCGCTGGCCAAAGAACTATTACCAGAACCACTTTCCAAAATCGCTTGAGCAATCATAACAGATGAATAAATGCCGTTCTTTTGTCCAATTTCTCGAGACGTTTCCCCGATTTTCTTGATAAACTGATCGGTTGTTTGATTTTTATTAAAAATGAATGGCTGATTCGTACTATATTGACCAAACGCATTGGATAAAGAGCCTGTTGCTTTCGGTAAGCCTGCAACATTTACTCGAAGGGCAAAGGTTGGTGCAAAATCAGCGATACTGCCGATTTTTACAACATCACCAGGTTGTGGTGCATGGATATATTGTCCATTACCGATATAGATTGCAACATGAGTCGTCACGCTTGTTGGCGCTCCCCAAAATAGCAAGTCACCAGGTTGTGCTTCACTAACGGGAATTTGCGTTCCTGCGTATTGCTGATCGCCTGTCCAACCACCGATATTATGACCAGTAGCATTGGCATAGACAACATAAGCAAGTCCTGAACAGTCAAAAGCATTCGGGCCTTTAGCACCCCAAACATATGGCTTTCCAAGATGACGATAAGCTTCCTGAACGATTGCCGTTTGAACCTCATTACTGAAAGTTGGCGCGTTCTGATTTGAAGGTATACGAACATCGGCTGTTGCTGCTTCTGGTTGACGTGCAGCTTGTTGCTCTTGATTTGTCACTGATGAATTTCCAGCAGAATTAGTTGTACTTGATGAATTATTTGCTGGTTTATCCTTACTTCCATTATTTGTATTCCCTGCGTTGCCACTTGGTTTTTCTGTTGGTTTTGGCGTTGGTGACGGTTTTTCTTCTGACTTCACAGGAGTCACCTCAAACTGAATGGATACATCTGAGTCCGGCATTGCGAACTGACCATTAATAGTTCCACTCGTTAAAACAGCCGCTTGAGACGTTGTGTTTATAATCTTTACTTCTTTTAATGTATATCCTTTAGCTAATGACACAACGTAATGAACGGTCGTATTGGCAACTAGTCCTTCAGTCGACGCATATTGGAAACTAATTTGGTTTCCTTTTGCGTCAGCAAATGTATTGTTTGCGATTGGATTTCCATTTGCTAATAAACTATATTGTTTCGCTGGTTCAGGAGTAGGATCGGTCGGATCAGGATCTGGCACTTCAGAACTTTCCGTACCCCCTGTACTTGAACTTTCTGTCGTTTGTTGACTTGATGAAGTCGCAGCTGAGTTGCTGACAACAGTACTACTTTCTTCAGCGAAAGCTTGTTGTGAAGCCAATAGAGTTGGTCCGAAGAGACTGCCCAGCGCTAATAGACTTACAATTTTATTGTACTTCATCCCTATACCTCATTTCTAATATAAATATATTTTCACATATAATTAATTTCCTTAATTACTTACTATAATATCATTAATTTAGAGACCTGTCTAAAGACTAGGTCAGAGTTCATAAAATCTTCAATATTATCAAAAATCAGAAAAAAATATTCTCTTCTTTACGTGTTTATTTATTCATAAAGCTTGTTAAAGCAGTCATGTATATCCACAAAACGTACAAATCACATATTTTACCATAAACAATAATTAGTCCTCAAAATGGAGTCCCAATCAGCATTAAATTATTTTTTTAATGAAATTCCAAAAAAATGTTTGTTCTAAAAAATTATAAAATAATTGTTTTATTAATATAATATACGTTAAAACACACAAAAATCTTGGATCATCGATAAAAAAATGATAACCCAAGATTTTTCTATCATTATTTATATCTCTAGCAGTTCCAGAACAAAGGTCTTCACTCGCAAACATATTCTATGCAATAGGATTTATTAGAGATACTAACAGCCTCATAGAATATGTCAAACAGACTTTCCCTACCTATACTTAAATCACTTAATATAAAAGCATCCATGTGTTCCTATAAAAAAGAACCCAGCAGCACAAGCCGGTTAGGTCCTTCTTCTAATTAAACATTAGCCTTTTCTTTATCTTTAATAATTTTCTGCATTAATTTCGAAATCGAACGTTCGTGGAAATGAGTCATTCGTACACTTTCGCCGCTTTCTGTCCGCCAAATTTTATTTTCATAAAATCCAACACTATCACGTTTTCCGTCCATCAGTTCTTTGGCATAATTAAGGACTAGACGAATTGCTTCACGGGTGGGTTCGTCACTTTGGAAGTAACCTGGGTAGCTCCGTAAATATTCATCAAGATCACTATTTCTTGAAGCTTTCCAGTCTTCAATGAAATCTTCCAGTGCTGTGACTACATTGCTTGTTTGAATCTTCCATAATGTTATGTCTACTTGATTCTCCATACTCATACCTCCCATTTTTGAATCCTCTTACATAAATAATTATAAAGTGTTTACATTTTAATTAGCTGAGATATCTACAAAAATTTTATTAAAAAACTTCGAAAATAGACTAATAATAAAAGTAAACCTCAAATGTTTAGGGTTTACTTTTAATGTTTGCCGATGGATTTGGCTTCTTTCTGTCACTTTTTTCGGTTATACTAGTAATAATTGATTGATAAGGATGAGTGTTATGCTAAATTTTTTTATAAATAAAATTACAAGTCGTTGGAAGGGAAATAAAAGAACCAGTGTTGGGATCTTAGGAGGAATTTTAGGTTTAATCTCGAATCTTCTTCTCTTCCTCGCTAAATTCTTTATCGGTTCACTCTCTGGCAGCGTCTCGATCATGGCTGATGCAATGAATAATCTTTCAGACACGGCTTCTTCGGTTATCACCCTCGCCGGTTTCAAAATTGCTGGAAAACCAGCGGATGAAGATCACCCTTATGGTCATGAACGGTTTGAATATATCAGTGGATTTGTCATTTCGATTTTAGTCACTTATGTTGGGATTCGTTTTTTAGACAGTTCTTTTATCAAAATACTACATCCTAGTAGTGTTTTACTCTCTCCCATCGTTTACATCGTTTTGATATTATCTATCCTAATGAAATTTTGGCAGTCCTTTATGTATCGAAGATTGGGAAATGAGATTAATTCTGATACGTTGAAGGCAACTGCTCAAGATAGTATTAACGATGTTTACACTACGATCGCTGTGTTGATTTCCGCAATTATCGAATGGTTCAGTGGCTGGCGTATCGATGGGTATATCGGATTCTTGATCGCCTTGTATATCATTTACTCAGGGGTCAAAATGATTATGGGCTTCATTAATGATTTAATGGGCGTTCGGCCACGTGATGAAGAAGTCTTAGCAATTCGTAAACATTTGGATAATTATCCAGATATTATTGGCTACCATGACCTGCTGATTCATAGCTATGGGCCAAATAGTGTTTTTGCTTCTGTTCATATTGAGGTTAATCAAGATTGGAGTTTGCCTCATGCTCATGAAGTAATAGATGCGATCGAATACGATGTAAAACAAAACTTGGGGGTTGATTTAGTTTGCCACCTTGATCCCTATCCGATTGATGATCCTGATTTTAAGCGGATAGCTCCGGAACTAAAAAGAATTTTAAAGGATATTCATCAGCATTTGCGTTTTCACGATCTCCGCGTTGATAAGACGACTACTCCAGAAACTATTTATTTTGATTTAGTCGTTCCTGAAGATCTAAAGAAAGTCACAAATTCACAGCTACAGGATCAGATCAGCGAACGTTTTGTCAGTCAAAGCGAACCTGCAAAGCTAAGTATCACTTTTGATCGAACCTATCTACTGTAAGCAAAGAAGCATTGGTCAAATGACCAATGCTTTTCTTAACTTTTCCGTTCAACAAGTTGATAGTAGCTTCGTGCGGTTAAGCGATAAACGACAAAATACAGGATGGCAAAGATTATTGTTACGATTACACAAACAAGCAGAAACAGTTTCCAATTCACCAATCCAAATAGCACCAACAACTTTTTGATTAAAGGAAATGCAAATCCCAGATGGATCACAGCCACGACTAATGGGAAAGAAAATACCATCATCACTTGACTGCGAATGACTTTTCTAACCTCATGATGGCTCATTCCGACCTTTTGTAGAATTTCAAAGCGTTCTCGATCATCTATCCCCTCAGAGATTTGTTTGTAGTAGATAATCAAGGCAGTTGCTAAGATAAAGGTTGCTCCGAAGATGATGCCTAAAAAGAAGAAACCGCCGGTAAAGACTTTGTTTTCAGACACAAAGGTATACTTATCATCAAACCTAAACTGAGCATCTCCCAACTGCTGGTTCAGTTGACTACGCAATGTTTGTGCGAAATCGATTTGCTTCTCTTTTTCTTTTAAATCAGTGTTGAACATAAAGTTGTACTCAGGATAGTTTTCTGCGGCATCCGCTTTTTTCGGAAACCAGTTTGTCAAACACTGTTCTAGGACTGACTGATTAGCTAAAACAACTACAAAAGAATCTGTTAGCTCGATCTGTTGATTGATTCCGGGAAATTTATCGATCCGTTTTTTGATTTTAAACTTCTGATTCTCAATCTTCAGCTGATCCTCATCGATATCACCGCTAACTGGATAGAAATAAATTTCGTCATCCTTCAAATTTACGGATGCCTTTGTATGTTTTTCATACTCTTGAGCAGTCATAAAGTTTATTAAAGCAACTGTTGCTGATTTTGAGCTGTAATAATCATCCTCACTTGTCAGCTGATAGTTGCCATTTTTGGGTTGAAACATGATGCTTCTGGTTGAAGTCAGGTAAACTTGCTTCGTAATTGGCGCCTGTTTCTCTGCACTCACCGTTTCAATCGCAGTTTTCACTTTCTCTGGTTGCTGGAACGTTGAAATCATCACGTCACGTGGATAGCGTGTATTCTCAACGTCCTTTTGACCAAAGAACAGACTGCCAGTGGTCGCCGCGGTTACTAAAACCATTGTTGAAAGAATACAAATACTGGCTAAGCCTGCTGCATTTTGTTTCATTCGATGCATCATACTTGAGATTGAAATAAAATGATTCGTCTTATAATAGAATCGTTCATTCCTTTTAAGCAGCTTCAGTAGAGCAATACTTCCGGCGATAAATAAGCAATAAGTCCCAAGGATTACCAAAATAATTGCCACGAAAAACAACGTCAAGGCATTCAACGGAGAATCGATCGTAATGGCGATCCCGTAGCCGCTTCCTAAAAGAACCAGACCCAAAATAGCGATGATCCAACGTGCTTTTGGTTCCTGTTCCCCCTTCTTACTTCCGTGCAGGAGCGAAATAGGATTGGTTCTTTTGATTTGCCAGCAATTAATAAGCAGCAGTAAAAAGAAAATTCCTAAAAACAACATTGAAACAAAACCTAAGCTCTCAGGAAAAAGCTGAAAAACAAACTGGTTTCCAACGCCAATCAGTCGATGCAATATCAGGAAAGCTAGCCTTGATAAAACAACTCCCGTAATCAACCCCGTGATAATCACGAGTAAAAAGCTGAGAAAATTTTCCCAAATCATTAACTGATACAGTTCGCGTTTTCCTAAACCAAGAATATTGTAGAGACCTAATTCTTTTTTTCGCTGCTTAAGCAAAAAGCTATTCGTATAAAAAGAAAAGATCACGGTAAAAATCATAATGACGATGTGCCCTAAACCAAACATCGCACTGGCAGAACCACCACCAGGCAGCGTGCGCATTCCTTCGTTATTTACAATTACCTGTGTCATCGTATTGATAGCGACTAAAAACAACATTGAAATTAGAAATGGTAAATACCCACGATGGTTTTTCTTTAAATTAGTAGAGGCTAATTTTAAATAAAACATTTTTTAAGCCTCCTTCGATAACAAGGCTGTCAAGGTCTCATTGATTGTTTCAAGAAACTCGTAATTGTCCTTGTTGCCACGATAGAGTTGATGATAGACCTGTCCATCCTTGATAAAAAGGACGCGTTTAGCATGGCTGGCCGCAATTGAACTGTGTGTCACCATTAAGATCGTCTGACCATTGAAATTCAAACGTTGGAAAATCTGCAACAACTGTTCAGAGGTTTTGGAATCCAGAGCTCCTGTTGGCTCATCCGCCAGCAATAAATCTGGATTCGTAATAATCGCTCTTGCTACTGCAACCCGCTGCTTTTGCCCCCCTGATAGCTCATAAGGATACTTTTCTAATAATTTCTCAATGCCTAATGCTTTTACTACCGGTTTAAGTTCTCCCATTAACTGCTTGACTGGAGTACGAGATAAAACCAGCGGCAGTAAAATATTGTCCTTAACCGAAAACGTGTCTAATAAATTAAAATCTTGAAAAACAAAGCCTAAATGATCCCGTCGAAAAGCTGCCGCATTTTTTTCCTTAATAGTATTCAAATCCATTCCATCTAATAGAATCGTTCCTGAAGATGGCTTATCCAAGGTTGCGATCAAGTTCAGCAAGGTGCTCTTACCAGACCCTGACTCGCCCATGATTGCCACGTAATCGCCCTTTTCAACGGACAGATCAATACTTCTCAATGCTTCAACAGGCATCCCCTTGAACTGGGTTTGGTAGATTTTTTTGATATTCTCCACTTTTAAAAGTTCATTCATTGTGAAATCCTCCTAGTTCATTTTTTGTAGTTTCGCTAACGAATTGTAACTGGCTAGCTCTCTACTACATCATAGAATCTTGCCTGTAAAAACACTACTTACGAAAATAAATCCAAACTTACAATCATGAAAGTTTGGATTTATTCAAATGCTGCAATCTCCTCAGGGAAAACGATGATGACCTTCGTCCCCTTTTTGACCTGAGATTCAATATACAATTGACAACCTAATTTATTGGCGGCCTGTTGACTGAGATATAGGCCTAATCCACTGGCTCTTTGCTGCTCGCGGCCATTCATTCCGGTGTAGCCCTTCTCAAAAACTCGAGGCAGATCCTCCGCTCGAATCCCCAGCCCAGTGTCTTGAATCGTTAACTGATTCTTTTCAAAGGATATGCTGATCGTGCCATTTTCCGTGTAT
This sequence comes from Enterococcus raffinosus, assembly GCF_018917525.1. Lineage (GTDB taxonomy): Bacteria > Bacillota > Bacilli > Lactobacillales > Enterococcaceae > Enterococcus_A > Enterococcus_A raffinosus_A. Next base: position 143,586 of record NZ_JAHLOS010000003.1, on the reverse strand, counting down.
TTGATTGCGTTAAAAATGATCTGCTCAAGGATAAAGATCAACCATTTCTGATCTGAATACACTGTGCCAGTTAAATTTTCGAGTTCGAGACTTAGATTCTTTTGAGAGAAAAAAGTGGCGTATTTCTTTACAACGGTTTTAATGACCTTGTCGATTGCAAATTGCTGAAAGACCAAATCTGTTTGCTCTAGATTTTGCCGCATATAATTTAGAATCATCTGCAGATATTCATTAATTTTAAACAGTTCATTTTTCATGGTACGGGGGTCTAACTGACCAGATTGGATCAGAAGATCTAATGCTGCTACGGGCGTCTTAATCTGATGCAGCCATAAACCGAAGTCATCTAACATTTCTTTCTGACTCTGCTGCAAAGCTTCTTGTTGCTGATTTTTGGCATCTAAAACTAAGTGCAACGCATCCTGATAGGTTTTCTCAGATAACGTCTCAGCTTTAGGAAAGAAGATTAAACTATTTAATTGTAAATCCTTTGTCGCTAAAAGCTCCAATTGCTTTTGTTTGCGAAAATAGCGATAAAAAGAAACAAAAGAATACACAAGCAGTACAAAAATCGTAAATAGAAACCCATCCCAAAAAGGCATAAGACTAAGTTCATAAAGATAAAAAGTTAGAAAAATCAGTCCCCAAAAAACAAGGTACATCCCGTAAATAATTCGCCTTTCAAATAGAAAATTGAGTAGTAGTTTCATTATTTATCCTCAATCAAATAGCCTTTGTTTTTAACCGTTTGAATCAAACTGTCAATGCCAAAGTCCTTCAATTTTTTACGTAAACGTGTCAAGTTGACTGCTAAAGTATTGTTATCGATAAAATCATCGCTTTGCCACAGTGTCTCAATAATTTGTTCTCTTGGCACGATCTGCCCTCTTGTAGCAAATAGAACACTTAAGATGCGTGATTCATTTGGAGTCAACGGTAGATGATCATTCACAGATTGAATCTGATTGATTGCCGGAACGAATTGATACTCTCCAAAGGAATAGCTTAATTGCTGACCATATTTATAACTGCGGCGCAGCAGCGCTTGAATCTTCGCTAACAGAATCGTTAGTTCAAAGGGTTTCTCGATGAATTCATCTGCTCCCATGTTTAAGGCCATGACCTGATTCATCTGATCTTTGGCAGAAGAAAGAAAAATAATCGGCACCTCTGAAACCTTACGAATTTCCTGACACCAATAGAAGCCATTAAAATACGGCAAGGAGATATCTAGGATCACCAAGTCAGGTTGGGTTGTTTGATACTCCTCGAAAACATGTTGAAAGTCTTTTGCTATTTCACAATCCAGCCCCCACTGAGTTAAATGCTGTTGAATTACAGAAACAATCGTTGCGTCGTCTTCTACAAGAAAAATTTTATTAGTCATTACAGTTCCTTCTACTTTTTCTTTTTATTATACTAGAAATTTGCAGAATTTCGGAATCTTTTCTGATATCTCTTTATAAGAATTACAATTAGCTCTTATATTGTCTTTCCACTGAACAAAATGACCGTAGACACCCTCTATAAAAATAAGGTGTCGACGGTCTAGTATTTCTGATTAGAATGCGCGATAAACATATTGATTTTTTGGCGCACTCACGATTTGAGCATTATTAACTGAGACAGATGGTATCTGGCGATCGAAGGGCTCGAAGAAATCCAAGGTAATTGTCCCTTCCACATGCAGCCATTGATTGTTTTTTACAGTAAAATTAGCTGGCAGCTTAGTCATTAAACCGAATACACCAGAATCAGCGACACAATGAATAATTCCGAAACGGAAAAGAAAATCGTATTTCTGATTGTTCTTGTTTGCCTCATAAACAAAGCCATTAAATGAAATGGTTTTTCCAACAAAGGAATTAGGATAATTGTAGATTAGTTCCATCACTTCTAAATAATTCTCATCCGTGATTTCCAATTTTTGATCCGTTTCATATTTTTTCATAAGCTGAGTCATTTGTTCGTTGTAGTCGCTCTTATTGTAATAAATACTTGTATCAGGCTTTAAATATTGGGTATTCATTTCAGGATCTCCTACCGATTCTTTACTCACTGGGAAACTGAAGCCCTTTGCTTCAACAATTGTCGTATCTAGACTAATCGTTGGAAATAGCGTCCCGACTATTAGTGGTAAAGTCAGCAGCAGATAAGCAATCACTCGCTGATAGGATTTGGTCAAGCCGTGATCATGCCCGTGATGGTGCGTATGATCGTCGCTTTTCTCACCACCGGCCCAGATTTTCAACTGAACTAAAGCAAGTATTAGCGATAGTGCCATTGTCAGAAAGATGAGATAGCGATAATGGACATTAATATATTGATCCAATCTGCCAGAAACCTGCAAATACATCATTAATTCAAAATAGCCCGATAAAATCAAAAAACGTATCATTCATCTTCCTCCTTCTATATCACTAGCGCGTAAATCGTTACAACCACACTGATCAATGCGATCAGCTGTAGGATAAATTTCCCGTGAAAACTTCGCTTCATCATCATCAAATTCTTGATATCAACCATCGGACCAAAGACCAAGAAGGCAACGATCGTATTCGTACCAAACAAGCTTAATAAAGATGACCCCACGAAAGCATCCGCTTCTGAACAAAGTGACATGGTAAAGGCCAAGATCAACATCACTAGGATTCCGATGATTTTTGAAGAAGTCAGCTGGAGCATGAATTGTGTCGGAAGAAAGACCTGCATTCCGCTGGCAATCAAGGTACCAATTATTAAATAACGTCCAGTGTCGAAAAATTCATCAATTCCGTGAACAAGCACAGACCAAATGTTGTTTTTTAAGCTTTTTCTTATTTCTTCTTCAACATGATGATCGGAATGCCCATGTAATTCAGCTTTTAAGATTGGAGAACGATTAAAATAGGCAATCCATGAGCCTATAATCAGCGCCACGATAAAACTCCCTAAAGCTCTTAACAATGCAAATTTCATACTATTGCCAAAAGCAATATAGGTTGAAAATAGAACGATCGGGTTAATGATTGGTGCAGTTACCATAAAAGCAAATGCCGTGTGTTCCGGTACGCCCTTTCGCATGAACTGTGTAATAATCGGTACGATACCGCATTCACATGACGGAAAAAAGAAGCCCAGAAAAGAACCGACAAGAATTGCTAGAAATTTATTTTTAGGCAGAATTTTTTGCACACGCTCAGGAGTTAAAAAGACCTGTAATGCACCAGAAATTAGGCATCCTAATAGAACAAAAGGAATCGCCTCAATGACGATTGATAGAAAAATCGTGCCCATTTGCAAAACCGAATGTGGTAGAAAATTAAACATGTGACTCCTCCAAATTTTTTACTGTTCTAAGATATACTCTTTTTCGGTAAAAGACACAAGATTTTTTCAATTCACAAATTTTTTTTTACACTTTTTTTAGTTTTTAACTATTAAACACAAAAAAAGCCCACTCATAAGAGCGGGCAATCATCAACTATTTTACAGCGTCTTTTAATTGTTTACCGGCTTTAAAAGCTGGTGATTTGCTTGCTGCAATGGTAATTTCTTCACCTGTTTGAGGGTTGCGACCTTTACGAGCTGCACGTTCACGTACTTCGAAGTTACCGAAGCCGATTACTTGAACCTTTTCGCCATCTTTTAATGAAGTTTGAATTCCGTCAAACAAAGCATCTACAGCTGCTGTTGCGTCCTTTTTAGTTAATCCTGTTTTCTCTGCTACTTGTTCAACTAAACTTTGTTTATTGATCATAATGTATAGCCTCCACTATCTTTTTTAATGTATTCCAAAGATAATTCTATTCGTTCTTGCGGGGAAAGGCAACACTTAACACTCCTTTTTCTATTTTTCTCTTTTTTTAGATTTTTTATTTTTTTGTTTAACGGAAATTAAAAAATAAAAAAATTATTCAAATTTTTTTAAAATAATTTGTACTTTTCCTTATTAAATTGGTATTCTAAATTATAATATTTTATATTGATAATTAGTTAAATAACAAATATAACAAATAAATAAGGCTCCCCCGCTTGTTTTATCAGCTTTTTAAGATTATATTAAATAAAAAAACATTTTGAGGGGTATTAAATTATGAATGTGAGAGGATTAATGAAGAAGGAGACAAATCGTCGTTTGCAGTTGGTTGAAGAATTATATTATGCAAAGGAGCTCCTTACATCGGAACAATTAATGGAATTGTTGGATTGTTCACTACCAGCATTGATCACCGATGTTCGTTTTCTTAATGGGGAGAATTTACCGTTTAAAATTACTAAAATCAAAGGTCTTTATACCATCGACTTTGATTCATACGCAACGATTGATGTGGTTTATGCTTATATTTTGCGTACCAGTTTAGAATACCAAGTAATAAATAGTTTATTTTTTGAAAAAAGTCGTGGCATCCAGCCCGCTGCTGATCGATTGAACTGCAGCTTCTCAAATATGCAACGCTACTTGATCAGCGTCAAGAAAGAAGTTACTAAGTGGGATATCACGGTTACTCATCGTCCTTTGCAGATGGTTGGCGATGAGGCAGCCATTCGTCACTTGTTTTATCTTTTCTTTAAAGAGTCGCGTATGGAATTTGCTGACTATGAGTTTTCTCAGCGTCTGTTGAATTCTGTTGACGAACTAATACGTAATATTTTAGAAGAAAACCAGATCACGAATAATATGAATGTTCACTTCCAATTAATGCATAGCTTTTTGATTGGACTGCAACGTCAAAAACAAGGCCATAATATGCACAGGCTTTCCCGAGATAGCGGGCTAATCATACCCGATGTGAAACAACTTGATTCACTAGTACGATTAATTAAACGTGAAACATCTTTAGTGTTTACCAATACTCGTTTAAAAGAGTGCCTGTGGCCGTTATTTTCACATCAACTAATTTTAAGTCGTAAGCAACAAGCAATTGCTCATAAAAAAAATAGACGCCTGTCCAGTTTCTACCACACTCATTATTTACTATTAGAGGGGGTTAGCGATTTATTGAGTACCCCACTTTCGCAAAATGAAATAGTCGATGCTGCACGGCTGCTAGGTAATGAACTATTCTGCTACTATCCAGAAAAGCATTCAATTGAAATTTTACAGGAAACAGAGAAAATCATGTTGCATCTGATTGATAAAAAATACTATCGAGAAATCAAAAAACTTGAGAACGTTGTTAGCAAATTCTTGGATCCACTTCAACAGGAAGAGTTTGTCCCGTTGTATATCAGCTATTTGATAACAACGATAGACAATCTTTTGCAGCGTTTGATCGATTCGGACAGACCAATTAAAGTTCTCTTGTTGTCGGATACTTCCACCACTCATGAACGATTTTGGAATTCTGTTTTTCCTGATTTCATTAAAGGTTCAGTCAAATATGAACACTTTGAGACACCCTTCATTATGCAAGAACAATTGACCGAGTTAACGCAGCAATACGATTTGATTGTTACGAACGTTACTATGAAGGATTTAGTGCCTGCCTGTCCATTGATCGCGATCAATGCCTTTCCAACGGCAAAAGATTTCGATCGGATTCAACAATTTATTAATCAATTTGATCCACTTTTATCACGAAAGGAACTTTATCATGAACTTACGCCGTCTACTTAAGCGAGATAGTCAGCGACAATTACACCTAGTCGAAACACTGTATTACTCTCAGCAACCACGTTCAAGTGAGGAATTAGCAGCGATCACTCGATGTACAATACCTGCATTTCTAAGTGATATTCGCTCGATCAATAATCAAAGCGACTACTACAAAGTGGTGCGTGAAAGTGGTGGACTTTATCATTTGGAGCTTAACGACAACGCCACAATTGATGTCCTTTATTCGACATTGCTTAGCAATTCAATAACTTTTAAACTGCTAGAGGCGATTTTTTTTGAGGAGTCTTACACCCTATCAGAGCTTTCGAAAAAACTGTTTTGTAGCCTGACCACAATTCAGGCATCCATGAAAGACCTGCAAGAAACACTAAAACGCTGGAAAATGACTATCCAGCGTCGCCCTTTCCGCATAACAGGTGATGAGATAGCAATTCGTCATTTGTTTTTCTTATATTTTTCTGAAAAGAAAGAAGCTCGTGAAAACACGCGTTTCAGTTCAGAATTTTTCTATTTTGGTGATGAAGTTGTTCGTTCTATAATCAAGGAGAATGAGTTATCGGTATCACTGGCTCAGTACAACCGTCTGTCACTTACTTTTTTTATCAGTCTTGTACGAATTTCCAGAGGGCATCGCGTCATTTCAAAACGATTGCAATCACCTGCGATTAAAGCTCCTAAATACCGCACTATCAATAACTTTACTCCTTACCTACGTAGAGAACTAGGAATTCTTTTTTCCGAAGACATCATGAGGGATAGTTTCTGGCTGCTTTATTCCGATTTATTCATATTAGGGGAGAAACAAAAGAAAAAAGCGCTGAAAAGTAATTCTTCCCTAGCCTATCATTACCAAGTGCATTATGATTTAACAGAAAAGTTGAGTAATATGCTGGTCGTTCCACTAACTAAGGAACAAAAGGATCGAGTGGCAACCATCTTGATTAATCAACATCTTTTCCATGAAAAAACAAAGGAAATGATCAGCATTCTCCAGGATCGGAAAAAGGATTGCTTGCTTCTGCTGGATAATTTTCACGCGCTTTGTGTCCATCAACTACGAAAACTCATACTCGAGTTCACTAATGAGTATCGTCTCTTTAATTCAAAAGAATTTATTGACAACTATATTTATCAGATCGTAGCTGCTGTTCCTAGTTTTTTAAACGGAATGAGACAAGCAGAGAAACCTGTTAGTCTTTTAGTCGTGTCCAATGATTCTGTGATGCAGGAAAGCTTATTAACGGAGCTTTTACGTTTCTCTCTTAGAGGAAACTACATGATCCAACAAATAAATGCTTCGCAATTGCACGGTAGAAGTTATTTGGAGGTTTTTGAAGAACACGACATTGTTATCAGTACCTCCACATTTGATGTGCCAAATTGTCAAACACCGGTCATAGCAGTTGAACTTTGTCCTAGTTTGCATTCTTTGAATAAAATTCAGAATTTGGTTGATCAAATCAGTAATAATAATAATCTGTTACTACGAATCTAACAAAAAAATGGACTTGAGTACCTTCACTCGAGTCCATTTTTTACAGTGGCTAAACGTTTCAGTTCTTTTTCCATTGATGCCTTTTCTGCTGTTAAACTATCAATCATTCGTTGATATTTTTCAGTTCCGTTCTTTTTTCGGAGTACATTCAATTGAATCGCAGAAAAAAGAACCACAATCAAAGCTAAAGCGATGATTACCATTGAGATAACGCTTAAATCCATTCTAAATAGTGTGTATAGTAAAACAATCAAGCCAATCAAAATTTCGATAAGGCTAAGCTTCGCTCGCCGTCCCCCGCCAAAGATAATCCGCTTTAGTACCGAGCCGTGTAATAATTCTTCATAACGAGTCAAGCGCGCCTCTAAAAAGCTGACCTGCTCTTTTAATTGATTAATTCGTTGTTTATCTGGCATAGTGACTTCGCTCCTTAATATCCTTAATCTATTATCACCAGTAATCTCTATTTTCGCAAATATTTTATTTCTTAATTATAGAAATAATAATTTTTATCAGGCAACCCTGATCAATAAGAACCGTCTAAGCAACTTTGATGAAAAATTAAAATATGTAAAGGATTTCATTTGGTCATAATTGTTCAACAGGAACAAAAACTTTGCAAATTCTTATTTGAAATTGTTCGGAATTCCTGTACAATTGTTTTGTAAGCGAATCCACTTCGTATACGAATCGTTAAGAAGGAGTGTGTCAAATGATTATTGGAATTCCCAAAGAAATCAAGAACAATGAAAATCGCGTTGCCCTTCCCCCATCTGGTGTATTTGATCTAACCAATCGTGGTCATCAAGTATTAGTTGAAAAAGATGCCGGCAAAGGTTCTGCCATTACCGACGAAGAATATGCTGCAGCAGGTGCAACCATCATCGACAATGCCGCAGATGTTTGGGCGGCTGAAATGGTCATGAAAGTCAAAGAACCTCTACCTGAAGAATATCAATATTTCCGCAAAGGGTTGCTACTATTTACCTATTTGCATTTAGCAGCAAACAAGCCATTGACCGAAGCTTTAGTCACTAGCGGTGTCAATGCGATCGCCTATGAAAATGTCCAACCAGCAGATAACACTCTACCATTACTTGCTCCAATGAGTGAGATTGCAGGGCGTATGGCGGCACAAATCGGAGCGAATTATTTAGAACGTGTCAACGGTGGAAAAGGTATTCTGCTCTCTGGCGTTCCTGGTGTGCGTCGCGGGAACGTTGTTGTAATCGGCGGTGGTGTGGTTGGATTAAATGCCGCAAAATTAGCATTAGGTTTAGGCGCCAATGTAACCTTGCTAGACGTTAGTGTTCCGCGCTTGAAGGAATTGGATATTATTTTCGGCAACAGCGTACAAACCATGATGTCAAATAGCTACAACATTCAAGAATGCATGAAAACTGCTGATTTGGTTATTGGTGCTGTATTAATTCCAGGCCATAAAGCACCAACTTTGGTTACCAGAGAAATGGTTGCCCAAATGCCTGATCACGGAGTAATCGTCGATGTCGCCATCGATCAAGGCGGAATTTTCGAGACAGAAGATCGTGTGACGACTCATGATGATCCAACCTATGTGACTGAAGGTGTCGTTCACTATGCAGTAGCAAACATGCCTGGTGCCGTTCCGCAAACAGCGACTTATGCTTTGAGCAACAGCACGATGGCGTATGCGAATCTATTAGCGAACAACCCATTAGAAGAAATCTTGAAAAACAACTTAGCCCTTCGCCGTGGTGTCAATACCTACAACGGCAAGCTGACAATTGAGCCAGTAGCTAAGGACTTAAGCATGGATTATACCCCGATTGATGAAGTTCTAAACGAAGAATTAATGATGAATTCATAAAAACAGGAAGAACCTGTCAGCGTAATGCTGGCAGGTTTTTTGCTATAATGAAAGAGATTCTTTTAATATAGGAGGTTCATCATGCTTTTTTCTGAAATTTCATATCAAAGACCTGATTTAACGCAATACAAAACCCAATTTCATCAAACCAACCAAGAATTTTCCGAAGCTCCAACTTACCATGATGCAAAGGAAGCGCTGGAAAAGCTTAATCATTTACGTGCTGAGATGACTAAAAATATGAAATTGGCCTATATCCGCCACTCGATCAATACGAAGGATGATTTTTATCGCGTGGAGAACGATTTTTGGGATCACCATAGCCCATTAGTTGATCAAATCCACAATCAATTTTACGAAAGCTTGCTCTCCTCTTCTTATCGTGATCAATTAGAAAAGGATTTCCCAGCAACACTCTTTCTTTTCGCAGAAGATCAACTGTGTCTTTTAGATGATTCCGTCATTGGATTGAAGCAACAGGAAAACGAAGTCGTTAGTCAGTATACGCAACTGATTGCTTCGGCTGAGTTAATGTTTAACGGGAAAAAGCATACCCTGTCAGAATTGTCCGCCTTCTTTACAGATCCCGATCGGAAGACCCGTAAAGAAGCGCACGAAGTCTACGAAAGCTTTTTTGTCACTCATGAACAGGAATTTGACGAAATTTATGACCAGCTGGTACAACTGCGCCATCAGCAAGCACAAAAATTGGGCTTTAAAAATTATGTTGAATATGGCGATCGTTTAATGAATCGTTGGAGCTATGATCGGCAGCAATTACAGGATTTCCGCCGATTCATCAGTGAAAAAGTTGTTCCCATCAATCAAAAGCTCTATCAACGACAGGCTGATCGTTTAGGCATTGATTCGCTTTCACACTATGATTTGCCACTGGTCTACCCTGATGGCAATCCGCGACCAGAAGGCAATGGCGAAGACTTAGTTGCAAATGCCCAAGTGATGTACCATGAACTCTCTGACGAAACCGGCAACTTCTTTGATTTGATGTCACAGCAGAAATTTATGGACCTAGCCAGTCGTCCGGGAAAACAAAGCGGCGGCTATTGCGAATTCATTGATGAAGTACAAATGCCCTTTATTTTTGCGAACTTCAACGGTACTTCAGACGACGTTGATGTGCTGACCCATGAGACAGGTCATGCCTTCCAAAGCTATCTGTCTCGTTGGATCAAAGAGCCGGAGCTGGTCTTTCCCACTTCCGACACCGCAGAGATCCATTCCATGAGTATGGAATTTTTAACTTGGCCTTGGATGAATAAATTTTTCGGAAAAGCCAGTGAGAAATATAAATTTGCTCATTTAAGCAGCGCGCTGCAATTTTTGCCTTACGGTGCTTTAGTCGATCATTTCCAAGAGGAAGTTTACCTGCATCCTGAATGGACGGCTCTTGAACGGAAAACTTGCTGGAGAGAGTTGGAACGCCGCTATTGTCCAGAACGAAATTATCAGGAGTCCGAAGCGTTGGAGCGGGGCATCTATTGGTATCGTCAAGGGCATATTTTTGAAGTCCCCTTCTACTACATTGATTATACTTTGGCACAGGTTTGCGCGTTGCAATTCTGGCAACGCCGAATCGTTAAAGAAGATCCGACAACTTGGACAGATTATCTCGCCATTTGCCGAATTGGCGGAAGTAAGACCTTTTTAGAAACAGTCGAATTAGGTCATCTCGCCTCTCCTTTTGATGCTGAAAAAATGACGGATCTATTAACAGCTGTCGATCAATACTTGGCGGCTATTCCCGAAACAGCCTTAGGGTAACTATTAAACAGCCTGCTGAAAAAATTCAGCAGGCTGTTTTTGTTATATTTCTTTTTTTAGTTCTAGCGCAAAAAACTTTCCCTTTATTCTTCGTTACTCTTTCTTTTTACAATGAATAATCCTGACAAAAGTACTAGGCAAGCTCCGCCAAGAGTTGTAAAAATGGAAGCTTTCTTCTCGTTCGTCTGCGGCAATGTTGGTTGGTGGACCTCTGTTGTCTTTGCTTTTAAGGCCACAGCTGTTGACGTTAAAATCGGCTGTTGTGTTGTGTATACCAGCTTCGTCTTTTCTTTGATGGCAACGCTAGTGAGGACTGGAGCTGGTGCCGTTTTTTTGGGTGCTTCTTTTTCAGTCGTTTCATCGGCTTTTGGTTCTTGCGGTTCTTGAGGCTCCTGTGGATCTTGTGGTGCGAGTGGTTTCTCAGGCTCTTCGGGTTCGACAGAAGGTTTTTCTTCAATTACAACCGGTGCCTGATAAGTGTATCTAAACACCGCCCCTGTTTCGTGATCCTGATTATATCGTACATCGAATTCCGAAATGTTTTTGTACGTGTAGGTCAACCAATGATCCATATTATTTTCATTCGAGCCGACGCCATTGATTTCACCAATTTTGATATAGCCGGTATGCACCTTGTAATAAAGTACGTTGTCCTTAGTAACGTAGTAATTCTGTACGTTATTGCTATCAAAGAGATCAATACTTTGATTCAGATCGATATCTGTGAAATTAAAAAAGCCGGATAGTGAAACCGCGCCACCGGTTAAATGATCAATGAAGGCATAATTCAAACGGACATCTTTGATTCCATACATCGCGATCCCGTTGGTTTTATAGATTGTCAACGCACTAGAATAGGGACTACTGGCAAGTATCGTCCAATCCTTGACTGTTACCTTCATATCGATCACTTTTCCATTATAAGTACCGACGTTTTTATAGGTTACTGTGATGGTATTTGGTGTAGCCGAGGTTAAATCAAATTCAAAACGCCCACTGTTCTCTGTATAATTCTTCGTTCCTCCGACTTCGATTCCCTCTAGTTTTTCAAAATTAGGCATGAAGTTGTATTCGGAACTGATTTTAGCATTCTCATCTGAAGTCGCCTTTCCATGATCAACGATTTTACTGTCATGATCCTCTTTCAGCGTTTGGCTTGCTGCTTGAGGAGCGGCCAACTTTGTCGTCTTTATCGGAACATCTACCGTTGGCTCTGTCGTTTCAGAAGGGGATTCTTGAACTACTGCTTGCGTAGCTGAGCTTGAGGTTTCCTGCTCACTATTTGTTTCAACTTTTTCTTGTGCTTCTGGACTTTGTTCAGAAATCATTTCAGTAACCGATTCGGGAGCCACTTCATTATCAGACTCAACTGTTTGAACGCCTTCTGTGATTTCTTGGGTTTCTGCTTGTGAGTTTTTCTCCTCAGCGGATTCGGTCGTTTCAACTGGTTCGGTCATATTGGCAGGACTCTCTACAAATTCGGCGGTCACATTGGGTTCAACAATTTCTGGCGATTCATCAGCGAATACAGAACTGGGACAAAGGGACGGCCCGAGCAATGCCACTGAAAATAAATAGACACTTTTCTTCACAAATAAAAGCCTCCTTCTCTCATATAATTACTATAATTATAACATCGAACTCATCCAATAAATGATTTTAAATAGCTAAAAAACACGGAGAAAATGAGTTCTAAAAAGTAATTTTATCATCTATGTAAACAATTATTTGAAAATTATTTCTAACAACATTAAACTCTATAAATAACAGTTTCACATTTTTCCATAGCGCATCTGATATACTTTGCTTACTTAGAAAAGAAATCATCTTTAAAATAATCTCAAAAAAACGAAATCTTAAGTTGATGAAATTTGAGAAGTTTCAAAAATCAAATAGTAAATAGCGTAAATGACTTGAGGACTGAATTTAACTACATCCGATTATCTTTCAAGAGAAATGTCAGATATCTCTTTTGCGATTTTTTTATCTCTTTAAAAACAAAAAGAAAATTCCCCAAAAAGAGGAATTTCGAAATACTTACTTAGGAATAACCATCATCCGATCATCGTTCATCTCGTGAATTGTGATTGGTCGTTGATAAAAGTCGTTTAAGACCTCTTCTTGTAACAGTGTCTCCCGCTGACCTTGTTTGAAGATTTTACCTTCGCGGATCATCAACACGTGGCTAAGCAGCGGCAGGATTTCTTCGGTATGATGCGTCACATACAATAAGCTTGGCGCATCTGCCGCCTGCTTCATCTGTTTGATTCGTGCCAATAAATCTTCCCGTGCAAACAAATCCAGCCCATTGCAGGGTTCATCAAGAATCAACAGCTCAGGCTTTGCCATTAATGCCCGAGCAATCAAAACGATCTGCTTCTCGCCTTGCGACAAAACCTGATACACTTTGCCGATTAATTTTTTGGCCCCAAGTGAAGCTAAAAGTTGTTTGGCTTCGTCTAAGTCAGCAGCTGAATATTTTTGATAAATTCCGATGCTGGCAAATTTCCCAGATAATACGATGTATTCTGCCTGCTCCTCACGATGGATTCGTTCCTGCAGCGACTGACTTACCCAGCCGATTCGTTTTGTTAAGTCAGGAATCGACGTTTCTCCGAATAATTGTCCTAGAACCGTCAGTTTACCGCTGGTGGGCCATAGGCTGCCTGAGATCATATTCAGCAGCAGGCTCTTTCCTGCCCCATTCAATCCCAACACTGCCCAATCCTCGCCAGACTTGATACGCCAGTTAATATCCTGCAACAAGGCGTTTTGTTGGCGAATAAACTGAACCTGTTCAAAAGCTAAAATTTCCATACTTTTTCCTCCATGCTAAAATCCCTTTTTAACAATCTTAGCAAAATCTCACAGAAAAGATACGAGAAATGATATAATTTTGGCAAATGTTTTTGAAGGGAGTCTTACCTATGAACTATGAATTATCAGCTAGTACCTTTGCCCCGATCGCGAAGGTTCATTTACAGCGAGGAGAAAAACTACGGATCGAACCAGGCGCAATGGTGTATCAACTTGGCGATATCGAATTAGAAGGCCGCATGAACACCAACGGCAAGAAAGGGCTCGGCGGCGCCTTGAGTGCTTTAGGCCGCTCTGTAAGCAGTGGGGAAAGCTTTTTTATCAGCACAGCTACCGCTCATTCCAACGATGCGATGATTGCGATTGCTCCAGCTGTACCCGGAAAAATCTTTGCATTAGATGTCGGCGCTGAGCACTGGCGGTTAAATACTGGGGCATTTCTTGCCAGTGAAGAAACTGTCAGCTATCAAATGCAGCGGCAAAAGCTCTCTGGTGCTCTTTTGGGCGGGACCGGCGGACTCTTTGTTATGGAAACCACTGGACAAGGACAGCTTTTAGTTTCGGCCTTTGGTGATGTAGAAAAAATCGAGTTAGATGGACACGCGCCAGCCATCATTGATAATCAGCACGTGATCGCGTGGACCAGCTCGTTAGACTATAACATTCGGGTGGCTTCTGGAACATTTGGTTTTAAAACTGGCGAAGGCGTCGTCAATGAGTTTCACGGTCGCGGCTCAGTCTATATCCAAACGAGAAATTTAGAAAGTTTCGCTGAACATATCGATACCTTCATACCCAAATCTTAAAGATTGTCACACAGCATTGTAACATGGGGAAAGAACAGGTAAAATATGGGAGATACTGTTGCAGAAAGCTGGTTTATATGACTGAAAATACTAGAAAATACGGCGAGCTGAAGCAAACCCCTTCTAGGGTTGCTCGCTATCATCGCGACGCGGCCGTGCCGCAAAAGAAAGAACATAAAAGAAATACCGCAAACGTTCCTGAAAAGGAGCCGATCGCGGCAGCCTCACCTACTGCGAAGAAGCAGTCGAATGCTCAGGAAAAAATGGTTCAAAGTACCGCTTGGTTGACCGTCGGCAATATCTTTTCTCGCCTATTGGGGGCTGTCTATGTCATCCCATGGATCGCCTGGATGCAGCCTCATGGGCTGGAAGCGAACTATTTATATACAAAGGGCTATAATGTTTACGCATTATTTCTGATGATCTCGACTGCCGGGATTCCCGCCGCGGTGGCGAAACAAACTGCTCGCTATAATTCGATGAATGAATATGGCTTAAGTAAAAAATTACTGTTCTATACAATGCGTCTCATGACCATTGGAGGAATTATTTGTGCTGCCATCATGTATTTAGGCGCACCCTATCTGTCTCAAGGAAATGCCGATCTAGTGCCTGTTATGCGCTCACTAAGTGTCGTGCTGCTGATCTTCCCGGCGATGAGTGTGATTCGCGGTTTCTTCCAAGGAAACAATAATATGAAGCCTTACGCAATTTCTCAGATCATCGAACAAATCGCTCGCGTCTGCTATATGCTGGCCTCTGCCTTCATTATCATGCAGATCAATAACGGCAGCTATAAAACAGCGGTGGTCCATTCAACCTTTGCGGCCTTTATTGGGGTAGCTTTTGCGATGGGGGTTCTGCTATTTTCATTACTCAAGGAACGCTCCGCCTTTCGTGAGCTGATTCGAGAAAGCGATAATCAGATTACTTTCTCAGGACGACAATTAGTTCTTCAAATGATCCAGCAGGCGATTCCCTTTATTATCGTCGGCAGCGCCATCAGTATATTCAAATTGATCGATCAATATTCCTTTGAAAAAATCATGTCGATCGTGACGGATTACTCTGCCGCCAAAAATGCAGATCTGTTTGCGCTAATCTCCGCCAACCCGGATAAATTGACGATGGTGGTAATCGCACTTGGAACTGCGATGGCTACAGCTGGTCTGCCGCTGATTACAGAACGCTTCACGAAAAAGGATCATGACGGCTTGGCAAAATTAGTAACGAACAATATCCAGCTACTCTTCTTTGTGATGATGCCAGCAACGGTTGGAATGATCGTTTTGGCTTATCCATTGAATACGCTGTTCTACTGGCCTAATCCCCTAGGAGCAGAATTATTAGCAGCTTCCTGTGTGGTGGGAATTATGATGGGCTTGTTCATGGTCTGCTCGACCATGCTGCAGGGCCTTGATGGCAATATGCAAGCGGTCTGGTACTTGTGTATCGGAATTTTTGTGAAAATCGTCGCGCAATTTCCTTTAACATATCTATTTGAAGCTTACGGTCCATTGATTGCTTCTTTTGTCGGATTCTTAGTGGCGAACATGTTCCTGTTGGATCGAATTCATGTGATCACACAGTTTCCATTCAGAGAAACAATTGCTTCTATTGGGAAAGTTACAGCAATGTCGCTTTTGATGGGTGTTGTCGCCTTTATTGTGAAATTCGGTTGCGAAATGTTTTTAAGCTCCGATTCTAAAGTGCAGTCCATGATCATTATTTTGATCGTAGCAGCCTTTGGCGGATTCACTTACATGGTGTTGGCCTTAAAAACGCGAATCGCTGATAAATTATTAGGTCCACGGGTCGATGGTATTCGCCGTCGATTACGGATTTAAGCCAATTCCCCCTGCAGAATAGTGAAAGTGCAGGGGGGATTCTGTATTTCTCACCATCGGAGACTCAACGATAATTACCCCAATTGATAGTAAAAACAACCCGACGTTTAAAAACGTCGGGTTGTTTTGTAGGAATAGTTAACTAGCTAAATTAGCCAATTTTGGACAAAACTCCAGCTTCTTGATTAGATCGTTCCTGACATCAATCACTAGCGTAATCTGATGGTTCGATAATGTTATCGGTATCGGCATATCTCGTTTACCCTTATTAAGGCTAAAGATAGATATTGCTCACCGGCTTTGCTTCAAGAAATTACGCCAATCAATGATCGTTTTGTTGACATGATTCAACACTTCTAATTCCAGCTTCTTCGTATCCACCGCTTCTTGTTCTTGAAACGATGACAACTTCTCATAATTTTTTTGCAGCAGCTCATGAATCGGCTCGTTCGTTTCTGAAGAGATCAAGCTGTTGGCTTCAGCCTTCAATTGTTCAATCACGATCGGTGTCGTTTCCTGAAAATAGACATAGCCATATTGATTCAGATTATTTTTATACGATCGCAGCGTTGCTAATGACGCCTCCAAAACGGCCTTTCCATCAGCCGTCTGCTTCGGAATCTGTACAGTTTCCTTTTGTCGCTGCGGTTTTTTCTTTCGTTTAAACGCCCAGCGCGTAATCAAAAAAGTCACCAAACAAACAATGACGTTTGAAAGCAAGACTTCCGGACGCAAGAGATTTTCAAGCATGACTTTCACTTCCTCTAAGAGATGATACCATTATACCGAATTAGTACATGATAAGGGTATCCTTTTTCTTAAAACAGTGAAAAAGACACGTCAGGAAAACGCCCAACGTGTCAATGCTATCTATTTTACCGCTACACGAACCTTGGCTAATGCCTGTTCCAAATCTGCAAGTAAATCTTCGGTGTCTTCGATTCCTACCGACAGCCGCAGCAAGCCTTCTGTTACGCCCTGTTTCTCTCGTTCTTCCTTTGGTACACAGGCATGGCTCATCGTTACTGGATAGGATAAGATCGATTCTACTCCGCCGAGACTGACAGCGGCAATTGGAATCTGTAAAGCATCCGCGAAGGAATAAACTGCCGTCTGATTGGCTAGCTCAAAGGACAACACCGCGCCACCCGAGGTCGCTTGACGTTTATGAACTTCGTATCCGGGATGACTCGGTAAGCCAGGATAGTGGACATTCTTTACGACTGAATGATTAGCCAGCATCTGACTGATTTTTTCTGCGCTGTCAGCGCTTTGCTCCATCCGCAGCCCCATCGTTTTCAAGCCCCGCATGGTCAACCAGCAATCTTCCACACCTAAAATGCCGCCGAGTACCTTTTGCTGCAGTCGGATTTGGTTGTGCCATTCCTCATCGTTGGTAACGACTAATCCAGCCACAACATCGCTATGTCCATTGATGAATTTGGTGGCACTATGAATCACGATGTCGACTCCCAAAGCTAGTGGTTTCTGAAATTGTGGTGTCATAAAGGTATTATCAATCATCGTCACTAAATGATGGGCCTTCGCGATCGCCACAACTCCTGCGATGTCAGTCACTGAAAGCAACGGATTCGACGGTGTCTCTAAATAAAGCCCTCGTGTATTTGGTCGGATGGCGTGCTCCCATTCATTTAAATCAGTCTCATCGACAAAGGTCACTTCGATCCCAAAGCGCTTCATGACTTCATTGACTAATTGGAATGTGCCGCCGTAAATGCTCTTGCACATAACTAGATGATCGCCTTGACTAAAACTCAGCAAGACCGCTGAAATCGCACCCATTCCTGACGCGAAGGCGGTCGCATATTCCCCATTTTCCAGTGCCGCAACCGCTTCTTCTAACGCGGTACGGGTTGGATTGCCAAAACGGGAATAGGTATATGGCTGTCCATCCTTAATAGATGCCTGTTTAAAGGTCGAACATTGATAAATTGGAATCGATGAAGCGCCGGTTTCTTCATCAAATGCGTGGTAGCCATGAATCATTTTTGTCTTATCATTCATCTCAAAATCCCCCTTGCTCATTTCTCACAAGGCTAGCTTAACACTATTTAAAGCGTTTTCAGTGTTTTTGGATGAATTCCCATAAGAAACTTACCTGATTTTTAGGAATTCTTGGCACTTTCTAATGGATGAAAAAATAAAAGATTGTACCTAAAAGGAATAGCAGCCCGAAATTGACGACACTAAACAAACCTAGAAATTTTTTTGTCTCATCAGGATAATAAATCCGAAATAGATTGTACCCGATCAGATTGGCTAATGAAGCCAATAGCGTTCCTAATCCACCAATATTTACTCCTAAAATGACGGCCTGCTGATTGCTTGTAAAGGGGGCGATCAAGAAAGCTGCCGGTACATTAGAAATAACCTGGCTCAAACCTAAACCAGCTAAATAAACCTGTTTTCCATTCAACGACTTCAAAAAATCTTTAATGAAACTGGCTTCACCGATGTTTCCCACGATGATAAAGAAGCTGACAAAGGTCAATAAGAGTCCATAATCCACCTCTTTGAACAATTCACGACGATAAAACAAGATCACCAGTGCTACTAGAGGAATCACCCATTGATAGGGCAGAACGCTCAGCACCACTAAAATCATAATCAGCATCAATCCGGCTAAGAGCATCGTTTCCTTACGGTCAACTCGCTCCTCCTTTAAATCAATCGCCTCCAAGGAATCCTTGTCCACCAGCAAGGTCAAAAGTCCCAATAGCAGCAAACTGACCAAAAGCACCAACGACATCCAAATTAAAAACTGTCCCAATGGTACATGATAATAATCATACAAAAACAAGTTTTGCGGATTACCAAACGGGAAAAAGCTGCTTCCTAAATTTGCCGCGACAATGATCAAGACACTGCCCAGAAAGCGGCCTTTAAATTTCGGCAGCATCGACAGCAGTTTCAAATAAATCGGTAGTAAAGTTAAAATCGCCACATCATTGGTCAAAAACATTGAACCAACTAAAGCTAAAAGAATCATCAGTTGAACCAACTGACGGCTATTCTTTGAAAAATGCAACAGCTTCTCAGCCACGAAACGCAAAAGTCCTACCTGCTCAAAGCCTTGGATCAGCAACATTAAACCAAACAAACTAAAGATTACTTTGTCATCAATAAACGCGATGGAAAAGCGGCCGATCAAACAACTAATAATTGCTAAAATTAACGAAATACTCATTAAACGATTGTCTTTGAAATAATCTATTACGCGATTCATACTTTCCCACCTTCTTTCACTTTTGATTAACGCTCATTTGAGAACACACCTAGAACGTCATTTTTACTTAGTTATATCCTTTTTGCTAAACCGTTCGACAAAAGTATAACATTTAGTGTTTATATTCCTCTCGAAACAAGCTTAGCTAAAACAAAAGAAAAAAATAGACCCTCCATGCGAGAGCCTATCTGCCGGTTTCCATTATAGTTGTTCTTGATTCACATAGCCTGAATAGTGGCTTCGTTTACTTCGGTTATAGAGCACTGAAATAATTTGAATGGCTGAGACGACCACAATGATCAGGCTAATTATCAAACGAATCGCTGCTGTATCTCCTGTAGAAATATAATGCAGAACATCTCCACTAGACCACGTTTGCTCCTGAAGCAATTCGACTAATTCCTGGCTAAAAATATTATTGTGCATCAATAAGAAGACCCACATAACTGCCGAAACTGCATTATCAATAATCGACCACAGACACACGCGATTCGTCCAACGGCGATCTACTAATTTCAATGCACCAACGATTACTGTCAATAAAGTACCAATGATCAGTACCGGAATCAAAAATGTCGTAAAACTATTACTAAACAAGGGTACATTAACGATCGTATGACCGGTCGTTGAAAAAACTTGCGGAATCATGTTCAACGCCCCAAAGGTTAGAAAGACACCAAATACTAACGCTGCAATAATTTCTGCTACTGGATCAGAAACTGGAATCAGCTTTTCCGTATTCAACGCTGGCAAGTCTGACACTTTCCAATCGTCTTGCTTCTTGCTTTTCAATACACCTGTCCGTTCCGCGATCACAAAACCGATTGTTGTCCAAACCAATGTTTGAAGGACACCAGACACCCCGCTTTGAATTCCTGATTGAAACATCACCTGCAGGACCCGACTGACTTGAGGGCCGCTCTCCTGAAGGGTTTCGAAAACTCCTGAAACTGCGCCGACGATTAATGTGATAATCCCGACAATTGGAACCAAGAGCTTCAGTAAGCGAATGTATTCGTCATAGACCTGCGGAGAAATGAGATATCGGGGATTCTGACGATATTGTTCCGCCAACTTTGCCGGTGACCCCATTGATTCCAATACCTTTTTGATTTCAGCATCGCTTGGCTGCTCCGACAGCATATCATAAATATTGCTGCGTAATTCTCTAGCGACCTCTGCTCTTTCCTTTTCTGGCAGCTGCTGAACAACTGCCGCTATATAGCGTTCGATTAGATTTTCCATTTTTTACCCCTCCGAATAGATACCAATTAAACTTTTTTGCATTTCCTTCCATTCTTCAAACAACTTTTCCCTAACTTCTATACCCTTTTTACTGATTTTATAATACTTACGAGGTCTGCTTTCCGTTGTATCCCAATCACTCTCCAGCAGATCCTGCTTCTCCAGCCTTCTCAGCAAGGGATAGAGCGTATTAGCCTCGATCTCCATTCCCCTGTCCTGCAAAGTTTGCAGCAGTGCATACCCGTAGTGAGGCGTATTCAAGCTGCCTAAGACAGCCAAAACTAAATTTCCTCTTTTTAATTCCGTGACATAGTTCTGAATAATATCCTTATCTGGCATATGATCACCTCTTCAATATCATTATACTGTGTGGCACACATTATAGTCAATAGAATAATATTATTAATTTGCTAAGTCACAAGTAAGAATCCTTCTTCAAAAAATGACCCTCGCGGCTCTTATACGCTGCTCATCATCCAAAACAGCTTGTGGAACTACTGGTTCAAGCAACTGCTGAATCCCTGATTTTTAAATGACCATGAAACGCCTGACGACAAAAACTCTCGAAATTACTTTCGAGAGTTTCCGGTTTATTTCGTTTCTAAATCATGTAGGAACAATCCGCTCAACAGCTTCGGTTCAAACCAAGTTGATTTCGGCGGCATGATTTTCTTCGCATCTGCCACGGCTAAAAGATCGGTCATTTGCGTTGGATACATGGAGAAGGCCAATTTCCAATCTCCTGAATCGACTAATTTTTCTAACTCTTCCGTACCGCGAATCCCGCCGACAAAATCAATCCGTTTGTCCGTGCGGATATCCATGATTCCGAAGATCTCTTCCAGCACAAATTTCTGCAGCAAGGCCACGTCCAATTTTTCTACTGGATCAGTCGGAACTTTTTCTGGTTTGATACTCAAAGTATACCAAGCGGCTCCATCATAAAGCTGACATTCGCCGGCTTTTTCAGGTTTTTTAACGCCTGTTTTAGTTACTTGATAGTTTTCGGCTAAACGCTCCATGAAATCAGCCGGAGGTGCTTCTTTTAATACACGGTTGTATTCCCAAATAGCCAGTTCATTTTCTGGGAAGATGATCGATAGGAACTGCTCCGTTTCTGGATTCTGTTCACCGGACTCACGTTTTTCCAAACCGATTTTCACCGCGGATTCGGTTCGATGATGTCCGTCAGCGATATATAAAGCATCCACTTTGATAAACAATTTAGCTAGTTGATCAATCGTATCCGCTTGGTCGATCACCCAAACACGATGAGTTACTTCATGGTAGCTGGTAAAGTCATATACCGGTGCATGTGCTGTTTGCCACGATTTAATGATTGTCTGAATCTCCGCTTGGGGACGATAACTCAAGAAGATCGGACTAGTGTTCGCATCACACGTTCGAATGTGATTCATCCGGTCGATCTCTTTTTCATGCCGCGTAAATTCGTGCTTCTTGATTTTCTCATCAATATAATCCTGAATCGACGTACACGCGACAATTCCGGTCTGGCTTCGACCATTCATCACTAACTCATAAAGATAGAAGTAAGCCTCTGACTCTTTGAAAAGCCAGCCTTTTTCTAAAAACTCGGCCAAATTAGCGGCTGCTTTTTGGTAAACTTTTTCATCGTAGGGAGAAAGATCTGCTGGCAAATCGATTTCCGCCTTGTCGATATGGAAATAGCTGTAAGGATTATCCGCTGCTAAGTCTTTGGCTTCTTGTGAATTCACTACATCGTAAGGTAACGCCGCTACCCTATCTGCCAAATCGGCTGCTGGACGAATTCCTTTAAAAGGATGAACTTGGACCATTAAAATTCACTCTCCTCATCCCGCTTGATCGCGCGGACACGGACAATGCCTTCATTTTTACTTAACTGCTCAACGATCGCCGCGATTTTATCGGGATTTGTTTCTGAAACATCCACCAATGTATAAGCGTGATCATCCTTCCCGCGATTGACCATGTTGTCAATATTGACATCTAAAGAGGCGATCTCAGACGCGATCAACCCTAACATATTCGGTACATTGCGGTTAATAATTGTAATACGATAGGGTGATTCGAAGGCCATTTCAACATTCGGGAAATTGACCGAACGCTTAATCACTCCGGTTTCCAAGAAACGTTTCAAGCCGCGAGCAGCCATTTTGGCACAGTTAACTTCCGCTTCCTCGGTTGACGCACCTAAATGCGGCAACACCGTGATCTTATCGTTATGCAGTAATTTTTCCTCCGCAAAATCTGTGGTAAAACCAGCAATTCGATCTTCGTTAACGGCCTTCACTACTGCGTCAGTATCTACAATCTCACCACGCGCAAAATTCAACAAGCGAGCAGTTTTTTTCATTTGCATCAATTCTTCTGTCCCAATCAAATGATGCGTTTGTTCAGTTAATGGCACATGAATTGTGACGAAATCACAATTGGTCAAGACTTCCTTTAGGTCCTTTGCCCGTTTCACGCGACGAGAAATACTCCAAGCCGTATCGACTGATACGTATGGATCATAGCCGGTAACTTCCATTCCTAAACGATAGGCATCGTTAGCGACCATCGCACCGATTGAGCCAAGACCAATAACTCCAAGCTTTTTGCCTTCTAACTCTGTTCCGGCAAATTGTGATTTTTGTGCTTCGGCCTGTTCATCAACGTTCGCACCTTCTAATGTCTGCACCCAGCTGATCCCTTGAACCATCGGACGAACAGACAATAGTAAACTCGCGATTACTAATTCCTTTACCGCATTGGCATTCGCGCCGGGAGTATTAAAGACCACGATTCCTTTTTCTGTACACTCTTTCACAGGGATATTATTCGTACCTGCACCTGCCCGTGCGACTGCTAAAACTGACTTGGGAAAGTCATAATCATGCAGTTTTTGACTGCGTAAAATAATGCCATCTGGTTCTTCGCTTTCATTGATACGATAATTTTCTTTATCTAAACGCGCCATTCCTTCAGGAGCGATCGCGTTGAATGTTTTAATCTGAAACATTTATTTCCCTCCATTTTCCTTTTCAAACTCCGCCATAAATGCGACTAAGGCCTCGACCCCTTCGATTGGGAAAGCATTGTAAAGACTCGCCCGCATCCCGCCAACAGAACGGTGACCCTTTAAGTTTTCAAACCCTTGAGCTAAAGCTGCTTGATTGAAGGCTTTGTCCAAGTCTTCATCCCCTGTGACGAAAGGAATATTGGTGATCGAGCGGCTGGCTTTTTCCACTGGACTAGTGAACAGGCTTGATTTTTCAATCGCGTCATATAATAGTTGCGCCTTTTCCTGATCTTTCGCCGTAATTCCAGCGACCCCGCCTTGTTCCTTCACCCATTCGAAAACCAGCTTCGCAATATAAATCGCATAAGTCGGTGGCGTATTATAAAGTGAATGATTTTTCGCCTGCAAGGCATAGTCTAGCATCGGTGCAAAGGCTGCTTCTTGATTGAGCAAATCTTCACGAATGATCACAACTGTGAGCCCAGCCGGACCAATATTTTTCTGTGCACCAGCATAAATTACACCAAAGTCTTCAACTTTATAATCGTTGGCTAAAATATTTGAAGACATATCCGCCACTACTGGAACCTTGCCGAAGTTGGGAATCTTAGCGTAAGCGGTTCCTTCTATTGTATTGTTCGTCGTAATGTGCACGTAGGCGGCCTCTTGATCGACCGTTTCTGGCAGTTCAGGAATATAGGTAAAATTCTTATCTTCACTTGAAGCAATCACTTCTACCTCAACATTATCGAGTGCTTTGGCTGCACTGATGGCTTTTTTCGACCATGAACCGGTATTTACATATAAAGCCTTCTTTCCTTGCGCCAAGTTCAACGGCAGCATGGTAAATTGCAAGCTTGCGCCGCCTTGTAAAAACAAGACCTTGTAATTGTCGGGAATCGCCATAAGTTCTCTCAATAAGCTTTCAGCATCTTGGATGATTTCTTCAAACAAGGAGGAACGATGACTCAGCTCCATCACCGACATGCCGCTATTTTTGTAATCAAGCATCTCGGACTGTGCGATCTCCAACACAGCTTTTGGTAGTACCGCGGGACCTGCAGAAAAATTGTAAATCGTCATACTTATTCTCTCCTTTTTTTCTATTATGAAAATTAAAATCTTCTCTTTAAGCCTGATACCGCCGCCTGTCAAAGCAGGAAAAACAGAGGATAACTTGCTTTAAGATGTGATGACAATTATAACAGATGTATCTAAATGATAAAAGCCTAATTTTAAATTAATTACACTGTAATATGCAAAGGTTTCAGAAATTTGCACATCATCTTACAGAAACCGAGCACAAAAAAACGCAGCGATGATCCGCTACGTCAATTGCTCTTCTGCTCGATTCAAAAACTCCATGAACTGCTGCTTCTCTTCTTTTGAAAAAGCAGAGTCGACTTGTGTTCCAAGTGTTTGAAAAATCGCTTGGACTTTCTCCACCATCTGATTGCCGGCTGCTGTTAAATAGATTTTCTTCTGCCGCTCATTGTCCTTTGGTATCTCGCGATAAATAAATTGTTTTTCTTCTAAAACTTTTAAAATATTGGTCACCGTCGCTTGCTGCTTGCCAAGGTAATTTGCCAAATCTCGTTGGATTGTTCCTGGATTCATGGAAATGTAGCTAAGACTACGAGATTGCAGACCATTCAAATGCAATGCTTTTAATTTTTCTGTGACAAAATTCTGCTGCAAAACCCCTATCGCATATATTTTTTCCGGTAGATCTTTTCTTTGCGAAATCATGTGCACCCTCTTTTCTCTATCAATAGTTTAAATCACAACTATTTATTTGACAACTATTAGTAAAGGAGGTATGCTGCCGATAGTTAAAATTACAACTATTCATTTTTAAAGAAAGAAGTGTGTTTTATGTCTTTAACTCCGCAACAAGTACACAACACAAAGAAAGAACTTCAAGAAAATTTTGAACGTACCGGGCTGGCCATTGATCAAATCGCAGCTGATTTACAGACAACAACTGATGTGATCAAGGACACATTGGCGCTTGAGGTCAATCAGATTGAAGACCCTTGGGTTTTGAAAAATTATTTGGAAGACATGCTTGAGCAGCAAGGTATCGCCAGCGTCCCCTTCACTGCCTTAGTCGGTGATTATCATCGCTATTGGTTTTTAAACAGCCGCCGCATCGATAAGAAAAAGATCGGATAGGAGTTGAAGCATATGAAACTTATTACAATAGAAGAACATTTTATTTCAACAGCTGTAAATAATGCTTATACTAAAGTAAAAACTCAAGACGCAACGCCGGAAGAAAAAACTAAGGCACAATTCATCGCTAATTTTATCGCTAAGGACGACCGTATTACTGAAATCGGTGAAAAACGCTTGGCTTATATGGATAAAAGCGGGGTTGATGTCCAAATCATTAGCTATGGCAACAATAACCCAATGGACCTGCCAGCAGAATACGCGATCCCCCTTTGTCGACAAGCAAATGATGAGCTAGCAGAAAAATGCCAAGCCTATCCAGAGCGTTTTTATGGATTAGCCTCATTACCCGTCGCTGATGTTCCTGCGGCTGTCGCCGAACTCGAGCGTGCGGTATCAGAACTTGGCTTGAAAGGCGCGCAATTAACCGGAACGTTTAACGGCGAGTTCTTCGATGACAAAAAATACTGGCCGATCTTTGCCAAGGCCGCTGAACTGGACGTACCCATCGCTTTACATCCCGGCGAGGTTGTTCCGCAGGTGAGTGAACACTATTATCAAGGTGCATGGTCCTCTGCTGTTACGACTGTTTTAGCAGGTCATGGCTTTGGTTGGCATGCGGATACGGGTATCCATGTGATGCGTTTGATTCTTTCAGGAATATTCGATCAATATCCCAGCTTGAAAATCGTATCTGGACACTTTGGTGAGCTGGTTCCTTATTTCTTACAACGTTTGGATGAGAATTTGCCGACACAATTGACCGGCTTAAAAAAGAATTTTGCGGATTATTATCGCGAGCATCTTTATTTAAGCCCCAGCGGTATGTTTTATGATGCCCCTTTCCAGCTTTGCCTGAACGAAATGCTGGAGGATCACCTGCTTTGGTCGATGGATTATCCTTATATAATGCGGGAAAACACACGAGACTATTTAGAAAACTTTGCTATTAACGACGAACTAAAACAAAAAATCGCTCACGAAAACGCCGAAAGAATCTTTCATCTTACTTAATCATGCTAAAAACCCATTGATCCTCTTGGAGATCAATGGGTTTTTAAATATTTTTTTGTTACATATTGTCACAAACCGCCATTTGACAGTCGTTACAAAAAGTATCTTTATGCCTCAAAAAAAATCGTGTACACTGATTTTAACCCAGAATAGACGTTACAGAAAGGCGGGGATTTTATTGAAGATAGGTAGAAAATTGAAAGAACTTCGCACCGCTCATGGATATACCCAAGAAGAATTATCCACGATTCTAAATGTTTCCCGCTCTACGATTTCAAGTTGGGAAATCAATCGTACGTATCCAGACCTCAGTATGCTGGTTTCATTGAGTGAGCTATATAATATTACAGTTGATCAGCTGCTCAGTGAAGATGATCAATTGGTGGATACTATGACAATGCAAGCAAAGAAGAATCGTCTCTTTAAGAAAATTATCTTTACTCTGGTAATTACCTTAATTTCATTTGCCATTATCGTTGTTTTTCTTCTAAAGGGAAATAGCACACCCGATGAACCAAAAATCACACACTATGAATTCTCGGATTATTCAAAGATAGTGACAAAAGACCAAAGTGAAGAGAATAGCGCTTATTTTTATAATGGGAATTTTGTTGGTGAAATAATTGATACTTTACCTGACGGGACAGAAACAACTCTCATACAACCCGCCATTATAAACAGTATGTACAATAAGGAAGTCACTTTAAGAATCAAAAGAGATGAAAATCATAAAATCAAAAAGGTTACAGTCGTTGACGCAAAAAATACAATTCAGTTACTCCAAGAAGAATATGGCGGACAAATACGAATGTTAGAATACGACTCTTGGGAAGAACTAGAACAGGCAAAAAAAGTGATCGAAGCCTCTAATTCAGAACAGCTAGTATTCATGAAAAGTGACGACGGCACTAAGGTTTCCGCTTTTTTCAAAACTGATAAAAAGGAAAGGTGAATCAGTTTTCTCTGATTTATCTTGCTTATCAAAAGCAAGTAATTTGATTCCTCTGCTGATACTTTTTTTACTACAATAATTGAAGGATACTCTTCTATCGACAAAGTGCATCCAAGCTCTTTGTTGATAGAAAAATTTTTAGCATGACAAATAGGGCTCCTTTAATAAAGCGAAAGGTCTATTTCTTATTTTTTCCTCTTTTCCTTTTTCGACTGCTGCTGTTTTTATCTTTTTTCGTTTTTTTCGTGCTGCTCTTGGCTGTATTTGACGTTTGTTTTTCTTTATTTTTACTCTTGTCAATCAAGCTCATTGCGGACAATTGGCTGCCGCTGAGATGACCAATATTGTTTGAGCGTGATTTCTTTGGTGCTTTTTCCTGAGGAACGGCGATTCCAACAGCGGCTTGATTTTCTGGTGAAGTCTCCTCTGCCGGCTCAGGTAGATTTTTTGTTATGTGCTCAGAGGCAAGCAGCGGTGCCGGTTGCGATTCCTCATCTTCCGGAAACTCCGCTGGACGCTCAATAAAGAAAACATGGACATCTGAGATAGTTTTCCCTTCTGGCAAATATGCCTGAACCAAGACCATTAATTCTGTCTCGCTCAAGGTTCTAGGGTCAAACCCATGAGGTACCATAATTTCCAGTTTTTCTCTTCCCTCTTCAATATTTTTTTCTACGGACGTTTCCAGCTGATCTTCTTGCGGTTCTTCATAATGTCTGATATTCGCTGTTTTAAAATAGTCAAAAGTCATCAATTGTGCAAATTGGCGAACTTCTTTATTTTTGAAAATACTCAACTCCGTTAATAGCTTCAGCAAGGTTGCTGTTTCCTCATCCGTCTTTTCAGGATCTACGTCTTTCAGTGTCCATTTATGCTTTTTCCCATTTGCATCTTTAAACACCGAGATAAGATTATAACTATTTTCGTCTCTCTCATCCTTCGGCATATTCACAGCATAAAGGTATTTAACGGCTAAGCGGAATCGCTCGGAGGACTGGTGGTATTCTTTTTTATTCGTAAACAAGCGCTGGATCACTGTATCCCAATCCCCGCTTTTTTTGAAATAGGGTTTAAAGATACTGCTAAAACGCCGCAGTACATCATTGGGTTCAGCAGTTAAATAAATATCCGTCACAAGCTCCTGACAAATAAGAGAAAAGTCACTAAAAATCAACGCATTGCGCACTAAGATCGCGACCAGATTTTCGATGATATTCGTTACATCCTGTGTATCTCTATAATATTCGTTCACTCTTTTCTCTAAACTAGCTCTCTTCATAGTAAAAATCTGGCGTTTTCCTAGTGGTTTAATGTGTGATTTTTCAGTCATGCGTTTTCGCTCCCCTTCTCCGTACTCATGTATTCGTTTACATAAAAATTCTACCGCTATTTCCTGAAAAAGCCCAACCCCGATTTTTTTGTTTTTTGAAGAAATTTTGCAACCAATTTTTGTTAAAAAGAAGCAAAAAAAGCGTCTAAAAGCTTATAAAATCAAGCCTTAGACACCTTTTCATAACTATTTAAAACTTGCCACTAATCCACAAACTTGCTAATAATACTGCCATTACAATCGCTGTAAAAACAATAACGATCACTGTTTGAGAAAGAAAATCTTTCCCGAAACTCCGCTCTTTTCGTTTCTCCTCTACATCTTCACATTCCATATAAGCGACAATCTCTTTGTAGGTTTTGATATTTTTCTCTTTTTTTATTTTCTCGATTTTTAACGCCGCCCACATGCCCACCAGCCACAAGACGAACGGGATCAAAAGTCCTACATCCCCAAATAACTTCCAGGCAGGTCCGAACAAAATCGCTGCTGCCCCGATTGTTCCCAACATAATGTAGCTATACTTGTTCATCTCATCTTTTTTAATCACATTCTTCATTGTTTCCACGTCTCCTTTGACAAGTTCGTCTAAAGTCACGTTAAAAAGAACACTCAGCAATAACAGGTTATGAATATCAGGATAGCTCCTTTCATTCTCCCAATTTGAGATTGTTTGGCGAGATACGTAAATTTTCTCGAATAATTCCTCTTGAGAAAATCCTGCTTCTTCCCTCAATCGTTTAATCTGTTTGCTTAAATTCATTTCATCCGCTCCTTCATCCTCACCATAAATCTTTCGCCTACTTCCCACCAGCAAAACTCTTTATCATGAGGCTTTCCCCCTTGTCAAAAGTCTTTATCATATATATAAACGTTGATTTAACAGTATTTATCAAAAAACAGTTATCGCCCGAAAATATTCATTACTCCATGCAGCAACATGGTCGAATAGCAATTTCCACTCTTCCAGCGCAGCAATCCTAAAACCAAGCCATAACCTAAACCCGTTATCGCTTTCCAAATCAGCGCCTGCAGAAGACTTGATTCCACTCGAAAGGCCAAAGAATCAACATAGCCCAGATGCCAGATGCTAAACAAAATCGAGGACCATAAATAAACACTGATGGGATGTTTAAAAATAACAGATAGTCGATTCCAGATATACCCGCGGAAAATCAACTCTTCATAGATTGGTGTCACCACACTGCTATAAATTAATAGCATAATCGTCTGTAAGCCTCCGACATAAATCGAAGGCGCCGATGCTAATAATAGTACAAAGACAATCGTTCCGACTACATATGATTTGCCAAAGTTCGAGGGAAAAATAGATAAACGTATTTCTCTTTGTTTTGAGATAAATAGAATCATCCCTGACATCAAAATCATGGCAACCATTGATGCCAAGTGATCTAAGAAATTTGTTCGTTCAATATGTGTGAAGATTAGTTGTTTAATCACTAATCTCGCTATCTGAAATAGCGCTAACAGTCCGAAAATTTTTAAAATGACTTTCTGTTTCATTTCGTACCCCTTGTTCTTTAGTCATAAATAAGTTTATCAAAAAACTAACTAAGTCTAAAAACAAGTTTTAAAATCAAAAATAGATAAATCTTGCCTTTAGCAAAAAACTAGAAAAACGCAAAAATATTTTTCACGTTTCTCTAGTGTTCTATTCAGGTATTTCCTACTTCATATACCTTTTTGCATCTCTAATAATGTCACATTGTTACGCAGTCGATTGGCTTCGTCCCATTCGATTCGCCCTGTTTCATACATATTCTGAATCTGCTCACGTTCTAGTTGCAAGCTATATGCTGTCAATTCTGATAAAGCTGCACTATTGAATTCAGGGCGTTTCCCATTATTGAATCGTTCTCTACTTCTTTTATCAGCAAGCGAATTTTCAAAATGATTAATCATTTCAAGAACAATTCCACTCTCATCGTAAGATTGTTTTTCCCTAAGTTTTTTTAGTACATATTCATCATTTGAAATTAATAGGTCAGAAAATTGTTTCTTCATCTCCAGAGCTTCTTGAGTGTCCTTGTGTTTTCCTACCCGCATATAGATAATTAACTTAATTCGTTCAGAAAAATCCTCAATAATATTATGTGCTTTTCTTCTTTTTTTGTGTAATTGCTTTTCTAAGAGTGCCAAATAATAGTTCCCAAGAGCTTTATCTAACTGATTACTTTTTATAAGAAATTCAACATTCGCCATTTTCCATTTTATCGTTTCATTCAATAAACGACTTGTTTCATCAGCTTCTTCATTAGAGGAATTTTTACTTCGTTCAAGTTCTTTGATTCTATCCTGATAACTCTTTAATACCATCCCAATTTCGTTCTGGTTTTCAGCATTTGTTAGTTTTTGTAGGTCAAGTACGATATTTTGCAGCATTTCCAAATGAACTTCAGCAGATTTCAATCGCTTATCTGAATCTTTCCGCTTAATAAAGAACGGCAGAACAAAATACGCAAGAACAATGGAACATAAAATGACGCCCATAGTTATAACAATCATTAAGCTACGCTGAGGAAAAAGATCGCCATTTCCTAATACTAAAGGTATTGAATAAACACTGGCTAACGTAACCGCTCCGCGTGCGCCAGAAAGGCTGAAAATAAGCGAAGCCTTCCATTTTGAGATTGGTAGCTTTTGATCTTGATAAGCCTCCTGAGGCAATGTTAAAAAAGACCAGATAAAGCGGAGCAATGCAAGTACAAGTGTAATAAGAACGATATATAGCAAAATATATTCTGTACTAACAATAAATGATTCCTTCACTAATGAGTTGATGATGTCGGGAAACTCCGTCCCTAGAATTATAAAGACCATCCCCTCAAGTACAAAAGTTAATACCTCCCATAAACTTTCAGAAGTCAAGCGCTGATTAATTGTATCCGGAGTTTCATTCTGCTTTTCAAACGAATACAGTATTCCTGCTGTAAACATTGCTAAAATACCGCTCATTGAAAACAATTCGGTAACATAAAAAATTAGAAAAGGAACGGTGAGGCTGATCAATACATGAATCGTTTCATTGACAATACCCAAGATTCTCAACTGCTTCAATAGCAAAATTTTTAAAAGTGAAAAGGTATTAGCAATGATAATACCACCTAAACTAAAGACAAAGAACTGCACGATCGATTGCTTGACGGAGAATGACCCAAAAATAATAATCGACAAAGTGATTTGGAATAGAAGAATACCGCTGACATCGTTAAAAATCGATTCACCTTCTAATAATTCCATCAATTTTCCTGGTACTGAATACCGTTTACCAACAGATGCTACTGCGACATCATCCGTTGGTCCTAGTGAAGCGATAAGCATGATTCCTGCAGGCAATGAAATAGCCGGTATTAAAAAATGCACTAGAGAACCCACAATCAAACTCGTGATGACAACAAAGACAATCGCCATATTTAAAATTGACTTTCTCATATCCCACATCGCCAGTTTGTTAGCCGTCATTCCCCCATAATAGACTAATGGAGCAATAAAAAGTAAGAAGAACATCTCTGGGTCCAACTCCAACTTAAAGCCCAGCGGAAGTACAGCAATCCCCACCCCCACTAGAATTTGTATGATTGGGATAGCCAACTTCGGGATAAATCGATTGACAATATTAGATAACAACACCCCGACAATCATGATGATTACATATAAAAATAAATTCATAACTCCTCCTCCTAACTGTTTCGACTGTTAAGTTAGGTACCTAACTTTTTATTTTATTATAGTTCGGTACCTAAACATTGTCAATAGTTTCCTCATCTTTAAAAAAAAAGACAGTGCGTATTAATTTAGTTTTATTAGCAGGCATTGTTTGTCTTTAATTAATCTATGTAAAAAAGAGACCGACTCATAAGTATTCAGCACCAAGAAATAAGCAGGAAATTACGAAAATTACCAAGCTTCCCCTGACGTAGGAACAAATATTGAATGGTACCTACTCGGTGCTTCTCAAATTTTTGTCTATTTACGCTTAATTTCGTATATGCTACCTATGAGTCGCCGTTTATTGGTAAAAAGAAGCTGCCCCAAAAGTCTATTAGACTTTTGGGGCAGCTTCTTCATAATCTCTTATTGTAAATTAATTATTTTTAGCACGACGTACATAGTTTTGGTAAAGAATAATCCCAACTACGGTAAATCCAACTGGACCAGCAATCATCCATAATGTATCGCGAGCGCCAGCACCTTCGATGATTGGTTGGAAGATCGTGAAGACATTCGCACCCAATACCAATAGGAAGACGACGACACTGATGATCATTGTCATACTCTTAGATTTGTACACTTCAAACGGACGATCCAATCCCTGTTTTTGTTTGAATTTAGGGAACGCATAGATCAAGAACAAGTATGGTAATGTCATTGAAACGTTCGCCATCAAAGTCAAAATATTGTAGAAAGCTGATGGATCTGGTGTAGCAAATGAAGCGATCAAGATAATCGCAACAACGATCGCACATTGTACCCACATAGCAAAGCTTGGCATACCATTTTCGTTCAATTCAGTAAATTTCTTAGGCCATAATTTTTTCGGTGTTCCCATGATCAACGTCTTCAATGGAGAATACGTCAATGTGAAGAACGCACCGCTATAAGCCAAGAACATTCCTAAACCAGTATAACGAGCAAACCAGTTACCCATACTGATGGCAGCGCCGTGACCTAGTCCCATAGCGTCACCTAAAACGTATCCTAAGTTGTTCATCATTACGTAGGAAATATTTCCTAAGTTTGTTGAATCACCAGATAACACATCTTGCCAGTTCGTACTTACACCCCATAAGAAGATCCCTAATGCATAACCAACAGAGATGATCAATGCAGAAAGAACAACACCTTTAGGGAAGGTTTTTTCAGGGTTTTTAGTTTTATCAACCATTCCCCCAACAGCTTCCAAACCACCATAAGCAAAGATTGCAAATACCGCGAAGCCTAAAAGACCGATTGGGCTTTGATAGCTAGGATTTGGTGAATGTAAAATATGGTTAAACGGTTGAGCCAAATGCCCCCCATTTAATACCAAAATAATGCCAGAAATCACGATTAAAACAACGTTTAAACTCGTTACCGCAATCCCACCTAAGCTAGTGATTTTAACGATTCCTTTGACCCCTTTGATTGAGACCAACGTTACGATGATCATCCAGACACATGCTAGCAAACCAACTACTTGAGTAGAATTCATTCCGAACATATGTAGTTTTTGTGTTTGATCACTCCCAGCAAATGCTGTAGTAAAAGGAATCCAAACTTTAGATGATGTA
Source organism: Enterococcus raffinosus (assembly GCF_018917525.1). Classification (GTDB taxonomy): domain Bacteria; phylum Bacillota; class Bacilli; order Lactobacillales; family Enterococcaceae; genus Enterococcus_A; species Enterococcus_A raffinosus_A. Next base: position 109,133 of record NZ_JAHLOS010000003.1, on the reverse strand, counting down.
GAAACCATCCAGACAACGTAAGAAGCAAACCACATGAATGTTCCGATAAATGCGAAACGTGGTCCTACGCTGACCTCCAGCCATTTGTACATCCCGCTGTTTTCGCCTTTGATCGTTGAACCGAACTCCGCCATCATCAATGCAAATGGAATAAAAAATAGAATTGCTGCGACAACGTAAAAGACGATCGACCCATAGCCCATTAAGTAAAAGGCTACTGGCCCATTAGCAAACCCAAATACCGAGGTAAAGATCATCATGACTAATGCAACCAGCGTCATGCCTTTCTCCGATTTGGCCATTGAAACCACTCCTATTCAATTTTTCTAGGGCTTTTAATTACGCTTGTGTTTCGATCTTATAATTAGTTATTAATTGAACAAGAACACTTTAAATGTAAGAAATCCCTAAGTGTTACTTTACAATGAAAAAAGACAGAGCGCAAGAATGGCGAAACTCATTGAATATTCTGACAAATTGCATGAAAACAATTACGAAAGCTGAACTATCCTCCAGCATGTTAAATGATAAAATAACGAGATTTAAAGATGATCTGAATGGTGATTTTAATTTGTTTTTTTATTATATTTTATCGTCTTTAATAAATCACGTTATATCAAACTAAAAGACAATACCAAAAAATTAGAAAGCGCTACCTATCTAACTCGATTTCTTTATTTAAATTTAAAAAAATACAGGGAATCAGTTACAAAAGATCGTTTAACACCTCTGTTAAATGAGCATTAATTTTGAATCCTATATTTCTACCGACTATTTATGATAATTTCATTTGAATTATTTTATTTAATTACCACTATACGCCCATTAATTTTCATCTAAAAACTAAATACAATCTAATTTTCCCGAAGTTCTTCTTGAACAATAATATCTTTATGTAAATTACAGATTAAAAAAAGAACCTCGATTCGAGGCTCTTCTATCCAGCTGTAGTCAGTCGCCTAACTTCTTCCAAAAATTGTTTCGATTGATCCATAGCCATGCCGTAGACATGATTGCTAACCAAATCATGACACCGCCATTTAATAATACTGGATTAAGATTCATCGTAACAGCAATCACATATAAAACGATTAAGATCGCACCAACAAAAAGTGAGCCAAACATCCACAACATCAAGCCGTAATTCCCCACTCCTCGCGTGAAAAGCTGACTAACATTGGTCCAGGTCACGTTCAGCAAACGATAATCACGGCTGAAAAAGTGCAGGGATAATAGATAGGTTCCCCATAATATTCCCACGATAAATGGCACTGAGAGAAACAGTGGAAATCGCAATACTACAGCAATCAGCACGCCTACCCCACCAGCGATCAGCATCTGAATCTTACAGCCAACCCAAAATTTTTGGCGAAGATATTTTTCTAATGACAGGGGAAGCGACTGAATAAAGGAAAAATTCTCGCGATCTAATGAAATCAGATTGCTGACAAATGAAGTTTGATTCAACATAATCGTCGCAAAAACGATTCCTGCAACAAAGAATACCCCCATAAATTTTGGCGTCAAAGTTTGTAAATTGATGGGACTCGTTGTTACCATCGTTCCAATCATCACAATTGGCATAATCAAAGATGACGTTAAGACCTGCATAATCAAGTTTGGATTTTTCAGTAATTGGCGATTATAGCTTGCCAACAACTGCTTCAACGATTGATCGGTTTTCCGTTTTCGCTTTATCGCCACAGTGTGCGAACCTTCATCGCTGAATTGTTCATATAAGCTTGGAATCACAAAAAATCTCAATGCCAGCAAAAGCAGACCAGTCAAAGCCAACAACACAAGTAAAGTAATAAGTCCACTTACCGAAAACAACTCATGCATAACACGATAAAACGGCATGAAAGCCGAAAATGCATGTCGGTCAACCATACCACTCGTACTCGAATGATCCACAGAATTTTGGGTGAAATTGATTGCCAGAACCCCGCCTACAGAAACAATCATGGAAAATCCCAGCATCAGGCTAGTGAACAGCTTTTTATGTCGCCGGAACAGCTTGGTTTTTGTCATTCCAAAAACAATCAAGCTACATAAACTGAATAGTAGTGTAAAGAAAATAATGAAAAGTAGGATGGCTCCGATTACCGCAATTATTACAGAATAGCCGCTTTTATAGGCCGTCAAGAAAAATAGAATCAACAGTGGCAATAAAAAAGGTACAATTGTCATCCCAACTGCCAAAAACTTGGCGACAAAGACCTCCCCTTGCTTGATTGGCAAAGGCAAATAATCCTGTAAATCTTTACTTTCAAAAAAGACATTAAAAATCGCTGAAAGTGATTGGGAGAAACCAATCAAGGCAAACAGCATCATATAATAAGTAAAAAAGCCAGGCAATTTTGAAAAATCAATCATCACCATAGTTGCTCCATAAATTACTAGGAAGATTACTCCAGACATTAAATACTGTTGAACGATACTACGAATAACTTTTTTGCCCTTATGGCCTTTTTTTCGAATTTGATTGGTGGAAGATGGATTGACATACAGCATGTTGACTGCAATCAAGCGTTTGATGATTTGACTATTCATGGGCAGGCTCCTCAATTTCAGTAATCAAGTCCCCATCAGCTTGGCGTCCAGCCATTTTGAGGTAGACGCTTTCTAGCGATTCATTTGGATAATCCTGCAATAAATTGTCCACGGAACCGTTATAGATCAGCTCGCCTTTTTTCAAAATTGCCAGTTCGTCGCACAATTGCTGTGCGGTGTCTAAGACATGCGTCGAAAAAATCACTGTGTTGCCCTTTTCGGCATGGCGTTTAATCATTTCCTTCAAATCAAATGCTGCCTGCGGATCTAAGCCTTGCAACGGTTCATCTAAGATCCAAATATCGGGATCTGGCAGTAAGGCTCCAATAATGATCGTTTTTTGCCGCATGCCGTGAGAAAAGCTTTCCAATGTTTCATCTTCGTGACCAACTAAATCAAATAAATCGATCAGCTCTTGTCGGCGATGCTCCTGCCCCTTCAGATCATAAGCAGCCGAGATTAAATCCCAATACTCATTGGCTGTTAATTGTAAAAACATATCTGGCGAATCCGGTACATAGGCGATCTTCTTCTTAATTGCTAATCGATCCGTCTTCAAATTCTTTCCATCAAACAAAATCTCACCACTCGTAGGCTCAATAATACTCACTAAACTTTTGATCGTTGTCGATTTTCCCGCCCCATTATGGCCTAAAAAGCCGAAAATCTCACCGGCCTTAATCGTTAAACTTAAATTATCTAACGCTTTTTTCTGATCATATATTTTTGTTACACCTTTTAATTCAATCATTTTGTCGCCCCCTTATTCATTCACTATACGAGAAAAGCTTCGCCATGACAATAAATGAAAAGAAAAAAACACTCAAAAGAGTGCTTTAAGCTGCGACCTAATATCTTTAAAAAATAGATACATCTATACGTAATTTAACGCAAAAAAATCTGAGAAGCTAATTTTAAAACACCCAAGTTCATTTGAGTCACGTTACTATGAAGGACATGAAATCTAAAGGTGAACAACCGTTACTTGATTTTCATGCTCTTTAACAATCGCGACTAAATCCTCTGTTTTTAACCATACGGTTGCTGTATTATCGTTCGGATGAACACCAATAAGTCCTGGTTCTTCAAAGAAGTCGGCATCAATAAAGAAGTGTACTTTGTGTTCTGAATCATTTAAAATTCCAAAAGGGCTCACCGCGCCTGGAACTAATCCCATCACTTCCATTAAATCATTCTCTGATGAAAAAGATAATCGTCGCGTGTTGTTTTCCTTCTTAAACTCTTTAAGGTCGACCCTTTTGTCGCCTTTAACAGTAATTAGATAAAAATTTCTTTTTTTATCATCACGGACAAAAAGATTCTTCGCATCAGCTTCTGGGTATGGCAACGCAACCTCGGAAAGTTCCTCCATGTTGTATACAGCCTGATGTTCTGTCACTTCAAACCAAATATCCTTTTTGCTAAGATAATCCAAAATCTCATTTTTATTCACAATGCTTCCTCCTAACGATCAGTTATGAATAGTTAAAGTATATCATATCCAAATACAGATAAAAAATGAATATTTATAAATACAGCTTTAATTAGACCCTTTAGTCTTTTAATGGAATCCAAAGCTCAATAATTGAACCGCTTCGATTCCAATGAAATCTTTCGTCATATTTTTCAAAATGTAAAAAGTTCGTTTGTTCCAAGTTCAAACCAAGCTTGGGAATCAGCTTCTGGTAAATCTCTTCATATGTAGCGTAGATTTGGTCCATCGCACCTTGATGCTCCACAACCAAATATTTCCCCGCAGGAATATCCTTCAAAATGAATTTTGTTGGATTCGCCTTCATTTTTGGGATGGCACAATAATAATAAAGCTGCCCATCTCGCCGTTCCATAAACGCATACTTAGTCCAATTTCCAGTTTGTTGGTTCAATCCATTGCTTTTAAGCTGATAATTAAAACGCGGCCAAAATGATAGACTGCGTTCAAGATTCTTGCTTTTTTGATTTGTCAGCGCCAGTTCTAGACCAGCAACAGAAAAGGACGCTAATTCTTTTAGCTTATACTTGATCATATCACGACAATCCTTTAATCGTTTTCAATTAGTTTAACTGAAAGATCCGAGAAAAGAAATCGCGAAAAGTAAAAATAGATCTTAAAGCGCCCTTCAAACTTGATTCATAGTAAAATATTAAGTGAAGACCATTATAGAAAAAAAGGGTGAGGAAATGGTAGGAAAAGTGGAAAAGCTGCACCGCGAAATACTCGATTATTATGGTTTATTGGAGCATGAATCGATTTGTGAGATTCGGCATTTTGGTACGGGAGAAGAAATATATAGTCAAGGTGTGGAATACAAGTATTTGATGATCGTAGTTTCAGGAAAAGCCAAAGTTTGCGTCAGTGCTCCGAATGGCAAAGACTTGATTTTAGCTCATTATCTTTCTAGAGGGTTGATCGGACACGCGGAATTAATGACTGGAACGAAGTATGCGACCGCCTCCGTCATGACGCTCTCGCCTTTTGAATGTATCCTGATCCCTTTTCAGAGTAAACAGGACACTCTCTTTAAAAATCTGACCTTCATGACGAGAATGACCGAGGATTTAGCGTTGAATATGATCCGAGATTCCTACAACTTTACTTCGAATGTTTTATTTAGCGGTGAGCAGCGACTATGCTCCTATATTGCTCAAGGGGCTTATAAGGATTTTTTCTTTGATCGTTTAACAGATGTCGCCGCGACGGTGGGAATCAGTTATCGGCATTTGATGCGTTTATTAAAAAAATTAGCTGAGGATAACATTTTAAAAAAGGAAAATGGCGGCTTTCAGATTATTGATATGACGCAATTGAAAGCTCGCTCGGCTGAAGGAATACAGGCTAGGTAGTGTTAACTAGCCTGCTTCCATTTGCAATCAGCTTTAGAGTCAGTATTTTCTTGTTGCTGCATTTTGATGGCAGTCGCTAAGATTTGTTCTTTTCGTTGTGCTTCAAGTTCATTGATATGTGCCCAATAGTTTACTTTCGCTTGGGCTTTTTGTTGCTTTCTAACAGCCATAAGACCAGCAGCAATAAGAATCAATAGTATAAGAATTATCATTTTCAGCACCTCCTATACCCTTATTTTATGGCTTTTGGCGGAAACCAATTAGGACATATGTCACATTTTGCAGGATTTTTCAAACTTGATGGAAATCTTTTTTTAAAATCAGAAAAATCACGCATACGATTCTGCTGAAGAGTCTGTTCACTATATTCAAGAAAATCAATAATTAGAGCTCAAGCCTAACAAACTGGGAAAAGCAGACCTCGCAAAAAACTGCCTAACAACAGCTAGGCAGTTTGAGATTATTTATATAACGGTTCTTTGGTTAGCTCGTGGTCACTGATCCAAAGAACGAGTTCGTCCGCAAGTTCTTCTGTCATCGGAAACGATGCTTCGATCTGTTCTTTTGAGATATGATCCACATGTACGCCTGCTGTAATGACACAATTTCCCGGAATTATTGATTGAATCCTTCCCAATAATATCTTCGCCAGAACATCATCTTTGTGAAATCGGCCATCATGACTGGGAAAACGCTGAAGCTGTGTATCGCCTGAAAAAGTCGTTACCGTACCGATATGCGGCGTATCACCGCCATAAAGACACAGCAGCAGATCATTCCCAATCCATTCGGCTTTAAGTGTGATTTCGTAGTCGGCTTTTTTGATAGTAAAGAGTTTACTCACTGTCTTTCCACCGCCTCGAAACGTGGTTTTCGATGCCTAAAGCGTCCATCAGCTTCATTGATTGATGGGCCACGAGATCATCGATTGTTTTTGGCTGACTGTAAAATGCTGGGATTGGCGGGATGATTTGAACTCCTAATCGGGCTAATTTGGTCAGGTTTTCAAGATGGATCGCATTCAGCGGTGTTTCTCGCGGCACTATGACCAATTTTCTTTGTTCCTTCAACGTCACGTCAGCAGCTCGCGAGATCAAGTTATCGCCAAACCCCATCGAAATACCTGCGACAGTTTTCATACTGGCTGGCACGATCACCATTCCATCCGTTAAAAAGGAGCCACTGGCGACCGCAGCACCTAAATCACGATTGCTGTAATGATAATCCAGCATCTCTTCAAATTCTTTCAAGCTGACATCGGATTCCAACTTCAGATTTTGCTTTGCCCAATCACTAATAATCCCATGCGTCTCGATCGTTGGATCAGCTTTTAGACGTTTGATCAAATCAATGGCGTAGATAATGCCAGATGCACCGGTAATTCCAATCACGATTCTTTTTTTCATCTGCTTCACCTACTCCAAATATTTTTTCCAATCCGCAACTTCTTTGAATTCCGCCCGAATAAAATCATCCTTCAAATCAAATGGCACCGTACCGTCCAAGATCGTTTTACTGCTCATACCGCGGAAACGAATCGACGCCGGATTATACTCTGGCCGTTCTGAAGGATCTAACGGATGATTGCGCATTCCCGGCAGCACGATAATGTCCTTGTCACCTTGGAAACGAGTATTCAAAGTCCACATCACATCGTTCATGTCGAAAATATCGACATCGTCATCAACCAAAATGACGGTTTTTAATTCTTTAAAAGCTGAAAGAGCTAAAATCGCCGCTTGGCGTTGGATTCCTTCATCAGCTTCTGTTTCTTTATGGATCTGTAAAATCGACATTAGCTTGCCTCCGCCTGCTGGAGGATTATAGACGTTCGTTACTTTCCCGGGAATCGCCTTGTCAACTAAATCCAAAATACTGGCTTCAGTAGGAATTCCCGCCATCGATACATGTTCTTCGGATGGTCCAATCGTCGTTTGCATGATTGGTCGATCTTTGCGATGCGTGATCGCTTTGACTTTCACGACATTGACAGCTGGATTGGCATCGCCGTTATAACCAGGAAATTCCGGCATCGCCTTGCCAGTATTCGTATTGATATCCTCTTGGATCCTTTCGTGAGGTAAAATCTCTGCTTCGATAATAAATTCCGAACGGGCGATCCCAACTTCATCCACTGCAACGCCATCAACTAACTGAACAGGCTCTTGACGCAAAGCCCCGGCGATCCACAATTCGTTGTAGCCCAGCGGTGTGGTTGGCGGCTCGAAGGTCGTGCCGATGGAGATTGCTGGATCTAATCCAATATTGATCGTGATCGGCATCGGCTTGTTCAATGCTTCATACTGTTTTTGAAAATGTCCGATGTGACGGCCGCCAGGCATGATATACATCCCGATCGTGTCTTCATCCTCCAACACCATCCGATGAATCGTAACATCGCTCATACTTTTATCCGGATCAGAGCCAAAAACAACGCCCATTGTAATATAGGGTCCAGCATCATATTCTGTATTGGTGGGTGCTGCTAAAATTTTGCGAATGTCAAAGCCTTCATCACTGGCTAAATGTACAACTTCTTGAGCCGGTGCTTCAGCTTTGGTCACTTTTACTGGCTTAACTGGATTTTGAACAGAATCCTTCAACAAACGCCCTAGATGTTTCGGATCGTGATGTAGGATCTTACCGACACGGTCGCGGCTGGCGATAATGCCGATCAACACTCGGGTATCTGGGAACCCCTTGACATTGTTGAACATCATGGTTGGTCCTTCTTGAGTCGGGCGTTTGACCGTGCCCCCCGCTCCGATATAACGATAAACCCCGGAAAGCTCTGCATGAGGATCGACCTCTACATTCGTTTCGTGATACTCTCCCGGCATTTCCTGTAATTCAGCTAAAATCTTTCGTAAATCATAAGGTGTCGACATAAAAAAAGCCTCCTTGTATTGTTTGATTCAATAAGCTAAGTTTAGGCTCATCAAAGACACAATACAATTCAGCTTTTTGTTTTTATTATTCCACATTGGAATATTTATCTTGCAAATACCTTAAAAATAATTTAGGTGCCGGAGCATCGGCTTCTTCTGAGAGATAAAAATACAGGTAACTTTCCTGCGTCGGTGCGATTTCGCGTAGAACTAATTGATCTGACAGCGAATTACCTAATGATTTTTCCATGATTAAGGAGATGCCCAATCCTTGCTCGATCATTTTCAAAATCAAATCGATCCGTGTTCCCTGATAAGTAACTTGCGGTTCAAACCCGACGCTGTGACACAACTCCATCACCGAATAATAAGCTTTAGATGCTTGGCCCAGCAGCAAAAAGTTTTCAGCCTGCAAATCAGAAAGAGTGATTGTCGAATTTTTTGCTAAAGGGTGTGCTTTCGGCAAGACCGCCACAAAATGATCCTCTTCTGTTGTGATGTAGTTCTGAGCATTTAATTTATCTAATGAACGAAAGAAATACACACTATTCTTTTCTTCCAGCGGGATACGATCCATCGCCATTGCTTCAGATTCCTGCAAGTTCAAGTGAACCTCGGGATGCTGCCGCAAAAAGCTCGTTAATAGATCAAAGCCCAAATAGTTCGGCATCGTCGGAATTGTGTGAATTGTTAAGACCCGCTCCTTTTTCTCTCGATGTTTAGTTAAATTCGCTTCTAAAATCTGATAATCAGTCACGATCCTTTTGACATCCTCCAAGATCAATTGTCCGTCTTCTGTCAGCTTAATCTGGCGATTGCTGCGATCAAAAAGCTGGATTCCCAGTTCCTTTTCCAATGCGTTGATCTTTTTTGAGACATTGCCCTGTGTCATAAAATTGCGCTCCGCTGTTTCCGTATAGTTCAAGGTTTCAGTTAGATCGAGAAAAAGCGTTAATTTTTGCTGATCCATTTCGTCACTCCATTCCATTCAGGAATATTTTAACGCAGACAATCACCTATGCCAAATGGCTGGGTAAAAGAATTATTTTTTGAGCGATAGAGCCTTTGCCACCATCTGATGATAATAAACCTTCATCACCTCTTCAGTAACTTTCTGGTCAATATCTTTAACAGCGATCCATTTCACATCACTGTTTTCATCTTCTTTGATTTTGAAGGTTTGATCCTCCTGCGCCATAAATAGATAGGTCGTATTAATATGATTATGCTCCTTAATATACTGACCATTTTTATAATGCGCCGGAACTGGTAAGATATTAAAGGCGAACAAGCCATCGTGCAGTAAATGGTACTCCTTGATTCCAGTCTCCTCTTCTAATTCCTTTTGAGCTACCAACAACAGGTTTGCGCAGCCATCCGCATGTCCGCCTGTCCAAGAATAAGACTGATAGATATTATGATAGACCATCAACACCTTGTCATAAGTCGGATTAACTACCCAAGCTGAAGAGGAAAAATGATAGTCTGGATTTTCCCGCGTCAACAACTGCTCTTGAAATTGCAGTTTTTCCATAAACAGCTTTTTGTCCGCTGCTTCTTCCTCTGTATACGGTTCATATGCTTTGATTGTCTCAATGATTTCTTTCATTTTCCTCTTCCTTCCATAGTCATTCAACTAATTATAACAAGTAAAAAGCTGTGACTACAATTAGCCACAGCCCTTTATTACATTCTATTTTGGTCGAACCGGCAGCCAAACCTGAAATTGCGCATTTTCTGGATTGGCAGCCAAATACAATTCAATATCCGGCAACTCATCGTATTCGAACCCAGAAGTTGGCAGCCATTCTTGAAATACTTGCTGCTGCAACTCTTGAATCGCTCCTGGCATTGGTCCAGTTCCTGAGAAAACCGCCCATTTTGCAGCCGGAATTTCATATTGCGCGAATTTCTCGGTCGCTTCTTCACTGACAACGCCAATCACATATTCCCAAGCGTCCTGAACCTCCGAGGTCATCAAGCTTACACCTAAAACGCCTGGCGTTTCTTGATCCATCAGCGGCAGCAGCTTTTGCAGATCTCCGCTAGCACTGACTTCATTCCAAAATTCCGGAATACGCTTTTGCGCTACCTCCATGTCCTGCTCGATTTTCAAACCAAACCCTATCACATGAAATGCTTCTTTGTCGATTAATTGATATTCCATCGCTTGCACACCCTTTACGGTCAATTTGAAGGTCAACATCGGATAGCTAGTCAATTTTACGCCTGATTGCTTGGCTTCCTTAGGTGTGATTCCGTGCACGCCCTTAAACACACGATTAAAGGAAGTTGGAGAATCGTAGCCATATTTCGCAGCAACATCAATGACTTTTTCACCTCGCTGCAAATCTACTCCTGCCAGACTCATCCTCCGGCGGCGAATGTATTCTCCCAACGTTACACCAGCAATATAAGAAAACATCCGCTGATAGTGATAGCTGGAGCATTGAGCTAATTGTGCTGCTCTGTCCAAGTTGATCTCAGCAGCTAAATTCTCCTCCACATAAGCAATACTATTATTGAAATGATCTAACCATTCCATCCATCTTCCTCCTGTTTCTACTATAGTCTGACCAGTAAAGGAATACCTCTTAGAACGTGCCCGCTTTTGCGAGCTAAAAGTTTAATTTTTCTAAGCGATCAAAGGCTTCGGCTAAAACTTCCAACGACTGAGTTGCGGCCAATCGGATATAATTGTCGCCAACGGTTTCTCCAAAGGCTTTTCCCGGTACGAAGAGCACACCGCTTTTTTCCAAGACCTGTTCAACGAACGTCACTGAATCTAGGCCGCTTTTACTGATATTAATAAAAGCATACATGCTTCCAGCAACAGAAGGCAAGGATAAATAAGGAATTTCAGCAACCCTTTTTTCAATATAAGCCAAACGTTCCTTGAACACTTCAACGGTTGGCGGTACGAGTTCCTCATAATGTTTCAACGCATAGATTGCACCGCGCTGTGAAGCTGTTGGTGCAGAATACGTAATACTCTCATTGATCATTCCAGCAATTTGATTGATGTAAGCTGGCGCGATCATATAGCCTAAGCGCCAACCCGTCATCGCAAAGCCCTTCGATACACCGCTGATAGTGATGGTGTTTTCTGGAGCCAGACGAGCCATGGGTACGAATTTTTCTTTGAAAGCAAAATCCTCGTAGATTTCATCTGAAATAATAAAGAGCCCCTTTTCAATCGCAACTTCAGCGATTTGTTTTAAGGTATTCTCTGAAAAAACCGCTCCCGTTGGATTGTTTGGTGAATTAATAATAATCGCCTTGGTCCGATCAGTGATAGCCGCTTTTAAGTCCTCAACATCTAACTGAAAGCCATTTTCTTCATAGGTAGGAACAAAAACAGGTTTACCTCCTGATAATACAACCTGTTCACGATAAGGTGAAAAATAGGGTTCATGAATAATCACTTCATCACCAGGATCAAGGAGCACCTGCATGACTAAATACATGGCATGCAATGCGCCAACAGTCGCCCGAACTTGATTGAGTTGGACGTGCACCCCGTATTTTTTTTGATAAAAATCAACGACCGTCATCAGAAATTCTTTGCTGCCATCTGGTGCTGTGTAGTTGGTTGCCCCCTTTTTCACGTCAGCATAAGCTGCTTCGATAATTGCCGGATCAGTAATCAAATCCGGATCGCCAATTGACAAATCAATAATGTTTTCCTTTTCTTTAGCTAAAACGGCGATCTTCATCAGCAAATTTTCTGCCGTCTGCTGGAAGCGTCGCGCGAGTTTACTTTTGTCCATCCTGTGTCCTCCGCTTCTGTTTACAATACTTTATTTAAGAAATCTTTTGTCCGACTGTTTTTCGGGCGCTCAAAGATCTCCTCAGGGGTACCCTCTTCTTGAATGATGCCGTCTGCCATGAAGATCACACGATCCGCCACTTCCTTGGCAAAGCCCATTTCATGAGTTACCACTACCATGGTCATGCCTTTTTTAGCCAAATCCTGCATAACTGACAGCACCTCTCCGACCATTTCCGGATCAAGCGCTGAAGTTGGTTCATCAAAGAGCATCACATCAGGACTCATCGCCAATGCACGAGCGATCGCCACCCGCTGCTGCTGCCCGCCAGATAAACTAGCAGGATAACTAGTAGCCTTTTCCTTCAAACCAACTTGATCTAACAAGGCTAAAGCTTGTTCTTTGGCTTTTTCAGGGTCTTCTTTTTTTATTTTTACTGGTGTAATCGTTAAATTTTCTAACACACTCATATGGGGAAAGAGATTAAAGCTTTGGAACACCATCCCCATTTTCTGACGAATCTGATCAATATTGCTGTCGGGAGCCGTGATATTTTGCCCCTCAAAAAAGATCTCACCAGAAGTCGGCTCCTCCAGCAAGTTCAAACAACGCAGGATCGTACTCTTCCCGCTTCCTGAAGGCCCGATGATGACCACCACTTCGCCTTCTTTGACCGTCAGATCAATCGCCTTTAATACCTCGTTATCGCCAAAGCTTTTTGACAGTTGCTTTACATTAATCATTCAGACCCATTCTCCTTTCAGCAAAACCTAATAGACGAGAAGTGCAGAAGGTCAGTACAAAATAAATCAGCGAGACCAGCACATATGGCAGGAATGGCTTGAAGCTGGCACCTTGTACTACACCTGTTTGGAAGATCAGCTCCGACACTCCGATAACGGAAACGACAGAGGATTCCTTGATGATCGTAACGAACTCATTTCCCAATGCTGGCAAAATATTCTTAATCGCCTGCGGAAAGATGATGAAGCGCATCGCTTCTTTTTGATTCATTCCTAAAGAACGTGCTGCCTCCATCTGTCCTTTATTGACCGCATTAATCCCAGCTCGAACAATCTCAGCAACATAAGCCGCGCTATTCAAAGATACAGCGATACAACCAGCTAGTAATTTCGACAAATCTAAGCCTAAAACACCAGTACCGAAGTACACGATAAAAATTTGAACCAATAGCGGGGTGCCGCGGACGTACTCGATGTAAACCACTGCAAGAGCCTTTAAAAGCTTGCTCTTGCTTAGCTTCATCAACGCCAGCAAGCTACCAAAAATCAAACCGAACAAGACACCTACAAAAGCTAATAAGATCGTATATTTGGCGCCATTTAGATAATAAGGGCCATACTTTTGCAGGAAGGATTGCTCATCTTGGAACATCAATTCATTGGCTTCCTTTTGATAGCCCTTCAACAGATCCTTGTCATTGATTGTTTTGATGGATTCGTTGACATGCTTTTTCAATTCTGGTGTATTTTTCGACATCGCAATGGCAGTGACCTTTTCACCCTGTTCAAACTTGACAGGAGCTAAAGCTACGTTGTCGCTTTGCTGGACATAAGCCTCCGCGACAGGCTGCTCCAGCACTACCGCTTCGACTTTTTTATTCAATAAATTATTGATCAAGTCAGGAACCTTCTGAAGTGAAGTCGGTTCGGCACCAGTCATTTCATTTTTCACTAGATCTTCTTGCGTCGTTTGTTTTTGTGCACCGACTGCTAAACCATCAAAATCAGCGGTCGTTTTAAATTTATTCTTGTCATCTTTACGAACCAGTACTTTTTGTTGTACGACAAAATACGGATCAGAAAAATCTACTTCTTTTAGGCGTTCCTCAGTAATAGACATACCAGAAATAACTAAATCGATCTTGCCGGTTTTCAATGCTCCTAATAATGCGTCAAAACCAAGCTCTTCAATTTTTAATTTGACGCCCATATCCTTTGCGATTTTTTCAGCAATCGAGACATCAAAACCAACAATTTTATCCTTGCCATCCACATCCGCATGGAACTCATAGGGTGCATAATCTGCGGATAATCCAACAACTAACTCCCCGCTTTGTTGAATTCGTTCATAGATTTCATCCTTCTCTGCTCCTTGTGCTTTTGCCGGTAATAAATTCAGCAGCATTAATAGCACTGTGAGTAATGCTCCAACTTTCTTTTTCATTCATTTCGCTCCTTTTGAATAATAATATAAGTATATGAATAATAAGAGAATAAATATTCAAAAATAACTTGCTCTCATACTACCATAACTATTATAATAAAAAAAGATTAATCTAAAAAAATGATGAAAGAAGTTTTTCTATGACAAAACAATTGATCGTGCGAGGCGCCCCGCAAGAATATGAACTGAAAGAAAATGCTTGGGATTCACTTGAATCTCATCTCAATAGAAGAAACATTGAGAATGTCTTGATTCTCCACGGCAAAGTATCCTGGCAGGCTGTAAAAGACTATTTCCCAGATTTATCAATAACAAAAACTCTCCAATATTATGGCGGACAATGTACTGATTCAGCTGCTGAGGATTTTGCGTCTTTATGCAAAAAGGAACAATTTGACGGGATTATCGCTGTTGGTGGTGGAAAGGTCGCCGATCTAGGCAAATTCGTGGCATATAAGGTGAATCTGCCGATTATTATTTTGCCAACCCTAGCCGCAACCTGTGCTGCCTATACCCCGTTAAGTGTGGTCTATAATGAAGAAGGTGTGATGCTGCGCTACGATATTTTTCCTAAAGCCAGCGATCTAGTATTGATTGATCCAGAGATTATCTTACACTCTCCCCGTGAATTGATGATCGCCGGTATTGGGGATACGTTAGCGAAATGGTATGAATCCCATGCGATTATTTCACAATTAACAATCAAACCTGTTGAAGTCCAAGTGGCTGAGTTTGCGGCACAGAAATGTCGTGAAATTCTTTTAACAAAGAGCATGGAGGCATTAGCAGCGATGGATCAGAAGCGACTCAATCAAGCTTTTGTCGATGTAGTTGAAGCCAATATTTTATTAGCTGGAATGGTGGGTGGTTTTGGTGATGAATATGGACGAACAGCTGGTGCCCATTCGATTCATGATGCACTGACGGTACTACCGGACAGTCATCAGCAGCTTCACGGAAACAAAGTCGCCTATGGCATTCTAGTACAGCTGATGATTGAAAATAATCTAACGGAGATTGAACGTTTGCTTCCTTTTTATCGTCAATTAGCTCTTCCGACAAGCTTAACCGATATGCACCTACAATTGACCGAGAAGGACTATCAAGCTGTTGCTGAACGGGCCAGCATTCCTGGCGAAATGATTCATCTAATGAAAGAAACAATCACACCAGAACGAATTATTCGCAAAATGAAAGAATTAGAGATGTTAACTAGCAGCTAAATAAAATCTACAGCAAGTTAAAACATCGATCAGGGTATAAGACAAAAAAGACATTCTAAACGACTCATCTGGTCGGTTAGAATGTCTTTTATCAATACTTGCCGAAATATCCTTATTAAAATATCTTTCCCGTTCGTATAGCATAAATAGTTAAGGAAATCAGGATGAACAACGCCAACATCTCTAGTAGAAAGTCGGTGGTTTTTACTTCGTTTTTCGAAGTGTTCTTCTCTCGTTTCATTGCGCTATTAGGGGCCTCCTTATTTTTACAATGCAAGGATAGCAAACCATTGGTATAGGCGCGTAACAATTCATAATGAATTTCATTAGAATATCATTAACGAAACCTAATCCGATTCGACTTTATTTTCGAACAATTTTCCTTTTGCGTTTCTGAAAATCATCGTTACGCTTAGTAGTTCAATTACTTGCATCAGCGGTACCCCTGCACCTGTGTAGAAAAACATAAATAAGCCTCTTCCTCCGGGGGCCCAGGTCGCAAACCATGAAACGCCAAATAGATACACGGTATAGGTCAACAATAAACCAAGGAAAATAATCAAATAATCCGCTAAAACCGGCCGATTTCTTTTCTTTTTAAAATAAGCAATTGTGAACAATAAGATAGCGCCTAAGCTCGCAAGCAATAGTATTGGTGAAATAATCCGATAAATCCAGATAATCCCATTTATCAGAAATACAAACGGTTTTGTTCGCCGCTCCTCTGCCTCCATTCCCTCTTTTAAAGTAGAAACAGATTTGACATTAATTAAGTCTAGAACAACTTCAGCTGGTTGATTTTCTACAAAGATTGATCCACCATAGCTCGTTTGATAGCTTCGATAAAATGTGGTTTCAATAACACCTGCCCCAATATAGTTACATACCTTTCCCATATCTTCAAGCTTTTTCCCATTGCTTTGTTTCGAGACAAAGAACATATTTTTCCTATTTAACTTGCCTGACTCAAAACCCTCTTCCAGCTCCTGGGAGATTTTTTTAAAGACTTTTTCATTTGCTTTGCCGTCCTTGTAGAGACCTTCTCGCTGAAACATTTCACGTAAGCCCCAAACAAACATATCACCAGGCAGCTCACCATTTTTTACTGGCCAAGAATCCGGCCAAATTGATTCACTATAGATCCAATTGATTCCCCTTTTGTATTTGGCAAATGTTGGGGACACTTTTTGTGCCTTATCAAACGTCTTTTTTGACACCCAAATTCCGCTGTCTTCAGCAACCACTTCAGAATCAAAGCTGCTATTGTCAATTTGAATCAGATTTTCTGTCATTCTGGCAAATGAGGTCTTTGTCCGATCATTGGTGGTAAAGATTCCATAATGCTCATAATTGATTTTTGAAATGACCAAAGATTCGCCTGCGGTTAACAGCACAGGTGCTAGTAAAAGTAGGATATTTCCAATTAATCTCGTTTTACTCGTTTCTTTAAGCAGCATCCAAAAATTTCTAAAGCCCTCTTTGAATGAAGAGCCAAGCGAGGAATGCTTTACAGTAATTCCAAATAACGTACAAATGGTCGCGACAGCATATAAGGGCACTAGCCAAATAGAATCCTCACGCAAAAACCAAAAGAAAGGAAAAGCCGCCATCAGTATGACGGCCCATGGGAGACGTTTTCTGAGTGCTTCTTTTCTTCGTAAGAAATGACCAAGTATTCCGGCTAATACGAACAACACAACTGCAAAAACCAAACTATTTCGATAAACCCTTAATGAAAAATCTGAGGTAAATGTAGCCGGTGAATAGCTGAAAAATAGAAAGCCTAGTCCGCTTAAGTATCGATTCTTGATCAACGGCGCCAAAGCCTTCACAATCGCAAAGGCCGCTGCCATATTCACTAAACACAAAAACAGCGGATAAGACAATTTTGAAAAATGATTCACAATAAGGAAGAAAGTAAAAGACAACCCTTTAGTCAAAGTCCCCGTACCATAAGGGCCTAACCATTTTCCCGCTAAAATAGTTAATGCTTGATTGATAGAAAGTGCATCGTCATACCCTGCCTGCATATAAATTTTGACTGGCATTTCCACGGCTAACACAACACGCACGATTATAGCAACAATAATGAGAAAGGCAAATAATCTTCCTTTTGCTAGTGTACTCAGTGTGAATTGGTTCTTTCTGCTCATAATTTAGAGAAAGGGATAAAAGGCGGCATCTCCCCTTTTACCTCCGTTAAAAATTTTTGCAGCCAAATGACATCCAGCCATTGATCAAATTTATACCCGATTTTTGGGAAATTAGCCACTTGCTGGTAGCCAAGCTTCTTATGGAAATCAATACTGGCTTGATTGCCGCCAGTAATACACGCTGTTAAAATCGCGACATTCTGCTTTTTCAAGGTTCGTTCTAATGAGCGGTACAAAAGCTTTCCCGCTCCGTTACCGCGTTTTTGCCGATCAACATAGACACTTACCTCTACTGCCCAATCATAGGCAGCGCGTTCTTTATACGCATGGGCATAAGCATAGCCTGAGATTACGCCGTTGTCTTCGGCTACAAAGTACGGATATGTAGTCACCGTTTCCGCTATTCGCTGGGCAAAATCTTCTTCACTGGGGACAGCATAATCAAATGTGATCGTTGTTTCCTTCACGTAGGGCGCATAAATTGCTGCTACTGCTGTTGCGTCTGCTGGTGTTGCTAATCGAATTTCAATCATCCTAGACCTCCTCGCTGGTTCAATTCTATCACTCTGATAAATAAAAAACACCCTCTCTATAAAAAATTACCGCTAGACAGGTATTATCCTTCCTGTTTCTGTAGTAACTTGCGCCTATATGAATCATTTACTTCATTCGAGCATCATACAAAACTGTTAACAATAACATAGCTAGTTTCTCTAGTAACGGCAATTTGTTCTACCAGACTGTTTTCTGCCGTATTTATCTTCGATTTAGATTAAAAACAAATGTCGATTCTTTAATCTGTTAACCGTTAGTTTTATTCCCTCCTAATGGTTATTTTCAACTGAGTATGCTTAGATAGAAGAAGTGTGTCTCAAAAAATTCAATTTCGGCTTTCCCCCTTCTTGAAACGTTTAGCGAAAATATTTTTATTGAGATAAAAAACACGAATCTAAAACAGAGGTAAATTTATGGAACAGAATCAACCACCTGATAAGCATACGAAAGAATTAAGTTTATTGGGCTTAAGTATGATCGTTATCGGTTCAATGCTTGGCGGCGGCGTCTTCAATCTACCTAGCAGTATTTCACAATCCGCTGGCGTTGTTGCATCTTTGCTTGCATGGCTGATTACCGGTGTCGGTGTTTTCTTCATCGCTAAGGTTTTTCAGACCCTTTCAAAGGAAGAGCCTGAAATTATCGGCGGAATCTACTATTACGCCAAAGACGGATTTGGCGATTATATTGGCTTTAACTCCGCTTGGGGCTATTGGCTAAGCAATATTATCGGAAATGTTTCCTTTGTCATTTTATTTTTAGATGCGTTAAGCAAATTCATCCCCTCCATCGGCGGCTCTGGTGGACAAATCGGATTGCTTTTAGGAACCTTCATGATTTGGGGTGTAATCTTTTTAGTCGCTCGCGGAATTCGGACTGCCAGCATTTTGAATACGATCGCTACCAGTGCAAAAGTCATTCCGATTTTAATGGCGATTTTTCTTTTGTTCGTTCATTTTAAGTATCAAACCTTTTCAATCGATGTCTTCGCTAAAAATATGATGTTGAACGGTAAACAATTAGGCTCTGTCCCTACTCAAGTTCGACATGCGATGCTGCAAACTATGTGGGTTTTCGTTGGGATCGAAGGCGCGGTAGTATTATCTGGGCGAGCAAAACGTGCACGGGATGTCGGGCGAGCAACCTTGATTGGGTATGCAATAACCTTAGCAATCTACGTATTAATCGTAATGCTAAGTTTTGGATCATTACCGCAGGAGCAATTGGCTAATCTTCCAAGTCCCTCTTTAAGCGGTGTCCTTCGAGCCTCTTCTGGTGCTTGGGCAGCTAGTATGATTGATATTGGTGTCATTATTTCCGTTTTAGGCGCATGGATTTCTTGGACAATTTTGGCTGCAGAGATTTCCTTTGATGCAGCACAGGACAAAATGTTCCCAGCTTTCCTTGGAAAAGCCAACAAACAAAATGCGCCAGTTAACGCCTTAGTATTAAATGGTGTTATCATGCAGATCGTCTTCATGATCTCTCGTTGGGCAATGGATGCCTTCCAGGCTGTGACAGATACAGCCACAACGATGGTACTCGTCCCTTACGTCTTGTCTGCTGCTTTCTTATGGCAAATTGCCAAAGGAAAAAAACATAAAGGGCAGCAATTTCTAGCCATTGGCGGGATCATTTACGGAATTTAACGGAATTTATATGCTGTATTCCTCAGGAGCGCTAAACCTGCTTTACTGTATTGGCATTTACGCATTGGGCATGGTCTTTTGGCTGTGGAACAGCCATACCTATCATCGACCAGTTTTTACCACCAAACGAGATAAGCTGCTTTTTGCAATCGTGACAGGGTTAGGTCTGATTAGTTTAATCGTTTTTCTGATTCAATTAGGATAAAAATAAACCGGTGATTTCGGATCACCGGTTTTTTCTTCTATACAAACTGTAAAATCATCGTTACTAATAGTCCCAACGCGTAACAGCTATTAAATACGATCAGATTTTCCACCGCCATCGGAAATGTTTTGTACTTGATTTGTTCCTTAGTAAAAATTTGAGTTTGTGGTACTACTTTAAACAGACTGATAAATATCAGTAGAATCGGCCATTGATAAATACCAATGATCAAACCAACAAGGATTGCTCCGTAGCAGCTGTACATCAAAATATTGAACAGCCTCACACTCCACTCTCGCCCAATATAAAAGGGCAATGTATACCGATGATTTTCGATATCCTGCGCTAGATCACTGATATTATTTGCCAGCATGATATTGGCGATTGTCAAGATTAGCGGTAATGCTGCCCAAATCACTGCCAGTACCGCCATAGTATTGCCAGTGATCGCAAAATGATTGAAATCCAGTTCCATGTAAAAAAGGCGTTGATCATAGGTATTTAGATAAATCGTAATAGCAAAAATTCCCAACCCTTCAGTAACTCCGCTAAAAATCTCACCTAAAGGCATGCGCGAAAGCGGGATCGGACCATACGTATAAAACACGCCGACAAAAAAACACGCTGCTCCCATTGGCAACAGCATCCAGCCAGTTTGAACGACTAAGATCAATCCAACAATTGCCGCAAAACCTACTAGTCCTATAATCAAACGCTGTATCTGTTTTTCCGACAAATTTTCTCGTCCAATCAGATTTTCTTCATATTTGTAAATCTCCGAATGAGCCTTTTTAAAATCCATATAATTATTGATTGCAGTGATTGCCAAGTCAAACGCAAACATCCCGAAAAAGAAAAAAAGGGTTTTTCCCGGATGAAAGGAATGAAAATACGTGTTAGTAAATAAAACAGCAATCACAAAAGGAAAGATTCCGGCAAACTTTGTACGAATTTGCACAAGTTCAAAGAAATGTTCTTTGGTCATTTTTTGCTGCGTAGCTTTTACCTTCTTCGTACTATCCATAAATAATCCCTCGTTCATTATTTTTTCAACAAGCAGACCCGCCTCATAATTATAGGGGCGGGACATCCGATTTATCAGATAAGCTGCCAAAACAATGTGACTAATAGTCCTAATGCATAGCTGCCATTAAAGGCGACTAAATTTTTAATCGACATTGCAAAGGTCTTGTGTTTAATTTGCTCTTTAGTAAACGCTTTGGTTTGTGGATAAACCTTTAGCAAACTCAAGAACGTTATCAGAATAGGCCATTGATAGATACCTGTGATTAGACCGATCACGATCGCCAGATAAGAACCATACATTAAGAGATTAAACAAGATCACCGCATTCTTTTTACCTAAATAAAAAGGTAATGTATAGCGATGATTTTCAATATCCTGTTCCAGATCACAAAGATTGTTCGCCAACATAATGTTTGCGATTGTGGCTATTAATGGAATTGACGCCCAGACAACCGCCAACGCCGCCGTTGTACTCCCAGTAATCGCAAAATGTTGCAAATCCAGCTCCATGAAAAAAAGCTTCTTATCATACGTGTTCAAATAAACCGTGATAGCAAAGATTCCCAGCCCCATCGTCACACCGCTAAAGACTTCGCCCAGCGGCATGCGAGACAATGGGATCGGACCAAAGGTATAAAAGACTCCGATAAAACAGCAGGCACAGCCCATCACCAGCAACAGCCAGCCAGTTTGAATCGCTAATGTGATCCCAACAATGGCCGAAAACCCAATCAATCCAAAAATAATCATTACAACCGTTCGCTCCGAAAGTTGAGCTTTTCCGATAATATTTTCTTGATATTTATACTCTTCTGAATGGGCTTTGCGGAAATCCATATAGTTATTAATCGCCGTCGTCGCCATATCAAAAGCAATCATGCCAAAGAAGAAAAAGAGCGTCTTTCCCCAATGAAACGAATGGAAATACGTATTCGTAAACAGCACAGCAATTAAAAAAGGAAAGAAGCTTGCCAATTTCGTTCGAATTTCTACTAGATCAAAAAAAATCTTTCTTGTCATATTATTTCAGATCCTTATCATTGCCCATTTTATAGCCAGCCTCTTTATTTAATTCAAAAATATCCTTCAATCCAACTGTGACATAAACCTTATCGTCTCGCGTAACAAAGATCGCTTCTGTATCCTTTAAGCCCTCTACATATTTCAGACCTTCTTTGACCCCCATCGAAAAGACCGCAGTAGATAAGCCATCGCCGTCGATTGATTTTTTCGAAACAATAGTTACACCGGCGATATCGTTGTCAAAAGGATAGCCAGTCTTTGGATTGAACAAATGATGATAAGTCTTCCCATCCGCCTCTAGATAGCGTTCATATATCCCAGATGTTACCAGTGACATATTACTTTCTGGCACACTTCCTAAAACAACATTCCGTGCTTGATTCGGATCTTGAATTCCGACTGTCCAATCTTCTTTTTGATTTCCCCGCGGACTATGACCCATAACATAAACATTGCCTCCAAGATCAATAATCGCCGTCGTTACGTCGTTTTCTTTCAAAACCTTGACGACTTCATCGGTGATATAGCCTTTTGCAATTGCTCCTAAGTCTAATTTCATACCTTTTTCTTTCAAAAAGACAGTCTTATTCTCATCGTTGAATTCGACCTCATGATAATTAACCAGCTTCAAGGCTTGATCAATCTCATTTTGAGCCGGCTTACGCGCATCGGGGAAACCAATCCGCCACATCGATGTAATCGGACCAATTGCCATGTCGAATCCGCCTTTTGAATCTTGGCTATATTTATAAGCTTCCTTTAATAGAAAGAACATGTCATCTGTCACTTTGACTGGCTTTACCCCAGCCTCTTTATTGACTGCGTCAATCTCTGACCCCTCTTGATTAACCGTAATCTTATCTGCCAGCTCCTTCACTCGCTTGAAAGCCGGTTTCAGAGCAGCTTCCTTTCCATCATCATAAATACGCATTTGGACATATGTACCCATTAAAAATTGCTTATCCTCATATGGCTTTTCATTTATTTTTGGTTTGTTGCTGCCGCAAGCTGTCAGCAGAACCATCAATAACCCGAAAGTCATGATCACTATTCTTTTCTTCACTTCGCTACTTCCTTTGTATTCAAAATTTTGTCACCTTATCATAGCGTGTTTAAGACAAATTTTCTATGTTGATTTATTTAAAAACAGCTAATTTCCTGATTGCTATCGATTATTTATGAATAACTGCGAAAAGTTGGACTGAAAGCTACCTCATTTGAATGAAATCATTTTTCCAAACCCTTGAAAAATGAGTCGGATTTTCGGCACGCATACTATTTTGCTAAACAGTTCAACCGTTTTTTTACTATCCTCTGTTAACCTGACCTTGATTCACATAAACTGCCAAAAGCAAAACTAGCAAGTCATCTCTTATCTTAGGAAATAAATTTTTGACAAAATTTATTTTTAAGTTCGCTGACATATCATCCAACTACACTGTACTATTACTTTAAAGATTAAAGATTTTTTCAATCTACTATTGATTTATAACTGCGAAAAGTTGGACTGAAAGCTACCTCATTTGAATGAAATCATTTTTCCAAACCCTTGAAAAATGAGTCGGATTTTCGGCACGCATACTATTTTGCTAAACAGTTCAACCGTTTTTTTACTATCCTCTGTTAACCTGACCTTGATTCACATAAACTGCCAAAAGCAAAACTAGCAAGTCATCTCTTATCTTAGGAAATAAATTTTTGACAAAATTTATTTTTAAGTTCGCTGACATATCATCCAACTACACTGTACTATTACTTTAAAGATTAAAGATTTTTTCAATCTACTATTGATTTATAACTGCGAAAAGTTGGACTGAAAGCTACCTCATTTGAATGAAATCATTTTTCCAAACCCTTGAAAAATGAGTCGGATTTTCAGCACGCATACTATTTTGCTAAACAGTTCAACCGTTTTTTTTACTATCCTCTGTTAACCTGACCTTAATTCATATAAACTGCCAAAAGCAAAACTAGCAAAAAAGAGCTGGGGAAACCCCAGCTCTTCTAAGATTCCCTAAAATAAAGGAATTATTATTTAGTGACGATGTTATCAACTTGAATTGCAGTTGTGTCGCCTTTTTCAGCTGCGTTTACTAATTGTGCAGCGTATGTTTGGAATGCGTGTGAAGAATGTGTCGCGCCTGTTACCACTTCAACGTCTGCAGGAGCACCTTTTTCAACTAAACCTTTGTTTAATTGTTCGATATATTCTTTTGGACCAACACCGCTTTTAGCTTTCATATTCTTTTCGTAGTCCGCATCATCTTTTTTAGATTTGCCGTCTTTGTCTACCATATCAAAGTTAGATTCAGTAATTTTTCCGCCAGCTACAGTCATGCTGAAGATTGTACGGTAGCCATTTGAGTAATTCTTTTCTTCTAACTTGTAAGTGCCGTCTTTCAGATCAGCGCCATTGTCGATTTCAATTGTTTTCGTATCGCCAGCTTGAGCTGCTTGGACTAATTGTTGAGAATAGTTTTTGAAGTTTTCACTTGAATGAGTGGCACCTGTTACTACTTCAACTGCATCTGGATTTTGTGTTTGTTCTAAAGATTTGTTCAATTCTGGAATGTATTCCTTAGGACCTGTTTTTGTTTTTTCTTTCATGTTCTTTTCGTAATCCGCGTCATCTTTTTTAGATTTCCCGTCTTCATTTAGATAATCGTAGTTAGATTTCGTGATTTTTCCATCCTTAACGGTCATATCAAAAACAACACGGTAGCCGTTTGCATAATTTTTTTCTTCAAGCTTGTAGGTACCATCTTTTAAATCCCCACCTGCTACTTTTTCCGCTGGTTTAACTGCCTCAGAAGAGCTTGTTGAAGAACTAGCTGCTGTATCTTTATCATCATTTCCGCCACAAGCAGCTAACGCTAGTGTAGAAAAAGCTACCACTGCAAATCCAGATACGATTTTTTTCATTTTCATGATTAAACTCCACCTTTTTATTTTTTTGTGATTCTTTAAACAAAATCATTCTAAAACATCCCTACGTTTTTGTACATCAAATACTATATATAACTATTGTTTTTTAATCGTATTATCAGAAAACCGTTAATATTACTTTAGAATAGTTCTTATAGACAAAAAAATGAACTATATGTATAATGTAGTCGATTGTTCAGGTATTATCAATTTATTATAATTGTGCAGTCATTATCATTTAGAAGGAGCGGATTATCAATGGCAAAACAGAAAATTGTTGTTGTGGGTGCAGGGTATGCAGGTGTTTCAGCAACGAAGTTCATGGCCAAAAAGCTAAAAAAAGATGATGTTGAGATCACCTTGATCGATCGTCACTCTTACCATACAATGATGACCGAATTACATGAAGTAGCTGGCGGACGCGTAGAACCAGACGCAGTCCAATACGATTTACAGCGGTTATTTGCTCGTCAGAAAAATGTTTCATTAGTTACAGATACTGTTATTGGTATCGATAAAGAGAAAAAAATCGTCAAAACCAAATTAGGCAAATACCCTTTTGATCAATTAATTATCGGTATGGGCGGCGAACCAAATGATTTTGGTACACCTGGTGTTAAAGAACACGGCTTTACCTTATGGTCAATGGAAGATGCAATTAAGATCAGAAAACACATTGAAGATACCGTAGCAAAAGCTGCCTTGGAGCCCGATGAAGCTACACGCCGTGCTATGCTCACTTTTGTGGTTTGTGGTTCTGGTTTTACCGGAATCGAAATGATCGGCGAATTAATGGAATGGAAGACTGTTTTAGCTAAGGAACACAAATTACGCCCTGAAGAGTTTACTCTAATGGTTGTTGAAGCCCTTCCTACTATCCTAAATATGCTAGACCGTAAAGACGCGGAAAAAGCAGAGCGTTTCATGATGAAAAAAGGTATTCAACTGAAGAAAGGTGCTCCAATCACTGAGGTAACTGCTGATTACATCGTCCTAAAAGATGGTTCGCAAATTCCAACAAACACTTTGATTTGGACTGCTGGTGTCAAGGGAACCTCCGATGCGGCGGATTTCGGTTTGGAAACTGCCCGCGGTCAACGCTTGTACGCCAATGAATACATGCAAGCAAAGGGTTACGAGGACAAAGATATCTATATCATCGGAGATTTGGTTCATTATGAAGAAAACAACGATGGCAAGCCAACCCCGCAAATAGTTCAAGCTGCTGAACAAACTGGACATACAGCAGCTGCTAATATCGTTGCGAAAATCAAGAACACACCGAAACACGAATTTAAGAGTAATTATCAAGGATTTATGGTTTCAATTGGATCTAAATGGGGTGTTGCTAATTTGATGGATAAAATCCATCTATCAGGCTTCTTAGCGATCGTGGTTAAACATTTAGTCAATCTGCTGTACTTCTTTACGATTCGTTCAGGCTACTACATGTTCCAATACATGATGCACGAATTTTTCCACATCAAGAACGATCGCAACGTAACTCGCGGACATTCTTCTCGTTACGGAAACGTATTGTGGAGTGTTCCATTACGGGTCTTCTATGGCTCTATGTGGCTAATCGAAGCCTCAAAAAAAGTTGTCGGCGACGGCAGCTATTTGAATCCAAGCTCTTGGTTTGGAAGCGGCTCATGGTTTACTGACAATGTTGTCTTCCCCTTCCCTTGGTTGCAAGAGCAAGTAACAACGGGTGCATCCGCAGCTGGATCACACGCAGCTGAAGCAACGACCGCAGCAACTGGAGCGGCTGGCGGCGCGACTGACGCGGCTGCTACTGCTGCGACACATTTTGGTTTCAGTTATGCTTTTGGTGAAAATCCAATGCCGGTTTTTGAAAAAATGCCTCACTGGTTTTCAAATATCATGGAATTCATGATGCCAAATAGAGACGTTGCATTATTTATGCAAAAATTTATGACTTTTGTTGAGATTGGTATTGCATTAGCCTTAATCTTCGGACTATTCACATGGTTAGCAAGTGCTGCAACGATTGGTTTGACCGTAGTCTTCTGTCTATCTGGCATGTTCTTCTGGGTAAACATTTGGTTTATCTTCGTAGCGTTTGCTTTGATGAACGGATCTGGTCGAGCGCTTGGTCTTGATCGCTGGGTGATTCCTTGGATTCAACGAACTGTCGGAAAATGGTGGTATGGAACACCAAGATCAATCTACGGAAAAAAATAAGTCAAATTTATTTGACGAATAGTGAAGGAAAGTTCTAAAGGGCTTGATTTTCTCTTTAGAACTTTCTTTATGTTATGATAAGAAAAAGAAGCAAACATTAGTATGAAATGCTCAAGTGAGGATAAATGAGGTGTATAATTTGAAGCTGAAGGATTTTGCAAAAAATAGTTTGCTGCGGCCTTGGGATGGCATCATCGTTCTCATTCTAGTCGTGCTCTCTTTTGCTCCCGTTGTGGTCTTTAGTCTCAATCGCACTGCCAGTCCAATGCAAGAGGCGGTTCTTTCTGTTGATGGACAAGAAATCAAGACCTTTGATCTTTCAGATAAGTCACAGAGCTACACTTATCGCTACGAAGATAAGGATGGCGACTATAATTTGATTGAAATCAAAGAAGGTCGAATTCGGATTAAAGAAGCGAACTGCGGTGACCAAATCTGTGTACGTCGCGGCTGGATCGACCAATCAGGTGAAACGATTGTTTGTTTGCCTCACAAATTATTAATTGAAATCAAATCCTCAGACGGAGGGGAACCCGGCAGTGTCATCTATTAGCTGCTTTTACTATGAATAAAACACAAAAATTAATTTACATAGCACTCCTAGTAGCCCAGGGTGTCATCTTGGGGTTGATTGAAAATATGTTTCCTTCCCCCTTCGCCTTCGCGCCTGGGGCAAAACTAGGACTCGCCAATTTAATCACCATCGTTGCGATTTTTACGATGCCCAAAAGAGACAGTTTTCGTTTGATTTGGATGCGTCTGATTCTAACAACCCTTTTAGGCGGAACCATCTCAACCTTTTTATATAGCATGAGCGGATCATTGTTGAGCTACTTCGGTATGCTTCTAGTGAAGAGTCTTGGACCTAAACGTGTTAGCATCATCGGAATCAGCGCTGCCGGCGGTTTTCTCCATAACGTTGGCCAGCTCTTCGTCGCCAGCTGGATCGCGCAATCTTGGACCGTTATGCTTTATTTGCCAGTTATGTCCCTACTTGGCATTCTTGCCGGTATCGTCATTGGTATCGCCGGTAATTATTTGTTAGTTCACGTACGTGCATTGCAAAAATTCCAATTAGATTATGAATCGAAAAAAAATCTGAAAAAGGATTAGAAGGATAGCCAAAATGAAACTTCATCCCATGTGGCAAGATTATCCTGATCTTGCTAAGCAGTTAACCACGACCCTCCAATTAATGGAGGATGTGGTGAAATTAAAAAATAAAAAAGTCGAATCGGCTGTGTTGGATATGATCCATGCTGGTGGCAAGCTTTTGCGCCCTGCTTACCAGCTGCTGTTTGCTCAATTTGGTCCAGAACAAGATGAAAAGAAAGCCACCTCTTTAGCGGCTTCCATCGAAATGCTCCATACGGCCACCCTGATTCATGACGATATCGTGGATGAATCTGAATTACGCCGCGGATTACCGACGATTCGTTCCACCTTTGGTAACGATACCGCCGTTTACGCTGGAGATTATTTATTTATCTGCTGTTTTAAATTATTATCCGACTACTCAACCTCACTAAAGAGTCTGCAACTGAACTCTCGCAGTATGGAAAAAATTCTCGATGGCGAGTTAGGACAAATGGATGATCGCTACAAACTTGATCAAACTGTTGAAGAGTATTTGGAGAATATTTCAGGAAAAACAGCAGAACTTTTTGCCTTAAGCTGTTCAGTTGGTGCCTTTGAAAGCGGCAATAGTGAACGCTTTGCTAAAAAGGCTGGCATGATTGGTCATAACATCGGAATCGCCTTTCAAATTATGGACGATTTATTGGACTATCAAGCAGACGCTGCCACATTAGGTAAACCCGTTCTAGAAGATGTACGTCAAGGCGTTTATTCCCTGCCGTTGATTTATGCGCTCAATCAAGATAACAGTCAATTACGTCCTTACTTAGAAAAACAAAAGCAGATGGCTCTTGAAGATACCTTGCAAGTACAGCGTTTGGTTCAAGAATTAGATGGCGTAAACTACGCACAGCAGCTGGCAACCGAGTATACTGAACAAGCACTAAAGGATATCCGAAAACTACCAGACAACTATTTCAACACAAAAGAAAAATTAGAACGTCTGACCAGCCAAATTTTATCACGGAAAAGCTAGCAAAAAATCCGACCAACATGTATTGTTCGTCGGATTTTTTACTATTTATTTTTCAACTAAACCAAAACTCATACCGATAACTAAGACAATCAGCACAATGATCGTAATGAAAACATACAAATAATCCTTTTCCTTCGCAAATGCAAAGATTGATACCACTACTCGTAAGACGGGTGTTAAAATCAAGCAAAAAAGCCCCAACATAACAAACGCTTCTCCGTTTAATTGAACCAATTCATGAATAATCAGTGTCAAACTATTCAGTGGCACTTGACCGGTAGCCGGTTGAAAGAATAATAAAATCATGCCAATCAGAATAATCGTAGCAGAAACAATTACTCCAATTCTCAGAATATAACCGATAGAACGTTCGATTTTCAACATTTCCTCTTTGTTTTCCATTACAGAATCACCCCGAATCCTCGCAGAACCATTTGAAGTCCCATAAACAATAGAATTGGGATAAAAATCATTCGAATCACAATTGGTTTAAGTCGTGTCATAATCCTAGAGCCTACCGTTGCTCCAACTAACACACCCAAGGCTAACGGCGCCGCAATTTGTGGCAAGATGGCCCCACTGAAAAAATAAACCATCGCAGAAGCCGCCGCTGTCACACCCATCATCAAATTACTGGTGGCACTTGATGGCTTTAAGGGCATTTTCATGATGGTATCCATTGCCGTTACCTTAAAAACACCGCTTCCGATACCCAATAATCCTGAAGCAATTCCAGCTCCAAACATCATAGCAAAGCCTCCTGGCACCTTCTCTACTTGATAATTAATTTGTTTATCCAGCACCTTATCATAGTATGAACCATTCAGCTTTAACTTTTCAGCCAGCGAATCGCCTGCCGATTTATTGATCGTTTTATCTGTTTTACCGCGTAATTTTTGAATCATATTCAATACGGAAAACAATAAAAAGCCACCAAACAAAATAAATAGAAACCCCGTCGGAACCACTCCCGAAAGCAAAGCGCCAACAATGGCTCCGATCGTTGTCGCAATCTCTAAAAACATCGCGACTCGTAAATTCAGCATGTCATCCTTCAGATAAGCGATCGTTGCACCAGAACTTGTTGCAATCACACAGACAATGCTAGCAGCGATCGCATACTGAATGTCCAAGCCCATCACTAACGTCAAAAAAGGCGTTAAAATAATTCCTCCGCCGATTCCCAAGATTGACCCTAATATTCCTGCCAACACTCCAACTACAAGTAATAAACCTATTTGACTAAGCATAATTTCCCGCCTTCCTGTTGCTATTATAGCGCAAATTATTTTTTAATTAGAAAATTTAGATCAATAAATTTAAAATTCAAATAGATGAAATCACTAAAATGAATCATTGTTTACTTTCTTCTAAAGCTAATTGCTTATGCAAGAGCTTCTTTACCCGATCCGATTCTTCTTGTGGAATCTTTTGATAAGAAATACCCTCTTCACCTGTGAATCCATCACCGATAAAGCCTTCTCCTTGTACCTGCTGACTATCAATCTCCGTCAGACAAGAATGATAACCAGTCAAAATAGTCTGCATTTGATGAAAGGTTAGATCCGTCTTTCCGTTTTCTCCAATTCCATCTAAAATTTTCTGATAACTAAAAATACTTTTCGCCGAAAGAAGCTTATTGATCAATAATTCCATCACTTCGCGTTGCCTTCCTTGACGACCATAATCTCCGGTTGGGTCTTCGTATCGCATCCGTGAATACTGCAAGGCTTCCCAACCGTTCAAATGTTGTTTTCCTTTGGGATAGTCAATCCCTTCAGCTGAAAAGGCAAAATCATTATCGACTGTGACTCCTCCAACTGCATCCACCAAGGTCTGCAACCCGTCCATATTAACCGAGACATAGTGATGAATCGGAATGTCCAAAAATTTTTCTACTGTATCCATCATCATTTCTGGTCCTCCAATCGAATGCGCATGATTGATTTTGTCCTCATAGTCCGCACCCACAATTTCAACAAAGGAATCTCGCGGAATACTCACAAGCGTTGCTTTATTCAGTTGATTGTTCAGAGTAGCTACCATGATCGTGTTCGCTCGAAAATCTGTCTTTCTCTTTGCATCGTTTGCAATTCCTAAAATTAAAATGCTTATCGGTTCGGAAACTGCTGGTGACTTTTGCTTTTTCTCTCGTTCAATCGGAGAATACATTGAATCCGCCATTTTTTGTGAACCCTGATAAACTTTTAAAGCAAAAACACTTACACCCGCAGCCAGTACAACTAACATTGCCAAGATGCTTAACAACACCTTTTGCCATGTCATAAATTTAACTTTGCGATCCTGCACTGAACTCTTTTGTCGTAAATAGGGGTAAAAAAGACTGGCTGTGCCAAAAGTAATTCCTCCACCAAGAAAGAGTCCAGCAATAATATCGCTAAAGAAATGTACGCCCAAATAAATTCTGCCGCCTGTAATAGTTATCAGTAAAAAGATTAATAACGATTTTATTATTAACGGTGGCTTCTTTTCTATAAAAAAATAAATCAGTAATACGGAACACACGAACGTCATGACCAAAAGCGAATGCCCACTAGGAAAACTATACGAAGAGCGTGAGATATATTGTATTTGATCAGGCCGCGATCGTTGGATGAGCTGTTTCAGCAAGTATCCTATTCCACTTATAAGGATCAGATTTCCAAGACACCAAATAGTCAACGCTTTAAAATTGCTTCGCAGTAAAAAAATACTAATAAGGCTAAAAACTACAAGCATTGGACCAATCGTAGCGAATTTAGCAATCACACCCACAAAAGTTGTTACGGCCGAAATATCAGGCAATCGATATTGAATGAATAGCTGATCTAAATGAGTCAGCCATTGCGCATTCAGTACAACTGCCATGGTAAAAAGAAATACTATGATCAACGCACTCGCGCTACTTAGCAAAAAGGTCTTTCGCATATTCATGTTTGTCTCTCCATTCAATTTTTCTTAAATCCCATCATGACCCCAAAACCGATACCTAGAACAATTAAGGATGTTCCCCCTTGACTCAAAATCGGCAATGGGATACCCGTTAACGGCAGTATGCCGATCGCCGCTCCGATATTTTCAAAAATTTGGAACAGTAAACTAAAAACAAAAGCGGCGGCAATATATAAGTTCGCTTTATTATTCGTTTTGATTGCTGCGTAAAGGATTTGATAAAACAAGTAGAAATAGAGAAAAATAACCAAGGTTCCTCCAATAAAGCCAAAGCTCTCTCCAACGACTGTAAAAATCATATCCGATTCCCGAACAGGAACATAAACTGACGCTTGTCCTTCCCCTCGTCCAAATAATCCGCCAGAACCAATCGCATAAAGACTCTGTACTTGTTGATACGCGATGGAATCGCGATATTGAAAGGGATCGACCCACGCTCGAACCCGATCTAATTGATACGTCTTAAAATGCAGCCAATAAAGCAGTTTATTTCCCCACTCGCTAAATACTAAAATCAGTAACGCACTTCCTAAAGCTGCAGCTGCGCCAGTGATCGTAACAAGAATTTTCCAGTGAACACCAGAAATAACAAATAGCGCCCCTAAGATCGCAATAAAGACCAAACTTGTGCCAAAATCTCGCTGCATAAACATCAGTAAAAACGTCGGTAAACTATATAGTAAGATTTTCCCTATATAGCCAAGATCATTTCTCAAGCTTCGTTGCGGCTGATTCATTTCGTCGATCAATGTTAGTCGAACCATAAAAAGAATGAAACTAAGCTTCATTAATTCTGAAGGCTGAAAAGAAAAGCCACCGATTCGCAGCCACCGTTTCGTGTTTGTCACCGCAAACATAGCGGGGTCATGAAACCAATATAAAAGAGCCATCAAGCCCAATGAAAGAACATAAAAAAGCGGGGCATATTTCAATAAATGAGACGTTGTAATGCGACTCACTATCCCCATTGCCGCTAATGAAAGCAAGCAAAAAAGAATCTGTTTCATCATTACACTTTTCACATCGACACCATCCAGCTCAGCTGCCAATGATTGAATACCGATACTAATTAGATAAAACAAGAAAAGCGGTAAAAATAGAGAATAATTAAATTCGTTGCTCAAACGTTTCATCATGTGTTTGGACCTCCGAAGATAATTTTAAGCAGATACCAAGAGCTGCAGAAAGAATCAAATAGCTAGTTCCGCCATAACTAATAAAAGGCAGAGGCACGCCCGTCATGGGTATCAGACCTAAAATACTTGCGATATTGATGCTTGTTTGGAACAATAACAAACTTCCCACACCGAAATAAATCAAACTAACTTGCTGGTTGCCTTCCTTCGATGCCAATACAAATAGACGAAGCGCAATCAAAAAAAGCAACGCCAATACGAATAACCCAACAATCACGCCTAACTCTTCAACCAAAATCGAATACACAAAATCCGTTTCGGCAACTGGAAGATAGCCCTTTTTGGTGATACTATTTCCTAGACCTCGACCAAAGAAGCCGCCATTATAAAGAGCATAATAGGAATTGCTCATTTGAAATCCTTTTCCATAAGGATCTAAAAATGGATCTCTGACTAATCGAATACGATCATAAGTATGAGCGAACAATTCAGGCAATAGATGATGACTACCCAGAAAAAGAATCATGCCGCCTGTCAAAACAATCCCCATAAAAATCGTTAGAAAGAGAATCACCGACAACTGATATGGTAATTGCGCAGTAGTTATGATTATTAATGCGATCCCCCAAATAATAATTGCACCCGTTACCTTTGGCTGGAGCAAAATCAATAATCCACTAAGTAAGACAAGGCCACAAGGAACCAACATTTCATGTCGTGTCCGTTTCACTCGGAAAAAGTAAGCTAAATAAAGAATTAATGCAACATTTGTCACTTCCGATGGCTGGAATTGGATTCCTAATATAGACACCCATCTCTGTGCACCATTAATGCTGACGCCCGCTATTTTTGCCAGCAGCAGACTAACTAACCCGATCACTAGCAATCCTTTTGCTAGTATTCCCTTTGTCAAAACATTGCTTTTCACATGAAAAATGAACGCAATAAGTAACCAACTCAGCCCAATAAAAATCGCTTGCTTACTAAATAATGTTAACGGGTTTTCTCCTTCAGCCATCAGGCGATAGGAACTCGCACTGAAGACAATTAAAAGACCGATTAGACTAACTCCCAAATAAGGTAGCAACAATAGCCAATCGATCTTTCTTTTTTTTATCATGTATAGCTCTCCCTTCATCAAGTAATTGTTTGAGACGAGAGAGTCCACAGTAAATAACCTAAAAAAAAACACCAAACGTTAGCAAAAAAACTAACAAGTCTGGTGTCTCACACAATCAATCTCATCGTCTGAGTTTTAGCACTAAACAACGTAAAGAATTCCTTCTTAGCTATTTTATGAAAAGCCTTAATCCGACAATTCCTGTTTTACACATTGGCGTCTTTCGACGTTTCTGCGCAATAGCTTATATTTGTTTAGGAGCCTCACCTAACAAGTTTACTTATATTTACTTTCACAAAGAATACTACTTTTTTTATACGTAAATAGCAAAAAAAATCGTCATACCTTACGTCATCTTTAAAATCGCTTATGAAATCCTTTACTAAAAATTTACTAGGAAAAATATTCTTTTTATGATATTCAAATCGAAAAAAAAGTATCCTAGCTAAAATTAACTAGGATACTTCTTTTAAATACTCTTTTTCAACCATTCCTGATAAACCTGCAACTGCTTTGTCGTATGGAAGAAATGCTCTCCTTCGTTAAAAACAGTTAATGAACTATTGGGTGTTTCAGAGAACTTTTCAATCGTTGCTCTTGAGGTCAGATTATCTTTGCTGCCATAAAGAATTTTTGTTGGAGCTGTCCAATTAATCGGATGCTCAACAACATACTTATAGTAGTTCCATTCCAGTGTCTTGATCGGCGTTTCGATAATCTTTTCCCGTTGCAGATCGGCTTTGGTTAATCCCGACCAAAGCAGCATATTTTCGATCAATTCCTGCATATCAACGATTGGTGATAGGAAGAGACTGTGTTCGATCGGTTTATTTTGACACGCTAACATACCAAAATAGGCCCCTATACTGCAGCCAAATAACGAAAATGTTTTTGTTTGCTCTTCCAGTTCATGCAAAATTTTATTCACATCGGCTACAACATTTTGCGGGTTTAACGCATAGTCAACTCCCTTTCGGTCGCCGTGTTCTGGCAGATCAAAGCTCCAAACTTGATATCCATTTTGTGTGGCAATCTCAGCCAACAATTGAATGACGGTATCTTCCTTATGAGATTGATCGCCGTGAAATGCTAAGATTATCTCATCGCTTGATTCTCCCCAACAAATAACAGGAATCTTTTTGATATTCTTTTTTTCTCTTTTCATCTAAGCCTCCTCAATTTGTAAACCTAATCCAGCCGCAATGGTCATAGCTTGATAAGAATTCACTTTCAATCCTTTTAGATGCTCCATCGAAAAAGCTATCTTGCTAAATTGATTCGTAGTAAGATCCAATCCAGATAGTTTTGTCCGCATCCAGTTGCTATTATCCAATTCATTATTGGACAAGAATAAATGCTTCCAAGTCACTTCAAAGAATTCGCTGTCCGTCATTTGACAATTTTCAAAGGCGACATTTTTTAAATTCGTCGCACTATATGAGCCGAAATTAATCACACAATCCTTGAACTGACAATCCCTTAAATAACTCTCTGCGAAATTACAACCAGTCAATTTACAGCTTTCAAAAATAACCTGATGAAAGCTGCCACCGATCCATTCCAGATTTGAGAAATCACAATTCTTAAAAATTACATTACTCGCTTCAAATCGATATAATTTAGTCCGCTGCATCGTGATTTTCTCTAAAATCGAACGACGTAACACTAAATTTTCACAGGTTAAATAACTATAATCAAAATCCGTGCCATGGACATCCTCAATGGTTGCTTCATCTTCCAAGTAAAAATCCTCAGAGAAATTTTTCGGTAAAATCGGTGGTGCAGGATAATTCTTTTTCATTGTCTTGCTCCTTGTTCATTTTAAAGTATTAATTTTTTATCAAAAATTAATTTTAGTTTCTCGCCGTATATCATTCTGCTAAACTGCTCATTTGTGATCATCCTCAGAAACGCATTTTTCTTTTGCATTCTTAGACGCTGCAAAAAGCAGAACTGACATCCTTGTTCATTTTAAAGTATTAATTTTTTATCAAAAATTAATTTTAGTTTCTCGCCGTATATCATTCTGCTAAACTGTTCATTTGTGTTCATCCTCAGAAGCGCATTTTTCTCTTGCATTCTTAGACACTGCAAAAAGCAGAACTGACATCCTTGTTCATTTTAAAGTATTAATTTTTTATCAAAAATTAATTTCAGTTTCTCGCCGTATATCATTCTGCTAAACCGCTCATTTGTGATCATCCTCAGAAGCGCATTTTTCTCTTGCATTCTTAGACACTGCAAAAAGCAGAACTGACATCCTTGTTCATTTTAAAGTAATGGAATTACACCATAGATCATTCTTCTAATGCTTAAAATTTACAGCTACATCTATCCTCATTCAGGACTGCTTACAGTTTCCCACATTCATACAAAAATCTCTACCCTCAATCGCCCTTTTTCTTTTATTAGAAGCAAATAAGAGCTTTTTGTTTTGAAGAATGATAAAATTTAGCAATGAGGTGAATCTATTGAATAAAATAATCAAGGAATGGCTTCCTGTAGTCATTATCATAGCATTGATATTTTTAGCCAGGATGTTTGTTTTCTCTCCGGTAAAGGTTGAAGGACATTCGATGGACCCAACGCTTCACGACAAGCAGCGTCTAGTCACATCAAAAATATCTAATCTAGATCGACAGGATATCATCACTACGAAGGAACCAGACAATCAAAATATGTATGTAGTAAAGCGAATCATCGGCTTACCTGGAGATCATGTGCAGATGAAAAACAATGTACTTACAATCAACGGCAAAGAATACGCCGAACCGTATCTTGATGAATTTAAGGAAAAGTTCAAAAAGGACAAGCTTAATGAGGAATATTCCTATAATACTGCGTTTCAGGAACAAGCAGCTAATGCTGACAGTTTTACCAACGATTTTGAAGTAACTGTTCCAAAGAATCAGTATTTCGTTTTAGGAGACAATCGCTTGATTTCTAAAGACAGCCGAATTTTCGGCTTCGTTGACAAATCCTTGATCCAAGGAAAAGTGGTTGTACGTTTCTGGCCGTTAAACGAAATCAAATTATTCTAACTATTTTCCGAAAAAGCCATGTCGATTTCTCGTCATGGCTTTACTTCTTACTTTGTAATCTTCTGATTAAGAATTTTTTTCGGACCTAAAATCTCAACATGATGAATTTGCTCAATCGTCAAATGAATTGCGCCTCGTTCCTCTTCATTTAAATAAATTTGTTCTTCTTTTTGTCCAATAAGCCTACCTACCAAATCATCTAAATAGTTTCCTTCATCATCTAGAGCCTCCAGCTGGATAGTGATTCGTTTATTTTGCAAATATGCCTGCTGCAAAACTGCCCCGATTTCTTCTAAAGACATTGGTTCTTTTTCACTATTGATGTGGTTTCGTTCTTTCGACTCTTTATTCAGTACGGCGGTATGATCAGAAAGATAAAAACCGATCCATTTTATCATTCCGCGATCCTGATAAACCTGCTTTGCCTCCATAAATAACCTTTCGGCACTTTCATCATCATAAATCATCCCTAATCCATTCCTTCCATTCCACCGGCATGACCGCCAACCAAACCGGCTCGTTTGATTGCTGTAGCTCCTTCATTTAACGAATGTGCCCGCACAATCGAGCTGAATTTATAACGACTGCGTATTTGAGCGATAACTTCATCAATTTTTTCTTCTTTGATCGTTTGCTGCGGATCTTCGAACAAATTTAACTGTAGATTTCCTGCTGGTCTCAAAGAGGAAACTGTGATAGAAATATTACGGACTTCAGAATGATCCCAGTATTTTTCAAACAACGCAAAAGCTACTTTTGTTAGTTCGCGCGCTTGATAGGTCGGTGGAATTTTTAATTGATGATGAAACCCTCCGCGTTTTCCGCTGCCAAAATACGCATAGGCAATTCCTAGATGCAGTGTACCGCCTAATACATCGTTCTTTCGTAATCGTTGTGCGACCTGTTCGCAGATTTCAGCGATAACAGTTAGAATATCACCTTTATGAGCATAATTTTTTGGTAAAACCTGTGAGTTGCCAATCGATTTTTCCTTAGTAGGATACAAATCCTTTTGCGAGAGAACAGAACGATCAATCCCCCAAGCATGCATATAATGCTGCATCCCCATCACACCAAAATGATTTTTCAAGACAAAGGGGTCGGTATGAGCCAAATCACCCATGGTATACATACCCATCATTTGGTAGCGACGCTCCATCCGATTGCCGATTCCGCAAAATTCGCTTAAGCGAAGCGGCCAAATTTTCTCAGGCACATCTTGATAATGCCATTGAGCAAACCGCTCTTTAGTAAGCTTGGCCTCATTATCCATCGCGATTTTCGCTAATAAAGGATTGTCTCCCATCCCTAACGAAGTATAAATACCAACTTTTTTAATAATTTCGTTTTGAATCATTTTTCCAACTTCCGCCGAACTTTTGCCAAATAATTTCCAGCTATGGGTCAAATCCCCAAATTGTTCATCAATGCTGTAGGTATGAATGTCTTCTTCTGCCATATACGAACGAAAAATCTCTTGGATACGCATGTGATATTGAATATAGAGTGTCATCCGCGGCGGTACAATGTGAAGTTTGGGATGATTAGGAATTTCAAATCCCCGACTAACATTACTGATGCCTAAAACTTTTTTCGCCATCGGGCTTGCTGCTAAAACCAACCCCTCATTCTCGCGATCCCCACTCATTACAACTAGCAGATCATTCAACGGATCTAAGTCATGCTCAATACACTCCACACTGGCATAAAAGCTTTTCGAGTCCATACAGAAAACATCTCTGACAGGCTCCCCTTCGTACACATTCATCAAAACCACCTCCTTAAAAAACAAACATACGTTCGCTTTAAGTTTAAATTTATTCTGAATTTTTGTCAATCGTTAACCTATGAAGATTTAATAAGAAATTTTCCAAAGGATTTTGACTGATAAAACAGATAAAAAAGACGTTCTAAGCATCTTAATCATGCCTAAAACGTCTTTCAACGTATAAATCTTATACTACTTTTTTACAAAAATGGCCTCCAAAACACTGTAGAAAATGCCAGCCATCACAAAAATCATCCAGCTCATACCCCATGCCCCGCTCAAAAACGACCAGCCTAAATAGATCATCACAACAATTGGCCAATAGACTCTCTCCAGCAAATGCTTCGTACGTGCTGAGTCACCATATTTTGCCTGCATCGCATTGGGGCCTAATTCATCTTCATCAGCGATAAAGTATTTTTCCTTAATAAATTTATCAAAGCTATTGTAATTGATACTGCCGTAAATAATTAGAAACACCCCAATTGCCAAAAAGAAGAACATCACGGGAATTCCGTATTCCGCGTAGGTAAACATTTGGAAAAAGAAAATCGGCGAGATACTTAATACACACAGACAAATCCCAAATACTAAGCTGACTTGAAAGCTTTTTTGATACCCCTTTTTCAACTTTTGAGCCTCTTTATTCGTGTCAATCGGGATATAACGATCATTTAATTCTGAATTATTTTTTGAAAACTGCATCCCATTATAAATAATAATCCCAACACTGATAGCGATCATAACAAAAAACAATAAAAATCCCATCATCTCAGAACCACGGATGCCCAATCCAATCAATGCTCCAACCGCAAGCAGGCAACCACTGATCCCTAAGCTTAAACCCATTGCATCTTTCTTACGTTCGGTCAAATACTGATACATCTCGTCTTCGTTGATTCCATTTTCCGGTTCTTTTTCACGAGAAGCAAATTCTAATTCTTCACGTAATTCATCAACGGAGCCAAACTCACTGATTACCTGACCAATCGCTTCGTGCTCGCTCTTTCCTTCATCTATTAACGCTAAATAGTGATCTTCCATTATTGTTAAAATCTCTTGTTTTGCTCGCAAGACTTCTTTAGTTTTTGGAAATTCAAGAAATAATGTCTCTACATAATTTTTGATCGTATCCATTTTTTACCCTTCTTTCATAAATCGGTTCACAACTTTTTTGGTTTGCTTCCATTCATCTCGCTTTTCTTCCAAAAAAGCCAGTCCTTTATCTGTAATCTGATAATACGTTCGTTTTTTACCATGGGTAATTTCTCCAGGATAAGAATGGATATAGCCATTTTTCTCCAAACGATTGAACGCCGAATACAGTGTCGTCTCCTTGATGACATAGATTTCTCCGCTTACATCTCTAATTTTCTGGGAAACAGCATATCCGTAGGAATCGCCATCCTTAAGTACGGACAAAATGATGACATCATTGTATCCGCGAATCCCATCGCTAGAAATCATTTTGCCACCTCCTGAAATTACTTCATCTGTCGTTGTAATCATTGTACGCTAATTACTACGACAGGTAAAGTAAAATATTTTTGAATTTTCGAAAAATATTTTCAAAACAGTAAAATTAATCAATGAAAGCGTTGAACTATCACTATTCTTCCAGCAATGATCTAAAAAGCATTTTTTTCAATCTAGTGATATGATCTTACTGACTATATAAATTTTAAGATAAAAAGGAATTGAAACTTATGCAAAAAATCGCAATCATTGGCGGCGGCATCATTGGGATGACACTGGCAAATTATTTAGATCCAAAAAAATATCAAGTAACGCTTTTTGATGATCCTACTGGACAAGCAACAAAAGCCAGTGCAGGGATTATCTCTCCTTGGCTGTCCAAACGCCGAAATAAGCAGTGGTATCGATTAGCCAAAGATGGTGCGGCTTTCTTTCCAAAATTGATCCAAGATTTCCAGCTAGATCATACGATCTATCAGCAATCTGGAACATTGCTTTTACGTCCCGAAAAGCAAATAGCAGAGCTACGAGCATTGGCAGAAGAACGCAAAAAAAGCGCACCAGAAATCGGTACGATCAAGCAGCTGACTGGCGAACAGACACAGCAAGAATTACCCTTACTAAAACCCTTGCCAGCTCTTAAAATTAGCGGTGGCGGTCGCTTAGATGGAAAGGCCTATTTGATTCGAATGCGTAAATTAGCGCAAGAAAGCGGCGTTAAGTTTATTTCTCAACGTGTTCAGTTAGCAAATATACAGTCCCTCACCTATGGCGATAACCAAGCAGCTTTTGATCAAATTATTTTAACTGTCGGCCCTCATTTAAAAGGATTATTAGCTCCTTTAAACTACCAAGTCGATTTACGTCCACAAAAGGGGCAGCTCTTAGTATTTGAAACGGTTTTTAACTCTAGCGGAAATTTCCCGGTAGCCATGTTAGATGGCGAAGCAGATTTGATCCCCTTCTTAAATGGAAAAATTTTACTGGGCGCAACACATGAAAATGAAGCGGCTTGGGATTTGTCAGAAACACCAGAAGCTTTTGAACAACTCACAAATAGTGCACGGGATTTCCTCATGGAACCCGAGAAATTATTAACTACACCCTTTCATTATCGAGTTGGGACACGCGCATATACGTCTGATTATGCCCCCTTTTTTGGTCAATTGGATGATCATTTATTGGTTGCTAGCGGGCTTGGCTCCTCTGGGTTGACGACTGGTCCGTATATTGGCTATTTATTGGCTCACTATTTGAATACAGGTGAAGCGAACTGGCAAGTTTACCAAAAAGAATTGTCAACTTATATTCAGCGCAAAGAAACGCCGGAATCAGACTAAGATTCCAGCGTTTCGTTACATTGGTCTTAAGTTTTTCTCTAATCGATCAATCATCCAGGCTAGTCGTTTGGTTCTTCCAGCCTTAGTTTTAGCATCTAAGTAGGCTCGGGTATAGGTTTTCTTAACCGAAGGCGGCATATTTTCAAAATTCTTTGAAGCCTCGGCATTTTTCTTCAGCAACGCTGCTACTTCCGCAATTTGTTCATCTGTAATCGCTGATGGCTTCGTCGCATTCGCCCACTGGCCATTTTGCTTTGCTTCTGCGATTTTTTCTCGCCCTAAATCTGTCATTAAGCCTTGCTGCTCCAGCTTATCCACAATTTTTTTATTTTTTTCAGACCATTTACTATTTTTACGTCGTGTAGCAAAATATTTCAGATAAGAGTGTTCATCAACCTTTTTCATCACCCCATCTATCCAGCCAAAACATAGCGCTTCTTCCAATGCTTCCCCAGCTTTTAGACTTTTGACTTGCTTTGTCTTACCAAAAACCAGCCATACACCGCCGCTGGTTGTCGCATTTTCCGTGAGCCACGTTCGAAAGTCTTCTCGTTTTTCAAAAAGTAGGTTATTCTCCATATTAATTATCCATTCCTAAAACGACTGGTGTGGATTTGAAGCCGATACCCATTCGGTCAATCCCCATATCAATTAGTTCTAAGAAATGCTCCCGCGTACGAATACCACCGCTTCCTTTGATCTTGATTCGACCTTTGCACTGGTCCATCATGATCTGGATCACTTCATTAGTTGCTCCTTTACTCTCATAACCCGTGATAAAGCCAGTACTTGTTTTAACAAAATCAGCATTCGCCGCAATCGCACATTCGCATGCTTGACGAATTTGATCTTCATTTAATGTATCCGTTTCAAAAATAACCTTCACTGCTGTCCCATGAGCATGGCACGTCTCCACGATGATCTTCAGCTCTTTGGTTACTTCATCATATTTTCCACTACGAATCCAACCAAAATTCGCGACAATATCTAACTCATAAATATCCTCTCGCTGACAATACGTCTCTGCCTGCAACACTTTGGAGGCAGTCGTACTCGTCCCAAATGGAAAATCACAAACGACACAAATCTTGGTATCGGTTCCTTCTGTCATCTCCGCTGCGATATCCAAAGAAGATGGGTTTACACAAACCGTTGCGCAATGATAATCAATGCCCTCTTGAATGTATTGTCGAATCTCTGCTTCCGTAAAATCCGGCTTCAATACGGACTGATCAATATACGCGCCCAGTTCCTCAACGGTCATTTCACTCGCTTTTTTCATGGTTGGATCCCTCCCGTTTATTTTCACCATATCTGCCATACTTTTGGATAATTAAAAAATAGGTATCTTCCCCAAAAAGGCAGCTTAGGCATTTTATGTAAAAAAACTATACTTATAAAATAAGTATAGGATAACCTCAAGGCTTTGTAAACGCTCACTTAGCTAAGTTGCTCTATTTACCACCGCTTGTTTTTTTAATTGATTTTTTAAATCATCTAACGATACATTTTTAAAATCTTCATTTTTCATTCGTTTGCGATAAGCTGTTGCTGTTTCTCCAGTCAATTTTTTAAACATTCGGCTAAAAACCACAAGACTATTGAAACCAACCTGCTCAGCAATATTCTCGACGGACTCATCTGTCATAGAAAGTAAAAAAGCGGCTCGATTGATTCGTACCCCCAGTAAATAATCTCTGATACTAATATCCATGTGATTACGAAAGACTCGTGATAGATGACTGCGATTAACCGCTAACCGCCGGGCGATCTCTTCAACGGTCACATGCTCTGCGTAATGAGCTTCAATGTATTCGACAGTCGCTACCGCCAAAGGTGAATAA
Source organism: Enterococcus raffinosus (assembly GCF_018917525.1). Lineage (GTDB taxonomy): Bacteria > Bacillota > Bacilli > Lactobacillales > Enterococcaceae > Enterococcus_A > Enterococcus_A raffinosus_A. The sequence goes on along the minus strand of NZ_JAHLOS010000003.1, from coordinate 65,137 downwards.
ACCTTTTTATTACCTAAGTGACTCTTGCCACCATCTTCTAAGAGAATTGCTAAAAAACGATAGGTCAATTCATTTAAATGCAGCTCATTCGTGAGTGTTTCCTCCACAAATGGCAAACAAGCTAGGATAGTATTGATATATTTTTGCGTATCTGAAGATACCATCGTGTATTGATCCTTTTTAAACTGTGAATGGTGAATAATCTCGTCCGCTGCGGCTCCGCCAAAAGAAAGCCAACCATACATCCACGGATCTTCCCCATCCGCCAAATAAAAGGTTGAGTCACCAGGACGAATCAAAAACAAATCACCTTTTTTTAAATGATACTGTTGATTTTTCACTTGATAGGTTCCCTTCCCCTCCATTACGATATGCAGTGTATAATTTTGCCGAATCGCAGGTCCAAAAGCGTGAAAGGGCAGCGTTTTTGAAATTCCGCAATAATCAAAATGCAGATCGGTTTTCAACTGACGCTGTTCCTTTTTTAAAAAAATTGCCTGTTCCATCACCAGTACCTCCATCCTAATCTTCACTCTAAAGTATACATGAAAATAGTATATTTTTTGATAGTATTCACAACTATTGAATCACATCCAGCTACTTCTGGTTTGCTGCTAAAGGAAAAGCACAAAAGAATGATTCCTTTAGAAAATTCTTTTGTTATTCTTGATTGTCACGATACCCTTTTTACTCACTTGGACGCTGAAAATTTATCGAAGCACATGGTGAGCTTTGATTGCATGTTGCAGTATGAATTGAGTATTGTATACTAAGGATATTTCTATCTTATGAATAAGGAAGGTTTAACAATTTGATTTCAGGTATTTTTATTTTATTAGGTTTTTATTATTTCTATTTGGCAAGAAAATCCAGCACCTTAACCAGCTCAGCGAGAACAAAGAAAATCGGCATGTTTCTTACAAAACTCACAGTAATTGTGCCATTGATCGCTCTTGCAGTTTTTGTCATTTTATTTATGACTATTTTATCTGGTCGCCTGATCGAAAGAAGTTCCCATGCATTAATTTTACTCGTCTTATGGCTAATACTTACAAATTGTTACGCTTGGCTTCTCACCTATTCTGGCGATAAGAACTTTTTAATCCAAACCATTGCAGCAGCAATGTGTTCTTTGATTTGTATTGTTCTAGTAACACCATTGGAAAGGTATGATTTACTTGTTTATGATTCTATTGGCAACTTTTCCTTTGTAATTGGTTTTTCTGGCTTACTTCTTTTTTATCTTAGCCATTATTTTAGAAGACCCGCTCATTTGTAGAAGGCCTTCTATCTATTTTTGAGAAAAAATGCAACAAAAAGTTAAATAGTCGTCACAGAAAGGCGTTTAAAAAAAAACGATTTCTTGATAAATTGATTTCAGGGAATGATGATGCTTTTCTTAGAACTTGTCACTTAATCAAGAAATCGCTAAACTTATTAAGACACGAGAAATTTTCCATTACACAAAAAAAGCGAGGTTTTTTTATATGCAAATTACAGAAAAAGATTTTGGTCAAGGTTATCACTTAATTAGCATCGAAAATGAATCCGGTTTCCACTTATCAGTAACTGATTTAGGCGCACGAATCGTCAGCCTTGGACGTGACAAAGAACTAATTTTAAACTTTGATTCAGCTGAGGAATATCTAGAAAAGGATGCCTTTATCGGCGCATCAATCGGTCGAACGGCTGGTCGAATCGAAAATGGCCGCTTCACACTTGATGGAAAAGCATATCAAGTAGCAATCGATCCGGAAACTGGTCATTCTCTTCACGGTGGTAAACCAGGATTTGAAACGAAGAAATGGGACTATACGATCGAAAATGGCGATCAGGAGTCATCCGTTATTTTCACGATGACTAGTCCTGATGGCGAACATGGTTTTCCTGGAAATGTATCGGTCGAGGTTCGACATACCTTGACACAAGAAAATGTTTGGCGCGTGACAACAAAGGCGGTCAGTGATCAGAACACCTTGTTCAACCCCACCAATCATGTATATTTCAACCTGACAGGCGATCCTACTCAAGCAATCGATGAACACAAGCTCTGGCTAAATAGTGACTCTGTTGCTGTTCTGCGACCAGATACCATTCCTACTGGCGAGATCATGGCTGTTACTGGAACTCCTTTTGATTTCCAAACAGAAACGACTTTAGCGGGCATGTTCACTAGTGACTTTGAGCAAAAAAATCTATGTAACGGCTTGGATCATCCCTTCTTCTTAAAGGAAAGCGATTTGAACAAACACGCAGCAAAACTGACTAGCCCTGATGGAACCGTTGAACTAACTGTCTCAACAGATTCTTCTAGTGTTGTCATCTTTACCGCCAACTTTGGTGAAGATGGACCGATGATGCAAGGAAAACAACTCGCTCATCACGGCGGCATCACTTTTGAAACACAGGTTGCACCAGGAGCAGAACAATTTTCTGAATTCGGCTCCATTAAACTGCCTGCGAACACGCCATTTGAAACGATTACTGAATATAAAATAAACTTGAAAGAAGCGAATACACATGGAAATTAAACGCGAATTAAACACAAAATTTGCTGAAACTTTTGGTCCCAAAGAAACGACCCAATACTTTTCACCCGGACGGATCAATCTGATCGGTGAACATACCGATTATAATGGTGGTCACGTCTTCCCTGCTTCCATCACTTATGGAACCTATGGTATAGCGGCTCCTCGCGAAGATAAGAAAGTTTTGGTTTATTCCACTAACTTTGAAGATATTGGTGTCATCACCTTTGACGTCGATCAATTGGACTACGATAAAAAAGACAACTGGGCCAACTATGCAAAAGGCATGGTCTTAAAACTGAAGGATGCCGGTCATAAAATTGATCATGGCTTCGAGCTATTAGTAGAAGGGACAATTCCAAATGGTGCTGGGCTGTCCAGCAGTGCTTCCTTAGAATTATTAGTTGGAGTTGTTTTAGAAGATTTATTTGATTTGAAGACCGATCGTCTTGAGCTAGTAAAAACAGGAAAAAAAGTCGAAAATGAATTTATCGGTGTCAATTCAGGGATTATGGATCAATTTGCCATTGGCTTTGGCGATATCGATCAAGCGATTCTGCTGGATACCAACACGTTAAAATACGAAATGGTTCCAGTAAAGCTTGACGGTTACGCAGTGGTGATCATGAACACCAACAAACGCCGTGAATTGGCAGATTCCAAATACAATGAACGTCGCAGCGAATGTGAGGAAGCACTTGCTCGTCTGCAAAAGAAACTGGACATTCAAGCATTAGGAGATCTAGATGAAGCCACTTTTGAAGCAAATATTGATTTGATTGGCGACGACACCTTGATTCGTCGCGCACGCCATGCTGTAACCGAAAATCAACGAACTTTAGAAGCAAAGGCAGAATTAGAAAAAGGCAATTTGGAAGCCTTTGGAAAATTGTTGAATGCCTCTCACTATTCACTTCGCCATGACTATGAAGTAACAGGAATCGAGCTGGACACCTTAGTCGATGCGGCTCAAGCTCAAAGCGGTGTCTTAGGTGCTCGAATGACAGGTGCCGGCTTTGGTGGATGTGCGATTGCTGTTGTCAAAGAAGAAAATATTCCAACCTTCAAAAACAAAGTCTACGACAAATACATGGAAATTGTTGGTTACGCGCCAGATTTCTATGTCGCACATATCGGCAGTGGAACAACAAAGATCGGTTAAACCTTAAAGTAATGAACGCCTCTATCCATCGTTTTGGGTAGAGGGCGTTTTTTGTTATCAAAGAATTTCGCCTTCAAACTATCTTTCGTCTACAATTATGGAAAAGGAGTCTTTCCCATGTCGAGCAAACGATCCATCTTAGAAAAGAAACGGGTTTATATTCCCTTAGCAATTTTTCTCGGCGTTTTAGGATTCACCCCAATGCTCGTTTCCTTATTAGGAGTAAAATCTGAGGATAAACTAAATAAAGACTATTACTCAAATGCTGAAGAACCATTTTTTCAATCGATAGATAAAGACTGAACTTTACTATATTAAACTAAAAAAATTGGAGCTTATGATGATTAGACGGATTGAAACAATTACTGACGCAGATTTAGAAACCATTTCATCTATTTGGTTAAGGAGCAATTTGGAGGCTCATGCTTTTATTGACCGGAATTATTGGCTCAAAAATTATCAAACAGTTAAGGCGTCCCTCACTACCGCTGATCTTTATGCCTACTATCATAACGAGAAAATCATCGGCTTTCTTGGCTTGATTGACGAGTATATTGCTGGAATCTTTGTATTGCAGGAATACAGATCATTAGGAATTGGTGGGCAATTATTGGCAAGAATAAAAGAGAAGCATTCAAAATTATTATTAAGCGTTTATCAAAAAAATGAACGTGCTGTTCAGTTTTACTTAAAACAAGGTTTCACGATTCTAAAGGAAACAACAGATTATGAAACAATTGAAGAAGAATTTTTGATGGAGTGGATTCTTTGATCCTCTCACAACTAAAATCACTGTAACTTGTAAAAAGTGAAATTTTTCGGATAATCTTTCATTCAACGACCGTTTCTCCTCTTTTTTTCATTTTGGGTTTCTTAATAGAACTCCTACAATTCTATTCCCAAGCTTAGCTATAAAGATTTCTTAACTTCTATATTACAAAATTTCAGAATACGATTTTTTTCAAAACATCCATTTTGACGCGGTTTCCTCAAAAGCATATACTTTCTTTAAAGAGGTGATCCTTTTGAACCTGAAAAAATTCAATAATATGTATACCTATATCGCTATTTCCTATTTTTTCGTTTCACTTTTCTTCGCCTTTCAATCGGGTGCGGTCTTAAAACTAGCAAGCTTCTTCTTTCTAATTTCATTTGGTATCAATGCCTTCAAATCAATCAAAGAAGCTCAAAATCGTTAATCTGATTTTCATAATCTCATATTATTTATAATCATCTAATCCCTTTTTTTCAAATTATCTCTCAATTGTTTGTGTTAAAATGGTAAAATACGATTCAAACAAGGAGGTTCTGATGAAAAAAGATTCTGGGTTAGTTTATGGATTTGGTGCATATATTCTTTGGGGCATCCTGCCGCTTTACTGGAAACTGCTAGGCGGTGTCAGCTCTATTGATATTTTGTTTTATCGAATTATTTGGTCTCTGATTTTTATGTTGCTTTACATGATTGCATTACGAAAGATGCCTACTTTTATTCAAGAGGTCAAAGTACTTTTAAAAAATCGAAAAAAGGTTCTCGCTGTTATTATGGCGGCGATTTTCGTCTCATTAAACTGGGGAATCTTTATTTATACGATGTCAATTGGACAAGTTCAACAAGCTAGTTTAGGCTATTATATTAATCCATTACTAAATGTACTGGCTGGTGCTCTCTATTTAAAAGAGCCGCTGACGAAGCAAGCCAAGCTGGCTAGTCTTTCGGCACTAACTGGAGTGATATTATTGACGCTCCAAACCGGTGTTTTCCCCTTCAATTCGCTTTTTTTAGCAGCTAGTTTTTGTTTGTATGGATTAACAAAAAAACAGTTGCAGTTGAGTTCTGCAACAAGCATCACCTTGGAAACATTGATTATTGCGCCAATCGGTCTAATCTATTTGTTTTTTATTTCACCGACTGGATTCATGAATTATTCAATGAGTACAAATGTATTGTTAATGGGGGCCGGTGTGGTAACGGCAATTCCTTTGCTACTTTTTGCAACTGCTGTGAAGAAGCTATCTTATATAACGCTCGGTTTTCTCCAGTATGTGAATCCGACCATCATGCTAGTGATGGCAATCTTCCTATTCCATGAACCATATGCCTTGCCGCAATTCATTGCCTTTGCCTTTATTTGGTTAGGTATTCTGATTTTTGTTGCCGGAAATTTGATTCAAGTACGAAAAAAAGGGCTTCGTCCATAAAGACAAAGCCTTTTTCTAAACACTATACAAACTTCAATAATCCTATGGTCTCAATGCTTAATAATTGAACTCATGTAATATCTCACCTGATCTGAATACTTTGCTCATCTTAACTTTTGCATAATTTGTTGCATAGCACAGCGCTTCTCGACGAGTATTGAATGTTTCCTCGGTCATTTCTCCGACAATCGTTTCTACCTGAACTAAGTATTGATATTCCATATCTTTTCCCCATTTCTTTTCAAAACACGCAACCATCATTTGTATTATCATAGCGAGTTTTCAAGGGAATTTCAATAACCAATGTAATATTATATGACATGAGATAAAAATAATTTGAAAAAAGCAACATTTCACGTAATATTTCTTTACATACGCTTGGACATTAAAAAAGATTCAAACGACATTACGCTTGAATCTTCATAAAATCTCCATTAATGATTTGCTTGAAATTCCTTAATATTTGCAATGACTTTTTGAGCCAAACGAACTTTTGCCATCGAAGTTAGACCGGCGTTGGTTTTTCCGGCAAAAACATTCGGTAACCCTATCACTTCTTCGCCTAATCCTGCTTCAGTATCACTAAACGCATAGTTCCCAGGTTCTGCCAACCATTTTTTTAGCGCTGGCACTTCATGAGACGGCGCAATCGAAACATTCATCAAAATTTTCCCATTGCCAAACTGATTAAAAGCTACTTCATCTAATAGGACAACATTTTTATTCAGACAAGTAATTAAGATATCTACCTTCTCTAACAGCTCATCTAAGGACAAATAAGTCATATTCAATTCTTTTTCAATTTCAGGTTTGCGCGTTCGACTATAATAATTGACGTTCATACCAAAGAACTTCATCGTTTTCGCCAATAAGCTGCCGACTGTTCCCATGCCCACAATGCCGACTTTGACATCGGTCAATTCCATTGGCTCATCCTTCCACATCGCAGGTCCGCGCCCTTGTAATAAACGAACCAATTCACTGATGGCATATTCCTTCACACCTTCATCGCCATAATCACGAACGCCTGTTACCACGATCCCTTTTTTCTCTGCATGGAGAATATCTACGTTCGCATTTTCTGGCGCATACAAGCTAGCACAAATTCCAATATAACGAATATTCGGGCAAGCATCTAAGACTTCCTTATCAATAAAGCTGGTAAAACTCAACATCACACAATCTGCGTCACCTATTCGATCGATAATTGTCGCTGCATCCGTCGGAATATCCTCATAAAAAAAAGTTTCTTCTGCTAGATCCTTGAGTTTTTCATCCCATTCAGGTAATAATTTGGTTGGCTCGATCGCCACCATTTTTTTAAATTTCTCCATATCGGCCTCCTAAGTAACTCTATTCATCTCATGATACGTCCTAAAAAAACTCTCGTCAATGAAGAAGGATTTAAGACATATAAAATAAGATGATCCCAACAGCAATCAAGTTATTGATATAATGAACAATAATCGAATACCAAATATTCTTTTTCACTAAATAAATTGAGCCAAAAATGATTCCAGAAATAAAATAGCTCACAGTAAAACTGAAACCATGAATCACTGAAAACAAGCTTGCTGATAGGATAAGCAAAAGAAATTTTGTCCACTTACTTCCTGACAATGGAATCATGCAATATCGAAGGATCATTTCTTCGAAAAATGGACCATAGGTTATCGCTGACAATAGATATATCCATGAAACACTCACATTCTCATTGGTTCTGCTCCCTGTGTCAAATAACCAATTGGTTAAACAAAGTAAAAGCATTCCTATGACAACGATAACTAGAATTTCTCTCCACTTGAGCTTTTTAAAATCTTCAATCAATGATTTTCCAAACAATAGAATGACAAGAATAAGAAAGGCCGGTGTAACAAGCACTCTCAAAGCAAATAAATTTTCTGGGAGCCCTATTCCCGGAATAAACCAATCCAACATAAAATAAAGAAACGCGATTCCCCACTTCAACGCCATCTACATTCCTCCTACTATTTTCTCATCCCCCCAAAAAAAGATGACCACGCACGGTCACCTTCTTTTACGCTAAATCTTCATCTAAAATTGTTCCTTTGACAACCATATTCGTGTCACCAATTAAATAAAGGTCATCCTCGACAACATTCACTTGAAGCTGTCCACCTAAGACTTCAATTACTACTGGATCACTTTTGACCAGACCTTTTTTAGTCAATGCATATGCCGTTGAGCCGGTTCCGGTACCGCAGGCCAAAGTGAAATCTTCCACACCTCGTTCATAGGTGCGCTCTACCACCGTTTGATCAGACAATATATCATAGAAGTTCACATTAGCGCCTTTTTCGAAGGCCGAATGATTTCTCAATTTTCTAGCGAATTTAACAATTGTTTCTAATTCAGTCATAGCTAAATCCGGTACGTGAACAACTAAATGAGGAATCCCTGGATTCCCCAATTCAACATAATCCACGGTTACCTCTTTTCCATCAACCTGAATCACTTTATCTCCTTCAAAAACGGTTGGTGAGTTCAACTGTACGCGATAGGCCCTCTTGTCCAAACGTTCTGCTGGCACATCACCTGCAATTGTTTCAATAACCATATTCTCTTTCGCAATACCCGTATCATATGCCCAGCGCGCCACACAGCGAGCGCCATTTCCGCACATTTCTGCTTCAGAACCGTCAGCATTGAAAAAGCGAGCATAAAAATCACCGGAACCGCGGGCTGCCTCTACCGCGATCAAAGTATCTGCTCCAACGGAGACACGACGAGTACAAACACGAGCCGCAAATTTGGTCAATTGTTCACTGGCAAAGTTCAGTTCTTGATTGTCGATCAAAATAAAATCATTGCCGGCACCTTGTAGTTTATAAAAAGGAATGTTCATTCATCCGCCTCATTTCAAGAGTCTTTATTTCAAAAATTCAGGAATTTCTTCATTTTGAATCATCTGATCCAAGGTCTGTCTTTTTACGATAATTTCGGCTTGTCCTGCTTTTGTTAACGCAACGGCTGGAATCGCTAATTTGTTGTAATTGCTTGCCATAGAATAGCCATAAGCTCCCGTTGAAAAAGTAGCAAAAATATCGCCAGCTTCAACCACTGGCAGCTCAATATCTTTGACCAAAATATCCGTACTTTCACAGGCCTTACCTGAAACCGTCACTTTTTCCGTTGCTTTAACATCTGCTTTGTTGGCTAAAATTCCTGTATACTCCGCATCATAAAGTCCCGGACGAATATTATCGGTCATCCCACCATCGATACTGACATATTTTCGCAATCCAGGAAGCTCTTTGATCGCACCAATTTTGTGTAGGCTGATCCCTGCTTCAGCAACGATACTCCGGCCTGGCTCAATCACAACTGCAGGCTGCGGTAAGTTTTCTGTTTCGCAAAAAGCCAATACTTTTTCCATCATAGGATCTGTAAAATAACTAAAAGGCTTTGGCTGATCTGCATCTGTGTAGCGAACACCGAAACCGCCGCCAAAGTTCAATTCCTTGATTGTATAGTCAAAACGGTCTTTTACCATTTTAACCAAATCTAAAGCAATTTCTACCGCTGCTAGATGGGCATGATTATCAAATAATTGACTACCTACATGGAAATGAAAACCTAAAAAATTCACTTCTGGTGTTTCAATCGCATGTTCGATTTGCGGGAACAAGATTGCCTCATCGATCGGAATCCCAAATTTTGAATCCTTTTGTCCTGTCGAAATAAATGAATGAGTTTGAACATTGACTTCAGGTGTGATACGGAACAAAATATCCACCACTTTTTGTTTTTCTTTGGCGATTGCCGCAATCAGATCAACCTCCTGCAGACTGTCGATGATGATTCGACCAACGCCATAATCAATCGCCATTTCTAGCTCTTCGATTGATTTATTGTTGCCGTTCATTTCAATATGCTCTGCGGGAAAATCAGCTTTGATCGCCGTGTACAATTCACCATCAGAAACAACATCTAAAGAAAAGCATTGCTTTTCAATAATTTTTAGCATCGCAAGCGTTGAGAAAGCTTTGCTGGCAAAAGCCACACGAACATTCTCATATTTTTCGACAAAATCTCGCTGCAGTTCTTGGCACTTCTTTTCAATCATGGTTTGCGAAAACACATATAACGGAGTTCCAAATTTCTCTGCTAAAGCAACAGTATCGCAACCATCCCACATTAAATGACCATTTTTAGTTTCAAATTCCATCGTAAGCCCCCTCAATTAATTCTCGTTCAATCCAGCAATTAAGTTTACATAGGTTTGAATCCCTAGTAACAGATTTACCTCATCAAATTTCATCTTTCCACTATGCAGCGGATACGTATAGCCCTTTTCTTCATCACGAATCCCTAAGAAGAAAAACATCCCAGGAATCTCCTGCTGATACCAAGAAAAATCTTCTGCGATTAAATATGGTGGAGTTTCCACGTAATAATCAGCCGCAACCTTTTCCAATTTCTTCACCATTTCCGGATCGTTATCAACGACTCGATACATATGATTGAAATCAACCACTGCCTCACAGCCATAGCCTTTAGCAATTTCCCCGGCTACTAATTCCGTCCTTCGAACGACTTCCTCATATACGGCATCATCAAAGGCCCGCATTGTTCCGTGTAAAACAACTTCCTTAGCGACAATATTCATCGCCTCGCCACCGTGAATTGTTCCAAAGGTCAACACCACGTTATCCAATGGTCCGATATTTCGTGCTAAAATACTATTCAAACCAGTAATCACACCGCCAGCAGCAACAATTGCATCTTCTCCGAGCTGCGGCTGTGCGCCATGTGTGCTGACGCCCTTGATTGTGATCGTCACCTCAGCATTACGCGCCATCATTGGCCCTGGTCGACAAGAAATTTTTCCTGCTGGAAGATCTGGAAAGACATGCAATCCCACGATTTCTTCTACACCTAGCTTTTGTAAAATACCGGACTTCATAATTAATTCCGCACCACCTGGTCCTTCTTCCGCCGGCTGAAAGACAAAGACAAGCGTTCCTTGAATTTTTTCTGGATACTTGTGTAAATAGGCAATGAAACCTAGCAGCGTTGCCATATGTCCGTCGTGACCGCAGGCATGCATTTTTCCAGGTGTTTTTGAAGCAAAATCATAGCCCGTTTGTTCTTCTACAGGCAACGCATCAATGTCTGAACGAAAGGCTAACGTTTTACCTGGTTTGGTGCCGTGTAAGACCGCGATCGTACCTGTCTCAATGACTTCATAAGTCTCTGTGACACCAAAGGATGCCAACTTCTTTCGAATATACGCTGCCGTTTGCTTTTCCTCCAATCCTAATTCGGGGATTTGGTGCAATTCGCGGCGCATAGTAGTGACTAACTCTTCTAACTCTTTGACTTCCGTATCGATCATCGTCTCACTCATTTCCATAAAAATTCTCAGAATCCTATTTTTTGATTAGAAAATCATTGATAGTTTCTCATATTATAGTACAGATTGCATCAGCGGTCATTAATTTGTTTTTGAAATTTTTCAAAATTAATACATGATTCTCTTTCGTTTAAACGAGTAATTGTGATTTTAAAGTCTAAAAATTTACAATTCATTTGATCTCCTCTCATTGTTCTCTTGAGCTTTACTCAATTTTTTAGTACCTATCCCTTAATTACTTGATACACTTAGTAAAAAGAAATTTGGAGGAACAAAATTGGAAAAAGAAAAAAAGATTATACCTGTCGACTTTTTATGGTTGGCACTTTATGCTTTTGCAGGGTTTAGTTTGGAATTGCTTCTTGGGTTGGTTAGCAGTGGTTTGAGTCTAGCTGTAAATGCCGGATTGACGGCAATTTTATGGTCAGCTGTTGCTCTTTTCTTAATTCATTATGCGAAGAGCCGCTTTAATTTTGATGTTTTTAGCATTTCTCGGTCTCTGGAAAATAAAAAACTTATACTAATTATTTGCTTAGTATTTTCTGTGATCGTAGTTTCTACAATCGGCTTTGGAGGATTCAAACCAGTCGTCGAGTTTAATGGGGAACTGGAGAAAAGTATTATTGCCTTTATTTTTCGTCTATTTTATTATTTTGCAGAATGTAGTTTGATTGTATTAGTCATCGCGTTTGGTCAGAAATTTTTCGAGTCTCAATTTGGATTGTCTGAGCGATTTCCTAGTGGAGGATTACTACTTGCGATCACTTGGGGCCTAATTCATTTTCTTCTTCAAGGGTTCAGTGGCGGTTTATATACGATCTTTTTTTCAGTAGTTGCCGGATGTATCTATCTTCTCTGCCAAAAAGATATTCGCTGGACTTATCTTTTTGTAGCGATCGCATTTATTCTTTAAAACGTCCATACATTGATTGCTTTTTCCTGATGATTTAGAATTTTCTACTACTTATAATGATAGAAATTTTTGTGGAGGTGCACCTTTTTGGCTAGTATTGTCTTAGGTATTCGATTTTTACTTGAAGTCGCAACAGTTGGCGGGCTTTTTAGTGGTATCTTTATCAAAAAAGGTATTTTACAACGAATTCTCTTCGCTGTTTTAACAATTACTGTCACACTAGTTTGGGCGAGATATGGTGCGCCAAAATCCCCAGCTGTTCTGACTGGCAACGGGAAACTTTGCTTAGAACTGCTCGTTTATTTCCTTGGTAGCCTTACCTATTTTTTCCTATTCGGTACCAAGATTGGTACGACTTATCTAGTGATTACCAGTCTTGATTTATGGCTGATGTATCAACTAAACTTACAAGGACATTAGACGTCCTTGTTTTTTTGACTTTCTTTGATTAAAAATTTCATGAGATTTTCGTTGGCAGGCACTCATAATTAAGATATAATTCTACTATTAAAGACCTTTTTACAAAGGCTTTGAAAAAAATGAAGAAGGAGTTGTTTCCCTTGAGAATATTTGAAGGATCTGGTGTTGCTCTAGTTACGCCCATGAAAGCCGATGGTGCTGTTGATTACAAGAAGTTAGAGGAGCTAGTCGAGTGGCAGATCAGTGAAGGAACCGATGCAATCATCGCTTGCGGAACTACTGGCGAAGCTTCCACTTTAGCCAATGACGAACATATTGCTGTAATCGAGACAGTCGTCAAAAAGGTGAACGGACGAATCCCAGTTATTGCCGGAACTGGTGTAAACGATACCCAGCATGCCATCGAATTATCGACAGGTGCTGAGAAAGTTGGCGCCGATGCTCTATTGATCGTGACTCCTTATTATAATAAAGCATCAGATGAAGGCCTCTTTTTGCATTATCAAAAAATTGCTGAAAGCGTGAAATTACCGATTATTCTATATTCTGTTGCTTCACGTACTAATATGAATATCACACCACAAATGGTGAAACGCCTAGGTGAAATTCCTAATGTGGTAGCAATTAAGGAAGCCAGTGGGAATATCTCACAAATTGCTGATATTGCACGAATCATGCCAGACGATTTTACGATCTATTCTGGAAATGATGATCAAGTCTTACCGATCATGGCCCTTGGTGGAAAAGGCTCTATTTCAACAATCGCCAATATTGCCCCACGGCAAACCCATGAATTAACACAAGCCTTATTAGATGGCGACTTTTCAAAAGCCAAAGAACTTCAGTTAGCACAAATTCCATTGATTCATGCGATCTTCTGCGAAGTAAATCCTATTCCAGTCAAAACAGGTGTGAGTTTATTAGGAAAAATCGAACCAAACTTCCGTCTCCCACTTTCTGCAGCGAAAGACGAAACCGTTGAAGGATTGAAAAAGGAAATGGCTGCTTATGGATTGGAGGTTGCTAAATGATCGATATTATCTTAAATGGTGCCAATGGCCGCATGGGCCAGGTTCTACAGACAATGATCGCGCATCAATCCAATATGCAAGTCGTTGCCGGAATTGATCGTGAAGCCTTCGAAGCGGACTTTCCTACTTTTCAAGCAATCAACGATTGTCAGGTAAATGCAGATGTAGTCATTGATTTTTCTCACTATACCGCAGTCCCTGCTGTTTTGGATTATTGTGCAGAAAAGAAAATCCCTGTTGTTGTAGCCACAACCGGTCTGACTGATGAAGTAAAAGAACAAATAGCTAAAACGGCAGAACAAACGGCCGTCTTCTTCTCAGCCAATATGTCTCTAGGGATCAATCTCTTAGCAAAAGCGATTCGCGAAATCACACCCGTCTTAGAGGAAGAATTCAATATTGAAATCGTGGAAAAACACCACAATCAGAAAAAGGATTCTCCTAGCGGAACTGCGTTATTATTAGCTGATGCGGTAAATGACGCGGTAGAGGAAAAGAAAACTTATATTTATGGCCGCCATGGTAATGATTTAGAAAATCCGTTATCAGAATTAGGTATTCACGCCGTTCGCGGCGGTACGATTCCTGGTGAACACACCGTAATCTATGCCGGTCCTGATGAAGTGATCGAGTTGAACCACTTGGCTTTATCCCGAAATATCTTTGCTAGTGGCGCAGTAAAAGCCGCAAAATATATCAGTGATAAAGCGACTGGTTTGTACGATATGGAAAAATTGATTGATGAGAAATAACAAACGAGACAAAATAATTACCTTAGTATGAGATAGGATGTCAGTCCAACTTTTGGCAGTTATACTTGAATTGCTATTAAGACATAAATCATTGTCTATTTTAATTCTAAATCTTTAGTTGGATGATATACGTGGCGAAAATAAAACTTATTTTTCGCCTTTTGAAAAATAATTACTTCAATATGAGATAGGATGTCAGTCCGACTTTTGGCAGTTATACTTGAATTGCTATTAAGACATGAATCATTGACTAATTTTAATTCGAGATCTTTAGTTGGATGATATACGTGGCGAAAATAAAACTTATTTTTTCGCTTTTTGAAAAAATAATTACTTCAATATGAGATAGGAGCAGATTCAATGACTTTAACCGATCCTTATGAAATTGCTAAATTTATTAAAAATGCCGAAAAAACGACCCCTGTAAAAGCCTATGTTCAAGGAAATTTAGCGGGAATCACCAAAGAAAAAGTTCAGTTTTTCGGTCAAGAACAAACCTGGATCTTGATTGGTGAAAGTCAAGCGGTACAAGAAGTATTAAACGAACAACAAACAAAAATTAGTGATGTTCATGTAGAGAACGATCGCAGAAATTCAGCAATTCCAATGCTGGATATCTCAAGTGTCAATGCGCGAATCGAGCCTGGTGCATTGATTCGTGATCGTGTAGAGATTGGTGATAAAGCAGTCATCATGATGGGGGCCATTATCAATATTGGCGCTTCCATCGGCGAAAGCACGATGATCGACATGGGAGCTATTTTAGGTGCACGTGCAACTGTTGGAAAACATGCCCATATTGGTGCAGGAGCGGTGTTGGCTGGCGTACTTGAGCCGCCTAGTGCTTCACCTGTTGTCGTAGAAGACAATGTTTTAGTCGGAGCTAATGCCGTTGTTTTAGAGGGAGTCCATATCGGAAAAGATGCCGTTGTTGCAGCCGGTGCTGTCGTTACCAAAGACGTTCCAGCTGGAGCCGTTGTCGCTGGCACCCCTGCCAAGATCATCAAGATGAAGGATGAAATCGATCCTGGTAAAACTGAATTTTTAGATGATTTAAGATAAGTAAGAAATCTCAGCTGTCTTCAGGTAAAAGCGGCTGAGATTTTTTTAACCTCCGTTCTTTCCCCTTTTCCCACACTAACAGTCATCGTATGCTAAAAAATTAAGCATTTTTAAGTTGAATTACTCAATATTTTATTTGAAAGTCGCTTTTTTTGAATCAAATAACCTATTTTATCGTATTCCTACTGCATTTTTCACGAAGTATGCTATAATACTAACGGATTAGTACAACTCTTAAAAGAAAGCGACTGAATTATACTCGTGAATTTAAAAAGTATCAAAAAATCACTCAAAATTCGTAACAAACAAATCAACAAAACCTTTGCTCAAGTGGAAAAAACACTGAGTGAGCACATCCACAGTGATGTAAAAATCTATTTTGATAAAGTGAACACACATCAAATCCACCTTGATGAGACAACTCCTGATGGAAAAACTCGCCATATTCAAAGTGCGGAGCATGACCATTCCTTTAGAGAATTAGTCAATGCTCATATTCAAAAACCACAAACAAATACCCTAAATCAATTGACCAACAGCATCTATAATTTATGGTCAGAAAGTTTTAAAACATCAGAACCTGTTGTTGAAAGTGAGGATACTGACAAAGCAGCGGAGCTTGCTCAAGATATCTTGGCTGATGTAGTCAAGGAACCTGTTAGTACTGATGTAACCGTAGACCAAGCAGAAGCATTGAATCAATCTTTAAAATCAAAAGCAAATTACTCTGCTGAATGGTCTGATGCTGATAAAGCGATCGAGGTATTTTATAACCCACCGAAGAAAGACCGTCAATTATTGGCAACCATCGCAGCAGATCAAACTGTTACTTATACAGATGCACTAAATACCAAACGTGTCATGAAAAAAGAATTGCCAGACATGATCGCAGCTGTCTTAGCTTAAGCAAAATCCCACTGTCGAAGATGGCAGTGGGATTTTTTTCGTTATTTTAATACACCATGGAAAAAAAGTTGAATTGCATTCTCCAAATTTTCTTGCCGCACATTCACAGGTAAATCCAAGTAAGCGGATATCAAGATAAACAATTGACTCACAGCAAAATTCGGATCAACCGTCTCCCTTATTTGAGATTCATTGTTAAATACCTTAAGAAAAGGATGTTTATAAGAGCTCTGCCAAAGTACAAATAACTTTTGAGCTGTTTCAGGACTCAGCGTATGCTGAATATCATGCATCATCATAAAAAGGCTGAAAGGATGCCTTTGTTGTAAATAGAAAGCCATTGCCAAGATTTTTTCCTCAAAACTGATATCTTGAGCTGAAAGCTCCGATAGGTTTTTCCCAACTTCATTTGCCAATCGCTGCATTACTTGAAAATAGATTTCTTCTTTATTTTTGAAATGGTAATAAATATTTGGTTGCGTAATCTCAAGTATTTTCGCGATTTGCCTAGTAGATGTGTCATTATAGCCTTGCTTCATAAATAATTCTTCAGCAACATCTAAAATCTCTTCATACATCCAATCGCCTCTTTTTTATTTGATACCATCATTATACGCGATAAGGTTATTCGTTCGCTTCTGAAATGTCTTTTTCTGTTAATTCTCCATCCTTCATCTCTAAAATTCGGTCACAGAATTTCACCAGCCGAGTATCATGAGTGACCATGATTGTCGCCTTATTTTTTTCTTTGGTTTCCTTGGCTAAAATTTTTACAACTTCATAAGCCTTCTCAGAGTCCAGACTGGCTGTCGGTTCATCGGCTAAAATAATCGTTGGGTCATGATACAACGCCCGAGCGATCGCGACTCGTTGACGTTCCCCGCCAGAAAGCTCTTCAGGATATTTATTTTCTAAACTGGCGATATCCAATTGCTCGAATAATTTTTCCGCCATTTCCGAATTATCACTTTTACTAACTTTGTCGACTAGCTTTAATTGCTTTTTGACGGTTAAAAATGGAACTAAGTTTGACGCCTGCAAAATAAAACCAATTTCCTTGAAGCGTAATTTTGCCCGTTCTTTTTCCTTCTTCTCGCTGAAATCATCATCGTTGATCAGAACTTCTCCTTCTGATGGGGCCTGTAAACCGCCTGCAATCGTCAGAAATGTACTCTTTCCCGAACCAGACGGACCAATAATGGCAACGAACTCCCCTTTTTCCACTGAAAAATTTGTTTCCTTCAACGCTTCAATCGTTGAATCGCCATCTTTAAATGATTTTTCTACTTGTTTAAATTCAATTGCACTCATTTTTCTTCCCCCTATCCGATTGCCTTCAATGGATCAATTTTTACAATGGTTCGCACTGAGAAGAACGCACCAATTAAAGCAACTAAGATCATCAATATGCTGATTCCGCCAAAGAACAACATATTAACCTGAAATGGCACTGCATCTGGTAATATCAGAGCTGTTCCTAACGTAGCTGCTAATCCAATCACTACCCCAACAGTCGCTAATAGGAATGTTTGCGCAATTACAGAATTTGAAATATAGCGACTTGAAATTCCCTGAGCCTTCATCACACCAAATATTTCTGCCTTTTGCATCGTTAACACATAGATGAAAATTCCTATGACGATTGCAGCAATTACGATCAAGAAACCGATCATAAATCCAAAGGTCAAGACCTGTGCACTGTAACCTGGTAGATCATTGATAAAACTCTTGATGTCCGTCTCCTCTAAATCATCTGGAACTGATTGAACATCTCCTCTAGTAATGATCGCGTTGATTCGAGTATTTTCACTAGTTCCTTGTGTTTCAAAGCGAATTTCCTGATACGCACCAATCGTTGTGTACAACACTGGTGCTACATTGAATTTTGCATTATCCGTGAACCCAACGATTTTTAATGTTTTATCGTTTCCTGCCATTTTAACAGTTTCACCGAGCTTCAGATTGTATTCATCCTTTAGCGAACGATCCGCTACTGCTTCATCATCAGAAGAAAACATCTTTCCGCTAGTCAGCTTTGGAGCCAGAAATTGATCCTTATCGATACCAAAAAAGCTGACATCAATTTTTTCTCCCCCATCACTTTTGATTACTCCCGCTGTTTGAGCAAGATAGGCTTTTTCATCTGCCTTTACATCATCAAAAGTTTTCAGCGGTATCATTGACATATTGAGATTATTATTCGCTTCCTCTGTTAAAAGAATGGAATCTGCATTCCATTTATCTACTGCTGTTCGATTATCTTGCGCCAGCCCATAAGCCAACCCCGTTAAAAAAAATACCAGATAGGCAATCAAAAACATGACTCCCATTACTAACGTGTAACGCAATTTCGAATGTTTGATTTCATTAATCGCTAAAAACATAAAAAGACCTCCACTTATCAGTTGATAAAATTACCCTAACACGATTATTTTATGAAGGAAAATAATCTGCTTAGCAGCCGATAAGTTCATTGTGATTAAAATCGGGCATCGCTCAATTATTTTGGCAATCAATCTAAACTGGACACTCACTGTCAAGATTTCTTTTGTATACTAAACTAAAGGAGGTCACAAAATGAATATCAAACAAGAAATTGAGAAATACGTAGATGAAAATGACCAGATTTATTTAAACGATATTAATATCGATCCAAAATCAATAAAGGCGATTATGATTAACGAAGTGGTTCCTGCTGATCCAAACAATGATTTCTACGGTTTAGAAGATGCTGCTTACATGGAAACTACAATACCATTATTTCAAAAAGCCGGTATCGAGGTTACAAACATTCAAGACATATTGTCTTACGGTATTTATCTAACTAACGCGATAAAAATTCCAAAATTAGAAACGACAATCTCTAATGACAGCATCGAAAAAAGTTTGCCTTATTTAGAAAAGGAATTGACCCTTTTTCCAAATGTTCAAGTAATTATGTTGATGGGCGATGTCGCAAAAAAATGCTTTAATCGGATCACCAAAAAGTCTACAAAAAGAAATATTGTCCCAGCAATCTCCACCTATAAATTGCGAAACACTGAACTTTACTATCAAAATATCCGAATCATGCCCTCTTACATCATGACTGACTGGTAAAAATATTTTGATTGAAAAATCAAAGGTTCGAATGGCGGCGGAAGATCTTGCCATTATGTATGAAATCATTTCTGATTAGTATCTCCATACAAGTTTTTCATTTACTAAAAATGACTATTCCAAAGAAGGAATAGTCATTTTAGGCTTATCTAGCTGTTTTATAATGCTTAGACAAAAAAGTCTGTGTATCCATCAATGCAAAAGCTCTTTAAATCCTGCTTCCAAACTCATTAGTGGTCTGCCTAATGCTTTTTCGAAATCCGTAGAAGTAACATCTAGTTGATTATTTTTAATATCATATTGGAAGGATAAAAATAGTTCTGCGACCGATTGAGGCATTCCGTTGGCAACTAAATGATTAATAAAACCTGAATCATCTGAACTTATTACTTCAAACTCTTTTCCTGTCGCTTTTTTTAGCGCGTTCGCCAAAGTGTTATAGTTTACTGGTTTTCCAGAAAGTTCTAAAATGGCTGGATAGTCAGCTCCTAGTAGAGCCTTTGCAGCCACCTCTGCGTATTCTCTTTTCATCGCCCAACCTGTTTTTCCATTTCCAGCCGCATAAACAAATTTCCCACTATTCATAGCCGCTTCGACTAACGGCAATTCATTCTCTAAATACCAATTATTACGCAAAAATGTATGCGAGATGCCTGCTTTTTCAATCAATCGTTCTGTAAAAAGATGATCCTCAGCTAAAGGACTAGTTGCTTTGTCCGCTTCAGCAAAACTTGTATAAGCAATGTAAGATACTCCTGCTTTTATCGCTGATTCAACCACATTTGCGTGCTCCTTCTGTCGATTGCCTGGAGCACCAGACACAAACAGCACACGATCAATTCCTTCAAATACTCTTTCCATAGCCTCCTTATCCCCATAATCACCGATTCGAACATGTATACCAGCCCTTTTTAAAGCTTCAGCTTTTGCTTCACTTCGAACCAAAGCAAAAATCTCCGAGGTTGAAATACTTTTTTTCAAGAAGTCCAATGCATGATTTCCGAATCCTCCAGTTGCACCTGTTACCAAATAATTCATATAATCCGCTCCTTTTCTTTTGCTGTACATTTATAATTTACACCTATAATCATAAGTAGTATGATAAGATATGTCAAGAAAGAAAATTACAAAAGGAGCTGAGGTCATGAAATACTCGATACAATTCAGTGATGCCATCCACATCCTTGCTTATATTGAAATCTGCAAAGGAACTGATGCGCTATCTAGTGAAATGATTGCTAAAAGTGTGGAAACGAATCCAGCAAATGTTCGAAAAATCATGAGCCAACTAAAAAAATCTGGGCTGATCCTCACACGAATCGGAAAACCAAACCCCACTCTCGCAAAACGACCGGAAAATATCACGCTATTAGAAATTTATAAAAGTATTGAGGGAAATACGAACTTGATTCAAGTAGATCCTAAAACAAATCCGAATTGTATCGTTGGCGCAAATATTCAAGAAGTGCTTAGCGAAAAATACGATGCGCTGCAGAAAAAAGTAGAAGAAGAAATGAATGAGATTACGCTTGATATGTTAATCCACAAAATCGCCAAACTGGAAATTGATAAAAGACCGGAAAATAAGAAGCTGATTCAAGATTTTTTATAAAAATCAAAAAAAGAGCTGTGACAAAAATTTCGTCACAGCTCCTTACTTGTTTCTAAATCCGTCGACTCATTTGAAGAACAGCGATCTTTCGACGAATATCCTCTCTTATCATAATTAAATAAGAAAAAAATATCAGTAGTCTTTATCTTTTTATAAAATCCCATCAAAATTTGCGGATACTCCTCTGCTTAGTTTTGAGTTTCTCGTGAATAGTCAATTACGTCAAATTCAGAGTTAGCAAGTTCTGTTAATAAATTTCAACATTACTCTTGAAAAGTGATATTGTCTGAGATTACGACTCTAATAGATTTCCTCCATACATTCTTTCATATTCGAGTAAAGCTATATACGAACAAATATATTATCTTTGAATAATCGTAAAAATCAACAGAGGCGAAAATCTTTCTTCTCCTCTGTCAATTATTTTCCGCGTTCTAATAAGCTCATTAATTCAAACCCGGTATTTACTTTTGAATAAATCGAGCACACAACAAACATCCGTTTTCCAGCAAATTCAACATTTTTGAAGCGTCTTGAAGATGCTGGGATATGATGATGTCCATGAATAGCGCCAATAATATTGTATCTTTCAAATAGTTTTTCTATCTGTGGTTCCGAACAAACATAATCTTTATTATATGCATCGCTTGTTTCTGGCAGTAGGCTCAGTTCATTGAACAATGGTGCGTGAGAAACAATTACAGTGGGTGTATCCACGTCCTCGCCTAAGATTTTTTCCAGCGCGTTTAAAATGAATCGTTGCAGCGCTTCTTTTCGTCTCACTAACGCAACAGGAATTGTCAAACCGACATAACGAATACCTTCATAAATAAGATACTCATTGTTCAAAAGCTTCATTTTTGGAAAGCGACTAGTGATTTCCGTTTTGACCACTTCATAAAATTCATGCTCACCAGTCGGTAATAAATACCACGCTTCATCCGTTTCTTGCATTAGTTCCTTAAACCATTCATAGTTGAAAAACGGTCGCCACTTATCCCATTGCTCATCAGATACATCGGTCGTTTCAGGTAGAACATCCATTAGTTCATGTCCTCCTATCACATAGATCCCTTCAATTTCTTCATCTTGAACATGAGAATCCGACACATCACCGACCAGCACATTAAAATGTCGATTAACAAATGGCAACTTTCCATCCTGCGCATGGATATCTGAAACCACATTGATCAGATTACGATTTTCAGTGGAATGGACGTTTTTGAAATACTTCTCTGCTTCATCGGGATGGACACTGTGAGCAACATAGTTTTCCCGCGTTCGGGAGAGTTCTTCCCCATATTGAGAGCGTAGAAGCGGTTGAGTATTGACCATTTGAGCTGAATCAGTAACAGCTAGAGCCTGTTCAACACCTTGCTTCACCTCTTGAGGCAATAAGGAAAGTGCCGATTCAATATCCGAATATATCGTCAGGCCTTTGTCGATCAGCAGTTGATCTTGCTCCACTGCATCTAACAACTGAACATCTTTTCCATCGATCATCAATGGCAATGAATTAGCCAGCTGAACAACGAAATTCAAATACTCAGAAATATAGCCTGCAATTCCGGTTTTTATATTTTCACTAAAAAGAAATTTTCCGGCCAGATTCGCTGATAACGGTCCGGTTTCATCGTGTTGCATCAATCGTCCAGCAACCTGAATTTCTAATAACGGATTTTGCAGGATCGCTTTATAAGCCTGCTTTACTTCAAATGATTTTTCATCCACACGATTTCCAGACACCTGAAAAATGCTCAACATCAAATATTTCTCTATTGTTGTCTGATGAAGCTCGATATAGCGTCGAATTTCTTCTGGATGAAGCAAGTATTGGATCGCGGCACGTTGGATATAGTTTCGAGCTGTATCATAAGGAATCGCTGAATAGACTAAATCGCCTTTTGAGGAAATTGCCATAGAATGATTTCTTGTATTGTAGGTCAATTGAAAATAATCATTTTTAAAAACCGTTTTGTTAACAGGTCGCCGTTTATTTTCTGGATAACGTTCTATTCTTTCAGCTAGAGCTGGTGGCAGCACAACCTTTGAGGTAGTTTGCAGGGAAGCTGCTCGTTTTTCAATCAACGAATTTGTCGTCTCTTTTTCTGATTTCATGGACTCACCTCTCATTCTGTTAATCATTCTTTTATTAAACCCATTATAGCGTGTATCGTCAAATCGGGTGAAGGATTTCTCAAAAGTCTTTAGCTTCATTGCTTTCTAAATGAGTAACAATCCCCAGATGCGTTTCATTCTTAAATCACTCTTTCATTTAGTTACACTCTGAGTATACCAATCAGTCAATGACTAAGGAGGTGTGTAATTGTATTTTTCTTTACTAGATTTTAGTTTCGGATGAATCATCTAAAAAAGTAAAATAACAAATGATACGCACTATTAATAATTTCGTTTCATAATAAATAATTGAAGAGAATGATTCCTTAATCAGTGGTAGGATGTCAGGTGAAAGGGATGGATGATTAATGGAATATGTTATTGGTAATGAAATTACTACCGTAGACTGCCATGGAGAAAAAGTAACAGGAATCATCGAACAAATCTATGTAAATACGATAATTGTCGGGACTACGACAATGAAATATGTCTGTCCCAAAAAATAGCTTAGTGCATAAAAAGCAGGCAGCGTATCTAAATTCTGACACACTGCCTGTTTTTTTACTCGATTACGATTTCTTCAACTTTTTCAGCAGAAACTTTTCGCTGAAAAAACTTTACAAATTCAACAATCGGAATAATCGAGAAGGACGCTCCAGCAACTACGCCCCATTGGACACCATTCAAAGAAGCTACACGGAAAATATCGTTTAGTCCCGGAACCAAAATAATTACACCCATCAAAGCAAAGGAAAGCAAAATCGCCCAGTTGAAGGTTTTGTTACGAAACAGCCCTACTTTGAAAATTGATTGCTTCACTGACTTCACGTTAAAGGCGTGGAATAGCTGCATAAATCCAAGTGTCGCAAAGCACATCGTCAAGGCATCTGCATGTTGCAAATTATAAAGTGCCTGAGTGGATAATTCCGGCATATTTAACGCTGTATGCGCTGGATTTTGAATCGCAAACCAATAAACAAACAACGTAATCCCGCCTTCTAAAATTCCTTGATAAATAATACTGCTGAACACTCCACCAGAGAATAGATTTGAACTGCGCCCTCTTGGCTTATGACTCATTAAGTCTTTTTCAGCTGGCTCCATTCCTAATGCGATTGCTGGAAAAGTATCAGTTACTAAATTGATCCATAATAAGTGAATCGGCAACAAAGTATCCCAAGCAAACAAGGTCGCAATAAATAAAGTCAAGACTTCACCTAAATTCGCTGCTAACAAGTATTGAACAGTCTTTTGAATATTCGAAAATACTTTCCGACCTTCTTCGACTGCAACGACAATCGTAGCAAAATTATCATCAGCCAGTACCATATCGGAGGCGCCTTTAGAAACTTCTGTACCAGTAATCCCCATACCAATTCCGATATCGGCTTGTTTTAATGACGGAGCATCATTGACACCATCGCCGGTCATCGCTACTACTTTTCCTTCTTGCTGCCAGGCCTTCACGATCCGGACCTTATGCTCTGGCGATACGCGCGCATACACAGAATAGTTATACACTTTTTTAGCAAACTCTTCATCACTCAGCTCGTTCAGCTCTGCACCAGTTAAGACAGCGTTGGAATTTCCAGCATGAATAATTCCTAGACGAACCGCGATGGCTTCAGCAGTATCTTTGTGATCTCCTGTGATCATAATAGGTCGAATCCCAGCTTCTTTTGCCATTCTCACCGCTTCGGCAGCTTCTTCTCTTTCGGGATCAATCATCCCGACTAATCCAGCAAAGCACAAATCATTTTCAAGTATGCCTGACGTCAATTCTTGTGGGAGTTCGTCTAAATACTTGAAGCCCATCGCCAACACCCGTAATGCTTGCTTCGCCATATCAGCATTGTTAAACAGAATTTCATTCTTTTCTTTTTCCGTCATGGAATGTTCTTGGCCAGCTACAAATACACGTTTTGTTCGTTGAATTAAGACATCTGGAGCTCCCTTTACCGCAACTAGATATCTTCCGTCAGCAAGTTGATGAACCGTGCTCATGAGTTTCCGATCTGAATCAAAAGGGAGCTCTCCGACACGAGGCTCTTTTTTCAGACTTTGGTGAATATCAAAATTCTGATCAATCCCAAATTGAACTAAAGCCGTTTCCGTGGGATCACCAATCAATGTTCCATCTTGAGCAAATTTTGTATCATTAGCGTAATTCATGATTTTTATCGCTAAGTTGTCTGTTCCAATAGTAGATTTAGCCGATTTTTGCTGAAACTCATCATACAGTTTTTCTACAGTCATTTGATTCAGTGTCAAAGTCCCTGTTTTATCCGAAGCAATGATATCCGTGCTTCCTAACGTTTCCACAGCTGGCAATTTGCGAATAACAGAATTACGTTTTGCCATTACTTGGGTTCCTAAAGCTAAAATGATTGTCACAATTGCTGGTAATCCTTCAGGAATTGCTGCAACGGCTAAGGAAATCGAAGTCAACAGCATATCTACGAAAGAAGTCCCATTGATCAATGTTCCAACGATAAACATAATCACTGCGATGGCAATAATCGCTATAGTCAAGAATTTACCCAGATCATTCAAATTATTCTTCAGCGGCGTTTCTGTTTCGTCTGCTTGAGCCAGCATATCAGCGATTTTTCCGACTTCGGTACTCATTCCAGTGTTCACTACAACACCTTTACCCCGGCCATAGGTTACATTGCTATTTGAAAAAGCCATGTTTACACGATCCCCAATACCAATATCACCAGCTGGTAATACGCCCGTTTCTTTTTCCACTGGTACCGATTCACCCGTCAAGGCCGCTTCTTCAATTTTTAATGAAGCCGCTTCTAATAATCGAATATCTGCTGGAACAACATCTCCCGCTTCTAGTAATACAATATCTCCAGGAACTAGCTCATCACTTTTGATTGATAAGGTATGCCCGTCCCTCAAGACGGTAGCATTTGGTGTCGACATTTGCTTCAACGCTTCAATCGCCTGCTCCGCTTTGGCTTCTTGAAAAACACCCATGATCGCATTAATGATCACAACGAGTAAAATGATGATTGAATCAACAACCTCATGAGACACAATTGATGAGATGATTGCAGCAGCAAGTAAAACCAGAATCATAAAATCCTTGAACTGTTCCGCAAATTTCATCAATAGACTCTTTTTCTTACCTTCAGCCAGTTCATTTTTTCCATATGCTGCTAAACGTTTTTTTGCCTCGTTATTACTTAATCCATCGCTTGATGTCTGCATTTCAGCCAAAACAAGTTCTGTAGCTTCCGCATAAAATGCTGTTGTACTTTGTTTCTTATTCGTTTCTGTCATAACTTCCTCCTAATTTTTCTTAAAAAAAGAGACTTGTGTATGTCTAAAAAGGCATACACAAGTCTCACCATTCAAGACAGCACCAGAAAAATTTTTTCGTTATTGGTGATACTGTCACAGCTGTTACACTGCTGGTTACTCCCTTATGTGGAAATTAAAATTCTAATGTAGAACGGTCAATCCAAACAAAACAATTACTTTATTTAAAATGGAAAGACTACGACTGATCCGATTGTCAGTGCAACGATTCGAATCAGATACATAGGCACTGAATATTTCCAGAACTCCGGCAGCTTGTATTTTCCCATCCCCATGATCATGGCTGGCATTCCATCTACAGGCATATACCCACCATTCCAACCAGAGATCACAACTGCTGTTGCCGCTGCAACTGGGCTTAAACCTAAACTAATCGTTGTCGCTATCGCGATTGGAGCGAAAATATAAACAGATCCCATGTTTGAACCCGTAAATGTTGCACAGGTACTAGTTAATAAAGCGAAGATCAACACTAAGAAGAATGGATGGAAATTCGTTCCGATCGTATCTGCCACTAAATCACCGATCATCGCTGTAAATCCAGTATTTGCTAAGGCATCTGCCACTCCGATAACACCAGCCATCATCAAGATTACTGGTGCTCCCATACTGTCACGCACTTCTTTGAAATCTAACACATTGATTACTAAGAGGATAGCACCTGCTAATCCCGGAATCACATAAGAAGCATCACCTAATGTATTCATCATCATCATGCCAGCAACACTTAACATGAATAAAGCAATCGTAAGATTTTCTTTCCACGCCGGCAATACTACTGCCTCAGCTTCTTCTTTTTTATCCTCTTCTCCTGGTTCTGTAATTGGATGATCTGGTAATAAACGATAAGCAATCAAACTCCAAACTAGGAAACCCATTGCTAAAATGAAGTTAACGATTGCAAATTTCGGCATTGAGATCGTCTCTTTATATCCCGCCGTTTCTAACACACTAACAGTTACGCCATAAAATAACGCGCAGTTAAAGGGCAGTAACGGATGGTTCGTCGCAAAACCTAAAGGCATCATTAATTTTGATGTAGGCATTTTTTTATTATAAGGAATCATCGATACTAACGATAAAATAAGAACATAATACCCAGTAGATCCAGAACCTGTCAGACTTGCACCAAGCATCACCACGATCAGCAGTAACACATAACTTTTATAGCCGCCACGATTAACCAATGAGATCATCGTGGATTGGACTCTGCCAATCAAACTGGTCTTCATTAAACCTGCCATTACAACCATAAATCCTGCTACCATAATTACACTTGAATTTACAAATCCTGCAAAAGCCTCTTGAACTGTTGATAAACCAGTAACAACCAATAACAAGCAGGCCAACAAAGGTGGAGCGCCAAAGGCCAATTTGTCAGACATGATCAAAACGATCATGAAAACCAAAATACCCAGGGCGAGAATCATTTCTATTGTCATTTTTGTATTCTCCTTTTTTGTTAAAATGAATTAATTTTTTACTTTCTGTTGATACATAAGGAAGATCAACGTCTTATGTATCAGCAGTAAATGTAATTCTAAGTCCTGAGCAGCGGTCGCTCTGCAGCGCAACACACTGATGCTGGAAACTTCAAATAGTTATTTTTTTCTGTTAGACGCCTTCACCCGAAGTTGGATTATAGACACCCTCTGCTTCTCTTTTTTCGCCAAATAAATCTTCCACTGTAAAACGAACGTACTTCACGCACAAACGATTCTTGTAGGCATAAACCAAATGCAACACCCCATTGCTGTCTTGATAAAGTGTCGGATATTCGTGCTGCGAGTTATTCGTTTTATTTTCGATTCCAATATAACCTTCTGCTGGTTCAAAGACTCTGCCGATTGGCCAAGTTTTACCATGATCTTCTGTAACTGAAACAGCAACTGGATTTCGTAAGCCAGGCCACGCCACTTTTCCGAATTCCGCACGATTGGCAGCGTTCACATTATAAGCTAAAGCGATTTCACCCGATTGCAGCTTAATTGCACTGACACTCGCATTATTATTCGGTAGCACCGTCGCTTCTGGAACTGACCAAGTATCACCGAAATCATGCGATTCACTCTTATAAACATGATCCGCAAATCGACTACGCATAAAGGCAACTAAATGTCCTTCTTCTACTTCAATTAGATTTGCATGTACTCGCCCATTGCTATCAGGCATCCGAACCGCTATCCACGTTTTTCCTTGGTCGTCTGAAACTTGAAATTCCGTTGGATCATTGGTCAATCCATCTGGTGAATCTTCACATAGCCATGTACTAAAAATCCAACGGCCGTTACTTAAAACTTGAATTGCTTGTCTAGAGAAGGTCCCTTCATTATCGAACAATACCTCTGGTTCTTTCCAAGTCTCTCCCTCATCCTCTGATTTTTGAACCATAATAATAGAAGTAAATTGCATATTATCTTTGCCTTCTTGACGGCTCAATTGAGACGTATAAATTAACCAAATCTCGTCGTCCGGTGCTCTGAAAAAGGCTGGATTCTGTTCACTGCGATCTTCACCCTTAGAAACAATTTTTGCCTCCGACCAAACCTGTGTCTTAGGGTCTAACTTGGAAACAGCGATGGAAATATCTCCGCTTCCTTCAAAACTTCCAGCAAACCACGCACACAACATCCCACCATCCTTCGTTTCAATTAATGCGGGTGCATGAGCAGTTGCTTTTCCGCCAGTGGGAATCAATCCAAAATCTACATTCATAAAATCATCCCGATAAACCACGCCATTTGGTTCAGATTGTCTTACTTTCGGTAACTCTGTCATACTTTTTCCTCCTTATTCTTCCTATTAATGTGTTAATTTTTTCTTCTAGAAAAACTAAGTAAATGATTCATGCCGCATACCATCCAACTAGTTTTTACCGGCAGTCGCTCACTTATTTTTCCAGAGTGCTTCCTTTTTAATTAAGTGCTAACTTAATGACTGCTTTCTTAAAGTGCAGCGGCTGATCGACATGAAAAACCGCCTTATGACCATCCCACGGAAAACAAATGTACGCCATGCCTTCTGACATCTTCATCTTATGCGCATCTTTACCCGTAAACTTTTGAACATCTTTTTCTGCGTTGTATGGGATCGCTTCGGTTAAATCATCAATTTTATTCCAAGCGATGTATTCTTCCCCTTCTAAGACAATCTGAAGATCTACGAAGTTTCGATGCGCTTCGAATTGTGTCTCTTCAATGGGTTTGGTCGCTCCTTCTTGAAAGAAAAAGTAACCACCCTCGAAGAAATACTTTTTGCCAAACTCCTGTTGCTCAATCCTATTCATTGCTTCAAGCGCTTCAGGGATATTAGGAAACAATTTCGTATAATGATGTAAATTTGCTACTGCATCAATAATCATTTCTCAACCTCCTAGGAATTCTCGGCTAAACGAATCGCATAGTCGATAGCATTTTCAAGACTGAATTCACTGGCTGTCCATTTCCCTGCTTGATCGAATGCTGTGCCATGATCCACCGAGGTACGGATGATCGGTAATCCAAGAGTGATGTTCACTCCTTTGACCGCTTCCCAAGCACCTGATTTTTGATCATAGACGAAGCCTAATGTTTTCAATGGAATGTGGCCTTGGTCGTGGTACATCGCAACCACGATGTCATACATACCGCCGTTCGCCTTAGAAAAGACTGTGTCTGCCGGTAACGAACCATAAGCTTTAATACCTTTTGCTTGTGCTGCTGCTACTGCTGGATTGATTTCCTTAATTTCCTCTTGTCCAAATAACCCGTTTTCACCACAATGAGGATTCAATCCTGCCACCGCAATCCGCGGTTCTGCAATCCCTAGATTTTTACATGCTTGATCAGCAATTCGAATGACATCCAAGACCCGTTCTTTCGTCGCGCGGTCGCAGGCTTCTCTTAAAGAAACGTGAGTCGAGACGTGAACCACTCGCAGATTCCCATCTGCCAACATCATGGTGTATTTCTCTGTTCCGGTTAGATCCGCGTAGATTTCCGTATGTCCGGCGTAATGGTGCCCCGCAGCATTCATCGCTTCCTTGTTTAATGGATTGGTAACCGTCGCATCGATTTCGTTCGCCATCGCTAGCTCGATCACTTTTTTCACATATTGAAAGGCAGCATTTCCTCCAACTTTAGACACTTCGCCAATCGGCAAATCTTCCATCCTTACAATAGCTAAATCAATCAAATCGATTGTTCCAAACGTGAATGTTCCTTCGCTAGGTGTTTTCACTACATTTATAGCTAGATCCAACTCTGGATGCTTTTCTAAATAATAGAGCAGCACACTTTTATCACCGATCAAAAGCGGCTGACAACGATCGTATAACGCTTGCTTATTTAATGCTTTGATGGCAATTTCTGGTCCAATTCCAGCTGGGTCGCCCATCGTGATTCCAACGATTTTTTTCATTTTGACTCCCCCATTCTATTTCATGCCTTTTTCTTGATTTTCTGCGATCACTTTTTTCAACGCCTCTGTTGCTTGCGGAGAAACTTGATTGAACGGTGCACGACATTTTCCAACTGGGTATCCCAATAATCCTACTGTATGTTTAACGATCGTATTTGGATTGCCAAATTTAAAGCAGTCTCTGAATGAACGAATCGAGTCTTGATAGATTCTTGCTTTTTCAATCTCTCCATTTAGGAATTGTTCGTAAATCTGCGCCATGACAAATGGATAGATATTCGAACAACCGGCGATTCCACCTTGTCCGCCTGCTAACAGTGTCCACAAAATCAAGGAATCATTCCCTGAAAGAACGGCAAAGTCTTCCTGCTCACGAGTCTGTTCAATGTATTGCAGGATATTGTCAAAATTTCCGCTGCTGTCTTTTACCCCAATAATGTTGTCAATCTTGCTTAATTTACCAACAGTCGCTGGTGCAATAGCATTGCCTGTTCGCGCTGGGATATTGTATAGAACGATTGGCATATCCACGTTTTCCGCTACTGTTTTAAAATGGGTATAGAGCTCCTCTTGAGAAGCTGCCGCAAACGAAGGGGTAATGATCGAAAGTACATCAACGCCAACTTCCTTCGCCTTTTGTGACAAACGGATCGTATCTTTTGTTCCTACAAGTCCTGTTGAAGCATACACAGGCACTCGACCGTTTACTTCTTCAACTGCTACCTTCATGATTTCAACTTTTTCTTCTTCTGAAAGAATGTACCCTTCGCCGTTGGTTCCAAAAACAAAAATTCCGTGGATTCCGCCATCGATCATCCGATTGATTTGTATACGAAGCTCTTCATAATTAACACTCTCATCATTTTTCATTGGTGTTAAAATCGGAGAAATGATTCCTTTGATTTCTACCATATTATTCTGCCCCATTCCTTTTTATAAAATTTCTAAATAGATGCTTCTTGCATCTTCAGGTGTCACTTCGCGCTTATTATTGACTAATAAGCGTGTTACTTCCATCCCCGCAGCTACTAAACCGTCCAAATCTTCGGCTGGCACATTAAACGTTTTCAAGCTAGTAGGAATTTCCAATACTTTGACGATTTCTTCTAGCTGATTGATCATGTAACTAGATTTTTGATCTACCGTTAAATTTTTATCGCTATTTTTTACTACTCGGTCGTATGCCACCGCTAGCAATTCTTTGATCGCTGGTTCATTGAATTTCATAACTGGTGTCAACAGCATCGCATTTGAAACGCCATGAGCGATATGATATTTCCCGCCTAGTGGATACGATAATGCATGAACGGCGGTCGTTCCTGAAGAAGTAATCGCAACTCCTGCGTAGAACGAGCCTAATAGCATGTTGCTTTTCGCTTCTAAGGCCTCAGAATTTGTGCAGGCTTCAATGATGTTGTTCATGATTAGATCAAGAGCCTCTAGAGCAAACGTATTGCTGATTGGATTTGCTTTAGCAGATGTGAAGCATTCAATTGCGTGACACAAAGCATCGACTCCGGTTGCAGCAGCGATTGGCTGCGGTAAATTTTTGATCATTCGACTGTCCAAAATTACGTAATCTGCGATCATTTCAGGATTAACGATCCCGATTTTTAATTCTTTTTCCGGTACGCCTACGATGCTGTTTGGTGTTGCCTCAGAACCGGTACCAGCAGTCGTAGGAATCATTAAGCTGGTGATTTGTTTTTTTGCTAATAATGGATCATCTAATAAATCTTTCACCGTGTAGTCATCCGTCGCAAGGATCGATGCGAGCTTCGCAACATCCATCACGCTGCCGCCGCCGATGGCGATAATGAAATCTGCGCCCTCTTTTTTAAATTCTTCTACCATCGCTTGCGCTTCATGATAATTTGGTTCTGCTGGAATTTCAGAAATAATCGTGTACGCCACACCGGCTTTTTCAATCACTGCTTTAGGTAAGTCGACAAGTCCCGCACCTAAAATTCCTTTATCGGTAAAAATCACGATCTTTTGAACACCTTTTGCAATGATATCTGCAAGTTGTTCAATCGCATGTTCGCCAGCAATAATATTCTTCGGCATTTTCAAGCTGTAATCTACAAGCATTTTATTTCCTCCATTTTCTTATCTATTCTGTTAATTGGCTGATTTCTTCAAAAAGTTCAACATTTCCGAAACCGCCAGATTTAGTAATTACCTGAATTTCTCGATTCTTCCATACAACTGAGGAAAGAACTACACCTGCACTAATTTCCGCCAGCGGTTTTATTTGATCGATCCCTAATACATTCATTGATTGAAACAATGTGTCACCGCCTGTGAATAAGAAGGTATTATCAGAATCCTCAGACCAAATCGCTTGTGTTAGCTCTCCTAAGGATCGACCGATTTTAAAACGAAAGTCTGAACTATCTGCCCCTTGCTCTTCTTTGTATGTCTCAATTCCTAAGCTAGTTTCTTTACTTAGTGTTTCAAAGAGAATCAACGGGTGTTTCTCCATCAATGACAAATAGTGTTCTACGTTCTTTTTCCCTTCTGAATCAAACCAATAATTCGATCGTAACAATTGATTATGCGTCAACGAAATTCTAGGATAGTTTCGCTGCTCAACATAATCGACCTGTTTTTTTGTAATCGGGTTAACACTTCCGCATATCACCACAAGAGGTTTTTTTAAAGAATAATTTTTAGGTTCGTACTCGGGAAATAGTTTTGTGGCTAATATCTTCGCAAACCCTGCACATCCTACCGTCATTGATAACAAATTCTGCTGTTCCAGACTTTCGACATGCCGTTCCATATCCTCATTTGTTTTAGCATCAAATACTAGAACCCCGTTAAAGCTTTGCGGAAACGTTTCTTTTATTAAGTGACCATCAATGTTCGCTTCTTTTTTTAATCGTCGCAATATATTGCTTTCATTCACCGGTTCATAGGGATCTTCTCCGAAAACACTCTCAGAAACTAGTACTTGATCAATATATAAATCCCCATTGATTAATACTCGATTCATTTCAGGATAAGCTGGTAAAAACGGTATCGCAAACTCTCGAGTTGCATCTAAAACTGCTTTAATCTCAGCACTGATATTCCCTCGCAGAGCAGAATCAACTTTTTTGTAAATGAAGGGCACGTTAGCATTTTTAGCGCTTACAATTATCCGATGAATTAAGTAGTATGCCTCTTCAAAGCTTAAGTAACGACTTTCCGTATCAATTACTAAAACGTCGACTTCTTCATTCATTTCATCGAAGTTAAGAGTTGTATCGGTCGAAACAATCGTTGGAATGCCTTGTTTAGAAAACTGAACACCTGTATCTAATGCTCCAGTAAAATCATCTGCGATAACTAATAGCTTTATCATCCGTTCACCACCTTAGATTTCATGGTTTCATTTTAGCTTGCATCTTCCTCTTTGGATATTTAAAAAAAGAAAAAAACGTTTATTATTGAAACGTTTTCTTTGTTTTAATGCTCTATCCTGACTAAAAGGTGTATAATTGTTTCAATATGAAACGAGAGGTGAAAAGAGTTGTCAGCAAAAATCAAAATTTTAGGTATTGCTCCTTATGAAGAACTAAATAATTCTATGAATATCGTTAGTAAACAATTTGCTGAAGTAGAATCCGATATCTATACAGCTGATTTGAAAGAAGGACAGAAAATTGCTTCGGAGCTTTTTGAAAATAATTATGACGCAATTATTTCTCGCGGAGGAACAGCTGATTTAATTCGTCAGGTAGTCTCTATTCCGGTGATTGATGTCTCTATTTCCATCTACGATATTCTTGGTACGATTCGTTTAGCTAAAAACTATACAGAAAACTTCGCGATCGTCGGCTATGCTAGTATTACTGAAACAGCTCATTTACTTTGTGATATTTTAGGATATACGATTAAAATCATCACATTAGATGAAACAACAGACACTAGTATGACCTTAGATATCTTAATCGAGGAACAATACGAAATGATTCTATGCGATGCGATCACGAATCGACTTGCATTGACGAAATCAATTAATACTATTTTGATCACCTCAGGATTTGAAAGTATCAAACATGCTTACCAAGAGGCCTTGACGATTGCTAAGCAATTAAAAAGAGTCATCCATGAGAAATCAGTCTTGGAAGAAAGTCTTCACCAGCAAAAACAGGATTTCGTCATTATTAATGATGCCTTTCAAGTGCATTATGCAAATACTCCAAATGATCTATCCAACTCGATCGCCAAATTTTTGAACACAAAAAAAGATATGACAGACGAAAACCAATACTATCATACCTTTAAAAATAAGGTCTATATGCTTAGTGTGAAAAAAATAATGGTTGATGAGCAAACCTACTATAGCTGTATCCTAAAAATTTCGACACCGCCAATCATTAATAATCGCTTTGGCATTTTTTACCAAAAACGCTCTGAAGTGGAAGAAATTTTTACAACAAAGCTTTTATTTACTCAATTTATTCAAGAGGAAACAAAAAGAAATCTGCAAAGAATCAAGAATTTCTACAATTCTGTCATCATTGTTGGCGAGACGGGAACCGCTAAATCCAGTATTGCGTATCAAACCTTTTTGAATCAAGAAATGCATAATAATCAACTAATCTCAATTGATGCCAAGCTGATGAATGAAAAAATGTGGAAATTTCTCGTGAATCCCACTAATGGTCCGTTAGTCGATGAGAATAATACCCTGCTCTTTCAAAACATTGAACAGCTTTCTGTAAGAGACGCTGAACAGCTAATTACAATTGTAAAAAACACCAAGCTCCTGCAACGGAATAATTTGTTGTTCACCTATAATACCAATAATGCTAGTGAAGAAAAAATCTATAATCGTTTATTATTTGAGTTAAATTGCGCCAGCATCTACGCACCACCTCTCAAGGAACGAAAACATGAATTGAGTGTGATTACTACATTATTGTTGAATAAAATAAACATCGAATGCAATAAAGATGTACTTGGTTTTGAGCCTAATGCCTTAAAAGAATTTCTAGCCTTCGAATGGCCAGGAAATTTCAATCAGCTGCAATCTGCTCTTAAGGAATTAGTCATCAATGCAACCACTCATTATATTTCCGAACATCAAGTGATTCAGTTGCTAAAAAAAGAACGGTTGATTCAACATTTCTCTGACTCGCACCTAGGAAGCTTTAACTTACAAACAAAAGTTGAGAATCCGACACTTTTTGATTATTCAAAAGAAATCATCTTGAAGGTACTAGAACAAAACAATGGCAACCAAACAAAAACTGCGGAACAACTAGGGATCAGCCGCACAACATTGTGGCGATATTTGAAGACAGACTAAGAATCTTCATTAATCGCCTCGATCTGAAAAACACTATAAAAGAAGCCGAACGAGCATAATCCTTCTATTAAAGAAGCTTATGCTCATTCGGTTTTTAATCGATGGGTTCAAGCCAATTACAGAATTTTAGTCTAATTGACTATTCACAAGTAAAAACTGAAGACCTACTAATGAGAAGAAACTAGCGGCATTTCCAACTAAAAATAAATCATCCGACCATTGAAGAACCGTTTTGCTTAGGATCGTGAAAAGCAACTGGATAACGCCGAGAATAAAAGATGAATATTTGGTAGCTACTTGCGCTTTTTTCCAATTCGTTGGATTTCTGACTGCTTTAGTTGAACGAATCCATAAACGGAGTTTGTTCGAAATCGATCCTCCTTTGCAAATCTTGTTTCCAGAATAGGTATAACAAACAAAAAAACAAATGACGCAGCAGACCAATCAGCCAAGCCAATTCCATTGTCCTCCTTTTCAATAAAGCAGTAATATTGAGGCAGCAAATTTATTCCAATCATCTATATGTAATTAAAGAAAAAAGAGAGAGTGACCTATTATAATTCCATTAGGATTGGTGCCTTTCGCTTTTCCCGTTTTTTTAATGAAGGCTAAAAAAAACGACAGTAAAATATGTATAAACCCCATCAAGTTCGCATGTTGATTTCGTATAATAAAAGGAGAAAC
This sequence comes from Enterococcus raffinosus, assembly GCF_018917525.1. Classification (GTDB taxonomy): domain Bacteria; phylum Bacillota; class Bacilli; order Lactobacillales; family Enterococcaceae; genus Enterococcus_A; species Enterococcus_A raffinosus_A. The sequence goes on along the minus strand of NZ_JAHLOS010000003.1, from coordinate 28,238 downwards.
TAAATAATTAAAGGAATCAGGTGATCATTTTGGAAAAATATGTCTACGCTGTCGTGTTAACTTCTTCCATTTTTCTGAAGCTTACGTCCACCATCAGCCTTTCACTGTTTCTACTATTATTCGGAATTGTTGCTGGGATTGTTGCAGGTCGCGTCTTCCTTTTTCATAAATATGATTTATTCATCCCTGTTTTCAAAGCCAATATTCTTAACGAAAACGGAAAATTAATCATCCTTTGCACCAGTGTCCTCGTCTATATCATTGCTTTATCTTTTATCGCCATTGGATCGTGGCTTTATTTTCAATAATATAAAACATCTTTGAATCAATAAGAAAGAGGAACTCTACCTATAGATTTTCCTCTTTCTTATTGATTTTTTCGTCCAGAAAGGTATCTGCAAAGTCGACCACAAGTACATTCTCTTCTGCTAAACACAACTCTTTTGTTAACAGTCTTTTCATTTCTTCTTTTGTTAAAATAGACTTTCCTTTGTAAACACCTTCACCATAAATTTCCCAATCCGCAACGTCTTTTATCTTCTCATGTTGAATGAAATTTGGTGCGGGGTCTACTTTTATCGAGACAATCAGTTCATATACGATTGCCTCAGCTCCTGCTTTCTTCGCTTGTATACCGAAATTACTAAGAAATGACTTCAAATATCGCGAGGCCTTCACCATCTTTTCCACCCCCATATCCCTTTCTTCATTCGTTGAAAAATCACTTGATTATATTTGCTCACTTAATTATACCAAAGTGTGAACAAAAGTAATAAAGACGCATTAATTATCTCATAAAAGTTTACTATTTCGTTTTCTTTAATTTGTAAGGTTACTTTAAGGTTAAGTCCAGTTCCATGCAAGTTTCCCTCTCTATACTGTAATCATAAGAAACAGGAGTTCAGTTCAACATCAAGATCAGCTTAGTTATTATTTATCTACGTTGATTGAATGGTGACCAACATTTGAACCGACCTACTTTAAAACAAATGAGGAGGAAAAATCATGACTACAACTATTTTAGAAATTAATGATTTGCGAAAAAGTTACGGACGAAATGAGATCTTAAAAGGAATTGACCTGCAACTGCTGCCAGGGAAAATTACTGGATTGCTGGGGAGAAATGGCGCTGGAAAAACAACCTTGATGAAATGTATTTTAGGATTAACAGCAAATTATCAGGGGGAAATGACTTTTAACGGACAATACTTAAATACAACAGATACACAGACAAAAATGAAAATTGGTTCATTAGTGGATGTTCAGTTTTATGAGGATTTAAATGCTTATGACAACTTGATGCTTTCCATTCGTTTAATTGATTCAATTCCGCGTAAAAAACGAAAACAAATGATTATGGAAAGTTTAGAGTTTGTGGAACTGAGCAACGCGGCTAAGAAAAAGGTCAAAAATTTTTCTTTTGGGATGAAGCAACGTTTAGCTTTGGCACTATCACTGATTACAAAGCCAGAATTATTGATTTTAGATGAACCATTTGTTGGCTTGGACCCAATTGGTGTGGAAGAAGTTAAAGAACTATTGCAAAAGCTCTGTTGGGAGCATGGTACGGCAATTCTCTTCTCCAGTCATCAAATGCAGGAGGTTTGCGATTTAACTGACAATATTTTGGTATTGAGTAACGGGGTCATCAGCTATTCCGATCAAAACACACATTTTAAAAACCAGCAAGCTCAACTAATTGAGTTAATGAGATAGGAGGAATTATCATGGAAATATGGACAATTTATAAAATGGAAATTATCAAAACATTGAAACGAAAAAACAGTTTAATTCTGTTGATCCCATCAATTTTAATCGTGGTCATGGCATTTGGTATTTCGACAGGTGGATTAACATTTACTGGTGAAGGGTTATCTAATGATGGAACATTTGCTTGCCTTGATTTTGTTACAGCTATGTGGGGATTTTTCAGTACTCTGGGAATTTGGGGGATTTTACTGATTTTAGTCACAGCTTTTCAATTTTCTGGTGAAATTACTAGCGGACAGATTAAGATGACCTTGCTTCGAATTGGCAAACGAGGTCCGATCATCATCGCCAAATTTTTAGCACTCATAACTACAGAAATTGGAGCTTTTGTTCTTTTTACACTCACTGCAGCCGGCAGTTATTATCTCTTTGTTGCCAAATCATCCGTTGGAAATGGTGACTTCTCCTCTGCGACGATTGATTTTCCTAACTTAGCAGCAATGATTGGGTTTATCTTTTTACACCTGGCACTATTTATGGCGATTACTTTACTTGCTGGATTATTTTTATCTCCTTTTATCGCCTTCATCCTTTCTCTGGTTAGTTTGTTTGCGGTCAATTATTTAATTAACAGTAACTCATTTGAACTAGCGAAATATACAGCACTGTCGGTTAGTAATCATTTGCTTAGCGGAAATGCGGAGAATTTAGTCCCTGCACTTCTCACTTCAATCTTACTCATCGCTTGTCTATTAATACTGACCTCTCTGCTTTTTAAAAGAGTAGATATAAAATAGCTTCTTTGAACGGTATAATAGAGAATAATAAATGAGCAAAGGAGTGTTGTTCAATGGGATTCTCAATTTTAATAGCAGATGACGAACAAGGAATCATTGATTTCGTCACTTTATATTTAGAAAAGGACGGCTACACCGTTTTTACTGCAACAGATGGTGAAAATGCATGGGCGTGTATTCAGCAAGAAAAAATCGATCTGGCGATTTTAGATATTATGATGCCAAAAATGAATGGCTATCAACTAATCAAAAAAATCCGGACAGAAAAAAATATGCCGATCATTTTCTTAACTGCTAAAGACGCAAGCGCAGATAAAGTCTTAGGATTGGATATTGGTGCAGATGATTATGTAACGAAGCCTTTTGATCCTTTAGAATTGGTAGCTCGCGTCAGCGCCCAGCTTCGCCGCTTCTACTCTTTGGGTTCACAAGAAATAAATATTCCAGAAAAAATCGAACTTCATGATCTGATTCTCGATCTCGAGCAATGCCTCCTTTTCAAAGGAAATGAACAAATCGCATTAACCTCGATTGAATTCAAAATCTTACGGTTACTAATGAGCTCCCCTGGTCGTGTTTTTACTAAAAAGCAAATTTATGAAGCCGTCTGGGAAGATACCTATATTGTTGATGACAACAACATCATGGTTTATATAAGCCGTCTTAGAGAGAAATTGGGAACCAGAGAGGAGGAATCTTATATCCAAACAATCCGCGGATTAGGATATAAGATACTGCCATGAAGAAGAAGCCTAAAACAATCGGACGTTTTTTGACTAAAAAATATATTACGACTTCGCTTCTTTTATTAGGATTATTATATATTTTAGTCTTCATTGCCCAATTTTTCTCGATAGGTACAAGTAAGATTACACTTGATTTATGTGCCGAAAAAATCGTCCGAACAGATTATACAAAAATTGATACTTCTACATTAGAAGACGTAGGAGGCTGGTTGGAGATTTTAGACGAGAACAATAATGTTGTTTACACCAAAGGCACAGTAGCGGAGAAAAAGACTCATTATACTCAAAAACAGTTACTGGAAATGGATGGACTTCAATCAGTAATCCAAAGAAAAATTTATAAAATAGGGCCTTCAACATTGAGTATCAATAAAAAAGGACCTCCTTATATTGCTACTTTTGCCTCCTTTAAAGGATTAGACAACCGTGAATATATTTGCATTGCCAAGTTTCCTCAAGGAAGTGTCCTAGGAAAACTTGAGCCTACATTTAGAAACTTTCGTTCATCTACTCTCTTTCTCATTTTTAAAGACCTTTTATTAATTCTCATTCCTGTATTATTAATTTTTGTCTTCTGTCTGAACCGCTACTCTAAATCGGTCAAGGATCATCTCATCGCCCCGAATACTGTTCTAATCAATGGGTTACGTACGATTAAAAATGGCGATTACTCAAAGAATATCCACATGAACGCAGAATATGAGTACGTAGAAATTGAAGACTCCTTCAATCACATGGCGAAACAGTTGGAAGAAGCGGAACAGCAGAGAACTTCCTATGAAAAAGAACGACAACTGCTTTTTGCTAACATGGCACATGATTTGCGAACCCCCATCACTACCATTCATGGGTCCGCAAAAGCAGTGGCTGATGGATTGGTCAGCAAGTACAAGCTGAATCAAACAATGGAAACGATTATTACAAAAACTAATCATATGAATGAACTAGTCAATCGCTTATTAGTTTTTTCAAAATTAGAGAGTCCTGACTATCAGCTTCAGCAACAAAAAATCGATATTTCTGAGTTGCTTCGCGAAGTTTTGTTGGAACATCTGGATTTAGCTGAAAAAAATCAGATTGACATGATTATTGATTTACCAGATGAATCGTTGGAAATCATTGGTGATCCAATTGAACTGCGACGAGTATTTGATAATCTGATTGGTAACAGTATTCAGCATAATTCAGCAAATACGACTGTTAAAATTCGACTCTACCCATTAAATAATCAAGTGATTTTTGAAATCAAGGATAATGGCGACCCTATTCCAAAAGAATTACAAGAACATTTATTTGACCCCTTTGTCAGCGGAGACAGTTCTCGCACTACAAAAAATGGCAGCGGCTTAGGGCTAGCAATTAGCAAGAAGCTCGTTGAGAAACACGGTGGAAAAATTTCTTTTATTGAATTAAACAAGCACGAGAAAATGTTTCGAGTAATTTTGTAAAATAAGTGAATAAGGCTGAACAAAAAAGATAATTTACGATAAAGACTAGATCAGAAAAATAAATTCATTTTCTGCTATCAACTCAATAGGCTTTTGAATTATCCCTTATGGTTGAAAGACCCAAAAATCAAAATTTACTCTGTCGCTTTATGACAAACTAAAACGCTAGCGAACTTCTTCCAATCAAGGAGAAGCTCACTAGCGTTTTATCATTATCGACCTTGTGAAAGGCACCCAACCATTCACAAATATGCTGAAAAATCGACATATAGGATTGACTTTTCTCGGTCAGCGAATATTCTATTTATGGAATTAATTAGTGACTATTCTTTTGGAAAGTAGAGAAACTATCCTTCAAAAACATGAGGTTCTTGACTCCGCATATCTGCAAACGCCGCATACTCTGTCACACCCATGTATGGCATCAACCACAGTAAAGAGAGACCCAAGGTCAAAATCGACAGTGTGATCCAGCCTAACCAAGACAACTGTAAAACGAATAGATGAGACTTTCTTCCATTACTTAAAGATTTCCAGATCGAGCGACATCCAAAAAGAAAACATAATCATGTTTTTTTCTACTACATTCGAACCATTTTCAATAAGGGGAAGCAAAAAAAGCCGACAAGATTCCTCAATCTCATCAGCTAGTCCTTCAAAGTTAATTTCAACAAATATGATGGATGCTCCAATCCAGTTGGTTCATAATATTCCTTCCTTTGAAATTCGAACCCTAATTTTTGCAATAATTTCTTAGAGGCATGATTCTCCGGATGATGTCCCGCAAATAATGCCTTCAAATCTGTTTGAGCCTTCGCATAAGAAATCACTGCTCTAGCAGCTTCGTCAGCCAACCCTTTTCCCCATGCTTCAGGAACTAAATGAAAGCCAAGTTCAGCAATTCGATTTTCTAAATCATAATGATGCAAGCCACAACAGCCAACAAACATATCGGTTTGTTTAAGAAAAAGTGGCCAATACTGAAAACCAAACTCCTCTTGACTCTGAATTTCTAAAGATAATCGTTGAATCACCTGATCTTTTGAAAGGCAGCCGTTCTTCGCAATAAAATGCGTTACTTTTTTGTCACCCCATAGCTGTTCCGCTAAAGCCGTATCGGTTTCTAACCAGACAGAAAAGAAAATACGCTCTGTTTCGAAAAAACTTTTTCGCATGATGTGTTTCCTCCATTTTTAAAAATGCCCTTTCTTAATTTTAAAGGATATTATTTCTACTAATCAATAAAAAATATCCAAGGAGGCTAACGAAGATTAAGCCTCCTTGGATATTATTTTTAAGTTAATTTTAGTATACGCGAACACCGAAGTCTGGTGCGTAGTATTGAGTTGAACCGTACTTCACGTTTTCACCTGGTTGAGGTGCGTGAATGTATGAGTCGCCTCCAGCTGAAATGGCTACGTGGTAGCTAGATCCCTGATCGCCCCAGAATAATAAATCTCCTTGTTGCGCTTGGCTAACATCGATTGTTGTACCTGATGATTCTTGTGCAACTGTCCAAACGCCGATATCTTTGCCAGTTACTTGTTTGTAAACATATTGAGTAAGACCTGAACAGTCAAAACCGCTAGTATCCTTTCCACCCCATACGTAAGGTGTGCCGATATATTTTTCAGCTTCATTAACGATTTGTTGTCCGCGAGAATCAGTCGTTTGCTCTGGAGCTGTTTGTTGTTGTTCATCTGAAGTTACTGGTGCTTCAGGTGTCGTTTGTTCTTGTTGTGCTTGGTCAGTTTGTGTTTGATCTGGTTGTACTTGATCAGTTTGTGTTTGGTCTGGCTTTTGTTCCGGTGTTTGTGCCTCAGCCGGTGCTTGTTCCTCTTGAGTTGGTACTTCTGGTGTTGGCTTTACTGCATCCGGTGTCACAACTGATGAATCTGGTACTTTATTCGTTTCCTCTTGTACTTGTGTATTATCTTGTATTGGTGTATTATCAACAATCGGTTCGTCTACTACTTGAGTTGTATTTTCGATTGGTGTCACTGGTTCTACTGGAGTGGTCGGAACAGCAGGAGCTGTTTCTTCACTTACCGTACCATTGCCAACAACTACATTTTGTCCTTCATAAATGATATTATTGTCAATGTTGTTCCATTGAGTAAACTCATCAACACCAATTCCGAATTGATCCGTGATAGAATTAATCGTATCACCAGATTGAACCGTATATTCTTGTGGTTGAGCAGGTGTCTCTACAGCAGGCTGTGCTACTGGTGGTGTCACTGGTTCAGTGGCATCATAGCTAGCCAAATCATTTTCTTGAATTACTGAAACCAATTTTTGAACATAACTTTGGTCGTCATTGAAGCGTCCTTTTAATGCTTCAGCAGCTGTTTGGTAATCTTTCGCATTACTGCGCCATGTTCCACTGAAGTAATTTTCGTTACCATCACGAGAAGTTGTCTTGATGATTTCGATATAATCTTGAATTGCTTCCTTATAAGAACCATAGTGCTTCATTTCTTTCTTTTCAGTCGCACCAGTATCTTGGTTCTTTTTGTCTAACATTGCAGATTGACCTTTGTATTGACCTTCTAAACCAAATAGATTGTAATAAGGGGCTTTAGCAAATTCGTTTTGTCCCCAATCACTTTCAACAATGGCTTGTGCGATCATAATTGAAGCATAAAGATCGTGTTTTTCAGCTAACGGTTTGATTTCATTTGAAATCTCATTAATGAACGCTTTCTTATCAACATTTGACGTGGTGGCAGTTGTTTTTCCTTCGACAGCTTCAACTTCATTTGTGTTTAGTAGTGGTGCCGCTACTGAAACCGCTACTAGTGCCGTACCTACTACAGCAGACCCTTTTTTAATGTTACGATAGTTGATGGTCTTCTGTCGTTTCTGTTGACGTAATTCACGTCTGGTCAAAACCTTATTTGACATTTAACATCTCTCCATTTCTCTCTCTCATTGCTTTCTTAACGTAATTAATTATAACACAATAGAAATGGATGGTCATTGTTTAACAACTGCATTTCTTGATATTTTAGATTATTTTTTCAGAGAATAGACCAAAAACACCTATTTTTCAATTATTTTCAAATTTCTTAAAAAATTGATTCTGGAATAGACTTTTAAATAGTTTGTTAAAAGTCTTTTTTGTCAAATTGAACAATCGGAGTGAGTATATGCTAAAAGAGAAAATTAAGGATTTACCAAAATCCCCTGGAATTTATAAGATGAAAAACATGAACGGAGATATTATATATGTAGGGAAAGCAAAAAATTTGAAGCAGAGAGTCAGTTCTTACTTCGTTCAGAATAAGCAACATTCACGGAAAGTTTTAGAAATGATTCGTTGGATCGATGATTTTGATTACGAAACGGTTGATACAGAATTCGATGCTCTCTTATTAGAATGCCATTTAATTCATCTAATTCGCCCCCGCTATAATCGAATGATGAATTATTATGAAGGATACGGTTATTTTCAGTTTATTGATAAAGCCCCGTATCTAAGGGTCTTAGGTGAATGGTCTGAGGATGGCTTAGTTATCGGTCCTTTTTTCAAACAAAGCAAAATCCAAGAATTAAAGCAAATTATTAACAGTACCTATCGTTTAGATGGCCCGTTAAAATACGTAGCAGGAATCGTTAAAAATTACGATGAAATCACACCAGAAGCAGAATTTGAATTGCGTATTCAGGAAATTAAACAGACCCTTTTAGGTCAATCTACTGCTTTACTGACACGCATTGATCAGCGAGTGCAAGCTGCTAGTGAACGACATGATTATGAAGCTTCTGCTCAATGGTGGAATTATTATCTAACTGTACAACGCTTTTTGCGGCGTAATAAGCAACTGATCCAGATTATGCAGAACCAGACTTTTGTCGGAATTTTACATGAAAATAAAACCTACTATTGTTATCTCTATGCTAAAGGAGAATTGCTGAATCGGGTGGTCTATCAGCGCAAACCTTCTTTCCAACAGGCAAAAAAAAGATTAGAGAAGGATATCTCAGCACAGACCTGGCAACGACTTGAATCTAAAGAACGATTAGAAAAGGCAGATGTAGACCTATTCCCTATCTTCTTTAATTACCTAAACCAGCATGGCCAAGTTTTAGGTTTTGAGTCACAGAATGAATAGTTCCCATTTGTATTCGATTTCAATCCTTGTTACAATCATCGTAAGTGTTATGAAACGGGGGATAAGAATGCAAATTGAGAAGATCACCAAACCAGCGAAAACAATCGTTTCGATGTCTACGCACATTTCACATGAACATCTGCCAAATTACATCGGAACTTCTTTTGTAGATCTATTAGAGTACATCAAAAAAAATGGAGCCGAACTGGTAGGCACACCGTTTATCTCCTATCTAAATCTCGACAGCAATGGACAACCAAAAGACGAGTTATTAGATGTAGAAATCGGCTTTCCAATAAATAAGGAGATTCCTTCTACAGAGAAATTCCAAAGCTATGAACTACCTAGCTATCAAGCTGTTCGGACATTATATGTGGGAGACTATGATGACCTGACGGATTCGTACAAAGAACTGATCGAAGCAATCAAACAGGAAAACGGCATCTTTACCTTCCGTAGTTATGAATATTTTTTGACGGATGCTTCCGTTCCATTAGAAGATCAGGAAACGATGATCGAGTTGACCTATCGTCTAAAAAGGAAGGACCTATTAACAAACTAAATTCTATACATTAAAATAAAATGAGAGGCCCTTCGAAAGAAATTTCGAAGGGATTTTTTACTTTTTTCTTTTCATTCTACTTTCTTCACTGTTCAATAGAATGGCTTTTTTGAAGTCAGCTAAAAGGATTTATGTAAAATAAAAAAACACTCTAGCATATACCGCTAAAGAGTTTTTTAAAAGTTATTTGTAATGTCCATTCTTCAAAACAGAAGGTTCTAGACCATTCTTTGTCTTAGTTATCGTTGGTTTGATCATTTGTAATTGAAAATTAAGTATTTTATCACGAAATCGCCTTAAAATGCTAGGTTATTTTTTTGTGTTTTATGACAATAAAAAAATCAACAAATAACTGTTTTTATCATTTAGACTTTTAACGACCACATTTACCAGTAATTAACAGGTTCTTTTTAATAAATTCCTTAAATAAACTAAATATTATAAAATTTGCATCGGTTAAATTAGAATTACTCCGACAACAAGCATTTATTCATTATTTATTCATTTAAAATGATTGTCCCCACGTCTCAAAAAAAACATCCTTATTCGAATAATTTAGAATGGTCAAGCTGGAGTTATCTACGATTCCACTCTCACGGATTTTTGCTAACGGAACCCCTTTTAACGTATTTAGTAAAGCCATCAATAAAATTCCGTGGCTCACTACTAAAATATTTCCACTTGGCTGTGCATTTTTCGTTTCTTCAATTACCCTTGTACTTCGCTCAATCAAATCAACATAAGATTCTGCATGGAATTTTTCAGCATTGAACAAATCGGGACGGGTTCGATAATTTTTTAAATCTTCTGGATAAGCAGCAGTAATCTCATCAATCTTTTTACCATCCCACTCTCCCAGACGCATTTCTCGCAGACCCTCAACGATCTTCAGCTGTGGTGGATTTTGATTTTCCTCAAGAATAAGCTTCGCTGTCGTTTGTGCACGTTTTTGTGGAGATGCCAAGGCCAAATCAAATTGGACAGTCTTCAGATGCTGACCCATCCGCTTTGTAGCTTCCACTCCAGACGGAATCAAGGGAGAATCAACGGTTCCTCCGTTAAAAAGCCCTTGCTCATTGTTTTCAGTTTTCCCATGTCTTACAAAATAAAAAGTTGTCACACGCTCACATCCCATTCATTAATAACTCTCCATTAATATGTCCAGTTCTATTTTACCCATCAAGTATACACTACTATTCAGTATTTGATACCAAAAACTTATTCGTCGTCAATAAAATCAAAAAACAACTTTTTTATTAAATAGTAAATTCTTAAACACGTGACATTGTAATCGGCTTCAATTATAATAAAAAGAACAATACTCATGATTTCGTCTCAATTTCACTTTATTTAAGCTCGAGAAAACTAAAATAAACTAGAAATTTAACTCGAAAATAACGGCTAAATTAATTTGATAGATGAATCCTATAGATTGGAGGGATACGGATGGAGAAAAATCGAAAACAAACAAGTACAGATTTGGCTTTAGCAACGGCAGGAATATTCAGCATGATACTTTTTAGTATTTTATTAATGGCTCGTATTGTTGGAGATCGGGAAATAATGGATCTGGTCAGTCTTGTCACAGGAGCTGCAGCGTCATTTTGTTACGGAAAGTTTCTTTGGATCAAACAAAAATCATGGTTGACCTTATCCGTCATCCTGTTTGCTTTATGTATTTTCTTTTTCATCCGCTATCTATTTTAACTATTTGCTGTTGGTAAGATTTGCCAACAGTTTTTTTCTGCCTAATTTTTTGCTACTATTATATAAGCTATTATTCAACAAAATACTAAGGAGGTCACTATGTCTGATCTTGCTACAATCGTAGATTTTCTCACAACGATCCAAGATAATCCGCAATTTAAATCGGATACTCTCATTATTGCCGGCAATAGTTTGCCTTATTTAATTGTCTCAGCTGCTAAGTTTTGCGAAGAGGAGCTTACGATTCAACGTGTCGTTTTTGTAGGTGGTATCGGTCACGGAACCGCGCCCTTGATCGAAAATTGTAAAAAGATGTATCCGCAATTTGTTCGACCAGAGTGGAACCAACTTTCTGAGGCAGAAATCACTCAAGAAATTTTTTCACACTATTGCTCACGTGATCTCGAGTTATTATTAGAAAAGAACTCAACAAATACGGGAGAAAATGCTCGTTTTTCTTATGAGCTATTTGAGCGAGGTACCCCGAAAAACTTTTGGCTCGTACAAGACCCTATGGTACAAAAGCGTAGCCATATCACCTTTTGTAAGGAATGGGGATTACGATTGTCTGCGATTCAACCACTTTTCTTTGAACAACCAAAGCTGATAGACTTTGATAATCGTCCCCATTTTGAAAATCCACAAATGGACACATGGTGGAAGCCAGATTATTTCTTGTCTCTAGTCATTGGTGAAATTCGTCGTTTAAATGATGATGAACAGGGATACGGTCCGAATGGTACGAATTTTATCCCTCATGTTGATATACCTGAAACTGTTTTAGCAAGTTATCGAAGATGTCAAAAGTATTTAATTCACGTGGATAGAAAATAAGTTAGAGCGAGTCTCTACTTTCATTAGGAAGCAGAAACTCGTTCTAGCTTTTTTAGCGATTTTTTCTAAAAAATATTCTGCAATTCATGATTCTTTATTCTGAAAAACTCATTTCTTCAAAAAGTTTAGGTTTTCGAACAAAAAAAGAAGCCCTCACCTTGAGAACTTCTTTCAGTCTATTCAATTACTGTGCTTACAAATCCTGCAACTTTATCAAACAAATCTCCGAAGAAACTTGAGACACTCTGCCATAATCCGCCAAAATTGGGGTCAGCGATAAAATTCTGAACCTGCGAGATGACTTGATCTTTATACACATAAATGATAAATAGCAAAAACAATACGCCAGCGATGCGCCACAAAACTGATCCAACTTTTACAACAAAGAAAACCAATAATGCGATAAATGCAATAGCTATTAATTGATCCATCTCTGATCACTCCTTCTGTTCTATGTATACTTTAATATCCATCAATTTGCACGACAATTAACTTATAGGAACAGTATGCCTCTTTTTCCACCATTTTACATGGGTCGAAAGACCGATATCTGATCGGGAAGACCAGAAAAATCATTCTAAGAATTTTGTAAGCGTTAACTTAGTTGCTATATCAGTCTTAAAGGATAATTCGAAGAAAAAACACCCTTTATTTCTTTGTGTTTTAACAGAAACTTTCTCATAAACTCTAAGCGTATTTACGCTGTATTAAAAACAATTCTCGTTACTATAGAATCAAAATACAGTGTAGAAGGAGTCGTATTTGTGTCAACAATTACTGAACAAGCCTTAGAAGAATTAAGTCCCTTTGAATTAAGTCTCTTTTTGGAACAAAAGATTCATGAAAATAAAAATGTTACCAACCTACTAAATGCTGGACGAGGAAATCCTAACTGGACCGCTCCTACTCCGCGAGAAGCCTTCTTTTTACTTGGTCAATTTGCCACACAGGAAACACTATATGGTACTGGCGAATTAACAGCTGGAATGATTCAATCAGATACTGGACGTGGTCAGCGGTTTACTGACTTCTTGGAGTCTCATCCGGGAAAAGGTGCCAACTTCTTAAAAAAAATCTGGTTTTCTGACAACAATTATTTAGGAATGCCAAAAGAAGCCTGGTTAACAGATATGTTGGATCATATCATCGGCGATAACTACCCGAATCCAGTACGCTGTTTGAGTGCCTGCGAAGGACCGATAAAGGCCTATCTAAATCAAGAACTATTCTCTGATAGCACTATTCCCTTTGATATTTTCGCGGTGGAAGGCGGAACAGCGGGAATCTGTTATATTTTTGATACTTTATTTAATAATTTTTTATTGAATCATGGTGATAAGATCGCATTGATGTTACCGACTTTCGCACCTTATTTAGAAATTCCCGAATTGCCAAAATATGCGTTTGAGATTGTTAAAGTTCAAGCCAAACAAACGATGATTGATGGCAAAATGACGTATCAATACCCAGACGAAGAAATCAATAAACTGCGTGATTTCGATATCAAAGCAGTCTTTGTAGTAAATCCAAGCAACCCGACAGCAAATGCCCTAGCTCAACCGACCATTGATTTGCTAAAAGAAATTGTTGAAACAGATAATCCTGAATTAATGATTTTAACTGATGATGTATATGGTACATTCGTCCCTGTCTTCACTTCCCTGTTTTCGGAGATTCCATACAATACGGCCTGCATTTATTCTTATTCGAAATATTTTGGCGCAACAGGCTGGCGTGTAGGAACAATCGCCGTTGCTAAACATAATTTATTTGACGAACTGATTGCTAACTTACCACAAGAAAAGCTTGAAAAATTAAGTGAACGTTATGCTTCACTGACCGCTGATCCGACAACAATCACCTTTATTGATCGAATTGTAGCTGACAGCCGTGACGTTGCTTTAAATCATGCTGCTGGTTTATCCGCTCCTCAACAAGTGATGATGGTGATGTTCAGTTTGTACAGCTTATTAGACGAAGGTAAAGCTTATAAAGCCGAAGTAATGGATATTTGCCGCCAACGAGAAAAACTACTGTTTCATACTTTAGGTTTGCAAGAACCACTTGAAGATCTAGACACCGCTTATTACTGCGAGATCAATTACGAAGATTGGACCCGTAAGCGTTACGGTAATGCCTTTGCTGATTATCTAAAAAATAAGTGGACCGTCACAAAAGTTCTAACTTCTCTGGCTGAAAAAGAACAATTGATGTTACTGAAGGCTAACGCCTTTGGCAGCAGCGAGTGGGCGGTACGCGTTTCCTTAGCAAACCTAGCAACGAATCAATACCCCGAAGTTGGAAAACGAATCATCCGCTTGACCGATGAAATCCGTGACCAATGGATGAAAACAAAATAGACAAAAAGTTCAACACTCTTTTTAGAATGTTGAACTTTTTTGCTATTTATTGATCCGTCGATAGGTTTCATCAAAATATTTGCCATTACGGATATCATCCGGCATTCCTTCATAAGGCGTTTCGCTGATAACATCTTCGTTGTCTTCCCCTGCTTCACCAATATAAGTGATGTTCGCAAATTCTGGAACAACTAGCTTAGGATAGGTTTCATATTTTTCTCTAGCTTCAAGCATTTCATCAATGTGTTCATTTTGGAATGTAACAGTAATTTCTGGATGTTCCTCTACCCATTTTGGGAAGAAAATGGTGCCATGAAGTTTCTTTTCATTTGGAAGAAAATCTAGTGCAACGTCGGTTCCAGTTGGTTCTGTCCAAGTAATTTTATAAACACCTTCAGTTAAAAGATCCATTTGTACTTCTTGATCTTTCACCCAGCGTCCTGCGACCATTCCTCCATGAATCCGATAATCCACAGTATGATCATTTTTAGCGTACCATTCGTATTCCCAACCATTATCATACGTATAAATAAAGTGTGTACCGACAAAATCTTCCATTGTTTTAAATTGTTTCAATTTAATCCCTCCAAATAATTAATTAACAACATGTAATTATTTACATGTTTTAGATTACGTGATTATGATAAAATGATTTTATTCAATTGTCAAGGGAGATGTTTAACATCGCACAAAAAAATACATTACAATACATTATTCTAGGAATGCTGCAAGATGATAAAAAAACTGGATACGATATAAAAACGGCGTTTACTACAGAAATTGGCGAATTTTGGCAAGCGAAGCACAGTCAAATTTATCCTGAGTTATCGAAACTTACAAAAAAGGGCTGGATTGATTTTCAAACAGAGATTGTTGGGACGAAACTTGAAAAAAAAGTTTATTCTCTGACAAAAGCGGGAAGAATCGCCTTACATGAATGGATTAATGAACCCTTAACGGAATTACCAACCAATAAGGATGAGTTTGTTTTGAAATTATACTTTATAAGAAGTATTGATGATGAGCGCCTACCGGAAATGATTCAACAGCAAATCGACTTGCATCAAAAAAAATTGGAACATCTAGAAGACAGAAAAATAGCTGTTTTTCCTGATAAAAAGATTAAAGAAAACTATGGCCATTACCTTATCCTGATGCATGCGATTCATCGCGAGGAGGAATATTTAAGCTGGCTGGAAAGCTTGACAAAGAGAGCCTGAGTATTCAATCTCCAAATAAAAATTGGATGAGGAAAAACAAATCCAATTGGCTGTTTTCATAGGTACGACAAAAAGATATGCTATTAAAAAACAAATGGAGTATTACTATATGAAAAAAGTTGCAACAATCGCTGGTTCAGATGCGACCGGCGGCGGTGGATTAGAAGCTGATTTGAAAACTTTTCAAGAATTCGGAACGTTTGGTTTTGCCGCAATTACTTCGATTGTTAATTTAGATCCGAATAATGGCTCACACCATTTACAGATACTTCCTTTGGAAATGCTGCAAGAACAGCTTGTGTCGATCTTCGCAGGAACAATCGATACCTTAAAAACAGGACTGTTACCTTCTCAAGAAATGATCGAACTAGTTAGTACGCAGATTCCTAAAGATATCCCATTAATCGTTGATCCTGTGATTGGCGGCAAAGGAACGCAGGATTTCATTAAAAATGATCAGGTTCAAGCTTTACGAGAAAAATTAATCCCTCGCGCGGTGATTGTAACGCCGAATCTACGAGAAGCTGGTATTTTATCTGAACTGGGAGAGTTGACTTCTAAGAAACAAATGCAAGAGGCCGCTAAAAAGATCACTCTACTTGGTGTAAAGCACGTAGTAATCAAAGGTGGCGCACGGTTAGATACGAAGCAAACGCTTGATCTTCATTACGACGGGAAAAACTTCCACAGCTACCCGCATCCTGTGATTGATACTCCTTATAACCATGGGGCTGGATGTACATTCGCAGCTGCCATTACCGCAGCCGTCGCAAAAAATTATCCGGTGGAACAAGCTATCAAATTAGCGATTGATTTTGTTCAGGCAGCCATTTCAATGGGAGAACAAATCAACCCGTATGTTGGTCATGTCTGGCACGGTGCCTACACCCACGGAGAAAAACGATTGGAGTATTCAGATGAAAAGTAATAAACGAATTCAAAACCTGGTGTTGATTGCCTTATTTGCGGCACTTACCTTAATGGGGACGATGATCAAAATTCCTTTGCCTACCGGTGCTTTTCTACATTTTGGAAATGCGGTTGTTCTCTTAGCAGTGCTATTGATTGGTTATTGGCAAGGAGCCTTAGCTGGTGGAATTGGCTTTTTTATTTTTGACATCCTAAATGGCTTTGCTGCTGAAGCACCCTATTTTTTAGTCGAAAGCTTTGTTGTGGGTGCCGCAGCCTATCTCGCCTTCTCATTTTTCAAACGCAAGCCAACTCGGATTCGTCAAATCATCATTATCGGAATCTGTGCTGGCATTGCCAAGTTTATTATGTCTGTAATCAAAGCAACCGTTATGTCAATGATCGCTGGTGCTCAATTGAAACCCGCTTTCTTCGCAGCTTTAGCTACAATGCCCGCAACGGTAATCAATATTTTTTCAACAATTTTAATCGTCAGCCTGGTCTATTTTCCACTAAGACATGCAATGCAGGTGATTTTTCACAATCAACCTGTGTAAATTATGCTATAATAAACGTCCTTGGCAGGGGCGAAAGCTTATAAAAGAGAGACTAACAAATCAATTGATTTGTTAGTCTCTCTTTTACTCTTTCATCAATGGTACTTCAAAATAGTCTTTACTCATAATGTCACGATAAACCCCTGGAATGGATTTCCATGAAATGAATGAGATTCTTCTTACATAGGTTCCTTTGTGCTGCACCAACGCATAATTCTTGCCTTCTGGAGCCTGTCCACCTTGAAAATCCAGCAGCATCCCCTCTCCAAATGGATCATCTGCCACCCAAATATTCTTATATGGATCAGGATACTGTTCTTTCTTCCCATCTTCTTTGTATTTTTTTCCATTGTTATAAGTAACTGAAGTTGGCAGCGTTGCATAGCCGATCTTCATCTCCATAAACGGATTAAAGCGATCTACCCATTGATTTTTGTTCTGATATTGGGTAAAGAATATGATTCCTGAAAAAACGATTAGTAAAGTCGCGATCAATCCATACTTGTAAACCTTTTTTAATTTAACATCTTTATCGATCCTTTTCACAACCTCTTCATCTCCTTTCAGAAGCTCATCAAGCGACGTATCGAACAGCTCGCTTAAATCCACCAGAAGTGACAATTCAGGATAGGTCCTTCCTGTTTCCCAACTTGATATGGTCTTGTCAGAAACATTGAGTTTTTCTGCCAGTCCCTTTTGTGTCCAGTCCATTCTTTTTCGGTGTTCTTTGATTTGTTTTCCTATCTCCACTTCATGTCCTCCCTTTAATTTCATCTTAAATAAAATGGACGATTTTTCTACCTAAACTTTGTAGAATCCCTCTATATTAAGGTCTATGTTTTGTAGAATCGCTATTTCAATGAATCTAGCTGCTTTTTTGAATCGCAGAAAACCTGCCAAGTCGCTATCTGCCGCCCTTGCCCGACAACTACTTTCCAAGCAGCTGGAATTTCCCAATGCTTGTCCATTTTTCCTAAATAAGATCCACTTGCTTTGCCAATAATCATCGTAAAATCATCATTTCCAATCCATTCTTCAACTTCAACAAGATAATCAGGAAACCAATCAAAATACCCTTGCCAACCAGTCTTCATCGCTTCTTTATTTTCACAGTTGCCATACGTATCAATGAACTGGAAATCCTCTGACATCATTTGGATAATCATTGGTAAATTTTGCTGATTAATAGCTCTTACAAATTGTTTGATGATTTCATCATTCATTCTTTATTACTCCTAAAAGTTCGTTTCTTTAAGTATAACAAGAGAAAATCGTAGTACCCCAAATTTTAAATAATTAGAATACTTTATGAATGCAAATTTATTTTATTATTTTGTTTTAATGTGTTATACTTTTATTTGTAAGTGTGTTATTAAATGAAAGGAGGAAACTGAATGACTTTTTTTGAGCAAGAAAAACCATATCGTGTAACTTTTGATTTAGAACAAAATGTTTTTGTTGTTTACTCAACAATCACTGGTCAACAAGGAACTGGAATCACCATTGAACAAGCGATCTATGACCTAAAAAAATCTGCCTAAGGAGCGCGCATCTCAATGAATGAAGCCTATAATTAAAAGCCTCTGCTTAAAATTAGAAAGCAGAGGCTTTTTTGTATACTCAGCTTACATATTTGTTCGTTAAAGATAAGGTGAATCTATGTCTTCTTCTGTTTACTTCACGTTATACTGAGGTAACGAAAATTACGGAGGGAGAATACTCATGAAACAAATGT
Organism: Enterococcus raffinosus; assembly: GCF_018917525.1. Lineage (GTDB taxonomy): Bacteria > Bacillota > Bacilli > Lactobacillales > Enterococcaceae > Enterococcus_A > Enterococcus_A raffinosus_A. The sequence continues at coordinate 9,535 of NZ_JAHLOS010000003.1, read as the reverse complement.
TATTTCCATTCTTCGCGATAAGTTATTTGCTGGCACATATTACCTTACATCTGTCTCTTTATCCAATCGACTGGTTGTCTGGTTTATTTAAATAGGTGGAGGGAAAAAATGCTTGAAATGATCATTCAATTCTTAAAAAATCTAGCAGATTTATTTTGTCAGGTCGTTGATGTGATTTCTGATATTGTTCTTTATTTGTTCTCTGCTCAACTATAATAAATTGAAGAGTCCTGAAAAAGGGCTCTTTTTTTCTTGACTATCTGCTTCTTTTATTAGATGATGGGGATTTGAGTAAGAAAGTAGGAGAAACATGAGTATCTTAGATTTAACAGGAATCGCGCAACAATTTGGCGATAAAATCCTGTACGAGGATTTAGAATTACATTTGAACAAAGGGGAACATCTAGGCCTGATCGGACAAAATGGCGCCGGAAAAAGTACCCTAATAAAAATTATCACTGGCGAACAATTACCGGATGAAGGTACGATTGCTTGGCAGAAGAATATCCATGTGGGCTATTTGGATCAATATGTCGAAGTCGATCCAACCTTATCTATCAAAGATTTTCTAAAAACTGCCTATGCCGCAGATTTTGTTAAAGAAGCGAAAATTGGCGAACTGTATATGGAATACAGTGAATCGATGGATGATAAATTGCTAGATAAGGCTGGAAAGCTGCAGACAGAATTAGATCAAGGTGATTTTTATCAGATTGATACGTTAATTGCTGAAATGAGCAGCGGTTTGGGATTAGATGTTTTGGGTATGGATACGCCATTGGAGGATTTAAGCGGTGGCCAGCGATCAAAATTAATTTTGGCAAAATTATTATTAGAAAAACCGGACGTGCTGATTTTGGATGAGCCAACGAATCACTTGGATGATGAACACGTAGCCTGGCTGAGTCAATTTTTGCAGGGTTTTTCCGGTACTTTCGTAGTCATTTCTCATGATCGCGATTTTTTGAACCAAATTACCACCCATATCGCTGATATCGAGTTTGGGAAATTGACCAAATATACTGGTAATTTAACGAAGGCCTTGAAACAAAAGGAACAATTCCAGGAAACATACATGAAGCAATATGCTGCTCAAAAACGTCAGATTGAGAAAACAGAAGTCTACATTCGTAAATACAAAGCAGGCTCACGTTCGACTATGGCGAAAAGTCGCCAAAAGCAGCTAGACAAAGTAGAACGCTTAACGCCGCCTTCTTCTAATGCAGTCGCTCACTTTGAGTTTCCGTATGCACCGATCGTTACAACATTAGCAATGGAAACAACGGATTTGGAAATTGGTTATCAACGACCGCTGCTGCCGCCAATCAATATCACGCTGCGTTATGGCGAAAAAGTCGCTATTCGTGGGTTCAACGGTATTGGTAAATCAACCTTGCTGAAGACCTTGATCGAGGCGATTCCTAAACTTGCAGGTGAATTTCACTTTCCTGCAAATACGAAAATTAATTATTTCGAGCAAGATCTGCAATGGGAAAATCCTTACCAGACTCCCCTACAGTATTTGAGTGAACATTTCCCTAAAGAAACTGTTAAGGAGTTGCGGAAACATCTCGCCAAAGCAGGTTTGCCGAATCAATTAGCTCAAGAACCACTTAGCACCTTAAGCGGTGGTGAACAAACCAAAGTCAAGCTTTGTCAAATGACGATGCAAAAGGGCAATTTGCTAATTCTCGATGAACCAACAAATCACATCGATCAAGCAACAAAAGACAGCTTGCGTGACAGCTTAGCTACTTTCGCAGGTACTGTCATCGTCGTTTCCCACGAAGAAAGCTTTTATCAAGACTGGACTGATCGGGTTATTGAGATTAGTCAATAAATTGAATAACAATAAAAAGTCACATGGTCATCTACTTTACATTAGAAAAGTAAATGACTTTGTGGCTTTTTAAGTATTTTCTACTTTACTAACTACTTCCTTTTATCTCTACTTCCATTGAAGTGTCTCTATTTCTGCAACGGTCAAACCAAAACTTTCGTAGTGTTCTAAAACGCGTTCGCGCAAATTGGGAGTCCGAGAACCCCTTCTTATTAAAATATCTACTCCAGCTGGTGTGATGAATGATTTTTCAAAACGAATTACTAATACATCCCCTTTGATCGTCACTACTTGCCAACGACTGCTCAGAATTCTCATTATTCCTATTCCACGCCAAACAAACTGGTCACCGACTAAACGATCAATTCCTTTAATTTGCTTGGTTTTGCCATTTACTTCATATTCTACCAAATCGAGTAACTCTACAGCGTTTTTCTCTGCTCTCTTGTAGGTAATTCGGGGATTTTTTCTTTTATCTGTTAACCACATTGGAAAATTTGTTCCTTTGATTTCCCATGTACTATCTAATTGTGTATGCCAATCTGCCATACGCTCACCTCTTTTTCTTCTGTTTAGTGTAAAATAAAACCAGATTATGCCAAATAAATATGCTTTTCAGAAATTTTAGGCATGCCGAATCTTTTTCTTTTCATTTCCTGATTTTGGGTGTATGATTGCATCGTAGAAAAGTTTAGAGAAAGGTGGGAGCGTCTTGAGTACGAATAAACATCCCATTTTAGAACATACAAACGGACTTTCTTTAGAGGAAGTCAACGGTACGATTAAAGTACCAAAAGGAAAAAGCTTTTGGCGGACACTACTCGCCTATTCAGGTCCGGGAGCATTAGTCGCTGTCGGATATATGGACCCAGGAAACTGGTCGACCTCCATCACCGGTGGACAAAATTTCCAATATTTATTAATGTCCGTCATCTTAATTTCCAGCTTAGTGGCTATGCTTTTACAATATATGGCAGCAAAGCTGGGGATCGTTACTCGAATGGATTTGGCACAAGCCATTCGGGCGAGGACAAGTAAATCGTTGGGGATCGTTCTTTGGATCTTGACTGAATTAGCCATTATGGCAACCGATATCGCGGAAGTTATCGGCGCCGCCATTGCTTTGTATTTATTGTTTAATATTCCATTGGTTATCGCTGTTTTTATTACTGTCTTCGATGTCTTTCTACTATTATTATTAACCAAAGTCGGATTCCGTAAAATCGAAGCCATCGTTGTTTGTTTGATTTTTGTGATTCTCTTTGTTTTTATTTACCAAGTTGCTTTGTCCGATCCTAATTGGGGGGACGTTTTAAAAGGATTTGTTCCAACTAGCGAAACATTTTCCAATGATAAGATGATCGGCGGACAAACACCACTAACTGGAGCATTAGGAATTATCGGAGCGACTGTGATGCCTCACAACCTTTACCTTCATTCAGCGGTTTCTCAAACTCGCGAAGTTGATCATGATGATGAAGAGGATGTCGCAAATGCCGTCCGCTTCACCACTTGGGATTCAAATATTCAATTATCATTAGCTTTCCTTGTTAATGCACTACTTTTGATTATGGGTGTTGCTGTGTTCAAAACGGGGACTGTCAAAGATCCATCCTTCTTTGGATTGTATGAAGCCTTATCGAACCCAGCCACGATGAGCAACGGAATCCTAATGAGTGTCGCAAAAACTGGTGCTTTATCAACCTTATTCGCTGTGGCGCTTCTAGCTTCTGGTCAAAACTCTACAATTACTGGTACTTTGACTGGGCAAGTAATTATGGAAGGGTTCGTTCATATGCGTATGCCGATCTGGTTGCGTCGTCTAGTCACTCGTTTGATTTCGGTTGTTCCAGTATTGATTTGCGTCCTGCTTACTCGCGGTGATACAGTCGTTGAAGAACATGAAGCATTGAATAATTTGATGAATAATTCGCAAGTTTTCTTGGCCTTTGCCCTACCATTTTCTATGCTGCCCTTGTTAATGATGACAAATAGCAGCGCGGAAATGGGGGAACGATTCAAAAATAAACGAATCATCCAACTGTTGGGTTGGATCTCAGTCATTGGCCTGACTTATTTGAACTTAATAGGTCTGCCTAGTCAAATCGAAGGCTTTTTTGGAGACAATCCTTCAGCTTGGGAAATCACAACAGCCGATAGTATCGCTTATGTTTTGATTGTTGCGGTTCTTGCTTTGTTAGTCTGGACAGTCGTTGAACTGCATAAAGGAAATAAACGTGTCGCACTCGCTGCGAAAGAACTAAATGAAGATTTATCTGAATAAATAAAGAAGCAGAAATCCGAGTGATTTCTGCTTCTTTATTTACTTGGGTACCAATTGATATCCGCTTTTTTTGCTTGTGAAAACAATTGGCGGTAACTCAATTGATACTCCTGTTGATCCTTAATAAAGTGCGTCCCGCATTGCCGAAACTCAAAAGCAACGCCTTGCGCAATCGCCTCTTTTCGCAGTTTCAAGATCCAATCATAATTTAATTGTCGGGCATTTTTATGGTATTCCCCACCTGCAACGACTAACTCGATATCCGTCAGATACTTAGCTATGGAAATTTCTTCAATCAGTGGCTGACAAGCGATATTTTTATGTTTGATTGGCAGCTCTTGTAACAACGACAATCGTTGATCTGCTCGGGCTTGATTTTCGACTGAAACACCAATCGTGACATTATCGTACCCATCGCCCCAATCCTCAGGCACACAATCCATTAAACGCTCGATCCGCTTAGTTAAGAACATAAAATGCAAATCAGTGCGTTCCTTGATCATTTGCCAACATTCCGCACGCCATGAATCGGCCTCTTCTATAAGAAAATCACTGGAAAAACAAACAAAGACGAGCTGTCCGCCTTTCATTTTATAGCCATTCTTTGTTTTTTTAATAGGCGCATCGAACTGAGCTGTCTTTTCAATCTTGCTTGTATCTACTGCTCGCTTTTTATCTCCCTCATGAATAAAGCAATATTTACAGCCCTCACTAACACGACGGCAGCCTCGCCACGGATTCCACATTCTCATTGATTCACCTACTTTTTTTCTTTTATCTTATCAAATTTACTAAGTATAACGCGAGCTATTTCGTTATCAAAGTAAAAACAGGACTCGCTTCACGAATGAATGAAGCGAGTCCTCCTTTAGTAAACCGAATGAATTTCTGATAAATACTCTTTGATGCTAGAAATTCCTCCCTCATTAAATCTTTTGATAAATTCAGAACCAATAATAACGCCATCCGCACCGTTTGCTAAAATACTGGCAATATCGGTTGGATTTTTAACTCCGAAACCAACAAACACTGGAAGCTGTGTATTAGCTTGCAAATAAGGAACTAAATCTACATAGTCTTCAGGAAGCTGTGCAAACTCACCAGTTTTTCCTTCTCCAGAAACCAAATAAATGAACTGAGAACTTTCAGCTAATTGACTATCTATCAAGTCCTTGTCCATATTTTTCGTAAAAGTATGAACAAGACCAGAAAAGTCACCTTTAGGAAGTATTTTATCAACACATAAAATAGCATCGTAAAGCATTTGAGAAAGTTGTCCTAATTTGAATTCTTCGACACCTTCGTTGTAAGTCATTAGAATCACTTTAAAGGAATAACGTTTGCGTATTTCGTGTAACGCTGATTCAATTTCCTTAATACTCATTGTTGAAAAAACTTTTTCTTGTGATTTTCTAACTGTTGATCCATCAACATATGGATCAGAAACTGGAATACCAATTTCAACGTACCCTATTTGGAATTCTTCGACAATATCTAAAATCTCAAAAAATCTTTCTCTTGTTGGATAGTTGATAGTCAAATACAGAACTAGATTTTTCATTAAACACCTCCAAGTAATTGTAAAATCCAACCTAAAATGGGACCGTATACGGTATAATCTGTTTCACTTAGGATTCGCATAATAGGAGCATAGCTTCCAACCATTGGAAGCAGTAATGCTTGACCAAAAATCAATAGAAAACCATTTGTCAATGATCCCAATATTGCTCCTCTACGCCCACCATGTGCATTACCGAAAATAGCAGTAGCGGCTCCAGTGAAGAAAGTCGGAATTAATGCTGGAAAAACAACAACTGGATAATTTAACGCACCAAGAATCAACATACCTGCCAAACCAGCAACTAAACTACATAGGAAACCGACGATCACTGAAGTAGGATAATTCGGAAATAGTAACGGGATATCCAAACCAGGTTTCGAATTAGGAATAATTTTGTTTGCAATTCCATGAAATGCTGGTATGATCTCTGACAGCATCATTCGAACACCGGTAATAATTACTGTGATCCACATTCCGAACTCAACACCTCGTAATAGTGAAAAGACGATAATATCCTGACCACCAGTAATATTCTCCATTGTCCAAGTAGGTGTCGCAAAAAGACTCACTAGTAAAAATAGAACAGTCATCACTAAAGTCAATGCGATCGTCATTTCTCTAAGAAAATTCAATTTCTTAGGAATCTCCATATTCTCAAGATCATGTTCTTTATTTCCAAAAACTTTTGCTAACAGTGTCGCTACCAATAATCCCGAGGAGCTGGAGTGCGCTAAAGTAAATCCTTCGCCTCCTTTAACTCCTTTTATACAAACCGCTACATAGGCACAACTAAGCGTCATATATAGCCCTAACATAACTGAACCCACCGTAACAATTCCTGTAAATGGCAGTGTTGTATTGAACTTTAGCAATGCAGCGATCAATCCTGCAAAGAAAAACGAAACATGCGCCGATAAATGAACATATTTAAAGCGGGTAAAACGTGCTAACAACAAATTAATTAAAAAACCAAAAGCAAAAATCAACGCCATTTCTGTTCCAATATCTGCAAAGCTTTCAGCCTGAGCAGCTCCAATATCTGAAGAAAATGCCTTCATATCAAATATTTTAGAGATCATTTGTTGAAGCGGCAATAAAGCTCCACCTAATGTTTGACCACCAACATTGATCATGGTAAAACCAATCATTGTTTTAAGTGTACTAGGCAAAATTTGATCCCAGCTTTTCTTTTGAGCAACCATCCCAACAACGACTACCATTCCAATAATAAATACTGCCTGACTCAGTACATTATTTACAATATATAAAAAGACTGACATGTTTTTGCCCCCTATTCATTGATCGTCCTTAATAGCTGTTCTTTCAAATATTCTTTATCCATCATGTTGTCAATCCGAATGATATTAGCTGATGAATCACGCAGTGTGTCGGCAAAATCTGATGTCGTGATTAAAATGTCAAAACTATTTGGATCAACAGAACCAATATCCGCCGCATCAACAGTTGCTTCAATGTGCTCATCATCCAAAATTTGTTGCGTGAATAATCGCATCATCATGCTGCTACCAACCCCTGCACCACAAACCGTTACAATTTTTAACATGATTCATTTCCTCCTTTTACCATTGCTAATATTTCCGAAGCATTTGTTGCATTCAAAAAACTATCCACATTTTGTTTATGAGAGAGGATTTCTACTAATTCGGCTAATGCCTTTAAATGTGTTTGATGATCCACCGCACATAATCCGATCACAATGTTTACCGGATCATTCTTAGGATGACCGAATACAACTGGTTCTTCTAAGGTAACAATGCTGAATCCAATAGCCAAAGCACCTTCTTCAGGTCGTGCATGTGGCATAGCGATTCCAGGTGCAATCACAATATAAGTGCCATTAATCTCAACATTCCTAATCATCCCCTCAATATAATTCGCTGAAGCTAGACCTTTTTTTACTAATAGTTCCCCACTACGTTTAACGGCTTCATCACGATTTTCAGCATGATAGTGAAGATCAATTAATTCTTCTGATAATATTTCCTTAAGCATAGGCTGATACTCCCTTTTTAAATTTTCACTCGATCTAATATTCAAATACTCTTTAAATTCTTCTGTTAAGCTGTGAATTTGCTGCGCAGATAACTTCACATACTTATTTACCATTCGCAACAAATCATCTACATTAATTTCATGAAAAACTGGTTTAATGAATTCACTAATAATTTGAATGTCTTCTTCTGATAAATAAGGATTTACTTGAACAAACGGTACTCGCTTTAAATCTAAGGGTATTGTAGTAATTACTAAATCTACTTTATGCTCTGCTATCCAACGAATTCCTTCTCTAGCTCCAAAGGTTCCGATAACATCTACACTAAAAATACTTTTTATTTTACTTTTTAAAATTTCAGAAGTGCTAATTCCTGCATTGCATATAATAACAATTTTTGCTTTATGGGGAACATAAAACTTACTTCGTTCAACTGAAGCCGCAAAGAAAAGTGTAAAAAAACTTGTTTCATGATCAGTAAATTCAATCTCAAGTATTCTTTCAATCACCGAAATTTGTTTCTGAACAATCAAATGTAACTCATGATAATGCTCTAAAACATGCTCATACATAGGATTTTCCAACGTCTCATTCGCTAAGGTTCGTTTATATGCTGGCCGTAAATGATTGATTAATCCTTCATATAGCTTTTTGTCCCCTTTAAAATCCAATTCTGGAAGTTGTATATTCACCGCTGAAATAAATCTTTCAATAACTAAATTAAAAGTTACCCATTTATCTGAAAGTAATTCTTGGTATTTAGTAATAGAAGCCTCAGATATTTTATTTGCCAAGTATAATTGTTCCGACGAGTTAATTGACTGCCTGAATAAATCAGTCAATTCTCTATGCTGCTCATGTAGAGCTTTTTCCTCTTTGCTCAAAATATCCTTTTTATTTGAAGCAGCGAGTGTCTTTCCTAGTGCGCTCCTTTTTTTAGTGATCCAAAAGTGCAATATTATCTTTTGGAAGGATTCATCACTCAATTGAATCCCCAACTGTCCACAGATTTTTTCAATGAATGACTCAATTTCTGCTAATAACGGCTGTTCCATTTCATAATGCTCCGTCTCAAATAATAACGGGTCCTGTTCAAGTGTAGCGGCTAATAAATTACGAATCTCTATTTCATCCCCGATCACTCTATAACCGCGAAATGGTAAAGATTCTAGCGTAATTCTATTTTTCTGTAGAATTTTACGTACTTCTTGCAGGTCACTCAATAATGTATTTTTTGAAACAAGCGTTTTTCTTAATAGCTCTTCTGAACTGAAATAATCAGGTAACAATAAAATTGTCTCTAATAGACGAATTCTTCTGATGCTTTTGTCACCACTAATAAAATCACTATTTTTGAGCAATAGTTTTTCAATATCTACAGGATTATCAACGCTATAATAGACACGCCCCTTTTCAATAGCGATTATCTCTTTAGATGACGCTTTGAGTGTTTCATTCAGTTTTTTTATATCGTTATAAATTGTTCGGGTACTCACTTGAAATCTTTTGGCCAAAAAGGGGATTTCAAAAGTTTTTCCTTGTTTTGCCAGCAAAGAATATAAATTTGATAATCGATTATCCATAAGTATTCCTCCTAAATTTAGTATAAGGTATCACAAGCATCATGAAAAAGAACAGTTCACTTCAGAATTTTTGAAGCAAACTGTTCTGGAGTGAACTAAAAAATGCTTTTGGCTCTCTCTGCTTTTAATCATTTCCCAAATTTCAAGTGCAAGTTAGCCACTTATTGAAATTCATGTGTTATTCAATTTTATTCTCTATTTAGCAGCCAACGATAACTTTGATAATTCTGCTAATAAACACTCGCGTGGAGTG